>JAZRMI010000035.1:0-7301 GCA_045647405.1 Acutalibacteraceae bacterium | reverse complement strand
AACGCAATTAAGGTATAAAGGTTTACATTTACACTGGGTTTAACCGACGCTGAAGACAAAACCGAAATATAACTTGCACCAAGATACTGATTATACTCGTCATTGGTGCTCATGGTGGTTGTATAAAGTTTCGTCAAATCGGTAATTAGTGATTTGATTTCTGTATCAATTTCTGCCTTTATTTTCTTATAATTTTTGTTATGAATTTCGGCGCATGTTTTACTTGATGACAGACATTCTTTGTCGTCGCATTTTCCCGTACAAGAGGAAAACGTGTCTATAATATACTGAGAATATGCGGTATCAATAATTGAATATTCTCTTGTTTCGTTGTGGTCTCTCCAACTGTATATAAGTTCGTCGTACGTTACGGTTTGGTCGCCCGGTGCGATTGGATTGCCTGAACCGTCAACAAGATTTTTTTCATGTACAGAATCGAGAATATATTCATAAGTTATATTCGTATTTCCCGATTCTCTCATTTTTTCAACATAGGCTTCAATAACCGAAACGGTGTCCTTAACTATGTTCTCTTCTTTTGTGTTTAATATATTGTTATTATCAATTCTGGTTGTGTAATCCGAAACCAAAACGGATTTATTTTTGGTTATTTGATATTTGTATATTTTAGAAAATAAAGAAGAAAGTCTTACGTTTCTTAAATAGTTAAAATCATCTGCCAAATCGCTGAAAGAAACGCCCGTACCGCTTGCACGGTAATAGGGATTTTGGTCCATACGCTGATAAAGAGTTTGTAAAGTTTCGTCTACGCCCGTATCAATAAGTTCCATAATTTCAATATAGTCATAATTTTCAATTTCTATATTGTCGATTATGTTTTTTGCGGGTGCAACGTTAACGTATTTTTGGCTGTATTCCGCAAAATAAACATCCAAGGTTTCGTCAAGAATTGTTCTTGCAAATACAGAACCTTCGTTGTTGGTTGCGGTAAAGGAAACGATATACGTGCTAGGCTCGTAAATATACTCCTCGCCCTCTTCAAGTTTTGCTTCCTTTTGTGCTACCTTGTCTTCGTCCGGCAACGGTGTGATTGACACCCTTGAAATAAGGCTATCAACCGAATATATGCCCGTAAGTCCCATTCTCTCAACAACCTTAGACATTACCGCAGACGACTTGATTTCATTAACGTCAAGTTTAGAGCCTGTAGGGGTTAATCCCTCTTCTGCCGCAGGGTCATTATAATGGATAACCTCTGATGCGACATAAGTGTTGGAATTTTTAAGTTTAAGGTTAATGGCATAAGTAGCCAAGACGCATAAAACCACAATGATTGGCAAAAGTTTTTTTAGATATCTCATTATCTGAAAATTTTTCATTTTTCCACCTTCCTTATGATTTTATGTTTAATGTTTAGGGAATTTTTTAGAAATCGAGAGCAACATCAACGCAAAATAGGCAAAAGCAGCAAACACGGCAATTGTTTTAAGTTCACCCAAAAGCGAGGTTCCCGAAACGCTGACAGCAATACATTGATTCATTGTATAGTTTGAATACTCTCTGCCTGCCTTAATTGCCTCGGTCTTAAAGTTGTCTATGCTTTTATCAATTGTCGCTATAAGCGCATTCGCTTGTTTATTTGCAGTTGAATTTTCTGTTGCGTTTTCTATCTTTTTGATAACAAGTTTGTTGTCCATCATTTCCTTATTATTCGAAGCAACATAGTCACTAAACGTGGTAGCAAGAACAGAAAGTTCGTCAACGCCCACCTTGGTTCTGCCCATATAGTATTTTCCGCTTCCGTCCCACGTGGGAACTAAAACGATTCTTGTCATTTCTTCTGAATACATATCAATCGCTTGATTACAGAGTTTAAAGGACACAGCGTTCTTTTTCTTATCAAAATTTGTATTTTTGTTTTGATAAGAAAGTCGGTCGATGTATCCCGATTTATCCTTAACTATGCCGTATTGCAATATTAAAGATTTCAAGTTTTGTTCTATTTGAGTTTCCTTGAACTGATGCACCTTACCCGCAATTGAGTTAAAGGTTGAATCGTTTTCGGTTACAAAACTTGTGCCCTTTTCAGCCATTCCGTAAAGATAGTTCAAAACCGACGTTGTTTCTTTATTGAAATACGTTACTATATCCATATACTCCATATCAGCGAAATTTGGTTTTTCTTTTTGGGTTGCAAGGCTGAAATTATCGGTGTATTTTTCTATGTAATATTCCTTGTAGGCGCTTGTAATTAACATAATTACGTTTTCTGAATCAAGGTGTTCTGTGTGCCTAGATGCGTGATACTCCACAACAAATTCTGTGGATATATGGTAATTCGCCTTATCGTCCACATCGCCCTGAACATAAGGATATACGGACAAACAATTTTTAAGTTGCTTTACCGTTACGTTTTCAAAGGCGCCCATTTTAATGGCTTTTTCCACAACCTCGTCACAAATAATTTCAGACATATTGTATCTTGTGCCGTTTGAATTTTGTGCCAAAGAGGCTTCCGAATAATTAAGCGAAACCACCGCCATAACAGACTGTTTTGCCTTAAAATGATTAAAAAATCCAAATGTTCCCGCAAGGATAAATACAAATATCAACACACCGGCTGATAGGTATTTTGTGTTTTTTAATATTTTTACAAATTCGCTCTTTGTAACATTCTTTGAACGAAAATATATCGTAAGCAGTGCCACTAAAAGCAATATACCCGCGATTAAAATCGGTATCTTTTGCAAAAGTGATGAAATCATACGCTACTCTCCTTTTGAAGATTAAAATTTATTGATATCTACGATTACAATTTCGGGCTGATTGTTTATGCGCAAAAAATTGGTGTTTTCAAGACCTGAACTAACAATCAAAGGTCTTCCCTGCACATCGTATCTGCCGTAAACAAAATGACCTGCCCGTGCGGGTAAAATTCCGCCGTCGTGCGTATATGCAGGACCAATCAAAGGAATTTTTGCTGTACCGCCGTGAGTGTGGCCTGCAAGCATTAAATCGCCCCAGGTATCAGGTGTATATTCTTCAAAAACCAACGGCTCGTGAATTGCCGTAATTTTTAAGTTGTTTTCGTCTTTATAAATAAATTCGTCAAAACTTTCGCCCGCATAGGACCAAAAAGAGGACGGATTTGAGGTTAGGACGCCGTAAACGTCAACGTTTGTTGAACCTACGGTTATTGTGTCCGAACCGTTTTTGAGAACCTTAACGCCAACCCCCTCAAGTTCTTCTTCAAGAGAATCGGTGATTTCCAGAAGTTTGTTTGGGTCACGTGTATCATTATTAAATCCAAACTTTTCGTCTAACGAATCTTGCGTTAAGGGATTATCATAATATTTTTCAACCTCATTATTTCCGTACACAAAGTAAGACGGAGCTAGTTTTGAAAGTGAAGCGCACAAATTTATAATCGCATCATCCGAATTCGATTTCGAATCAATAATATCGCCTGTATATATTATTAAATCGGGCTTCAGCTTTTCAATTCGGTTAATCATTTTATCATTATTATTCCCAAAGGAACAATTATGTAAATCCGAAATTTGAACGATTCTTATCTTGTTGTTAACCTTAAGACTGCTGACGCAATAAAAGGTCTCCCTAAAATTTTGATTTTCAAGATAATTATAGCCGACCACCGCTACTGAGGCGGCCAATATAACGAAAATCAGACTAAATATTAAAAGAATTACAGCCCACACTTTCTTTTTAGGGCGTTTATGTTTTTCCATAATATAAAATTTCCTTTCAATTAGTTTTCTGAAACCTTTTTATAGAGATTGCTCGTAGCTAAAGCAACGTCATTCCAATTATATTTGCTTAGAATAAAATCTGCGACGCCGATTTTAATTTTTTCAACCATCTTTTCATCATCGCACAACATTTGTAATTTTTCGGTTAAATCAGCTACATTGCTTTTTTCAAAAAGCACAGCCTTATCTTCGGTTACAAGTGTGTTTTCAGGAATGTTTGATGATAAAACCGCATTTCCGTACGCAAGAGATTCCAAAAGACTGATTGACATACCCTCAACGTCAGACGGTATTGCAACTATATAGGCGTTGCTAAAAATTTCGCTCAGTGTATCGCCCGATACGAAACCTGTAAATATAATATTTGGGTTGCTACCCGCTTTTTCCTTAAGAAAACTCACATAATCATTGGTATCACTTGTGTCACCCGCTATAACAAGTTTTTTATTTGTTTTTATGTTGTTATAAGCGTCAATCAAATAATGGATACCCTTTTCTGCAGTAAGTCTTGACACGGTGCAGATATATTCGCCTTTTGATAAGCCGTATAATTCTGTGATTTTTTCCGCCTGTTTTATTGTTGGCTTGTCTATTCCGTTATGTATAACCACCGTTTCGCGATTATAGGTCTCCTTGAAATAAACTTTTGCGCTTTCACTTAAAACGATAATTTCATCGGCGCATTTTACCATTACTTTTTCGCCGAATTTTATGTATTTAGAGGCGAAAGAGCCACTCCATTTTTCTCTCTGCCAATCAAGTCCGTGAACGGTTGCGACACAGCGTTTGCCGAAGATTTTCGGAATCCACATAGCAGCGCAAGGTCCCTCTGCGTGAAAATGAACGATATCGTATTTGCCAAATGCCGCGCTTATTGCAGCAGTGAAAGACGCAATCATTGCAGACACGCCCTTACCGCTTAGTGTCCACGCTTTTTTAATTTTAACACCGCGGTATTCATTATTTACTACCGTGCCGAGATATTCGTTCTCGACCTTATCGGAAGAACGATTGTAGCAAGTAACATCTAAGCCCATTTCAGCCATTAAAGGACACAGATTGGTAAGTACGCTTTCAATTCCGCCACGTCTTGACGGAACAACCTTATGGCCTATCATTGCGACCTTCATTTCGTTTCTCCTCTCTAAAAGAGATTATCTTCCTGTTGCGCTAAGCATAACAATAGGGGTTTTAAGCATTATTAGTATATCGCCGGGGAAAGTTCTGTTTTGTATGTAATCTAAATCCATCTCTACCCACTGTTCAAAGGGAATGTCGTTCCTGTTTTTGCTTATTTGCCAGGTGCAGGTTATTCCCGGTGTAACGTGCAGTCTTAACTTTTGATAGTCGGTGTAATATTCAACCTCTCTCGGTAGCGGAGGTCTTGGACCTACTAAGGTCATATCACCCTTGAAAACGTTGAAAAACTGCATCAGTTCATCCAAAGAAAGTTTTCTGAGTATCTTTCCCACCCTTGTAATTCTCGGGTCATCTTTAATCTTGAAAACGGGACCTTCCATTTCGTTTTTGTCTTTAAGTTCTTCTAAAAATTTTTCCGCATTAGGACGCATGGTACGGAATTTGTACATATTAAATTCCTTGCCGTGTCTGCCCACTCTTTTTTGCTTGAAGAAGGGACCTGCGGTTGGGTCGTCAATACAAATAACTATGGCTATTATAACCATAAGCGGAAGAAAACCAATTAAAATCAGAGTTGCAAAAAATATATCGAAAAGTCTTTTCTTTTTCCAATATGATGAATAAGATTTTTCAATTAAAGCCTCTAATTTAACTCTGGTTTTTTCGTCAACTTTTTCGGTATCAAGATAAGGCATTTATATTCCTTCTTTCAATCTTTCCTGATATTTATAAGCGTATTGTATTCTTCTCTACGCCATTTTGAATAATAAAATTTCTTAAAACCTGGTCTGCATCCGTCGATTAGGGGTTCTCCCTTCTCTAAATATCCCGCGTGAAAGGCTATTTCTATATTTTCGTTTTGCTTTTTAAAATGCGGTAATAATTTATTTATTTTGTCTTCTGTAAGTCTCCCCGAAAACAAAACACCCATAAAAGCGGCCGATTTAATATTAGCTTTTTTAAATTCTCTTCGGTTTACAAAATTCAAAAATTTAAGCAACCATTGTTTAACAAGACCGACAGGACTAAAAGTTAAATATAATGACGGGGATTTAATAAAGGGAAGAATCGGTTCGGCGGGGATTCTTATATATTCCACCGCTATGTCTTCTTCTCTAATCACACGCATCAGCGTTCTAAAAATTAGCGGTATCATATGCGTATGCTGATGACTGTCTATCAAAATGGGTGTTTTTTCGCCCATTTTATTTTTCCAAAAATCTATTTGGGCTTTAATTTCATTATAAAGTTGTTTTTCAAGCAACTGCCTATTACCGAAAAGGGATAGAAAGAAAAGTCCTATAAAAGAGTGCTTGAAACACCCTTTGTCCGATACAATCAAACTAACGTCTTCCTTTTTTGATAAAGGACAACCTTCTACTAAATTCAAGTGTAATGATAATTTAATGTTTTCGCCCAATAGGCGCTCATTAAAATCCGAAACGTCGCCGTTTGGCAAAACGCTAATTTTGTTCAAAACACCATTTTTAAAACATTCTTCTATGCGTGTATTACTCGACCTTGATATACCATAATCATCCGCACAAAAATATATCATCTAAAACCTACCTCTAATCTCCCAATTTAATAACAATTACATTGTCGATAATTTTAATTGAATTCTTATCGGGCCAATTGCTTAAACTATCTTCTTCTATTTTGCTGAGCAGTTTTTGTTTTTCTTCACCCGAAAGGAATTTATATTCTTTACCGCAATAATCGTTTAATGCGCTGCACAAAACGCTTTGTCCGACTATTTCGTCATCGGCTCTTATGATGTGCCCATCGGTAGTGCCCGTCATATCGGGTGGTATGTTGGAACTATACGCTTCGCTGTTATCCAATGCGCCAAGTACCAAAACACTCTCACAATCGGTAGCACCCTCGGTTTGCTCTATTCTGTCGGCAATTCGATTTAAGGTGCCGATTGATTTTTCATACGCCATATTAAGTTTATGGTAACTTACGTTGGCAATAATTATGTAGTTGAAAATCAAGACCGCCGATAAAACCAAAACAGACCAAGATTTAATTGCTTGGAAATTTATCTTTTCAAAGTCGTTTTTTTCATAAATGAGTATGAAAAGCAGATAAAAAATCAAAAAGCCCATTTTCATCAGATTATGATAATCAATGGCGCTGTTTATTATGCTCAACACACTCGCCCCTATCGGAAGCAACGCCACCAAAACGGCGATAACCAAGGTCTCCGACACGCCTATTTTATTTTTGATTATAAAGGCGAAATAGAAGACAAGCGAAAATATAATAATTATAACGTTGATAACACTAAAGACGTTTATGCCGTTTGAAAAGTCAAAGAAATAACCGAAAAACGACTCTTTGATTGTGTAAAGCGAGGCGAAAAGGTTTAATCCCGAAAGTGACGCCGCATCGCCAAAGCCTTGATAATCCAAAAGTGTTGTTTTT
>JAZRMI010000034.1:0-55519 GCA_045647405.1 Acutalibacteraceae bacterium | reverse complement strand
AACTACAGTAAATCTTCAACTTTTTTTTGAAAAAATTGGATTGTCGAAAACAGGCGCAAAAAATAAAAATATCTTGACATTTAGGCCAATATATTATATAGTTTTAACTGTTATCAATTTAATAACTTAAAGTGCCGTTTTAAATCGGCAGAGCATCTTGTGTAGAGTGCTGTTTCAGATTTTATGCCGTAGTTTCCGCTTTTGCGAGAAAACTATGAAAAACCCTTTGTTCAGGGCATATTACGAGGAAACAGCGGGTATCGAGCAAGATAGATATTAAAAAATGTGGCTCTATCATTTTTTAATATCAAAAATAAATTCTTGTGAGACACTTGTGTGTTGAACAAAGGGGGATGCTTTTTATGCAAAAAGAAAATATTGTACAACTTAAAGACATTTCGGTCGCTTTTGATGGTGAACAGATTTTAGACTGTTTAAGCCTTGACATTAAGGATAAGGAATTTATCACTTTTTTAGGGCCGTCGGGTTGCGGTAAAACCACTACCCTTCGTTTGATTGCAGGATTTTTGGAACCCGATAGCGGCGACGTTGTCTTTGAAGGTAAAAAAATCAATGGTGTTCCTGCTTATAAACGACAGGTTAACACCATTTTTCAGCGTTATGCCCTTTTTCCGCATTTGAATGTTTATGAAAATGTTGCATTTGGGCTACGTGTTAAAAAAATGCCCGAAAAGGAAATCAAGCAAAAGGTTGAAGAAATGCTTAGCCTTGTAAACCTTTCGGGACTTGAAAAACGAAACATTGATACCCTTTCAGGCGGTCAGCAACAACGTGTTGCTATTGCCCGTGCTATTGCTAACCACCCAAAAGTTTTGCTTCTCGACGAACCCCTTGCGGCTCTTGACCTGAAACTGCGCAAAGATATGCAAAAGGAACTCAAAAAGATTCAACAACAGTTGGGTATCACCTTTATTTTTGTAACTCACGACCAAGAAGAAGCTTTGACAATGTCAGACCGTGTGGTTGTTATGGACGGCGGTAAAATTCAGCAAGTGGGTACACCGCAAGACATTTATAACGAACCCGAAAACGCCTTTGTTGCAGATTTTATCGGTGAATCTAATATCGTTGACGGCGTTATGCTCAAGGACTATTATGTTGAATTTTCTGGTGCTAAATTCGACTGTCTTGACAAAGGGTTTGATGTAAACGAGGCAGTAGATGTTGTTGTCCGCCCCGAAGATGTTGATATTGTTCCTGTCGATAAGGGTATGCTCACAGGTGTTGTGACTTCGGTTTCGTTCCTTGGTGTTCACTATGAAATAATAGTTGATATCGGCGGTTTCAAATGGATGATACAAACCACTGACGAACATTTTGTTGATGACAAAGTGGGACTATACATAGAGCCTGACGCTATTCACATTATGAAAAAGAGCGAATATTCAGGCCTTTACGGAGATTATTCTTCCTATAGCGAAGAAATCGACCACCTCAATGATGCGGAGGTGGCAGAGTGAACAAAAAATCATTCGGCAACAAACTTATAGCCTGTCCTTATATCGTTTGGGCGGCTATATTTATTATCGTGCCGCTAATAATTATGGTTTATTTTGCCTTAACTGATGCAAATGGCGTGTTTACACTCTCCAATTTAGCGTCGCTTGGCAGATATAAAAAAGCCTTTGCTATTTCGATTGTTTATGCAGTTATTGCAACCATAATCACCTTAGCACTCGCCTACCCTATGGCATATTTTATGACAAAACTCAAAATCAGTTCACAGCGAATGATTATGATGATTGTTATGCTTCCAATGTGGATGAACTTCCTTATCCGCACATATTCTTGGATAACAATTCTTGCCAATACGGGTATTATCAACACATTTTTAGGCAAGTTAGGAATTGGACCTTTAAAACTCATAAACACCCCAGGCGCTGTTATTTTGGGTATGGTTTATGACTTTATTCCCTATATGATTTTACCGATATATTCAGTAATGAGCAAAATTGATAATAGCCTACTTGAAGCCTCGGAAGACCTTGGCGCAAATGCCTTTAACAAGTTTAAAAAGGTTATTTTCCCTTTGAGCCGTCCGGGTGTAATTTCAGGTATAACAATGGTTTTCGTGCCAAGTGTTAGCACCTTTTACATTTCACAAAAACTCGGCGGTAACAAAACAATGCTTGTGGGCGACACTATTGAATACTTCTTCAATTTAGGTCCTGATTACTATAATATTGCATCTGCCATTTCCCTGATACTTATGGTGCTTATTATGATAAGCCTCTTAGTTATGAACAGGTTCTCGGATAACGATGACGGAGGTGTAGTAATATGAAAATATTATCTAAACTCTACATTGCACTTATCCTTTTCTTTTTGTATGCACCTGTGCTTGTTATGATTGTTTTTTCATTCAATGAAAGTTCAAGTGTGTGGGTGTTTTCAGGTTTTTCTACCGATTGGTATTTAGGGCTTTTATCCGATTCAACGATGCTAAACGCCTTAGAACACACCCTTATTATTGCGGTGCTTTCGGCGGTTATTTCTACTGTTTTAGGAACTGCAGCGGCAGTAGGCATTTTAGCAATGCGCAATAAACTTGCTAAAAAAATTATAATGTCTGCAACCAATATTCCAATGATGAATGCAGATATTGTTACAGGTATTTCTTTAATGCTTTTATTTATTTTCTTCGGAAAACTTATAGCGCTTAAAGAATCTTTAGGTTTTATAACAGTGCTTATCGCGCATATAACTTTTAATCTTCCCTATGTTATTTTATCGGTAATGCCAAAACTCAAACAGACCGATTCAAGTCTGCACGAGGCGGCACTTGACCTTGGCTGTACACCTGTTAAAGCATTTTTTAAGGTAATACTACCATCTATTTCGACAGGTATTGCCACAGGAATGATTATGGCATTTACCCTTTCTCTTGACGATTTTGTTATCAGTTATTTCACTTGTGGACATTATCAAACCTTGCCGATTATAATTTATAATATGACTAAAAAATCGGTAACACCTGATACCTATGCCCTTTCAACCCTCATATTTATTGTTATTTTCGCTTTGCTTATTTTCTATAATATGCTTCAATCCAAAAGCGAAAAGAAACACGCTACGAGAAGGAGGGTTTAATATGAAAAAAATTATAACCCTGCTTTTAAGTTTTACGCTTTTATTTTCGGTTTGCGGTTGCGAATATGCTTATAAATACTTTGACCTTGAACTTCGTGCAGAATATTCAAGAGAACTTGAAGGCACACAACTGACAGTTTATAACTGGGGCGAATATATTTCAGACGGCAGTGACGATATGATTGATGTCAATGCTGAGTTTGAAAAAATAACAGGTATTAAGGTTAATTATCTCACCTTTGAGAGCAACGAAACAATGTATTCCCAAATCAAAAGCGGCGGCGTTACTTATGATATCATTATTCCTTCCGATTATATGATTGAACGCCTTATCAAAGAAAATGAACTTCAAAAAATTGATATGAGCAAAATCACTAATTACGATTTGATTGATAGCAAATATAAAAATGTTTTCTTTGATAAAAACAATGAATACAGCGTTCCTTTTAATGTGGGATTAGTTGGTATAATTTATAATAAAAAACATACCGGCGAAGATATTGAACACTCGTGGAATGTTTTGTGGGATAAGAAATACAAGGATATGGCGCTTAATTTCAACAACCCCCGTGACGCTTTTATGACAGCGCAAATGCTTTTAGGGCAAGACCTTAATTCAACAAATAAAACCGATTGGGATAAAGCGGCTGACCTTTTAAAGAAAGGTAAAGAAAACCTACAGTCTTATGTAATGGACGAGGTTTACGGCAAGATGGAAACCGGCGAAGCGTCTATTGCACCATACTATGCAGGCGATTATCTGACAATGTATGACACCAACCCCGACCTTGCGTTTTTCTATCCCAAAGAGGGCACAAATATCTTTATAGATTCCGTATGTATTCCAAAAACCGCAAAAAATTATGAAGCGGCTTTGATGTATATAAACTTCTTGCTTGAGCCTCAAATTGCCACTGCAAATGCGGAATATATCGGCTATGCCTCCCCTAACACATCGGTTATAAACAACCCCGATTATTATTACTATCAAAACGAGATTTTATATCCCGATGAAAAAGAATTACCCAAAGTTCAGTATTATCACGACATTAAAGACGATATACGAATGTATTACGAGATGCTTTGGTGCGATGTGAAACTGTATTAAAAAAACAGACCTTTTATAAGGTCTGTTTTTTCTGTATTCTTTTCCAGTTTATAAAACTATAGGTATCATTAACCAAAAACATTAAAAAGCAAATCACAACCGACAGATATGAATAATCTTCCAAAGTGGCTAATCCCCATAAAACGAGCAAAACAACATCATTAACTGCATAAGCCAATGCAAAATACGGGCTTCGTTTATAAGTGAGCGCCGCCGCAATAAAAGAAGTTGTGACCGAAAAAGTGCTGATTCCAAGATTATTTGTGCCTAAATACTTAAGCACAAAATAAAATATCACTGTAATCACTATAGATAAA
This sequence comes from Acutalibacteraceae bacterium, assembly GCA_045647405.1. GTDB lineage: Bacteria > Bacillota > Clostridia > Oscillospirales > Acutalibacteraceae > UBA737. The sequence continues at coordinate 50,983 of JAZRMI010000034.1, read as the reverse complement.
GCCAATATTGAAATGACTTCTTTCTTCTTTATAGCATATACCGTCACTTGCGTTCTTTTGTTTTTATACGGATTTTTCAACCACGAAACCAACGACATAATAGCCATTGGCCAACTCATACCAAGGTAGGTTATCATTTCTCCGTAATAAGCATAAGTGTATGATATATATCCGTAAATCACACAGAAAAATACCATTAGTCCCATACCGATTGGATTACCTTTTGCATTTAAAATCAGCGAAGTAGCACCGATTAAAGATGCAAAAAACGCAATATCAATGGGCCTTGAAAATGCAACATAAGAAATTACAACCACGCCGATAGAACATGCCCAAAGTATCAGTTCAAACTTCGTAAAATAAGCAAAAAGTTTTTTCATTTCAATACTCAAAATATTATTTTCCTAATTCTAAAGTGCGATTATATGAAGCCTTAACGGCGCTATTAACCGCCGAATCAAACTGTGAATTTTGAAGCGATATTACACCCTCGATAGTAGCGCCTTTAGGACTGCAAACTTCCCCACGTAAAATTTCGGGAGATTTACCCGACTGCAACATAAGTTTTGCGGCACCTATAAGAGTTTGTGCCGCATATTCTATGGCTTTTTTTGGTTCAATTCCGCACTCATTTCCTGCTTTTGCAACACTTTCGGCAAACATATAAACAAATGCAGGACCGCAACCCGAAATCGCACAACCCGCATCAATAAGTTGTTCTTCTAACCTATCAAGTCTGCCTGCAAATTTCAACATATTTGAAAATTCGTTAATATCGTCCTCAGTAATTGCCTTACAGGGTGAATATAAAATCATTCCCTCGCCCACAGAAACAGGTGTATTTGGCATAATACGGATAATCGGCATCTTAGCGCCAAGCATTTCATTAAAACTTGAAATTTTAAGTCCTGCCGCCATTGTTACTAAAATAAAACGGTCGGTACGGTTTTTCAAAATCGGAGAAATGCTATCTAATAGTTCTGCCATCATTTGCGGTTTCACACCCAAAAAGATATAATCACATTGTTCCGCAATATCTTTTGTTTCGCAAAGATTACCGTTTATCTTAAGGCTTAAATCTTCGGCCTTTTCCTTTGAAACATCTGAAAGAAAAATCTTATAATCTCGTGTTTTAGAAACTGCGCTTGCCAAAGCACCGCCCATATTTCCGCAACCGATAAAACCAATTTTCTTCATTCTTATCTCACCTGTCCATTACCGTTAATAATGTATTTATAAGTATTAAGTTCTTTAAGTCCCATAGGTCCTCTTGCGTGGAGTTTTTGGGTGGAAATTCCCATTTCACAACCAAGACCGAATTCGCCGCCGTCAGTAAAGCGGGTAGATGCATTGACATAAACCGCCGCAGAATCCACACGCAAAGTAAAATATTCAGCCGCAGAGTTATCACTTGTAATAATACTTTCGCTATGGTGAGTAGAATGAATTGCTATATGTTCTACTGCACCCATTACGCCGTCAACAATCTTTACCGCCATAATATAGTCTAAAAATTCGGTATCGAAATCTTGGTCGTTTGCAGGGGTTACATCAATAATTCCGCAAGTTTCCTTGTCTCCCCTGATTTCCACTTTACCTTCAAACATACTGTAAAGTTTGGGTAAAAACTCATTTGCAATATCTTTATCAACAAGGCAGACTTCCATTGCATTACAAACCGAAGGTCTGCTTGTTTTAGCATTATTAATAATATCAAGAGCCATATCAATATCGGCAGTTTTTTCAACAAAAATATGGCAAATACCTGTTCCCGTTTCAATACAAGGTACTTTTGCATTTTCAGTGCAAGCCTTTATAAGACCTTTGCCACCTCGTGGGATAAGCAAATCAACATATCCAACCGCCGTCATAAGTTCGTTTGCGCTTTGACGGGTGGTATCGTCCACAAGATTTATATAATCCTCACTCAAACCAACATTTCGAAGTCCCTGCTTTAATGCAGTAACAATAGCCTTGGCGGAAGAATAAGCCTCTTTTCCGCTTCTAAGCACACAAACATTACCGCTTTTAAAACTAAGCGCCGCCGCATCGGAAGTTACATTGGGACGACTTTCATAAATAATAGCAACCACACCCAACGGAACTGAAACTTTATTTACAACAAGTCCGTTTTCAAGGGTATTACTGCTTATAACTTCACCAACGCTATCGGGCAAATCTCTTACTTCAAGAATACCCTTTGCCATATCTTTAATACGCTGTTCAGAGAGTTTCAATCGGTCAATCATAACCTCATTGATTTTACCCTTTGCGTTCTCAACGTCCTTCGCATTGGCATCTAAAATATTTTGGGTATTTTGGGTTAATGCCTTAGCCATTTCGGTTAAGGCATTATTTTTTTGCTCGCTCGAAAGCACGCCCAAAAGCGACACTTTTTTTGCCCTTTTCAAAATTTCTAAAGTAGTCATATTACTTTACCTTTCCTACAAAACGAGTGCCGACACTTTTGCCGTCAATAATATCATAAAGCAACAAGGGATTTTCGCCATTTGCAATAACCATATCAATACCTTTAGCGTTTACAATTTTTGCGGCTTTTATTTTAGTTATCATTCCGCCTGTACCAAGACTGCTTCCAACACCGCCAATCATACCCTCAATTTCAGGGGTTATTTCGGTAACGGTATCAAGCAATTTTGCATTACTGTCTTTATGGGGGTCTGCGGTATAAAGTCCGTCAATGTCAGATAAAATGATAAGCAAATCAGCACCTATTGCGGTTGCCACAATAGCGCCCAAAGTATCATTATCCCCTATTTCAATTTCATTTGTTGAAATAGAGTCATTCTCATTTACAATCGGTATTGCAGAAAGTTCTAAAAGTTTCTGCATAGTGTTGATAAAGTTTGCTTTGCGGTCGGTATGCTCAATATCGTCACCTGTCAAAAGGATTTGAGCAACAGTATGGTTATACTCAGAAAAGAGTTTATCATAAGTATACATAAGTACACATTGACCGACTGCCGCCGCCGCTTGCTTGGTTGGAATATCAGTAGGTTTTTTATCAAGAGACAGTTTGCCCACACCCATACCGATAGCGCCCGAAGACACCAAAATAACTTCATTTCCCGCATTTTTAAGGTCGCTCATAACCTTGCAAAGTTCTTCAACACGGTGGATATTTAAAAGTCCTGTTTTATGTGCTAAAGTTGATGTTCCTATTTTTATTACAACTCGCATTTTTAAAACTCCCAAATTAAACTAAAGTTGCCGCCATAACCGCCTTTATTGTGTGCATACGGTTTTCCGCCTCGTCAAATACAATAGACTGTTTGCTTTCAAAAACTTCGTCGGTAACTTCCATTTCAGTTCTTGAAAACTTTTCGCCCATTTCTTTACCAAGAGTGGTTTTAAGGTCGTGGAAAGAGGGTAAGCAATGCATAAATACTGCCTGTTCACCTGCATTATCCATAATCTTTTTATTTACCTGATACGGTGATAAATCTTTAATTCTTTCTTCCCAAACTTCTAAAGGCTCACCCATTGAAACCCAAACATCAGTTGCGATAACATCAGCACCCTTTGTGGCTTTCATAGGGTCGGTCTCAAAGGTAATTGTACCGCCATTTTCTTTGGCAATTTCCAAACACTCTTCGATAAGTTGTTTTTCGGGGAAGTATTTTTCCGGAGCGCAAACTGTGAAATTAAGTCCCATTTTAGCGCAGCCAACCATATATGAATTACCCATATTATAACGGGCATCACCCATATAAACAAAGTTAATACCCTTAAGTTTTCCAAAGTGTTCTTTAATGGTTAAAAAGTCAGCCAAAATTTGTGTGGGGTGAAATTCATTAGTAAGTCCGTTCCAAACAGGAACGCCTGCATATTTGCTTAGTTCCTCAACAATTTCCTGACCGTAACCACGGTATTCAATACCGTCATACATTCTGCCTAAAACCCTTGCAGTATCGGCAATGCTTTCCTTTTTGCCGATTTGTGAGCCTTGGGGGTCCAAATATGTAACACCCATTCCCAAATCATAAGCCGCTACTTCAAAACTGCAGCGAGTACGGGTGCTTGTTTTCTCAAAAATCAAAGCAATATTTTTGCCCTCGCACATTCTGTGTGGAATCCCTGCTTTTTTCTTATATTTAAGTTCGCTTGCCAAATCAATAAGACATTCTATTTCGCTTTGCGAAAAATCAAGCAACTTCAAAAAACTTTTTCCCTTAAAATCCATTTATAAAGCACAGCCTTTCTTAATAACTTCAACCGCTTTTTCAAGCAAAGAAAACGGAATATTCAAAGCAGGAAGAAGTCTAACTTTGTTCTTGGCTTTTATAACCAATACGCCATTTTGCATACAGTAATTTATAACTTCACTCGCATCCTTTTCGGTTTCAATGCCAAGCATCAAACCCATACCGCTAACGCTTTTAACACCGCTTGCATTTTCAAGTGAATTTATAATAAACTCTGATTTCTTTTTAACTTCATTTAAAAGTTCGATATCTATGCGGTTTATAACGCTTACCGCACCCGCACAAGCAACGGGATTAGCGCCGAAAGTTGAACCGTGAGAGCCAAAATTTAAAACATCTTTTGTTTTCTCGCCAAACATTGTAGCGCCCAAAGGCAAGCCGTTACCGATTCCCTTTGCGGTAGACACAATATCAGGCAATACACCGTAATTCATAAAAGCGTAAAGTTCACCCGTTCTGCCGTTACCAGTCTGAACTTCGTCAGCAATAGTTAAAATATCATTTTGCTTTGCAATTTCAAAAATCTTGTCAACAAAGTCTTTTTCAAGTGGTAAAACACCGCCCTCACCTTGCACAAATTCAAACATAATTGCGCAAACTTTGTTGTTTTTCACTTTATCTTCAAGGTCATTTATATTATTGGCTTCGCAGTATACAAACCCATCGGTCAAGGGCAAAAATTCGTTATGGAAAACATCTTGTCCTGTTGCCGAAAGTGTTGTTATTGTTCTGCCGTGAAAACTGTTTTTAAGGGTTATTATAGTGTTATACTCTTTACCTTTTTTATCGGCGGCATATTTTCTTGCAACCTTTATTGCACACTCATTAGCCTCTGCGCCCGAATTAGAGAAAAACACCTTTTTAAGCCCTGTTCTTGTTGCTAAAATCTCTGCTAAATCAGTACAGGGTTTGGTGTAATAAAGATTTGAAGAATGTTGAACTTTATTCAACTGTTCGGTTACCGCCTTTACCCATTCGTCATCCAAAACGCCAAATGTATTAACCGCAATACCTGTTTGCATATCAATATATTCTTTACCGTTCTGGTCGATTAAAATCGAGCCTTTACCTCTTTCAATAATAACGGGAAAACGGGCATAAGTTGACGCAACAAAAGCGTTATCCTTTTCAATAATATTCATACTATTCACCTGTCACCATTGTACCTGCACCCTCGTCAGTAAGGGTTTCTATAAGTAATGAATGTGGTATTCTGCCGTCCATTATAAATACCTTTTTAACACCACGCTCAATCGCTTCTAAGCAGCATTCAACTTTAGGTATCATACCGCCTGAAATTGTGCCGTCTTTAAATAATTCCTTTGCTTGTTGTGTAGTGATTTTCGGAATAAGGGTTGACGGGTCATCCTTATCACGCAAAATTCCCGCAATATCGGTCATAGAAATCAAACATTCCGCCTCTAAAGCGCCTGCTATAAAAGCCGCAGCAGTATCGGCATTGATATTATAAACATTACCCTCATTATCGCAAGCAACGGTTGATACAACTGGAATATAATGATGTTTTAAAAGGTCGAAAATAGGCTCAACATTAACATTTGTAATCTTGCCGACATATCCGAGTCTCTCATCCTTAGGCTCTGCCATAATCAGTCTGCCGTCAAGACCAGAAATACCCATTGCCTTACCGCCTCTGATTTCAAGCAAATTAACAAGGCTTTTATTAATTTTACCAGCCAAAACCATTTGCACCACTTCAGCAGTTTCTTTATCTGTTACACGAAGTCCGTCAACAAAAACCGATTCCTTACCGATTTTTGAAAGCATATCGGTAATTTCAGGACCGCCACCGTGCACCAAAACAACCTTTACACCAATAAGATGTAAAAGCACGATATCTTCCATAACCTGTTGTTTTAAGTCTTCGTTAATCATAGCGTTTCCGCCATATTTTATAACAACAGTTTTATCGTAATATTTTTGTATGTAAGGGAGCGCTTGTGTAAGTATTTCTGCCCTTTGAGCATTGGTAATATTTAAAGACATAACAGTTCTCCTTTAAAGATTTTTAGGCGAGCAGACACGCTCGCCTTTAATTTTATGTTCTGTAATCTCCGTTAATTTTTACATAATCGTATGTTAAATCGCAACCCCAGGCGGTTGAAGAAAACTCACCGCTATTCAGGTTTACTAAAATTTCAATCTCATCTTCAAGCAAAATTTCTTTTGCTTTTTCTTCGGAAAAATCTACTCCGCTTCCGTTTTTGCAAACTTCGATTTCACCTTTATTTGAACGGAAAGAAACATCAATTTTCCCTACATCTACATCTTCACCCGAATAACCGATTGCACAAAGCACCCTGCCCCAGTTAGCATCAGCGCCAAACATAGCGGCTTTTGTAAGAGACGAACAAATAACCGATTTTGCAACATTTTTTGCATTCTGCAAGGTTTTAGCGCCCGACACTTTACATTCAAGAAGTTTAGTAGCGCCCTCACCGTCAGCGGCAATCTTTCTGCACAAATCAACACAAACTGTATTAAGCGCTTTCATAAAGATTTCAAAATCTTCGCCAACTTCGGTTATTTCAGTATTTTCGGCTTTTCCGTTAGCCATTACAACAACCATATCATTAGTGGAAGTGTCACCGTCGATACTAACCATATTAAATGTGTTTTGAATATCAGTCGAGAGTGCTTTTTTAAGCATATCACTACTGATTGCACAGTCGGTAGTAATAAAGACGAGCATTGTTGCCATATTAGGATGAATCATACCAGAGCCCTTAGCAATACCGCCTATTTTACACTCTTTACCGCCGATTTCAAAACTAAGCGCAATTTCTTTAAGTTTAGTATCGGTAGTCATAATGCCCTCTGCGGCATTTACACTATTATCACCCAAACCCGAAATCAATTCAGGAATACCGTTCTTAATAGGCTCGATATCAAGCGGTTGACCGATTACACCCGTAGAAGCAACAACAACATCTTTTGCATCTATTTTAAGTTCACTTGCTAAAATTTCACAAGTTTTAGTTGCAATTTCCACACCGTTTGCATTACAGGTATTAGCGTTACCACTATTACAGATAATTGCCTGCGCTTTACCGTCCGAAATATTCTCTTTAGTCACCGTCAAAGGCGCACCTTTAACGAGGTTAGTTGTATAAACTGCGGCAACATTTGCCAAATTTTCACTATAAATAAGGCTTAAATCTCTCTTAGTCTTATTCTTTCTTATTCCGCAATGTATACCGTTTGCCTTGAAGCCTTTTGCGGCACACACACCGCCTGAAATAATCTCCATAAACTTCTCCTATAAATTAAGACCTTTTGTTTCATCTGTATCAAGTACTAAATTCATACACTGTATTGCCGCTCCCGAAGCACCTTTGCCAAGGTTATCATAACGGGCAATAAGCAATATTCTATCGTCATTTCCCGAAACACTGATTTCCATACCGTCATTAAACGAAAGTTTGTTTGCCGACACAAAACCGGTTTCAGAAAAGTCTTCTTTATATTTCACAATTTCGCCTTGATATTTATTTTTATAAACATTCTTTATATCTTCTAAAGTTCCGTTTATTTGCGAAGCAAACAAAGGAATCGTCACTTCCATTCCGCTGTAAAAATCACTTACAACAGGAATAAACGCCGGTGCATTATCAATTCCGCAAATCTTTGCCATTTCGGGCAAATGTTTATGGGTTTGCGCTATGCCGTACTGTCTCGGCGCTTTCAAGAGGATATCCCTGTTATCGTCCTCATATTCGGCAATCATACCTTTACCGCCGCCACTATAACCCGTAAGTGAAAAGCAAGAAAGTAATATATCTTTACTTAAAATTCCGCTTTCAATTAACGGATAAACCAAAGCAATAAAACCGCTTGCGTGACAACCCGGAACTGCAATTCTTTTGGAATTTTTGATTTTTTCCTTATGTTCCGACGATAATTCAGGAAAACCGTATGCCCAACCGTCATTTGTGCGATGGGCGGTAGAAGTATCAAGGATTACTGTATTATTGTTTTCGGTCAAAGCCACCGCTTCAACCGATGCCTTATCAGGCAAGCACAAAAAAGCAATATCTGCACTGTTAAGCGCTTGCTTTCTAGCGTTAATATCCTTGCGGCTTTCTTCGGTTAATTTTATAAGGGTTATATCATCCCTGTTTTCAAGTCTTTCGGCAATGCGAAGTCCTGTAGTGCCTGCGCTGCCATCAATGAATACCTTTTTCATTTAAAAACTCCGTTAAATACTCTATCTGTGTCTTTACTGACTGAGGCCCTGTTGAGCCCTTTGAAATACGCTTATTAACACAAGTTTCAAGCGAGATTTCATCATATAAATCTTCACCGAACAAACTGTCAAACTCTTTATATTTTTCAATCGGCAAACTTTCAAGCACCAAATCTTCTTTAATGCAGTAAGCCACAATTTCACCAACATGTTTATAAGCCGTTCTGAAAGGCATTCCCTTTTTAACAAGATAATCTGCCAAATCAGTAGCATTTATAAAACCTTTCTGAGCGGCTTTATACATATTATCTTTCAAAACTGTCATTGAAGAAATCATAGGTGTAAATACACCGAGACACATTTTAACAGTATCAACCGCATCAAAGATTGCCTCTTTATCTTCCTGCATATCTTTGTTATACGCAAGCGGGAAACCCTTTAAGGTTGTAAGCAATGCCATAAGGTCACCGTAAACTCTGCCTGTTTTACCACGCACAAGTTCTGCCATATCGGGATTTTTCTTCTGAGGCATAATACTTGAGCCTGTAGTATAACTGTCATCAAGTTCTATAAATTTGAATTCCCAACTTGACCAAAGGATAATTTCCTCTGAAAAACGGGATAAGTGCATCATCAAAACTGAAAATGCAAACATAAGTTCCAAACAGAAATCTCTGTCAGAAACACCGTCAATACTGTTAAGCGAAATACCGAAAAATCCCAGTCTTTCGGCTTCAAACTCACGGTCGGTATTATATGTAGTACCCGCTAAAGCACAGGAGCCTATAGGACACGACGACATCATTCTTCCAACCGCATCGTATATTCTGTCAAAGTCACGCTTTAGCATAAAAGCGTACGATAAAATATGGTGGGCAAAAGTAATGGGCTGTGCTCTTTGCAAATGGGTATACCCCGGCATAATGGCATCTTTATTACCATCAGCCTTATCCTTGATAGCCTCGATTAATTTTAAAATCTGTCCGCTGATTTCTTCGCATTCTTCCAAAAGATAAAGTCTTACATCAAGCGCCACCTGGTCATTACGGCTTCTTGCTGTATGCAATTTTTTGCCTGTATTACCAATTCTTTTTGTAAGTTCGCTTTCAACAAACATATGTATATCTTCGGCATCCATATCAATCTTTAAACTTCCGTTTTCGATATCTTCTAAAATACCGCTAAGTCCATTCAAAATTTCCTTATATTCGGCAGTCGTGATAATGCCCTGGCGCGACAGCATCAAAGCGTGCACCATAGAGCCTGTGATATCCTGTTTATACATTCTGCAGTCAAAATGAATTGAAGAATTAAAATCGTCTGCTAATTTATCGAGCGCTTTTTCAAATCTGCCCGCCCACATTTTTTCCATTATAATACCTACTTTATATTATTCTTTGCCTTCATCTTAGCGTTAACTTTTGTTGCAAGGCCGTAAAGGTTAATAAAGCCTGTTGCATCGCTTTGGTCGTAAACATCGTCTTCGTCAAAGGTTGCGATTTCAGGGTCATAGAGTGAATAAGGTGAAGTAACACCTGCATTTATCATATTACCCTTATAAAGTTTCAATGTAACATCGCCTGTAACGGTTTTCTGAGTTTCTTTAACAAAAGCAAGGATTGCCTCAGTCAAAGGTGTAAACCAAAGCGCATTATAAACATTTTCTGCCAACTTCTGAGCAACGAGTGCCTTATAGTGTGCAGTATCCTTATCAAGACAGATTGTTTCGAGAACATTGTGCGCCTTGTAAAGGATTGCACCGCCAGGAGTTTCATAAACACCACGGCACTTCATACCAACAAGACGGTTTTCAACGATATCCAAAAGACCGATACCATTTTCTCCGCCTAACTTGTTAAGGATTTTAACCAATTCAACAGAATCCATTTCTTTTCCGTCAACTGCGGTCGGGATACCTTTTTCAAAATGGATTGTAACATATGTAGGCTTGTCGGGTGCCATTTCAGGTGAAACACCCATTTCAAGAAAGCCCTCTTTATTGTAAAGCGGTTCATTCTTAGGGTCTTCCAAATCAAGACCCTCGTGTGACAAGTGCCAAATATTTTTATCCTTTGAATAGTTGGTTTCACGGTTGATTTTTAGCGGAACATTATGAGCCTCTGCATAATCAATTTCTTCCTCACGAGACTTAATATCCCATTCACGCCAAGGAGCGATAATTGGCATATCAGGTGCAAATGCCTTAATAGCAAGTTCGAAACGAACTTGGTCGTTACCCTTACCTGTGCAACCGTGGCAAATTGCATCTGCACCCTCTGCAAGGGCAATCTCAGCAATTCTTTTAGCAATAGGAGGACGTGCAAAAGCAGTACCCAAAAGATAATCTTCATACAAAGCGCCTGCCTGTAAGCATGGGAACACATAATCGTCCAAAAATTCTTTTGTTAGGTCTTCAATATAAATTTTAGAAGCGCCTGTCTTTATTGCTTTTTCTTCAAGTCCTTCAAGTTCATCAGCCTGTCCGACATTTCCTGAAACAGCAATAATTTCAGGATTATTATAATTTTCCTTTAACCACGGAATGATAATTGAAGTATCAAGACCGCCCGAATATGCTAAAACAACCTTTTTAATATCTTTCTTTTCCATAAATATTTCCTTTCTGATGCATAATATGCATTATTTATTGATTTCTATGCATAAATTCTACCATATTATGAATAAATATGCAAGTATTATTCACAACTTTTACCCTTTTTACAGTTATTTATTGAATAAATATGCAAATTTATGCAAATTTAACAACGCCGCAATCAATCTTCCCATTTGGTTTCCTGTTTTGGTTTATTTTTAGATTTAAAATGCGGAATAATAAAGCCGCTTATCATACATAAACCAAACACAAGCCAACCTGCAATGATATTTGATGTAACATTATATCCGTATACACCGCCCTTGTTTACAAAGAGGTCAATTATATTCCAAATGAAAAGGGCTGTTAAAGCAACTGGTGCTATAAACTTAACCGCTAAATCAAACCAGAATTTAGGCATTTTAAATTTGGTTGCATTTCGGTTTATTTCCTTTACAACCTTTCCTGTTTTAAAGAACCAACCGATTGCCACAGTTTCAAGCACGCCGATTAAGATAAGTGTGAAACTGTTACACCAGTTATCAACAATATCCAATACTGCAAGTCCTGCGCCCGTAGCGTAAACAATCGAAATGATACCTGCTATAATACAAAGAGTTATGGTTGTTTTCTTCTTGTCTGTGCCGAATTTATCTGAAAATGCGGTAGATATACCCTCAACAATAGAAAAAGCAGAGTCAATAGCCAAAGTGCACAAACAGAAATAGAACAAGAATCCGAATATTGCATTAAAGATACCGCTGTTTGAAAGGTTAACAATAGCAGTCGGATAAATTTCAAAAGCAAGACCGGGGCCTGTCTTTGTCATTTTATCTGCAAGACCTGTGCCGTACATAGTCGAGAACATAACAGTACCCGCCAACAAACTAACCGCCAAATCACTGAAAGCAATAATAAGTCCGTCTCTTGCAATGTTACTGCTGTCATCAAGGAAAGAGCCGTATGCAAACATAATTGCCATCATAACCGACATTGAATAAAACATCTGTCCTATTGCGTCAACCCAAAGCATCGGGTCTGCCAAAGCAGAGAAATCAGGAATAAAAAAGTGTGCCAAACCATCAACAGCGCCAGGCATTGTAACGCCTTTAATAGCCATTACAACAAGACAAACAACCGGCAGAAAAACAACATACTTGATAATCTTGTCTACGCTTTGTGTGCCGTTACGGATACAGAAATAAATTAATGCCCACGCAACTAAAAGGCAAATTATGACAGGCCATGAGATAATATCAAATCCATTAATGTCACCCGTTGTTTTAATCAAGTTTGCCCACAGACTGCTTGCGCCGTCGTTATTACCCGTAAGGTTTACAAACTTGAAACTGAAAACTGCCATCATAATTACCCATGCAAAAACCACAGCGTAATAAGTAACAATAACAAAAGCATTAGAGGTTGCCGCCCAACCGATAGGCTCAAACTTTTTATTGAGTCCTCTCATTGCACCGGGAGCGCCCGCACGCATTTTTCTGCCGATAGAAATTTCCATCATCAAAAGCGGAATACCGATTACAATCATTGCAACGAGGTAAACCAAAAGAAAAGTACCTCCCCCATGCTTTGCAGCAAGACCCGGGAACCGCCAAGCATTACCAAGGCCCACAGCAGAACCCACTGCCGCCAAAATAAAGGTTGAACTTGACCCCCATTGTGAACGTTTTTTCTCTGACATAATATCTCTCCCATCAAGAACCTAATTAACCGAAATAGTTTCTTGCGGTTTAGGTTCATTTTTTACTTTAAATTCACATATTTTTTTGCGGACAATCAAATCGTCATAGGTTTTCTTAAAACTAACTCTGCCGTTAAACTTTTCACCGCAATCACAAACAAAGTTTGCCGAAAACCAACGGTTTGAATATTTCCATTTAGAAACCCTTTTGGCTTTACTTCCACATTTCTGACAGCAAAACTCCATTTGTGACTTATCAATATTTTCATCTTTAAGATTTGAAATTGAATAAGCCCTGAATTTTAAGCGTTTATAAAATTCGGGATTAGCGGTGTCCTTTATAAGCGCATTAAATCTTTCACTGTTAAAACATTTCTTCAAAAGGTATGCACAAACAAGGCTATCGTCCTTTGCGGTATGGAAATCAATATTTTCGGTTTCGATTTTCAAAAATTCTGCCGCACCTGACAAGGATATCTGATTTTTATCCTCATATCCCAAAAGGCGCATCTCACCCTGAACGAACTTTTGCAAATCAAGGTATTTCTCAATCTTGAAGTGCTTGTCCTCCAACAAATTATCTTCGTTTTCCAAAATTGTATACAGGTCAGAATTACTCCAAGTCATTGTAATTGTGTCTTCCCCTGCCCAAGCGTTATACATATCAACCGCTTGGCTGAAAGGCACACCTGAACGCATAACTTCGGTTGTTATACCCGTCAAATTTGCAAACCGCCCTGTAACCCTTTTTGAAATTGAAGATTTTATTGTCACTTCAAATGTGTCAACAAGGTTAAACTTGCTATCAAGTTTGACTGCCCCTATCTGCAAAATCTGATTTATAAACCTCTTTTGTTTAACAAAATAAGTGCTGTCCCATTCTAAATCAAGAATAATATAATTCATTATTTTCTCTTCGATTCGTATTTCATTCTTTCTTCTTTGTTTAAAATCCGTTTGCGAAGTCTTATATTGTTTGGCGTGATTTCCACCAACTCATCGTTTTTGATAAATTCCAAAGACTGTTCAAGACTAAGCCTTGTATGAGGAATTAAACGCAAAGCATCATCAGAACCTGACGCTCTAGTATTAGTCATTTGCTTTTTCTTGCAAACATTGCAAACAATATCTTCATTTTTTGGATTTTCACCAACAATCATACCCTCATAAACAGGAGTTCCCGGGCCTATAAATAATCTGCCTCGGCTTTGAGTATTAAAAAGACCGTAACCTGTTGATTCGCCTGTTTCATGAACAACAATTGAACCTGTTGAGCGTTGGTCAATATCACCCTTATATTCCCCGTAACTATCAAAAACGTGATTCATAATGCCGTTACCGTTGGTATCGGTCATAAACTGTGAACGGTAACCGAGAAGTCCTCTTGCGGGAATTAAAAATTCAAGGTGAGATGTTCCGCCCTCACGAGTCCCCATATTTTTAATTTCGGCTTTGCGGTTTCCAAGTCTTTCCATAACCGCTCCCACATATTCTTCGGGCACTTCAATCATTAAAAGTTCAATAGGTTCAAGCAATTTGCCGTCAGCATCTTTTTTATAAATAACCTCAGGCGGTGAAACCTGAAATTCATAACCTTGACGGCGCATTGTCTCAATGAGGATTGAAAGGTGAAGTTCGCCTCTGCCAGAAACTTTGAAAGTATCTGCCGAGTCAGTTTCCTCAACACGCAGACTTACATTAGTCATAACTTCTTTAAAAAGTCGGTCACGAAGATTGCGGGAAGTCACAAACTTTCCGTCTCTGCCTGCAAAAGGAGAATTATTAACTATAAAGTTCATAGAAAGCGTAGGCTCGTCTATCTTTACAAACGGCAAAGGCTCAATACAGTCAGTCGAACACGCTGTTTCGCCAATTTCCAAATCAGCAAGACCTGCCACCTGAATAATGTCTCCCACAGTTGCAAATTCAGCCTCAACCCTTTTTAATCCCTGATACATAAACAGTTTTGCGATTTTAAGGTTTGTTGAAGTTCCATCCTTATGGCAGATAGCAACAGTTTGTCCGGTTTTTAAACTTCCTCTTATAACTCGTCCTACACCTATTCTGCCCAAATATTCATCATATTCAATATTTGTGAATAAAACCTGCAAAGGACCATCGGTTTCACCCTCGGGCGCATCAATTTCTTTAACAATGGCATCAAACAAAGGTTTCATATCTTCACCCTTGATATCCGGTGAATAAGAAGCATAACCGTCTCTGCCCGAAGCAAATATAACAGGAAATTCAATCTGCTCCTCGTCAGCGCCGAGTTCTATAAACAAATCAAGCACCTCGTCAACCACTTCGTGCGGTCTTGCCATAGGTCTGTCTATTTTATTTACAACCACAACTGCTTTTTTACCCAAATCCAATGCCTTTTTAAGCACAAAACGGGTTTGGGGCATACATCCCTCAAAAGCATCAACCAAAAGCAAAACGCCGTCAACCATTTGAAGTATACGTTCAACTTCACCGCCAAAATCAGCGTGGCCGGGGGTATCAACAATATTGATTTTAATATCGCCGTACATAACACTTGTATTCTTAGAAAGAATTGTTATTCCGCGTTCTCTTTCCAAATCATTAGAGTCCATAACACGCTCGTCAACCGATTCATTAGCACGAAAAGTTCCGCTTTGTTTCAAAAGTTGGTCAACAAGCGTAGTCTTGCCGTGGTCAACGTGAGCGATTATAGCAACATTCCTCAAATTTTCGATTTTTGCCATTAAAATACTTCCCTTTAAATAGTTTAACTTATATATTATACTATAGTATATATTATTTGTCAATTAAAAACACCCCGAAAAATCGGGGTGTTTTCTATACATTCTGGTCATCTGACGGGGGTTCTGAAGGGGTTTGTGTCGGGTCGCTTTCGTCACCGGAATCTGTCGGCGGTTCCACGGACGGTGAAGACTCAGTCGAAGAATCATCTGACGAAGTAGCATCAGAGGTTGTTGTGTCCGATGAAGACGATTCAGCCGAGGATGTTGCCGACGAAGTTTGACTGCTGACAGCCGAGGAAGTCTTGGAAGATTCATCCTTTTCCTTATCGTCTTTATCCTCTTTTTTCTTGTCGTCTTCCTCTTCTTCGGGCATAAAGAAATCTTCTACCAAAACCTTGCCAGGTTTTGTGCCCTCTTTATAGTAACCTATACCACTTTTATAAACATCGTCGCTGTATTCAAATTCTTTTTTCTCTAAATCGTTATGAATTTCACGCATAACATCACGCCAGATACTTTTAGCCGCATTAACGCTGTATACCCTGTAGTTATGGTCAAAACCATACCATACAGATGCTACATAATATGGCGTTCCGCCCACTAACCAAGCGTCTTTAGTGTCACTTGTGGTACCCGTTTTAGCGTAAGCTTTCATCCGATAACTGTAACCCGAAATACTTCCGCCCGTACCCTCTTTACCGTATACAACTTCCTGCAAAAGACGGTTCATAATAGTTGCGGTAGCCTTGCTTATAACACGCATTCCTTTTTCATCGTGTTCAAGTTCAATTTCACCGTTAGACTTTTCAATCCTGTAATAAGTGGTCGGTTTATGATAAACACCGCCGTTACCGAAGATTGAAAATGCGGCGGCAGATTCTGTCGGTGTTATACCGTAAGTACAACCGCCCAATGCCAAGGCAGAGGGATTCTTATCAGCCTTAACCAAATATTTGCAACCGAGTTTTTTTGTTAAAAACTTATACGAATCATCAACTCCCACTTTTTCAAGCAATCTTACGGGAACTGTATTCATAGATTTTCTCAAAGCGTAATTAAGCGGAACTTTACCTAAATACTTTCCATACCATTCCTGAGGTCCCCATTTTCCAAGACCGTAATAATTCTTAATTGGTTGGTCAAGCACAGTTGAAGTGTAATCGACGATATCCTTTTCAATCGCTAAAGCATATACACCGATTGGTTTCATAGTAGACCCTGGCTGACGGGGTACATTATACGCACGGTTAAGTCCTCGATTTACGGTTTTTTCACCTGTACCGCCAACTATACCTACAATATGCCCTTCATAGTCCATTATAGTCATTGCCGACTGTACTCTTTCCATTTCACCCTCTTCATTTCTTCGGGTTTCATAGAAATATCGGTTTTGCTTGCTGTAAGTTTCTTCAAGCAATTCTTGAATTTCATAATCTATCGTGGAATAAATTCTATAACCGCCGTTATAAAACATCTGCGAAGCAATATTTTCATCACAGTCATACTTCTCTGAAAGGTCGGATATTACCTGTTCGATAAGCGTATCTATAAAGTAACTGTTGATTTCGGTATCTAAAGTTTCTTTCTTAGAAAAATCTAACTCGATTTCCTTATTGTAAGCATCTTTATATTCTTTTTGAGTGATATATCCCAATTCGAACATATTATTCAAAACAAGATTACGCCTTTTGCGGTTTTCTTCCATATTGCTTACAGGATTATATCTTGAGGGATTTTTGGTAATTGCGGCTATTGCTGCACATTCTACTAATGAAAGTTCATTAACTTCCTTATTAAAGTAATAGTTTGCCGCAACCTGAACACCGCAAATACCGTTACCAAGCGCTATTGTGTTTAAATACGCCTCTAATATCTGCGATTTTTCGAGTTGTGTTTCAATAAAGAGCGCCCTTACAATTTCTCTTATTTTTCGGGTATAATTTTTACCCTTATCCATTGTCAGATTCTTGATTAACTGTTGGGTTATTGTGGAACCGCCGAACTCGGTATCACTGTATTCAACAAACTCATTTACAACCGCCAAAAAGGTTCGTTTCCAGTCAACGCCGTGATGTTTCTCGAATCGCTCGTCTTCTATAGCAATAAAGGCTTTTTGCAGAGTATCGGGAATCTTTTTAAGCGAAACCCAAATACGGTTTTCATCACCGTGAACACGTCGGTATTCCTGCCAGTCACCCTCATCGTTCTGCATATATATAACCGAAGTCATATTAAGTTCCAAATTCTTGATATTCTCTACAATCTGACGGGAAGAAAAAATATCAAACGGTTTGGGTTTATACTTCTCGTTTGGCACAAAAGCAGAGGTAAACATAACCGCCAAAACGATAACACAGGAACCCGTCAAAGAAATATATCTACGCATTTCCTTAGAAGTTATATTTTTAAAGAATTTTTTAATTTTTATAAAAAGATTCCTCATAAACGCTTGCCTTTCCTTAAATTGCCTTAATTATACCACCTAAAAGCATAATTATCAATTATTTTTTTAATTTCAAAAATATTGTAAATTTTTTCTAAACAAATTGCAGAATATATTGAAATTTAAAATTATATGTCTATAATATAAAATAGTTATTAATTAGAAAGGAAATACCAAATGCTAAAACTTAAAGGCATAAAGAAAGATTACATCACAGGCGACAGCACCGTTAAAGCGCTTAAAGGCGTTGATATGGAATTCCGCAGTAACGAGTTTGTTTCTATTTTGGGACAGTCGGGTTGCGGAAAAACCACCCTTTTAAATATTATCGGCGGTTTGGATAAATATTCCGAGGGTGACCTTTTTATTAATGGTAAGTCAACCAAAGACTATAAAGACAGAGATTGGGATAACTACCGCAATCATTCGGTAGGATTTGTGTTCCAGAGTTACAACCTTATCCCCCATCAAAGCGTTTTACAGAATGTTGAATTAGCGCTCACTCTTTCGGGCGTATCTAAAGCAGAAAGAAAAAGGCGTGCTAAAGAAGCCTTGGATATGGTGGGGCTTTCAGACCAACTAAAGAAAAAGCCAAGCGAAATGTCAGGCGGACAGATGCAAAGGGTGGCTATTGCCCGTGCGATTGTTAATAACCCCGATATTATCCTTGCTGATGAACCTACGGGCGCTTTGGATACCGAAACGAGCGTTCAGGTAATGGAAATACTTAAGGAAATTTCAAAAGACCGCCTTGTTATAATGGTTACCCACAACCCTGAACTTGCCGAAAAATATTCAACCCGTATTATCCGTATGTTAGACGGACTTGTAACATCGGATTCTATGCCTTTAACAGCGGCTGAACTTGAAGCAGAAGACCAAAAAGAAAAACCAAAAAAGACAAAGAAACAAAAAATGCCGTCTATGTCTTTTACAACCTCATTCGGTCTCTCTCTTAAAAACCTTTTCACCAAAAAAGGCAGAACTATCCTCACTTCCTTTGCAGGAAGTATAGGCATAATCGGTATTGCCCTTATCTTTGCAGTATCACAAGGTATGACAACCTATATTGATGTTTTACAGGAAGATACCCTTTCTTCATATCCCCTCACCCTTGAAGCGCAGTCAATGGATATTTCTTCCTTGCTTGAGAACTTTATCGGCAATGCGCAAGCATCCGAAAAACACGAAAATGACGCCGTATACCAAAAGTCTATGGTGTATGATATGCTCAATGCATTAAACTCTATGCAAGCAGAGGAAAACGACCTTAAATCCTTTAAAGCATATCTTGAAAAAGAACTAAAAAAATCTTCTGATGAAACCGACCTTAAGGATGCCGTAAATGGTATTTCTTATACCTATAATTTTGACCTATTGGTTTACACAAAGAACATTGACGGTGACATTATCCGCTCAGATTCCGAAGAACTTATGCAAGAAATATTGCTTGAAAACTTTGGTATGGATTTGTCGGGTATGATTAATATTAGCCAAAATTCAGGAATGGGCAATATGATGACTATGGGCGGCGGAATGAACCTGTGGCAAGAAATGTTATCAGGCGAAAACGGGAATATGATTAACCCGTTGCTTAAAAAACAGTATGATTTAGTTTACGGTTCTTGGCCAAACAGTTATGAGGAAATTGTTTTGGTTTTGGATGAAAACAATGAACTTGACGATATGGCACTCTACGCTTTAGGTCTTAAATCAAAAGAAGATATAAACAAATTGGCAGATGCCGCCATAAATCAAAAAGAAATTGAATTCAAACAGCAAAAATGGAGTTATGAAGAAATCTGCAACACAGAATTTAAAACCATCTTAAACTCCGATTGCTACACTTTTGATAAAAAAACAGGGCTTTATACCGATTTAAGAGACACCACAGCAGGTCTTAAATATCTCTATGATAACGGACTGTCTCTCAAAGTTTCGGGTATTATCCGTCCAAACGAAGATGCAGTTTCAACTATGCTTACAGGCTCTATCGGTTACACAAAAGGTCTTACTGAATATGTTGTTGTAAAGGCTAAAGAATCTGACGCCATTAAAAAGCAACTGAAAAAACCGTCAACCGATATTTTCACAGGTCTTCCTTTTAGCGAAAACAGCACTTCTCTCACCGACAAAGAAAAACAGAAAGAATTTAAAAAATATCTTTCAAATCTTGATGAAAGCGCAAAAGCGGAAACCTATATTAAAATAATGTGCGTGCCCGCAAAAGAAGATGTTGAAAAAACTGTTTCCGACACTCTCAAAAATATGAAAAGAACGGATATTGAAGCGCAACTTTCGCCTGCTTTGTCTGCCCAGACAGGTATGAGCGAACAGGAAATCAAAGATTATCTTGCTTCTATGAAAGATGATGACCTCAATGAAATCTTTTCATCAATAATTGAGGAAAATTATAAAAACCAATACGCCAAGACGGTCAAAGAGCAGTTAGCACCCATTCCTCCAATGCAGTTAGCACTTGCTCTTGACAATGCAAAAGACACCTACACAAGAGAACAGTGCGCTATTTATTATGACGAGGTTTTAGAATTTTCTGATTCAACTTACAAACAAAATATGCGTGAATTGGGTTATGTTAATTTAGATGACCCGTCTTCAATAAACATTTATGCTTCATCTTTTGAAAACAAGGATATTATTGAAGATGCAATAGCAAACTACAATAAAAATGTTGACGAACTTTCGGAAATTTCTTATACAGACTATGTTGGACTTATGATGTCGTCTGTAACCTCAATCATAAACGCCATAACCTATGTCCTTATCGCATTTGTTGCGGTATCGCTTATTGTTTCTTCAATTATGATTGGCGTTATAACCTTAATCTCTGTACAGGAACGCACCAAAGAAATCGGCATCCTGCGTGCAATCGGCGCCTCAAAACGAAATGTTTCAGGAATGTTTAATGCCGAAACTATAATAATCGGCTTTACGGCTGGCTCTTTAGGAGTTCTTATAACCTATCTGTTATGTATCCCAATAAACATTATTTTACACTCGCTCACAGGCCTTAATAATCTTAACGCAATATTGCCGATACCCGTAGCAATAGCGTTAGTAATTATCAGCGTACTTCTTACAATGCTTTCAGGACTTATCCCCTCAAGAAGCGCCGCTAAAAAAGACCCTGTGATTGCTCTGAGAACTGAATAAATATGTAAAGTCGGCAAGAAAATTGCCGACTTTTATTTTTTTGTTAAATATTTGAAAAAAAGTACTTCTATTTTAGGTTTATTTTTGGTATAATAAATGTAACTATGTAATAGAGGTAGTTAGTATGTTCATAAATATTGACGGACTTAATATAGAATACACCGTTGAGGGCGAGGGTACTCCTGTGCTTCTCCTGCACGGATGGGGTTCAAGTTTTGATGTCTATAAAGGCATTATAAACACCCTTAAAAGCCGTTGCAGAGTAGTTGCGATGAACTTCGCAGGCTGTGCTAATTCGGACACTATGGAAAGACCTTGGAATCTTGATGATTACTGTGATTTAGTGCTTAAATTTATGAAAGCGCTTAATCTTGAAAACCCGATTATGTTCGGTCATTCCCACGGCGGACGGGTGACGCTTAAAATGACAGCAAGCGGTATGGTTAATCCCCCTAAAATTGTTTTGCTTGACTCAGCAGGGTTAATCCCTAAGAAAAGCCTAAAACAAAAATGCCGAGCAAAAAGTTTTAAAATGATTAAAACAGTACTTACACTTCCTGTTTTGAAAAATCACACCGAGGGCTTGCTCCAAAAAGCGAGAAATCATTACGGCTCGGCAGATTATAACTCTGCACCGCCCGTTTTGAGACAAACTTTGGTTTCGCTTGTAAATACAGATTTGCGTGATATTTTGCCAAATATCACCTGCCCTACTTTACTTATCTGGGGTGAAAACGATACTGCCACCCCCTTAAGCGATGCCAAAATTATGGAAAGCCTTATAAAAGACTGCGGTCTTTGTGTTATAAAGGGTACGGGACATTATTCTTTCTGTGAAAAACCCTATGAAGCAAATGCTATTATAAACAGTTTTATTTAAAATGAAGGTGCTTTGATGAATATATTTTTACTTCTTTCTTTAATTATTTGCGCAGTTTCTGCAATCTTTGCCGTAACACGCCAATTCCAAATGTTACAGCAAAACTCTTATTATCCGTCGAGATATTTCGGTTGGCTTAAAGATAATTATAATAAAGATTTTCTTTATTGCGCCTTGATGTATTTCGGTGCGTCGGTATTTTACTTTTTCAGCGTTTTCCGACTGATGTTTATCTATCTTTGCGCCATTTTGCTGTTTCAAATTATAACTGCGGTTGAACTTCAGAAAAAATCAATTAAAAAACTCGTTTTCACCGACCGTGTAAAACGGCTTTACTTAATAACAGCATTGCTCTTTGCTTTACTTATTATTGTTTCTTTCATTTTCCACGAAAATGTTATCGGCAGACTTTGCAATACACTTTGTTTACTGCTTTCTATCGTCAGTCCGCTTTTAACAATGGCAGTTTGGGGTATTTCCTATCCTGTTGAAAAATTTATTTCCAACCTTTATATAAAAGATGCCAAAAGAATTTTATCCGAGCGCCCTGATTTGACTGTTATCGGTGTTACGGGAAGTTACGGCAAAACCACCACTAAATTTATTTTAACACGAATTTTAAGTGAAAAATTCAATGTTGTCTGCACACCTCATAGTTTCAATACACCTATGGGAGTTGTGAGAACTATCCGTGAAATGTTAAAACCCGAGACCCAGATTTTTGTTTGTGAAATGGGCGCTAAAGAGGTTGGAAACATTAAAGAAGTTTGCGATATTGCAAGCCCGAAATACGGAATTATAACTTCCGTCGGCCCTCAGCACCTCGAAACTTTCAAATCTATTGAAAATGTTTTCAACACTAAGTTTGAATTAGCCGATGCCGTAGCGCAAAACGGCGGTATTACCTATGTGAACGGTGACAGTAAAGAAATCATTAACCGCATTAGCGACGGCTTTAAAGTTTATGGAACAGACAAGAAGTTTGACTATTTTGCAAGCAATATTTCTTATGGGAAAAATGGTTCAGAATTTGAAATCAAACTCGGCAAAGAAAAGGTTAAACTTTCAACCAAACTTTTAGGACTTCACAGTATTATTGATATTATCGGCGCAGTTGCACTTGCATATAATTTAGGTGTTCCCGTTACTGATATACAGTATGCGGTAGCATCTTTGAAGCCTGCCGAACACCGCCTTGAAATGAAAAGTTTTACAAACGGCTCGCTGCTTATAGACGATGCTTACAACTCAAACCCCGAAGGTTGCTTGGAGGCGGTTCGTGTTTTAGGCTCGTTTGACGGAATGAAAAAGGTTATTATAACCCCAGGTCTCGTTGAACTCGGCGAAAAAGAATATGAATGTAATTATGCCTTAGGTAAAGAAGCCGCACAGAATTGCGATACAATAATCCTTGTCGGTAAAAACCGTTCAAAGCCTATGGCAGATGCGGTTAACGACAGCGAGTTTAACAAAGATAATCTATTTGTCGCTTCAAGTTTTAATGAGGCTATGGAAATTTATTCTAAAATTGCGGACAATAACACCGTTGTTCTTTTTGAAAACGATTTGCCCGATAATTATCTGTATTAAGGAGAGTTTTTATGAAAACAAATATTGCAGTTTTTTACGGTTGCCGTTCTGTTGAACACGAAGTTTCAATAATCTCTGCCGTTCAGGCAATGAGGGCAATAAACCGTCAAAAGTATGATGTGACACCTGTGTATGTTGCAAAAAACGGTGAAATGTATTCAGGTGAAGACCTATTCGAAATTGATAACTACCGCAATTTACCCGAACTTCTCAAAAAATGCAAAAAAGTTTATTTTGCAAGAGAAAATGATAGAGTTTTAATGAAAAGCGTAGATAAAAAACTTTTCTCTAAACAGAAAGATGTTGAGATTTCGGTTGCTTTTCCGATTGTTCACGGAACTAACTGTGAAGACGGAACAATCCAAGGCTTTTTCGAATATTTAAACCTTGCCTATGTTGGATGCGATATTACATCATCAGCTATTGGTATGGATAAAGCAGTATTTAAAGATGTTCTCAAAAACGCAGGTCTTCCTGTACTTGACTGTGTTTGCATAAGAGCAAAGGAATATTTGATGAACAAAACCGATGTTGCAAAAAACATTGAGGAAAAAATCGGTTTCCCGCTCATTGTAAAACCTGTTAATTTAGGCTCAAGCGTTGGTATCACTAAGGTAAATTCAAAAGAACAACTTGACGATGCCGTTATGCTTGCTTTCTCTTTTACCGACCGCATCTTAGTTGAAAAGGCAATTACCTCTTTAAGAGAAATCAACTGCTCTGTTTTGGGTGACGCTGACGAATGTAGCGCAAGTGTTTGCGAAGAACCTTTTATGAATGACGAAATTTTATCTTATGAAGATAAATATATGGGTAATTCCAAAAACGGCGGTCAAAGTAAAGGTATGGCATCTTTGGGAAGAAAAATCCCTGCTGATTTAAGCCAAGAAAAAACCGAAGAAATCCGTGACCTTGCCTGCAAAGTGTTTAAAGCAATAGGCGCTAACGGTGTTGTTAGAATTGACTTTATGATTGACACCGAAACCGATACAGTTTACGCTAATGAAATTAATACAATCCCAGGCTCACTTGCCTTTTATCTGTGGGAAGCGACCGACCTTAAATACACCGACCTTTTAGACCGACTTATTGACCTCGCTTTCAAAAGACAAAGAAACCGTGATAACATAACATATACTATTGACACTAATATTTTATCAGGTGTTTCTTTTGGCAGTAAAGGCTCAAAAGGGGCAAAAATGTAATGTCAAACCTTTTGATAAAACTGTTTGTTAAAAACCCCGAAGACATTAAAAACAACGCTGTACGCACAAATTACGGCAATCTTGGAAGTATTGTGGGTATCATTTGCAATCTGTTTCTCTGTGTGTTAAAAATCACCATAGGCAGTATTGTCGGAAGTATTTCAATCACAGCTGATGGTCTTAACAATCTTTCTGATATGGGGTCTTCGGTTATAACCATTATCGGCTTTAAACTGGCTGGCAAGCCTGCCGATAGTGACCACCCTTTCGGTCACGGCAGAATGGAATACATCTCTGCTTTTGTGGTATCTATGCTTATTTTCCTTGTGGGGTTTGAACTTCTAAAATCTTCCGTATCGACACTTATAGAAGGTACTTCCCCGCCGACATATTCGTTATGGGCAATTATAATTTTAGCGATTTCAATCTTAGTTAAGTTCTGGATGTTTTTGTTTAACCGCAAAATCGGCAAAAAGATTAATTCGAATTCTCTTATTGCCACCGCACAAGATTCCCTTAACGATATGATTGCCACCCTTGTGATTTTAATTTCAGCCGTTGTTACATCTTTAATGCAAGTCACCTTTAATCTTGATGCTGTAATGGGTATTGCGGTTGCAATATTTATATTGTTTTCAGGCTATAACACCGCAAAAGAAACGCTTAACAGTATTTTAGGATGTGCTCCTGAAAAAGAACTGATTGACGATATCAAACAAACCATTCTCTCCTTTAAAGAATTTATCGGCATACATGACCTTATTGTCCATAACTATGGTCCGGGAAGACAGTTTGCATCAGTCCACGTGGAAGTTCCGCAAGATGTTGACATTGTTAAATGCCACGAGCAGATTGATTTATGTGAAAAGTTAGTAAACGAAAAACTTGATATTATTCTTGTTATCCATATGGACCCGATTGATGTCAACAATAAGGTTGTTACAACCACAAAAAAACAAATTGTCAAAGGTCTTAAAATTATAAACGACAGTCTTACATTACACGATTTCAGAATGACGCCTAAAAGCGATACCAGAACAAATTTGATTTTCGATGTAGTAATCCCCTCAAATTTAAAAATCACTCAAAAAGAATTAGAACACAAAATTTGCGAAATGGCAAAACTCATAAACCCAACTTTTTGCTGTGTAATTACATTTGACAGAGACTATATCGGAAATGAATAAAAAAATAAAACCCACTCGAAAGAGTGGGTTTATTCTTATTTATTATTCAGCAGTTTCTTCTGCTACTTCTTCTACAACTTCGGTTACTGCTTCTTCGGTTGCTTCTTGGGTTTCTTCTTCAGGAAGTAATGCACGAATTGAAAGGCTTACACGCTTCTGTTCTAAGTCAATAGCGGTAATCTTTGCTTCAACTTCTTGTCCAACAGTTAACTCATCCTGCGGTTTAGCAATGTGCTTATTAGCAATCTGAGAAATGTGGATAAGACCGTCAACACCTGAGACGATGCGGGCAAATGCGCCGTATGTAGTCATACTAACGATTGTAACCTTAACAACATCATCAACATTATAATTATTTTGGAAGATTGTCCAAGGATTTTCTTCTTCCTTTTTATATCCCAATGAAATCTTTTTCTTTTCAGTATCAAGGTCTTTTACATAAACTTCAACAGTGTCTCCTACTAAAACAACTTCGGACGGATTCTTAATTCTCGACCAAGAAAGTTCAGAAATATGAATCATTCCGTCAACACCGCCGATATCAACAAAAGCACCGTAACTTGTAAGAGATTTAACAGTACCTGTGAAACGGTCGCCAACTGCGATATCTGCCCAGATTTTTTCCTCTGCCGCTTTTCTTTCGTCACGAAGTACACTGCGGATAGAGCCAACTGCTCTGCGACCACGTCCGATTTCGATAATACGGAAAGAAACTTCCTTACCCTTTAATTCTTCAATAGAATCATTTCTTGAGGCAGTAGCCTGAGAAGCAGGGATAAACACTCTTACATTGTTTGTGAAAACTACAACGCCGCCCTTAATAATATCCTTAACAAAGCCTGTGAGAACTTCGCCGGACTCTTTAGCAGCAGCAATCTTATCCCAACCTGCAATAGCATCGTAACGACGCTTTGAAAGCATAGCAGTGCCTTCCTGATCATTTATTTTCATAATGATAAGATTAATCTCATCATTTACCTTAACTTCTTCAACAAGGTTTACATTAGGGTCAGATGAAAATTCAGCGGCAGTAATATAACCTGTTACACCTCTGCCAATATCAACTGTTACTTCGGTAGAGTTTACAGCAACAACTGTACCTACTACTTTTTGGTCACCGGTCAAATTATTGAGCGATGCTTCAAAAGCCTCTTCATCTGTCATTTCTTCAAAACTTTTTTCCGCCGTTTCTTCGATCTGTTCTTCTAACGGCTGTAAATTTTCCGCCATGGTTTTAATAACCTCCTTTATTATACCTGCAGGTGTTGAAGCACCCGCAACCACTCCGATGCTTTCACATTCTCTAAGACTTTCAAGCGATAATTCGCTTGCGGTTTCTATTAAAAATGTTTTGTCACAATTAGCGTTGCAAACCTCGAACAGTTTCGCTGTATTAGAACTGTGTCTCCCTCCGATGACAATTATTGCATCGTGGGTTTTAGAAAGTTTACAGGCTTCATCCTGACGCATAGAAGTCGCATTACATATTGTATCAAAAATTTCTGCATTTGTACACACTTTTTTTAAATTTTTTTGAAGTTTTTCCCAAATTTTCGCATTAAATGTCGTCTGCGAAACCATTATAACATTTTTTTGAGATAATATTGGATTATTTTTGAGCAAATCGTCCAATTCTTCTGTGTTTGCCACAACATAAACTTGACCAAAAGTGTGACCTATAATACCAATTACTTCCTGATGGTTTTTATCCCCTGCAATAATTGTTATATAACCGTCATTTGATTTTTCTGATACAATTTTATGGATTTTTGCCACAAACGGACAGGTGGCATCAACATAACAAACATCTAAATCTTTACATTGGTCGGTAACGCTTTTAGCAACCCCGTGTGAACGGATAACAAGTGTTTCTCCATTTTCCACTTCGTAAGGGTTGTTTACAATCCTTACGCCCTTGTCTTCAAGTTCCTTTACTAACTGAGGGTTATGAATAATCGGACCTAAAGTACAAACCTTTTTACCTTGTTCCAACAAATCATAAACCGTCTGCACCGCCGCATTTACCCCAAAGCAAAAACCCGCAGTTTTAGCAAGAGTTATATTCATACTCAAATTCTTTCCTTTATTATTTTTAAAAGCAAATCCAAAGACTGCTGCAAATCACACTCGGTTGTATCAGCAACCACCGCATCATCGGCTTGCTTTAAAGGCGCAATTTCACGGTTCATATCGTTATAATCCCTTTGCACCATATCGTCATAAACCTCTTGGAAAGAAACCTCGGTTCCCTTTTCAAGAAGTTCTTTATAACGCCTTTCGGCTCTCGCCTTAGCAGAGGCGGTCAAATAAATTTTAACTGTAGCATCAGGCAAAACTACTGTGCCTATGTCTCTGCCGTCCATAACAACATTATTTTCCCTTGCTAATTTCCTTTGCATCTCAAGTAAAAACGCTCTTACTTGAGGTTTTGCAGAAACAGCCGATGCCATCATTGAAGCCTTTGGTGTTCTTATATCGTCGGAAACATCCTCTCCGTCTAAAAACACCCTTTGCTCACCATCAACAAAGCGAATATCAACAGTAGTATTATCTAAAATACTGTCAATATCGCAATTCAAATCTGTATCGGCGCCACAATTTGAAAACTTTAAACCAACTGTCCTGTAAAGTGCGCCTGTATCCACATAAATAAAGCCTAAATTTTCGGCAGTTTTACGGGATAATGTACTCTTTCCTGCGCCTGCAGGACCGTCAATAGCAACTGAAATCATATTAAAACTCCTTACGCATTTTTTCCTGCCACATAACCTGTGGAAAATGCAATTTGTAAATTAAATCCGCCTGTAAAGGCATCAACATCAATTATTTCACCCGCAAAGAAAAGACCTTCTATTAATTTTGACTGCATAGTCTTAGGGTCAATTTCTTTAACAGAAATTCCGCCGCTTGTGATAATGGCTTCTTCTATAGGACGAAAGCCCGTAATATGCAACGGAAAAGCCTTTATAAGTTTACACAAATCTGCTCTTTCTTCACGGCTTATTTGATTGACTTTTTTATTTTTCTCAACTCCTGAAAGTTTAATAATTACAGGAATTAAACTCTTTGGCAACAATTTATCAAGTGAATTTGCAAAATCTTTATTCTGTTGTTCAGAAAAATCCCTTAAAATTCTTGCATCCAACTGTTCCAAGGTTAAAGCAGGTTTCAAATCAATAAAACAGGTATAATTCTTCTTGCCCATATACCGAATACGGGACGAAGCCGACAAAACAAGAGGTCCCGATATACCAAAATGGGTAAACAGCATTTCGCCCATTTCACTAAAAATCGGCTTTTTCTTGCCGTCTTCAAAGACACTCAATGTAACATTTTTGAGCGATAACCCCGAAAGAGCGGTACAAAAGCCCTCGTGAATATTAAGCGGTACTAACGATGGTTTTAATTCGGTTACAGTATGACCTAATTCTTCTGCCATTCTATAGCCATCACCCGTAGAGCCTGTAAGCGGATAGGACATACCGCCCGTTGCTAAAATCACGCTATCGGCATAAATTTTCTCACCGTTTTCAAGTTTCACACCTAAAACCTGACCGTTTTCGGTTAATATTTCATTAACTGTGGCTTGTCTGATTTTAGCGCCAAAAGACTTTGCAGTCTTTACCAAAGCATCAACAATGTCAACCGCCTTATCAGACACAGGAAAAACCCTGTTTCCCCTCTCGGTTTTAAGCGGAACACCAACACCCTCAAAGAAAGACATAACATCCTGCGGTGTAAAAGCAGAAAAAGCGGAATACAAAAATCTTGCATTTTTAGGAATGTTTGAAATAAGGGTATCCATATCGCAGTTATTAGTAACATTACATCTGCCTTTGCCTGTTATCATAACTTTACGTGCAGGGCGTTCGTTCTTTTCAAGAACGATAATTTCACACTCTTTGCCATATTTTTCCCCAGCAGATATTGCCGCCTGAAGCCCTGCGGCACCGCCGCCTATTATTACAATTCTTTTCAAACATTCTCACCGCCTTAACTATTTCATTTTACAACAAACCACATAAAAAGTAAAGAAAAAAAGCCTTCTTTTCAGAAGGCTTTTAAATTAGATTATTCTCACTTTGATTACGCCGTCAATCGCTTCAATTTCAGTTTGCAACTGTTCTTTATTTGCACCGTCAATATCAAGCATTGTGTAAGCATAATCACCTTTTGATTTATTAAGAAGATTTTCGATGTTTATGTTATCTTCTGCAATAATTCCTGTAATCTTTGTAATCATATTAGGAATGTTTTTATGGATTACACAAACACGGTTTTCTCCGCTTCTGGGCATTGTGATTTCAGGCAAGTTTACTGAATTTACAATGTTACCGTTTTCGATATAATCAATAAGTTCTTTTGCCGCCATTGTTGCGCAGTTTTCTTCAGATTCGGGTGTTGAAGCGCCCAAATGAGGAATTGCGATAACGCCGTCGGTATCAAGAATTTCGTCTGTCGGGAAGTCAGTAACATAAGATGCAACCTTGCCAGATTCCAAAGCAGTTTTAATAGCATCGTTATTAACAAGACCTGCACGTGAGAAGTTAAGAATTCTTACGCCATCTTTCATTTTTGCAATGCTTTCAGCGTTAACCAAATTCTTTGTAGAATCAGTTAGCGGAACGTGAATTGTGATATAATCACATTCTGCAAAAATTTCATTAATATCGCTAATATAAACCGCATTATGATTTAAGTTCCAAGCAGATTTAACAGACAAATAAGGGTCATAACCATAAACTTTCATACCGAGTGAGTTAGCAGCGTTTGCAACCATAACACCGATAGCGCCAAGACCGATAACACCCAATTTTTTACCCTTGATTTCAGGACCTGCGAAAGCACCTTTGCCCTTTTCAACCATTTTGCCAACTTCAGCGCCGTTGCCTTTAAGGGTTTTTGCCCATTCAATACCCGAAATCACGCGGCGTGAACTGATAAACAAGCCTGCAATAACAAGTTCCTTAACAGCATTTGCATTAGCACCGGGGGTGTTGAAAACAACGATACCCTGTTCACTGCAACGGTCAATCGGGATATTGTTTGTACCTGCACCTGCACGGGCAATAGCCTTTAAGGTTTGCGGAAATTCAACATCGTGCAAAGCAGCAGAACGAACTATCGCACCGTCCGCATTTTCAACTTCATCACCGATTGTATATTTATCGTCAAAAATTGCAAGACCTGTTTTTGAAATTTTATTATAAGTCTTAATCTTAAACATTATAAATTCTCCTCTTCGAATTTCTTCATAAATTCTACCAATTTTTCAACGCCCTCAATTGGCATTGCGTTATAGATAGATGCTCTCATACCGCCAACGCTGCGGTGACCTTTAAGGTTTACAAAACCTGCTTTCTTAGATTCTGCAACAAATTTAGCGTCAAGTTCGTCACTGCCTGTAACGAAAGGAACATTCATTAAAGAACGGTCTTCAGGAACAACTGTGCCCTTAAAGAGTTTGCTGTTATCAAGGAAATCATAAAGAATTTTTGCTTTCTTTTCGTTATATTCCTTCATAGCCTCAAGTCCGCCCATTTTCTTAATCCACTTAAATGTGAGACCTGCTATGTAAATTGTATAGCAAGGCGGTGTGTTAAACATTGAGCCGTTTTCAGAATGTGTATCATACTTAAGCATTGTTGGAGTGATATCCATAGCGTTACCGATTAAATCTTTGCGAATAATAACAATAGTAACACCTGCGGGTGCAACATTCTTCTGAGCGCCTGCATAGAGCATACCGAACTTTGTAACATCAATCGGTTCGGACAAAATACAACTTGAAATATCAGCCACAAGCGGAACATCGCCTGTATCGGGCAATTCGTTATATTTTGTACCGTAAATGGTATTGTTCATACAAATATGAACATAGTCAGCATCTTTATCAAAATCATCTTTTGTGGTCTTAGGAATGTAACTGAAAGTCTTATCCTTAGAAGATGCAACTTCACGGGCAGCGCCGTAGCGTGCGGCTTCTTTATAAGCCTTATTCGCCCACTGACCTGTTACAATAAAGTCAGCCTTATTGTTTTTTGTCATAAGGTTTAAAGGAATCATTGCGAACTGTGTTGAAGCACCGCCCTGCAAGAACAAAACCTCATAGTTGTCGGGAATATTCATAATCTCACGAAGATTAGCCTCTGCTTCATCGAATATTGCCTGATATTCTTTTGAACGGTGGGACATTTCCATTACAGACTGTCCGCTTTCACCAAATTCAAGCATTTCTGCTGCTGCAGTCTTCAAAACCTCTTCAGGTAACATAGAAGGACCTGCGCTAAAATTATAAACTCTTGCCATAATTAAAACCTCCAAAGTGTTCTATTTTCAATATACGCTCCATTATATGTGATAATTCTTAGAATGTCAATAGGTTTGTTAAAAACTTAACAAAGAATTTGCAGAAAATTTAATTTTCTTGAAAAAGATTGTTATTTTTTTGTCAATTTACCATCTATTGACTATTTCTGCTATTATATGTATAATTAATATATTATCTAACAAAGGAAGTTACATTTATGAAATTATCTTGTGTTGTGCCTTGTTTCAACGAAGAACAGGCTTTAAAATTTTTCTATGAAGAAGTAAATTCTGTATCTTTAAAAATGCCTGATACAGAGTTTGAACTGCTTTTTGTTGACGACGGAAGCCGTGATAACACTTTAAAAGTTATAAAAGAATTAAAAGCAAAAGATGAAAGAGTTAAATATATTTCTTTCTCTCGCAATTTCGGTAAAGAAGCGGCAATCTATGCGGGGCTATCCCACGCAAGCGGAGATTATGTTGCAATTTTGGATGCCGATTTGCAAGACCCCCCTGCCCTTTTACCCGAAATGGTAAAATCAATCGAAAAAGAAGGGTACGATATTGTCGGCACAAAAAGAAGCACACGAAAGAATGAACCGCCGATTCGCTCATTCTTCGCAAGACTTTTTTATAAAATCATCAATAAAATGAGTTCTGCCGATATCGTTGACGGCGCACGTGATTTCCAACTTATGAAACGCAAAGTTGTGGATGCAATTCTTACAATGGGCGAATATAACCGCTTTTCAAAAGGCATTTTCGGTTGGGTTGGCTTCAAGAAAAAATGGATTGAATATGAAAATATTGAGCGTGTTGCAGGCAACACAAAGTGGAATTTCTTTTCACTTTTCAAATATGCGCTTGAGGGCATTATTGCTTTTTCTACGGCACCTTTGATATGGTCGTCTATAATCGGAATTATATTCTGCTTTTTGGCTTTCGCAGTTTTAATTTTCGTTTTAATTAAAACCTTAATATTCGGCGACCCCGTAGGCGGTTGGCCGTCATTAGTTTGCCTTATTATGTTAGTATCAGGCGTTCAACTTTTCTGTATGGGTATTATTGGTCAATATATTGCAAAAACTTATCTTGAAACCAAAAAACGCCCGATTTATCTCATAGGCGAATGTGACACGGCGTTTGAAACCAAGAATTAGGAGTCTTATATGAATTTTTTTAAAAAAAGCAATTTCACAAAGCAATGCATTGGAGCATATTCTGTTATATTTGCTTTATTATGCCTTACAGTTTATTCTTCATTTATTATTTTCGGCAAAAGTTTTATTTGGTCAATAGGAACCAGCGACGGACTTACACAACATTTACCCTCCCTTACTTACATTGGAGTTTGGGGACGGGAGATTATCCGTAACTTCTTAAAAGGAGACTTTACAGTTCCTGTTTGGAATTTCAGTATTGGTTACGGTGGAGATGCAATAACAACATTCCATTATTACGGACTCGGAGACCCATTATCCCTTTTATCAATTTTAGTGCCTGTAAAATACACCGAATATTTATACGATTTTCTTATAATATTAAGGCTTTATCTTTCGGGACTCTGTTTTATTTTTTATTGCAAAAAAATGAAACAAGATTTGAGAATTTCTGTATTAGGCGCTTTAATATATATTTTTTGCGGATACAGTCTCTGTGCAGGTATCAGACATCCTTTCTTTTTAACACCCATGATATATTTCCCCTTGGTTTTAATAGGTTGTGAAAAGATTTTCAAAAAAGAAAACCCTCTGCTTTTCATTTCATCAGTTGCACTTTGCACACTAAGCAACTTTTATTTTGCTTATATGCTTATTATTTTAACAGTAATATACGTAACTATTAGATTTATTTATATGAACCACCAAAACTTTAAAAAAGAAATGTTTTCTCTCCTTTTTAAATTCTTTGGTTTTGGCGCAATAGGTCTTATGATATCCGCAATACTCTTGTTACCGATTTTCATTGTTTTTATGGGCAACAGCAGAAGTGATGTTTCGAATTCCGTACCCATATTATACAATTTAAACTATTATGAAAATTTATTCTGCGGTTTTTCAGGGTATCAGCATATTGGATATTGGAATTTCAGCGGATACACGCCACTTAGCCTTATTGCAGTATTTTTTATATTCATTAAAAAATCTCAGTATAAACCACTCAAGACGGCCTTTATAGTATCACTCGTTTTGCAAATTTTCCCTATTTTTGCACACATACTAAACGGTCTTGCCTATGTCAGTAACCGTTATATATGGGCGGTAGCATTTTTAGTTGCCTTTATTGCCGTATACACCTTAAAGGACATTATAAATTCTTCAAGGCAAGAAAAAATCAAACTACTAATAATATCTTGTGTTTACACGCTTATTTTCTTTGTTTTGCGACATGGCAAAAACATCTCAACCGTTGCACAGTTAATCTTTTTATTTGCAATATTGTTAGTTTTAATCGGCGCAGAATTTCTATTTAACAGGAATGTATTAAAACTAAGTTATATAACGCTTGCTATAATAACTGTTTTTTCAATCTGCGCAAACGGAATATTCTGTAACTCGCCTAACTTTAGTAATTATATTGCTGACTTTCACGATGCTAATATGGCTTTAAACGATTCTGAAAACACAATAAGCAATAAATTTAAAAATCAGATAAAATTTACTGAAACTTCATTTTCAAGATATGAGACTAATACAACCGAAAGAAACAGAGGTTTATTAAATAACACAGCAAGCCTTTCTTATTACTTTAGTTTCAGTAATGATAAAACCATTCCGTTTTTATTGGATATGCAAGTGCCTATAGTTATGAACTTTTGTTATGATAATTTAGACAGAAGAATTTTTCTCGAAACATTAACAAGTACGAAACATTATATTACAAACAATAATAAATTCGTGCCATATAACTTTGAATATATCAAAAAGAAAAACTTAAAAAACACCACTTTCAGGCTTTACGAAAACCCTTCGGCATTACCTTTAGGTTACACATATAACGGATATATTTCAAAAGAAAATTTCGAGAAACTTTCAGTAACAGAAAAACAAGAAGTTTTGATGCAAAATGTTTTGCTTGAAACTCTGCCAAGCGGTTTTACCGAAAGCAATTATACTTTAACCTCAAAAGAATTTCCGTTGGAAATATCTTATGACAAGAATATTAAAAAAACCAAAAATGGGATATATGTTAAAAAAGATAAATCTTTAATGAGATTGGAATTTAAAGGTATCGGAAACTGTGAAACCTATCTAAGTATAAAAAATCTTCACGGAAAATATCTTGATGAATATGAACTGCAAAAAGCCATTCCAAATGAATACAAAGAGGAACAAAGCAAATATACACAACGTCTTAATATGTATAACCACCTATTTAAAAATGATGAAACCGTTTTAAATATCGAGGTTAATGCAAAAAACACTTCTTCATTGATTCGTTTACGCACACCTGAATATTCTTTTTACAGCGGTGTTCACGATTTTACAACAAATTTGGGATATTCAAAGCAAGCGCAAAACAGTTGCACTTTAACCTTCCCTAAAAAAGGTTTTTACAGTTGGGATGACATTAAAATTATTTGTCAGCCTATGGATAACTACCAGTCATATACCGAAAACCTATCCCGTGATGTGCTTGAAAACCTAAATATTGAAGACAACAGGGTGAGTGGAAAAATTTCACTTCAAGAAGACAAAATTTTATGCCTTTCTATTCCCTATTCTGACGGTTGGAAATGCTATGTCAACGGAAAAGAAACCGAACTTTTACAGGCAAATATCTGGTCTATGGCTATTCCGCTTAGCGCAGGCGAATATGACATCCGCTTAGAATATTCCACACCAGGTTTAAAATTAGGCGCCATCTTAACAGCAATAGGCATTTTATTAACAATAGGAATAACAATATATTATATTAAAAGGAAAAAATATGAACAAATTAATTGAAAAAATTAAAACAGTAGTAGATATTAAACTCATAAAATTTGTTATTGTAGGCGTTATAAACACATTGGTCGGAAGCGCTATAATGTTCGGGCTTTATAATTTGGCGCATTGCTCATATTGGTTTTCGTCCGCCTCAAACTATGTTTTAACAAGTATTTTAAGTTTCTTTCTTAACAAATACTTTACCTTCAATAACAAAGAAAACTCTTTAAAACAAGTTGTGCGGTTTATAATAAACATTGTTGTTTGCTATGTATTGGCATACGGAATAGCGCAACCGTTAATTTCATTTGTTTTATCGGGTGCCTCTGTTACTGTCAGAGAGAATATTTCAATGTTGGTTGGTATGATTTTATTTACTGCTTTCAATTATTTAGGTCAACGCTTTTTCGCTTTTAAATAGCAAAAACGGTACAAACGAAAGTTTGTACCGTTTTGTTTTTAAAAAAGTTCAGTTGACAGATATCTGCTTGCGCCGTCAGGCAAGATAACAACAATATTTTTATCCTTGTTTTCAGAAAGTTTGGCTTCCCCAACTGCCGCACACAAAGCCGCTCCCGAAGATATACCAACAGATAACCCTTCTGTTTTACAAACAACCCTTGCAAACTCAAAAGCATCTTCATCACTTACTGTAACAACCTTATCGTAAATATTGGTATCAAGGTTTTTAGGTATAAACCCTGCGCCTATTCCCTGAATTTTATGACTACCCGCCTTACCTTTGGTTATAAACGGACTTGAAAGCGGTTCTACCGCCACAATTTTTATATTGGGATTTTTAGACTTCATAAATTTACCGATACCGCTGACAGTTCCACCCGAACCCACACCGCAAACCACGATATCCACCTTGCCGTCAAGAGCGCCAAATATTTCGGGACCAGTAGTTTCGAAATGCGCTTTCGGGTTTGCAGGGTTTTCAAACTGCCCTGCAATAATACTTCCGTCTATTTGTTCTTTAAGTTCGTTTGCCTTTTGGATTGCGCCCGTCATACCTTTTTTACCATCGGTTAAAACTATCTCGGCGCCAAAAGACTGTATAAGTTTTCGGCGTTCAATCGACATTGTATCAGGCATAACAATAACTGCCTTATATCCTCTTGCAGTGCAGACTGCCGCAAGACCTATACCTGTGTTACCCGAAGTCGGCTCAATAACCGTACCGCCTTTTTTTAGAACACCTTTCTCCTCAGCATCGTTAATCATACTGAGCGCTACACGGTCTTTTACACTTCCCGCAGGGTTGAAAAACTCAAGTTTTGCAAAAATATCTGCACACAAGTTATATTCATTTTTAAAATTACAAAGCTGCATTAAGGGTGTATTACCCACCAACTCTGTAAAAGATTTATAAACATTAACCATAAAAACACCTCTACTTTATTTTATCATTCCTAATTATTTTGTCAACACCCTTGAATAAAATTCAAAATATGCTAAAATGTATATGGTGATATAATGTTTGATGAATTAACAAAAGTCGATATTAAGAAAATGCAGGACGAACTCGACTACCGCATAGGTGTTGTACGCCCTAAAATCTTAGAAGAAGTAAAATTCACACGAAGTTTCGGCGATTTATCTGAAAATGCAGAATACCACGCCGCAAAGCGTGAACGAGGCAAAAATGAAAGCCGAATTAGATATTTAAGAAATATGCTTAAAACCGCTATTATTATTGATTATGATAGTAAGAACGACGAAGTTGGACTGTTTGACACCGTAACATATTATGTGGAGGAAGACGACTGCGAAGAACAAGTAAGAATTGTTACAACACTTCGCCAAAATTCAATGGAAGGTCTTATAAGCAAAGAATCCCCCATGGGAAATGCTCTTATGGGAAGAAAAATCGGTGAACGCATACAAATTAAAGTAAATGATAACTACAGTTATTATGTGATAATTAAAAATATCCAAAAAGGTGACGATGACGCCACTCTTGAAATAAGAAAATTTTAATGCAAAATCTCAAAAAAGTTCTTGACAAAGGCTATCAAATATAATATTATATATGATATGCCGATGTGGTGGAATAGGCAGACACAAGGGACTTAAAATCCCTCGGTAGCAATATCGTACCGGTTCAAGTCCGGTCATCGGCACCAAAGTTCCAAGAACGTTAAGTTCTTGGAATTTTTCTTTTTCAACTATTACCTCTTCACTAAAAAAACCTCGTACTTCAGTACGAGGTTTTTTGGTGGAGTTTCGCCACCTAAATCCGAACCATTCGGTCGAGTTGCTAATTTGAGATTAGCAGAAGACTTTAGAACGGACTGGGTGTCGAGCCTCTCGACTGGTGGAAGTGAGGAGAATCGAACTCCTGTCCAAAAATTCATTCATATCGGCATCTCCGAGCGCAGTCGCCTATTTACATTCCCTTACAAAACCGTCAAGCGACCGACTGTTCTGCTTAGTAGTTCCTACTGCGTGACGGCAGGTGGAACACCCCGCCGTTCACGTTCACCACTAATTTGACACCTCCCCTTAGCCGTGGTACTCCAAGGTTCAGTGAGCCGCCTAATTAGGCAGCTAAAGCAACTTTATTGTTGTTAGTTAATTTTTAATGCAGATTGTTAAGCGGTTCTGCACCGCTGCTCGCTTCCGATACTTCAAAATCCCTGTCGAAACCTTTACACTCCCATATAATTTATCTATTCTGTTCTTTCATTGCACGGTCGATTGCCCTGTTTGCATCACGCTTAGCGGCCACTGCACGCTTATCGTGAAGTTTTTTACCTCTACAAAGCCCCAACTGCACCTTAACAAGCGAACCCTTAAAATAAAGCGATAGCGGAACTAACGCCAACCCCTCTTGTTTAACAGTACCGAAAAGGCGCATAATCTCACGCTTATGCATCAAAAGTTTTCGGTCTCTTGCGGGTGGTTTATTAAAACGGTTACCGTGGTCATAAGGGCTTATATGCATCTGTTTTATAATCATTTCACCGTTTTCGACATTGCACCAAGCGTCCTTTAAATTGACACCGCCCTGACGTATTGACTTAATTTCGGTGCCTGAAAGGGCAATTCCGCATTCAAAACTTTCTTCCACAAAATATTCGTGAAAGGCTTTTTTATTTGTTGTTATAGTTTTTGTGTTTTCCACGAAAATCCCCCTCTCTCAATGAAATTATACAACACTTTGTGTTTTAGTCAAGAAAAATGTGTCGAAGAAAAACACCTTTACAGTATTTTCTGTAAAGGTGTTACTTCTTAAAATTTAATCTTTTATGTAAAGATTAGCCTTCAACGATAGCATCTACAGGACAACCTGCAGTACAAGCGCCACAATCACAGCACTTATCAGCGTCGATTTCATAACGCTCTGCACCTTCAGAAATTGCATCACAAGGGCAACCTGCAGCACAGGCACCGCAACTAATGCATGCATCAGTAATTTTATAAGCCATCAAAAACACCTCCATAGCTTCACTAATGATATTGTAACACAAACTAAAAAAAAATCAAGAAAAATATTCTGACAAGTAATATTTTGTAAAAAAATGTTTAATTTTCCTTTTTTTCGTGTTTCTTTCCGCCTGACACCAACTTGACATTATCTCTATGCACCTTCATCGGAATTGTATCACTATCAATCAGTTTGACATAGAGATAACCTGTTATCAAATTAACATCTGTAACAGTTGCAAGTCCATCATCGGTTTTAACGGTAGAGCCAACACGAGGCGTAAATGAACTCAAATACTCATAAGCATCCTGTTCATATTTAAGACAACACATAAGTCTTCCACAACTTCCCGAAATCTTAGTGGGATTCAAAGAAAGACCCTGTTCCTTTGCCATCTTAATTGATACAGGCTCGAAATCATTCAAAAACCGCTTGCAACAATACGGCTGACCGCAAATTCCTAAACCGCCGAGCATCTTAGCCTCGTCTCTTACACCGATTTGCCGAAGTTCAATTCTTGTATGGAATTTTGCCGCTAAATCCTTAACGAGTTCTCTGAAATCAACCCTGCCGTCAGATGTGAAGAAAAACACAACCTTACCGCCATCAAAAGAATATTCCACCTCAACAAGTTTCATATCCAATTCATGTTGCTCGATAAGTTGTTCACAGACATCAAAAGCCTCTGCTTCTTTTTTCTTGTTTTCTTCCAACTTTTTCAAGTCTTTTTCGTTAGCATGGCGCAGCATTTTTTTAAGCGGTAACACTAACTCCTCGTCAGGCACATTATGATTCTCCTCGGCAACTACACCGAGTTCATTGCCATTTTGAGTTTCAACAATTACTTTATCGCCTGTTTTGGCTTTTTTGCCCGCAGGTGAAAAATAATACGCTTTACCGTTTTCCTTAAATTTAACGGATATAACTTCTGTCATTTGTTCCTCCACATAATCTCTGTTATTTTGCAAACCAAAGCGCAAAACAACAGATTCAAGTTAATATTTGTATTAAGACTTTGCTCAAAAGACGGTATCTCATTATAAAAGCGCACTAACTTTTTAGAAAGATAACCATCTGGTTCAAGTCTAACTTTATTTGCAGTAAGATATTTTAAATCTTTAATAAATTCATCAACATCTGCACGCTTGTTACCCAATTTTGAAACGGTTTCCAACATTGATAATTGGTCGCCCTTAATCATAAATTCAAAAAATTCTTTGGCTATAGCCTCTGTTTTTGAATTTTCTTTTCCTTTTAGGACATTAAGTGCTCTGCCGATGTTATTTTTAACCGAACTAAGAGCCAGTTTAATAGCATCATCGCTGTAATCGGTTTTTGATTTTATATACTGCAGCGCCACAGAAAATTCGGGAGAATTAAGCGTCAACACAACACAGCGTGAAATTATTGTGTCCAAAAATGATGCCTTGCTTTCGGCAATTAAAATAAACATTACCGTCTCGGGCGGTTCTTCCAAAATTTTTAAAAGAGCGTTTTGAGACTGTATATTAAGAGTATCGGCACAGTCAATAACAAACACCCTTTTTTTAGCGGAATGAGGTTTGATATATGCTTCTTCTCTGAGTTCTCTGATTTGCGAAACAGCAATATTTTTCTTCTTATCCTCAGGGGAAATAATCATAATATCAGGATGAGAATTTGAAGATACCAAACGGCAGTTTTTACACTCACCGCAAGCAGAAACACTGTCACAAACAATAGTATTTGCTAAAAATTTTGCTAAAGTGTGCCTGCCGGTGCCAAATTCGCCCTCAATGAGAATTGCGTGCGGGATTCGTTTTTCAGCAGTAAAATTAGAAACAGAAAGGTTTATTTTATCATTTCCAACAAGTGGGAAAATCATAATACAAAACCAACCTTTTTCATCGCCTTAAAATAGGTTTTACGGGCAACATATTCAGCCTTCTCGGCACCTTGTTTATAAAGTTGTTCCAACGCTTTTTTATCTTTTATGATTTCATCATAATTTGCTTTAATCGGCGCTAATGCATCAGCCACAGACTCACCCACAGCCAACTTAAAATCACCGTAACCCTTGCCCTCAAATTCCTTTTCAACTTCGGCAACACTTTTACCCGTAACCGCCGAATAAATTGTGATAAGGTTTGAAATACCGGGTTTTTCCTCAGCAAATCTTACACACGCCTCAGAATCGGTCACAGCACGTTTAAACTTGCGAATTATATCATCTTTATTATCAAGAATAGCAACCCAAGAATTAAGATTTTCGTCTGATTTTGACATCTTCTTAGTCGGGTCTTGCAAAGACATAACACGAGCGCCCGTTTTAGGTATATAAGCGTCGGGAACTGTGAAAACATCACCGTAAAGATTATTAAAACGAATCGCAATATCACGTGCTATTTCCAGGTGCTGTTTTTGATCCGCACCAACGGGCACCAAATCAGGTTTATAAAGCAGAATATCTGCCGCCATAAGTACAGGATAAGAGAAAAGCCCCACATTAACATTATTGGCGTGCTTTGCCGACTTATCTTTGAATTGTGTCATTCTTGACATTTCGCCAAACTGAGTGTTACAAGAAAGCAACCACGAAAGCCCTGCGTGCTCAGGCACGTGGGACTGGATGAAAAGGGTATTTTTTTCAGGGTCGATACCCAAAGCCAAAAGCAACGCATAGGTTGAATATATCTGACTTCTGAGTTTGCTCGGCTCTTGCCTTACAGTAATAGCATGTAAATCGGCTACTGCAAATGTGCAGTCAAATTCATCCTGCATATTAACCCAGTTTTTGAGCGCACCCAAATAGTTACCGAGTGTTAACATTCCGCTCGGCTGTATACAACTTAAAACCCTTTTTTTAGAGGTTGTTTCACTTGTTTGACACATATAAACTCCGCCTTTAAATGATTATCTAATCAATAATACCATATTTTTATTTATTTTACAAGTAATTAGTTTTGTTCGTCAAGGGATAACGAAAAACTTTCCATAAATTCGTCCATAAAAATATCTGCTTCGGGGCAGTTAAGGTCTTTTATGGCTTTTCGTGTGCTCTTTTCAGCCACCGCAAACTCACGGTTGCCCATATTAAGTTCTTCGGTGCATTTTATAAGCGCCGAAATTTTATCTGCCGCTTTAATAAGCCTTGCAGTCAAGTTATCAAAATTATAAATTTTATAAAATTCCTCTTTAAAATCATCAGGTAATTTTTCTAACAAACGGGATTGAGCAGTAGCCTCAATCTGCTTATATGCCTTTTTGATTTCCTCGTTGTGATATTTTATAGGGGTTGGCATATCCCCTGTTATGATTTCGGAAGTATCGTGATACATTGCCGCAACAGCAACAAAATCAGGATTAGCATCGCCACCAAGACGGTTTTTATTTATAATTGCCAACGCATGGGCAATCTGCGCCACTTCCAAGGAATGTTCGCTCAAATTTTCTGCCCTTGTGTTGCGCATAAGACCCCAACGGTAAATATTTTTCATTCTTGACATCATTGCATAAAAATGATTCTGCATTTTTAACACATCCTTTATTGAATATTATAACATTAAATGGTATAATATCAATATAATATTTTGTTTTGAGGTATAATAAATGGGTTTTTCCGATTTAAAAGCGTCTTTGCTTAAAAATTCCAAAGAAAAAGGCCTTGCCACATTTTTGATTGCACTTTTAACTGCAAGTTGCCTTTTTGTGCCTTATATGATTTTAAGCGAGGGGTATTTTACATTTTACGGTGACTTTAATGTGCAGATGATACCTTTTTATCAAGAGGTGCATCAGGCGGTACACGACGGTAATATTTTTTGGAACTGGCATACCGATTTAGGCGCTAACTTTATCGGCTCATACAGTTATTACGCTTTAGGAAGCCCGTTCTTTTGGCTGACTATACCGTTTCCGAATAGTTTTGTCCCCTACCTTATGGGTCCTTTAATGATATTGAAATTTGCTTGCGCTGCATTTACGGCATACTTATATATCCGCCGTTTCACAAGAACACCGAATGCGGCTTGCCTTGGCGGTCTTCTCTATGCTTTCAGCGGATTTTCAGTTTATAATATCTTCTTTTTCATTTTCCACGAGGCGATAGTGTTCTTCCCTCTTTTGCTTTTATCTTTAGAACTTTTAATCACCGAAAACAAGCGATTTTTATTTGCGCTGACGGTTTGCATCTGTGCCGTATCTAACTACTTTTTCTTCTTTGGAATGGTAGTATTTACAGTTATTTATTTCTTTGTAAGACTCTTTTCAAAAGCAATCAAAATTAAATTTTCACGCTTTTTAGTGGTTATTTTCGAGGCGATTTTGGGGTTATTGCTCTCAGCAGTTATACTTCTGCCCTCTTTACAGGCTATAAGCGATAATTCCCGTATTTCCGAAACCCTTTTAGGCTGGAATGCGATTATGTACGGCAAGGAACAAATTTACGCCAATGTGTTGCAATGTTTCTTCTTTCCGCCTGATATTCCTGCACGTCCCGTTTTCTTCCCGGGCGCTGAGGTTAAATGGTCTTCTTTGGGCGGTTGGCTTCCTGTTTTCAGTATGGTGGGTGTGTTTACCCTCTTTTCTTCCAAAAAAGGCAGTTGGATAAAACGGGTTATCGGAATTTGTGTTTTTATGGCTTTAGTGCCTATTCTCAACAGCGCATTTTATGCTTTCAATACTTCGTATTATGCCCGTTGGTATTATATGCCAATACTTTTAATGTGCCTTGCAACCGTTTCATTAACTGAGCAAAAAGATATCGACTGGTCGTTCGGTTATAAATGGGTTTTGGGTATAACTATTGCGGTTTCGGCTGTAATAGGTTTCTTCCCACAGAAAAATGAGGACGGCAAACTTATTTTCGGTCTTTACACACAGGGCAGTGATTTGACCTATGTTTTCAGATATTGGATTGCCTGTCTGATTGCAATAATCGGTCTTGTTATTTTATGGCAACTAATTAAAATCATTAAAAACGATGCTAAATCGTTCTATGTGACGGCTATTGTGTGTGTTTGCATAATATCTGTGATTTACGGAAATGTGTTTATAGCATCGGGCAGAGCGCATTCTTATGATATCAAGGAAATTATGATTGACTCGCTGATTGAGGGCGAAGTTGATTTAGAGGATGACAGTAATTTCAGAATTGATACATTC
The DNA here is from genome assembly GCA_045647405.1 of Acutalibacteraceae bacterium. Classification (GTDB taxonomy): domain Bacteria; phylum Bacillota; class Clostridia; order Oscillospirales; family Acutalibacteraceae; genus UBA737. The sequence continues at coordinate 6,234 of JAZRMI010000034.1, read as the reverse complement.
GACTGTGTTGATAATACGGCGATGTTCTTAGGATATTCAGGAATAAATGCTTTTCATTCGGTAGTGCCTGCATCTATTATGGAATTTTATAAATATATAGGCGTTGAGCGTAGTGTTGGAAGCCGACCTGACACCGAAGTTTATGCAATCCGTCCGTTACTTTCGGTTAAATATCTCTTGAACCGAGAAGACGGTGACAGTTTTATAAATTCTGACACACAGGAAACAAAAATGTCGGGTTATACCTACTATAAATCAGAGAGTGGATATCATATATTTGAAAATGACAACTTCATCCCTTATGGTTTCTCTTATGATTATTATATGGATTATGATTACTGTGACTCATATTCAGAAAACCGCCGAGCCGATATGATGCTCAAAGCAATTTTGCTCAACGACGAGCAAATTAAAAAATACGGTGATATCTTAGAGAATATTGAAATGGAAGGCACTTATAAACCGTATTATACATTTGAGGACGACGATCTTAAATATGACTGTGATAAACTGAAAGCCACTTCGGCATACTACTTTGAAACCGACAATAAAGGTTTCACCGCAAAGGTTACAAGAGAAAAAGAAAACCTTGTTTTCTTCTCTGTGCCGTATGATAAAGGTTGGTCGGCAACGGTTAACGGACAAAAGGTTGATGTGGAAAAGGTTAATGTTGGCTTTATGGCGGTAAAAGTGCCTGCGGGTGAGAGTGTAATCCGTTTTAATTATGAAACACCGTTACTTAAACTCGGTCTTTTCATAACAGGCGGAAGTGCCCTATTATTCGTTCTTTATCTGCTGATATTCTTAATCTATAACAAATACCGCAAGCCACAGGAAAACTACCCCGAGGGCGATATACTCTTAAAGAGTTGGAAAAAGCAAGAAGCGGAGGAACAGATAAAAGAAACTTATGTTGAACCGCCACACAAAAGCCTTTTTGACGACGAGCCGAGTATTGATATTCCAAAACTTGATAACGGTTTTAAAGGCGGTTTTAAAATCAAATTTGATGATAATGAAGAATAATTAAAAGGACTATGACTTTAAAAAGTCATAGTCCTTATTTATTAATCTAAAGGTTTCATAGTGGGGACCTCTGCCCGCTTAAGTCATACATATATGTACCGTCAGCAAAGACTACTGTATTTATTCCGTTTTTGACATATTTAATTCCTTCAAAAGAATTAATATTCATTTTTTCATATCCATTATGTTCTGTATCTACATCATAAATAGTTCCAAAATTAATCAGTTGCATATAATCAATCGTATTATTATCTTGATTACTATATATAATTCTATTAACTATACCCGAATCAACTTCTGACTCTAAAGTATATCCTTCAGGAATATATTTAAGTAAAATCTTTACAATATCATCCTGTGCGTGAGCATCTTCATTTTCTATTGATACCGCAGTGAATTTTTCAAATGTTTCCCGAAGGTAGTAGCAGTAAGGCTTATCATTATTATAAAGCAACCTAATCTCCTGTAACGGTTTTTTTATCTTAATTTAATTAAATTTTTGTCTAACCAATATACATTCTACTACTCTGTCTACTATCAGTCCTCTGTCCCGTTCGGGATAATATTCAAGCAATGGTTTGAGTTCTTTAATGATTTCTTTCGCTGTAAATTTTGGTATTTTTAGTTGGTTACCGTAAAGGGTTCTCGCTGTGTTCATTTGCCTTGTAAAGCTCGTATTAAAGGGTCTTGCAAGCAAATCTTTTATAAGTCCTTGCGGTGAGATATCCATTGGCGAAAACTGTACATTTGAAAGCAGTCCTGCACCATTATCAAAAATAGGACAATATTTAAATTTGCCTTTCTCCTCAATAACCGCGATATTATTAAGATGACGGTCATCATTTAAGAACAAAGCATCGATTTCAAACAATAAGGTTAAGTATTGTGGAAACTCTTTTAGTCCTGTGTACTCAGCGGTTGCCTCTGCAAGATATTGAATACGCTTTTTATCACTGCTAAGCCTTTCTAACTTATATTTGAGCGAAGTGCCAAGTTGACGAGAAAATAAATGGCTGAGCGTAATAATTGATTGACCGTCTTTCAAAAAGTTTTTACTTGAACATCCTGTGCGGTCTCTACCGTGAACATTCAACCGTTCCATTTCGTAACGTGCAAAAGAAAACGGTGTTTCACATTCAATATTGCTCTTTTCAAGCAGTTTGGATATAATCGTTTCGGTTAATGCCTCATAACCGAATTGGTCTAGCTTAAACCACTTATTTGTATCTTTATCATACCATTTTTCCTGATTGCCCTTTGAGGATGTTTCGGCAACCTTTTCGTTGGTTACAAGTTTAACTGTCATTCTATAACCTCCAATCTAATCCATTGGTTATCTTCTGCCATCCTGCCACTTGTTTTTTTGATAATCTCAAGCGGGTTATATTCTTCTACTCCAATTGCTTCCAGATATTCTCTGATACCGCTGCGGCTTTTAGGAAGACAACGTTCTTCAAGAAAGTTTTGAAAATCTTCCCAAGTAGGTGCCGTATTATTTCCAAAAGCAGTTTTAATTATATTATCGGTATAATTTTCGGAAACAATAGTTTTATCAGTAAAATCAGCACAAATTTTACTACACAAAACTGCATCATCGTAAAAACTGATAAGCATCAAATTATGTTTCAATTCTTTTTTCTTTTTTAAAAAATCACATAGCGATAAATGAGGTACAATTATAATTTTTTCACCGTCATAGTGCATCTCAATTTGAGTATCAATCAAATTCATCTCCGACACCCATTTTGTAGGCAGTGATACCTTATAAGTTTTGGCACCCTTACTTGCGGTACCACCGGCGGAACCGACAATAATTTTCGCAATTCGTTTTTCCATACTAACCACCACGAATATATTAACATATTCGTAACCAATAGTCAAGGTTTTGTATTGATTTTAAATATTACTCAAGAGTGTCATTTTAGTGGTTCGATTCGTCTATGTATTAGATTTTTTAACGAATTTAATAACACACGAGAACATCAAGGAAGGAGCAAATTATACTTCAAGGACATTTAGAACATATTTTAAGGAATTAGGTATTAAATCTTCGTTCTCAGGTCCTGGCGAACCACACGATAATGCTGTGATGGAATCATTTAATAAAACACTAAAAAACGAAGAATATTATGTTAAACATTATTGTTTAGAAATAGACCTAAAAGAAACGCTTTTCTTCTCGCAAAATCAAACTAAATAATGTTACTGTCAGGTTCGATTTGCGGAACTTTTTAAGCGAAATTGAACACAAAATTTCATTCGTTTTGTCAATTTTGTTTCAATATTCGCAAAACAAAAAAACAGCAAGTTTTCCTTGCTGTTGTCTTAAGTAACGACATGTGTAATGTTCATTAATGTAACACATCGGTCAATTTTTAGTGTGCATTCCAAAATTCACCTGTGCCACCAACACCCAGCTGAAATGCCCGCTGCACCGCCTTGGGGTCTACCACGGGAACGCCCACACGAAGCTTACTACCCCGTTCCAAAAGACGCAGCGGAATGGCAACACTGTCACCCACGCAGCCGCCGTTAGGAGAATCGGCAAATTCGGAAACGATAACGCACTTGTCGGTATCGTTCTTTTCGGCAATATCGATAATCTCGTCAATGCTGAGCATCTCCGGCATCACCTTGTCCCGCAGGTCGCACAGAGCCTGGGCCAGCTTGTCAGCGCAGCTCTTTGCGGTTTCAGCATCCTGGGCAATGGCGATGGTACGGCTGGCGATGGAGGGAATATCCAGCCAGGGCTGCACCGGAAAAACGGTGAAGTCCAGCAACGTGCCGTCAGCAATCATCTGCTTACCCATCTCAATGACTTCCTTAAAAGGGGTGTCGTTGGAGGTATAGCCGGCAGGAGGAATCAACATAGGAACCGCAGCCGCTGCCATGGCATAGGTACGACCCTCCAGCAGGTCTATGCACCGCTGGGCAGCACGGTAGCCGGTTTCGTAAAAGTCAATATGGGGATAGGTCTGATAGCCGCACACGGCATCCAGATTTGTCAACACCTTGTCGGTGATGTTCGCGTGGAGGTCAAAGGAGGCCACCACCGGCTTATCCCCTGCTATCTTACGCAGAAGCGCAGTCAGCTTGCCGCAAGCATCGTCGCAACTTACGGTGCAGGTAGCACCGTGGAGAGAGGCATAAATTGCGTCAAATTCGTTATTTTCCGCATACCATTGCACCCGTTCCATCACATATTCCAGCACATCGTCTGCCACACGGCCACCGGAGGTAGCCGTAGCGGACGCAAAAACCGTGGGGATCACAGTTGCACCGATCTCCCGGAATGCAGCCGCTGCACCGCAAATTGCCGTGCGGGTAGACAAACAGGTTTGAAAAATCTCCTCACCTTCGAAATACTTGCCACCATTGAACATGTCCTTGGGCATCACAACAGGATTGAAGGTATTGGTCTCCTGCCGAAATTCTAAAATCAAAATTCTTTTCTGCATACGTTTTCCTCTCTTCAACAGTCCTGTCATCACACGGCCGTCTACATCTGCAAGGGTCTGACCCAGAACAGCTGCCAGGGTGGGGGCGATATCCACCAGCTTGGCATTTTAAATCCCCGCAAACCTGCATAACTACTGGGTTTCTTTGAACTATATTAGTCCAAAGGCTTCATTGTGGGGAGAACTTTTGTATTTTCACGAATTGCCACTTATCGTTACAAACCCCCACGGATAAAGGGTTTTCAATATTCTGTTTTCACGAATCGCCACTTATCGCAACTTATTGCCACAGTCAAATGTCGTAAAAATTGTCGTAAATGTCGTAAGGGTTTTTAAAGGAAAACCGAGTGATTTGTGTCACTCGGTTTATGGGTTAGGCAATTTTCAATTTGCCTTGCAGACTTTGGGTTTTCTGTTGCTTGAACTCTTCTGTTACCTCGTTGTAAATCTCCATTGTCGTTTCAATCTTCTTGTGACCCATAACATCCTGTATATATTTTATGTTGGTCTCCACTTCGCAGAGTCGGGTGCAGAATGTGTGTCGTAGATTGTGCATAGAGAAATGCGGTAGCAACAAAGGGTCTCTTTCTTCTGCAAGTGCCTTTTCGGTTTCCTCTTTGTTGTAATCACGGATAATTCGTGCGATTGCCCTATTGAGAGCCGCAGGCGAATATACCTCGTTATAACGATTGGTAAAAACAAAATTACTCAAACCGTCAACAACAGATTGACAACCGCCGTTCTTGATTTGTTGCTCTCTCGTCTGCAACAGGGCTTCACGAACTTCGTCAAACATAGGCACCTCTCTGGTACCGCTTGCCGTTTTGGTGGCGTGAATATGGAACTCACATTTGCCGTCCTTGTTCTTGCGATAGAGCATATTGTGGTTTACGAATATTGCCCCGTCACCTTTGAACAGACAATCGGACCATTGTAACCCAATCACTTCGCCCACACGACACCCTGTGCCCAAGCAAAAGGTAAATAGGGGCAACCAATGGTTGTACTGTTTAGAGTGCCGTATAAAGTCCATAAAAGCCATCTGTTGCGGTAGAGTAAGTGCATGACGTTGAGCCTTCTCCCAATCGTTGCTTTTCTTAATCTCTGCCATAATGCCGTCTGTGGGGTTTTTACGGATATAGTCGTCACGGACTGCCATTGTAAAAATCGGGTGCAGTATGGTGTGTATGATTTCCATACTGTTAGGCTTAAACCCAATTTCATAGATAAGGTGCATATAAAATTTCTTTATATCACTATATTTAATAGTGGTCAATTTCCGTTTGCCCAAATCTTCGCTGACGTACTTGGTGTACATATAGATATAGTTTTCTCGGGTTGACGGACGAAGATTGTGCTTTGTTTCCATATACTTATCAAAGAAATAATTAAGGTCATTTCTTTCTGCAGTAAAGGTATCAAGACCGTCATCCAAGTCACGCTTGATTTTCTTTTCCATTTCCCGAAGTGACAAATCACATTTTTTGCCCTCGGGTACTTTGTCCGTAGGAACAAGTTTCCAACTGTAAACGGTCCGTCTTTTTCCGAGTTGGTCTTTATATTTGAATTCATATCTTCCGTCTTCCCGTTGGAACTCGCCTTTCTCCAATATCCTGTTTTTTGAATCTCTTCTTTTTTGAGACATATTTTTACTCCTTTAAATCACATTTGTTTTTTGAATATATTCTTCAAACAGTTTTCGTTTGAAAAGGACACGGTTTCCGTTCCAAAGAAGGAAATTTTCGTCCTT
>JAZRMI010000033.1:0-64948 GCA_045647405.1 Acutalibacteraceae bacterium | reverse complement strand
GAATGTTAACCGATGGAGTCTACAGCAATGGTAAAGCCTGTCCAGCTGGGTAAAAACACTCGTATGAGTTTCTCGAAAATTGATGAAGTTATCGATATGCCTAACCTCATCGAAATTCAAAAGGAATCATACAAATGGTTTATCGAGGAAGGCATGAGGGAAGTCTTCAAAGAAATGTCCTCGATAACCGACTATACCGGTAATTTGGTTTTGGAGTTTGTTGATTACAGATTTGAAACCACACCGAAGTATAGCATCACAGAATGTAAGGCGCGCGATACGACATATTCGGTACCGTTACGCGTTACAGCCCGTCTTATTAATAATGAAACGGGTGAAATCAAAGAGAGCGAAGTCTTCATGGGCGATTTTCCGCTTATGACAGAATCAGGCACCTTTGTTATCAATGGTGCTGAACGTGCTATTGTTTCACAGCTCGTTCGTTCTCCCGGTGTATATTTTGGCGTTAAGGCCGATGAAAAGACCGGTAAAAAACTTTTCAATTCAACCATTATTCCTAACCGTGGTGCTTGGCTTGAGTACGAAACCGATTTGAACGACGTTGTTTACGTTCGTATCGATAAAAACCGTAAATTGCCGATTACCATGTTTGTTCGTGCGCTCGGTGTTAACACAAACGAGGAAATCCGCGAGCTCTTAGGCGATGATGAGAAACTTAACATAACGTTTGATAAAGACGTTACAACCAATACTGATGATGCTCTTATCGAAGTTTACAAAAAGCTTCGTCCCGGTGAGCCTGCAACCGTTGAGGGTGCATACAATTATATCTCACAGCTTTTCTTTGATGCTCATAGATATGATTTATCTCGTGTTGGCCGTTATAAGTACAATAAGAAACTTGCTATCGGTTCTCGTATTGCAGGTAAAACTTTAGCACGTGCCATCGTTGATCCTTCAACAGGCGAGGTATTAGCCGAGCCCGGTAAGATTCTTACCAAAGCCGAAGCCGTTGAAATTCAAAAGAAGGGCGTTGGCGAGGCATACATCTATATAATAGAAGCTGATGGCTCAAAGCGTGAGGCAAAGGTATTATCTAACGCTATGGTTGACATTAACGATTTCATCGATTTTGATGTTAAGGATCTTGGCATAAACGAGCAGGTTCGTTTTAGCGTTTTAAAGGATATCCTTGATAACTATCATACCGAGGAAGAAATCCGCGATGCTATTGCATTAAACGTTGATAACCTTATTCCTAAGCACATTATCAGAGACGATATCTATGCTACCATTAACTATTTCTTTGAACTTAACTATGGTATCGGTAACGTTGACGATATCGACCACTTAGGTAACCGTCGTATTCGTTCTGTTGGTGAACTTTTGCAAAACCAATTCCGTATCGGCTTTACCCGTATGGAGCGTGTTGTTCGCGAAAAGATGACATTACAAGCACAGGATGTTGACGCTGTAACACCTCAATCACTCATCAATATAAGACCTATTGCGGCAGCAATTAAGGAATTCTTTGGTTCCTCACCGCTTTCTCAATTTATGGATCAAACAAACCCGCTTTCCGAGCTTACTCATAAACGTCGTTTGTCGGCACTCGGTCCCGGTGGTTTGTCGAGAGACCGTGCTTCGTTCGAGGTTCGTGACGTTCACTATACACACTATGGTCGTATGTGTCCGATCGAAACACCTGAAGGTCCTAATATCGGTCTTATCTCTTATCTTGCTACGTTTGCAAGAATTAATGAGTATGGCTTTATTGAGGCACCTTTCCGCAAAGTGGACAAGGCAACCGGTTGTGTTCTTAACGAGGTTGTTTACATTACTGCCGATGAAGAGGACGATTACGTTGTAGCTCAGGCAAACGAGCCGCTCGATAGCGAAGGCCGTTTTGTTAACTCTAAGGTTCACGCGCGTTTCCAAGACCGCTTCCTTGAAACTGACGGTTCTGAGATCGATCTTATGGACGTATCTCCGAAAATGGTAGTTTCGGTTGCAACCGCTATGATTCCGTTCCTTGAGAACGATGATACCAACCGTGCACTCATGGGTTCAAACATGCAGAAGCAGGCCGTTCCGCTTCTCGTTACCGAGAGCCCGATTGTAGCTACCGGTATGGAATATAAAGCAGCTGTAGACTCAGGCGTTGTAGTACTTGCTGAACGCGCAGGTACTGTAATTGCAGCTTCGGCTGATACTATTAAAATCAAGGTTGATGGCGGAGATATTGATGAGTATAACCTCATTAAGTTCTTACGTTCCAACCATGGCACCTGTATTAACCAAAAGCCAATTGTAACTGTTGGTCAAAAGGTTGCTAAGGGTGAAGTTATTGCCGATGGCCCTGCTACCGATAATGGTGAAATCAGTCTTGGCCGTAACGCACTCATCGGATTTATGACCTGGGAAGGTTATAACTACGAGGACGCTGTTTTAATTAACGAAAAGTTAGTTAGAGAAGATATGTACACCTCAATTCATATTGAAGAATATGAAATCGAGGCAAGAGATACCAAACTCGGACCTGAGGAAATCACAAGAGATATCCCCAACGTAGGTGAAGAGGCACTCAAAGACCTTGATGAGCGTGGTATTATTCGTATTGGTGCTGAGGTTACCGCAGGCGATATTCTTGTTGGTAAGGTTACACCTAAGGGTGAAACCGAGCTTACCGCTGAGGAACGTCTATTGCGCGCTATCTTTGGCGAAAAAGCTCGTGAGGTAAGAGATACTTCTTTGCGTGTACCTCACGGTGAATATGGTACAATCGTTGACGTTAAGGTGTTCTCACGTGAGAATGCATCCGAGCTTAGCCCCGGTGTTAACCTTGTTGTACGTTGTTATATTGCTCAAAAGCGTAAGATCTCCGTTGGTGATAAGATGGCCGGTCGTCACGGTAATAAGGGTGTTGTATCCCGTATTTTACCGAGTGAAGATATGCCTTTCTTACCTGACGGTACACCGCTTGATATCGTGCTTAATCCTTTGGGCGTTCCTTCTCGTATGAATATCGGTCAGGTGCTCGAAGTTCACTTGGGTTATGCCGCTAAGGCACTTGGCTGGCATATCTGCACACCTGTATTCGACGGTGCGCACGAAGAAGATATCAGAAACTGCTTTAAATTGGCAGAAGATAAGACCAAGGCAGAGGATTATGAATATAAAAATTCTGCAAGCCTTGACTTCTCCCGCATCCCGCTTACACAGGATGCAAAAACTCAACTTTATGACGGACGTACAGGTGAACCTTTTGATAACCCTGTAACCGTTGGTTATATGTATTATCTTAAACTTCACCACTTGGTTGACGATAAGATTCACGCTCGTTCTACAGGTCCATATTCACTCGTTACACAACAGCCTCTCGGCGGTAAAGCGCAGTTCGGCGGTCAGCGTTTCGGTGAAATGGAAGTTTGGGCACTTGAAGCTTACGGTGCGGCTTATACCTTGCAGGAAATCTTGACTGTTAAGTCGGACGATGTTGTCGGCCGTGTTAAGACTTATGAATCTATTGTTAAGGGACAAAACATTCCAAAACCGGGTGTTCCTGAATCATTTAAGGTTCTTATTAAGGAATTACAGTCTTTGGGTCTTGATGTTAAGGTGCTTGATGAATTTAACGAAGAAATCGATTTGAAACAGTCATTTGATGATGACGACGATTTAGGCTTCGGCACACCTGCAATTCCCGAATCGAGCGAATTTGAAGAAGAAACCGTTGTTGACGGCTTGGACGGTTACAGCCTCGAAGACGAAAACGGCGAAGCAATTCAAGAAACTACTGACGGCTCAGAAGATGAGTCTTATGAACAATAATTAAGGAGGGGCAATATAATGGCAGAAATCGAATTTGAATCCATAAAAATAGGACTTGCGTCTCCCGAACAAATCAGAAGTTGGTCTCACGGTGAGGTAACAAAACCTGAGACTATTAACTACCGTACCTTGAAACCCGAACAGGGAGGACTTTTCTGCGAGCGTATTTTCGGACCTCAGAAGGACTGGGAATGTCACTGCGGAAAATATAAACGTATTCGTTATAAGGGCAAGGTTTGTGAGCGTTGCGGTGTTGAAGTAACCCGTGCTAAAGTACGCCGTGAGCGTATGGGTACTATCGAACTTGCTGCTCCCGTATCGCATATTTGGTATTTCAAGACAATTCCGTCAAGAATGGGATTGGTTCTTGATGTATCTCCAAAAGCGTTGGAACAGGTGCTTTATTTCTCACAGTACATCGTTACTGACCCGGGTACTACACCGCTTGAGAAAAAGCAACTTCTAAACGAAAAACAATATATGGATATGCGTGAAAAATATGAGGACGATTTCGAGGCAGGAATGGGTGCCGAAGCAATCAAAAAATTGCTTTGCGAAATTGACCTTGATAAGTCTTGCGAAGAACTTCGTGAACAACTCGAAGACGCTTCGGGACAAAAGCGTATCCGAATTTTAAAGAGACTTGAAGTTTTAGAGGCGTTCAGACAGTCGGGCAACCGTCCTGAATGGATGATACTTGATGTTATTCCGGTAATTCCGCCTGACCTTCGTCCTATGGTGCAACTCGATGGCGGACGCTTTGCAACAAGTGACCTTAATGACCTTTACAGACGTGTTATTAACCGTAATAACCGTCTTAAGAGACTTCTTGAACTTCACGCACCTGATATTATCGTAAGAAACGAAAAGAGAATGCTTCAAGAAGCAGTTGATGCGCTTATTGATAATGGACGCCGTGGCAAGCCTGTTACAGGTCCTAACAACCGTGCGCTCAAATCTCTCTCTGATATGCTTAAAGGTAAACAGGGTCGTTTCCGTCAGAACCTTTTGGGTAAGCGTGTTGACTATTCGGGCCGTTCAGTTATCGTTGTAGGTCCTGAACTTAAGATGTATCAATGCGGTCTTCCTAAGGAAATGGCGCTTGAACTCTTTAAACCATTTGTTATGAAACGCCTTGTTGAAACTAAGGCTGTTACAAATATTAAGTCTGCAAGAAAGATGGTTGACCGTGCTTCAGCAGAAGTATGGGATGCTTTGGAACTCGTTATTAAAGAACATCCAGTTCTTTTAAACCGTGCGCCGACACTTCACCGTTTGGGTATCCAAGCGTTTGAACCGGTGCTTGTTGAGGGTAAAGCGCTCAAGCTCCATCCTCTTGTTTGTACAGCGTATAACGCGGACTTCGACGGCGACCAGATGGCTGTTCACGTACCGCTTTCTGCAGAGGCTCAGGCAGAGGCTCGTTTCTTGATGCTCGCTGCTAATAACCTCTTGAAACCGTCTGACGGTAAACCTGTAACTGTTCCGACACAGGATATGGTTCTCGGTTCTTACTATTTAACACTTGTTAAAGCCGAAGAACAGGGTACTAATAAGATTTTCAGGGATACTAACGAAGCAATTATGGCTTATAATGACGGCTTGCTCGGTCTTCATGCGCCTATCCGTGTTAGAATGACTAATAAAGACGGCGAAACCAAACTCGTTTGGTGTACTGTTGGTTTCATTATCTTTAATGAGGCAATTCCGCAGGATTTAGGCTTTGTTGACAGAACAAATCCCGAAACTGCTTTTGACCTTGAGTGGAGTTTCAAACTTAAAGACCCAACCAAGAAGTTTGTTGAAAGCAATGATGATATTATTCAGAATAAAGTTGGCAAAAAACAACTTGGTAAAATTATTGATAAATGTATTGAGATTCACGGAACAAGCGAATCTGCAATAGTTCTTGATAACGTAAAGGCGACAGGCTTTAAGTATTCAACAAAGGGTGCTATCACCGTTGCTGTTATCGACGCTGTTATTCCGCCTGCTAAGAAAGACATTCTGGCAGCCGCAGAAGAACAGATTGATAAGGTTTCAAAGAACTACCGTCGTGGTCTTATCAATGACGATGAAAGAAGCCGTCATATTATAGAAATCTGGAACAAGGCAACCGAAGATGTTGCTGATGCTCTTAAGGGCAACCTTGATGAGTTTAACCCAATCTTTATGATGGCAGACTCAGGCGCCCGTGGTTCTATGAGCCAGATTCGTCAGCTTGCTGGTATGCGTGGTCTTATCGCAAATACTGCGGGTAAGGTTATTGAAGTACCGATTCGTGCTAACTACCGTGAAGGTCTTAACGTACTTGAATACTTCATTTCTTCACGTGGTGCGCGTAAAGGTCTTGCCGATACAGCGCTCCGTACTGCTGACTCGGGTTATCTTACCCGTCGTCTTGTTGACGTAGCACAGGATGTTATTGTCCGTGAAGATGATTGCGGAACCGAAGAAGGCTTAACAATTACTGACATTAAAGACGGAAATCATATTCTTGAAACTTTGGAAGAGCGTCTTGAGGGCAGATATTTGCTTAACGATGCTGTTCATCCTGAAACAGGTGAGGTTATCTGGTCTAAGGATGATATGGTTACCTCTGACGGTGCTAAGAAAATTGTTAATGCAGGCATTACTGCTATCGCAATCCGTTCAGTTCTTACCTGTCATAGCCATCACGGTGTATGTAAGAAATGTTACGGACGCAACCTTGCAACAAGCAAACCTGTTACTACAGGTGAAGCGGTTGGTATCGTAGCGGCTCAGTCTATCGGTGAACCTGGTACACAGTTGACTATGAGAACCTTCCATACAGGCGGTATCGCTTCTACAGAAGATATTACTCAAGGTTTGCCGAGAGTTGAAGAACTGTTCGAAGCAAGACGTCCTAAGCGTTGCGGTCTTATTGCTAAGATGGACGGTACAGTCCGCATAGCAGAAGAAAAGAAGAGCAATGTTGTTATTATCACTAACGACGAACTTAAAACCGAAGAAAAGGTTATCATTCCTTATGGTATCCGTCCTCTTGTTAGTGACGGCGACTTCGTAAAAGCAGGCGATATGTTGATTCCGGGCGCTAAATATCCTCAGGATATTCTTGAAGCGCAAGGCCCTGAAGCTGTTCAGGAATATATCATTGCTGAAATTCAAAATGCTTACCGCACACAAGGTGTTGATATCAACGATAAGCATATTGAAGTTATAGTTCGTCAGATGATGAAGAAACTTCGCATTACAGATGCAGGTTCTACCGAACTTTTGCAGAATGTAAGTTACGAGTATAAGGAAATTGCTGATGCTAATGCTGCTGTTCAGGCTCGCATTGATGCAGGTGAAGAAGGTCTTACCAAAGCAACCTATAAAGCAACCCTTTTGGGTATCACAAAGGCTTCTTTGGCAACAGAATCTTTCTTGTCTGCGGCATCTTTCCAAGAAACCACCCGTGTGCTTACAGAGGCTGCAATTAAAGGTAAAGTTGACCCATTGTTTGGTCTTAAAGAAAATGTTATTATCGGTAAACTTGTGCCTGCAGGTACAGGTATGAAGAGTGAACAAATCAATCCTACTAATTGTGAATTCACCGAAGAAACTGTTGAAGAACTTGCTAAGCAGGTTGTAGCAGAATAATTAATAGGCTGGGACTTAAATTAGTCCCAGCCTATTTTGTCACATATAATATTCCGTAAATTTCCGGACCGACGTGTGCGCCGATTGTAGCGCCCACTTGCAAGGTATCTTTAATATCTAAATTTAGTTTTTGGGCAAGTTTTGAGCAGTTGCCCATGCCTTTAGTATAAAGCAAATAAATGGGGAAGTTTTGGTCAATTTCAACCGATGACAGTTTTTCTGTTATAAATTGTATTGCTTTTCCAACACCTAACGCCTTGCCGATTGCTTCCACTTGCCCGTTTTGATTAACGGTTATAATAGGTTTTATGTTTGCAAGGGTGCCAATCATAGCCGAAGTACTGCTAAGCCGACCGCCTTTTTTAAGATATTCCAAGGTGTCAAGCCCTGCTAAAACCTTAATTTTGGATTTAAGTTTTTCACATTTTTTAACGATTTCTTCTGCGGAACGTCCCTCGTCAATAAGTTTTTTAGCATACCTTGCTAATACACCTATCATATGGCTTGCGGTTTTGGTGTCAATAATAAAAATATTATCATAATTCGCCATTTCTTTTGCTATAAGCGCACCTTGATAAGTTCCGCTTAAAGCAGACGAAAGAGCAAAATATATTATAGTATCCTGGTTTTCTTTTGCCGTTTCGAAAATTTCCAAAAAATCTTGGGGTGACGGTTGGGAGGTGCGGGGAAAATCAGTACAGTTTGTTAAAATATCATAGAATTTATCGGCATTAATATCAACGCCGTCTTTAAATTCTTCCCCACCAATATTTATTGTAATAGGTACGAAAATATTATATATATTATCTTCCGCTTTACAGTCGGAAGAAGAATCAACCATAATTTTAATCATAGATAAAACCTTTCATTATAATTCCGTCTAATAAAACATCCGCTTTATGCGGATGTTTTTTAATCTTCTTTGCTGAATTGGTCTTTGCCCACACCGCATAACGGGCATACAAAATCTTCGGGTAAGTCTTCAAATTTTGTGCCTACGGCAATACCGTTATCAGCATCGCCTATAGTTTCGTCATAAGTCCAACCGCATACGTCACATACATATTTCATTTTAAAGCCTCCTTTTTAGTATTTTTTGAATAATATTAATAGTTATACTAAAACATAAAAAATTATACAAATTGCCTGCAGTAAAGTTCCGAATAATACAAATATATGAAAAACAGAATGAACATAGCGGTAACCGAATTTCCCTGCTATACCGTAAAGCACAGCGCCGATGGTATAGGAAATACCGCCTGCAAGCAACCACCAAAAGCCTTCAAGAGTTACTGCCTTTATGGCGAATTTAACTATAAATATAACACACCAACCTACAGCGAGATAACAAATATTTGAAAAAAGACTGTATTTTTTAAGGTCGATAGCATTAAATGTTATACCGAGCGCAGTCATTGCCCACACGAAGCCGAAAAGGCTCCAACCAAGCGCCGTTGAAAGTTGTCTTATAGAGCATAAAGCGATAGGGGTATATGTTCCTGCTATTAATATGAATACTGCACAGTGGTCGATAATCTGAAAAACCTTTTTAGCAGTGACGGGTATAAGTCCGTGATAAACGCTTGACATAGTGTAAAGAATTATCATTGAAAATCCGTAAATAAATGCCGATACAATCTGATATGCATCGTGATTCAGAAAGGCTTTGACGATACATAATGCGGCAATTATTATACCGAAACCGCCGCCGACAATATGTGAAACCATATTAAAAATTTCTTCGCCTTTTGTGTAGTTTGGAAGAAGACGATCACGAAGTTTAGTGCGCTTCATTTTTTCTCCTTTTTTAATAGAATTTTATAAAAATTTTGGGTGTTTTTACAAGGTGAATTTTATGTCGAAAATAATCGAAATGCTTTACATAATAATTTTATTGTAATTATAACCAAAAGCCGATTTATCCAACTTATCCACATAGTTTTCCACCAAAAAAAGCGTTTAAACGCTGATTTTTGGTTGGACAAGCAGTAAAATTGTGAATATGTCGGTGGATAAGTGGAAAAACTTTTTAGGTTTGTTGGGTTTACATAACAACACATTTTCATAATCTATAGGGCATTTCGCAGAAAAATATTTTATCCTATTTTTCTAATAATTTTTCCATTATTTTTGGACCGTGTTCTACAAAAATTCCCGTAGATTTTGCATTCTTTTCGGTGAAAGATTTAACACCGTCAAATTTCTTTCTGCTGTCAAAAATTAAGTAAGGCACAGGCTCTGCAGAATGTGTCATTGTGTTTAAAGGTGTTGGGTGGTCAGGCATAATTAAAATTCTAAAGTCTTCACCGCAGTTTTCTAAGTAATCGAGCATAATTTTGAGCGCACGGTTCTCAATCAGTTCGATTGCCTTAACCTTGTTTTCGGCTTCTCCTCTGTGTCCGCATTCGTCGGGTGCTTCAAAGTGAAGATACACGAGGTCGCATCCGTTTTTAAAGGCTTCAATACCTGCGTTTGCTTTTCCCTCAAAATTCGTGTCAAGATATCCTGTGGTATTTTCAACTTCGGGGGTTTCCATATCGGCGCATATACCGATACCTTTCAAAAGGTCAACCGCACTTACAACACAACCTTTAACACCATTTTTGAAAAAGAAGTTTTCAAGTTGCGGTTTTTTGCCCTCGCCCCAAAGCCAGATAGAATTTGCTTCATTAAGACCTTTTTTGCGTCTTTCAATATTTACAGGGTGGTCCTTTAAAATATCATAACTTTTTTTCATAAGGTCAATAAGCGGTTTGGCATTTTCGCTGTCGCTTAAATATTCTTTAATAACTTTTCCGCTTATATCGTGCGGTGGGGTTAGAGTTCCAAGGTCGGTAGTACCGTTTTGCACAACGAGACAGTGACGGTAACTTACGCCGCCGTAAAATTTATAAATTTCATTACCTAATTTTTCTTCAATAGTTTTGATGATTTCGTGTGCTTCTTTTGTGGAAATATCACCTGCACAGTAGTCAACCATAGTTTTATCACAGTAGTTTTCTTCGTTGGATAAGGTCACAATATTACAGCGTAGTGCAACATCGCTGTCTTTCAGTTCAACGCCGATAGAAGCCGCCTCTAACGGAGAGCGTCCTGTATAGCAGACAAATGGGTCATACCCCATAACCGAAAGATTTGCAACATCGCTACCGGGTTTAAGTCCCTCACCAACAGTGCGGCACATACCAACTTCCGAAACGGTTGCAAGGCTATCCATAATCGGTTTATTTGCCAATTCCATAGGTGTTTTATTATTTAAATATGTACTTGGTGTATCTGCCATGCCGTCACATAATAAAACTAAATATTTCATAATTTCGCTTCCTTTTAAAAATATTAACTATATTATAACAATTATATAATTTATTGTAAAGAAAAAAGACTTTATTTTTTCTCTAATTTAATGTATGATATTTTAGAGGTGATATTAAGTGCAAGAGAATTTTAAAGGTGAAATTCTATCGCCCGTAGGTTCGGTAGAAATGTTAGAAGCGGCTGTTCGCAGCGGCGCTGATGCGGTATACTTGGGTGCAAAGGATTTTTCCGCCAGAAGAAATGCGCAGAATTTTGATTTTTGCGAACTTGAAAATGCGGTGAAGTATTGCCATATTCGTAATGTAAAGGTTTATTTAACACTTAATATCCTTATAAAAGATAATGAATTTTATGATGCGCTTACGCTGGCCGAGACTGCCTATAATATAGGAATAGACGGAATAATCGTTCAGGACTTGGGGTTAGCGGAGGAAATTCATAACCGTTTACCCCAACTTCCGTTACACGCTTCAACGCAGATGTCGGTACACTCGATTTCAGCCTTACCAATTTTAAAAAGATTGGGTTTTAAACAGGTTGTTGTTGCAAGAGAAATGTCGTTTGATGACTTAACCGAGTTTTGCAAAGAGGCAAAAAAATATGATATAACGGTGGAAGTGTTTGTCCACGGTGCGCTTTGTATGTGCGTTTCGGGTCAATGTTTGCTTTCGGCGTTTTTGGGTTCAAGAAGCGGAAACCGAGGACTTTGCGCAGGTCCTTGCAGACTTCCTTTTTTGGTTGAAAACGGCACAGGGTATGACCTTAGTTTAAAAGATTTATCCCTTTTGGAATATATAAGAAAACTTTATGAAATCGGTGTTGGTTCATTCAAAATCGAGGGCAGAATGAAACGCCCTGAATATGTTGCCGCCGCCACAAAAGCGTGCAAACTCGCTTTGCAAACGGGAGCGGTTGACAAAGAACTAAGCGAAACGCTGAAAAATGTTTTTTCTCGTTCGGGTTTCTCAAGCGGATATTTAGAGAATAAACTCGGTAGAGATATGTTTGGCATAAGAACAAAAGAAGATGTTACCGATGCGCCTAAAGCCTTTCCTGTTTTGCACGAACTTTACAGGAAAGAATCTAAAAATGTGGCTGTTGGCATTAAGGCGGAAATTAAAGAAAACGAGCCTATTAGTTTAACACTTTGTGACGGTGAGAATGAAATTACAGTTAGGGGAAATATTCCCCAAAAGGCAAAAAATAAGGTGCTGACTTACGAAGATGCTTTTAAAAATCTCACGAAGTTTGGGGATACTCCTTACTATGATGAGGGCGGAACGCTTTGCCTTGATGACGGGCTTTTCGTTCCGTCGAGTGAACTTAATGCTTTAAGGCGTCAGGCTTGTTTATTGCTTGACGAGGCGAGAAGTAAGGTTCAAAGAGAGAAAGTTTATATTGAGTTTTCGCAAAAACCTAAAACTCAACACAAAGAAAAACCTGACTTGGTAATAAGAATTGAAAATAAAAATCAGATTCCAAAAAATTTCGAGGGAATAAAAGCGGTAATAGTTCCGCTTGAAAGCGATATTGATTCAATAGATAATGTTATAAACGTTGTGGAAATCCCCCGTGGAATAATAAGCGAAGATTTGATTTCGCAAAAACTTACTTTTATGAAGCGAAAAGGTTTTGAAATCTGCCTTTGCGGTAATATAGCGCAAATAGAAATTGCAAAAAATCTGGGTTTCACAGTTTTGGCAGATACAGGCCTTAATATCCACAATTCTTTTTCGGCTTTTTCTATCTCTGATTTAGGTGCTAAAGCGGTTGTACTTTCAAATGAATTGACTTTAAGTGATATAGGCGAGTTAAATTCACCGATACCAAAAGGAATTATAAGTTACGGAAATATTCCGCTGATGCTCTTTAAAAACTGCCCGATTAAGAACGGTAAAGATTGCGCTCAATGTGACAAAAAAGGTGTTATTACCGATAGAAAAGGCATTGAGTTTCCTATTCGTTGCAGAATGGGTTACAGTGAAATGTTAAACTCAGTTCCGTTATGGATGGCTGATAAAGAGATAAGAAATGTTGATTTCGAGGTTCTTTATTTCACTAATGAAACGCCCGAAAGAGTAATGGAAGTGATTTCACTTTATAAAAAATCAAGCCCCCCTGACTGCAAGTATACAAGAGGACTTTTTTTCAGAGGAACGGTATGAATGTTAATCGAAAATTAGTATGTAATAAATCCTGTAATGTATATTTAAAAATATACAGTTTAACAAATTGGTATTATAAGTCAGCTTGATTACTAAGAAACTCCCGACAATAAGTCGGGAGTTTCTTAGTGAGTTAAATATAAATTGTAAGATAAATTAATATTTAGCATTAATAGGGTTGATGTCGGCTTTTTTGGGGACTTTCCACTTTGGCAAAAGACCTTCGTAATTATAATAATCTAAAGTAGAAGGTCTCATTATTGAAGAACTGCTACTAGTATTATGCTTAAGTCCTAATGTATGTCCAAATTCATGACAAGTTAGAGCTTGCCATAAATTTGTGGTTTTATAATATGAAGTAAGACTATGTGAGTTTATAGTAATACGTGAATAGGAACAAATATTTGAAGAATGACTTGTTTCTGTTAGGCCGTCCCAACCAGTAATACCATAGTCGTACATATATACACAAACATCTGCATTTACTGTGGATAAAGTAATAGTGGTTGTTGGGGAATCGGTTGAGTTATGCCATGCATTTATTCCATTACAAATACCAGTGCGTGTGTTTGCATGGTATCTGTCGCGAATATCACCTTGGACATAAACTTTTAATGAACTTTTATTCCAATAGTATGAATAAGTTGGGGTGTTTGTAACTGCTCGTGTCTCATAAGCAGAGTCCTCATTAAGTATTAATATATTATCGTCACTTAAAGGAACTAATGAGGAATTATTCACTATTTCAGCAGCACCTTGGTAGCCACCGCATATGAGATAATATTGACCGTAAGTTTTAGAATATTCAGATAGAATCAAATATAATTTATAATTTTTTCCTACTTTTAAGAGTGGAGCATCAGAGATTTCTGGCGTGGTATATCCCATATATGTCCCACCTGTTTGTAAAACAGGTATAACGGTGTTAATTTCAGCATTGCCGTCATATATGTTAGTGATTTGAATATAATTTTTCGTGAATACTAAGTCGTGACGCAATTCGGTTTCACTTTTAATAACAGTACCTGCGATTAAAATGTCGGCTGCTTCGCGCATTTCGTCCTCGGTATTATAAAAAGTGTTCCAAGTGGCTGACACTGTATAATCGAGATTTTGTGATTTTTCGTTGGAGTCGTCAATGGATATAGCTGAAACTGAAATTGTAGCAAAGACAATAGAAATTATAGTGAAAATGGAAATGAAATAACTTTTTTTTCATAGATAATCCTCCTTAGATGAATGATTTAATTTTTTAAAATTTGAGAGAAATTTCTTGATTTAAAATTAAGTTAAATAATTTGTCGATTTGTTTTTCACATTTGTTATCTCCTATAATCCAAATTCCAATACCATCTTTTTCGAAACCTATATCGATTTCATATTGTTTCGCATTGAAATTAGATTTATATGCTGCTATGTTATATCCGTTGACCATTTGTGTTTTACCACTAAATAGGAATACAGGATAATTATTAGGGTCAATTTTCATTGTTATTCTGCTATTTTCAAGTTGCCATGATGAGATTATAGTATGCAATCGGTCACCGTCAAATATGGCTTGATGCTTTGAATTTTTTGATAAAAAATGTTTGTAATTTGATATTTGAAAAATCGAATTCAAATTATTTTTACTAATAAATTTTGCCTTGCAATTTGCGGTAGGGGGAGTTATGTAACTTGTACGTGAGGTCATGGCTTTATTTTCGATATTCCATACTAAATCATCTATAGTATAATTAGTATCTGATTCGTACTTTGGATATTTAGAATAAGAAAATTCAAATAATACTTTACCGATAATTAGACAACATAATAAAGAAACCACGATTATAATGATAGAAAATACTTTGTTTCTATGAGGTTTATAATTTTTATTTAGTTGCACTGATATCACCTCAATCACGAATATTTAATTTGCGTTTAATTAACCTTTGGAAACACCTCTTTTTATGTGTATATTTCAATTACTCTGCGAGTTGTTCTGTTCCCGCTTTGCCGTAATGTGCTTAAAATAACCTAGCCAAAAAGCCAGGTGGGTGCCGACCATACGGTTTCGCGCTCCCTTCTTCCGAACTCGGCACAGCCGCGGGAGGTCTGCAAACCCGCCGTATGAGTGAAGGCCCCATAAATAAAGTTGTAGGGTTATATAAGTCACGGTCCGCGAACAAAGCAGGAACTATGATTTTTAATTTTGAGTTTGTTTATCGAACCTCGGAATATAGAAATATGCCTTCGGTTCTCAAACTTCCTCAAAATTAAAAATCAGATATTTATTTGTGGTTTGTTTTTCGCACCTTGAAATATAAAAATATGTCTACGGTGCGCAATTCTTCCCGAAAACGAAAAATCATTCAATTATTTGTAGTTTGTTTTTCGAACCTTGAAATTAAAAATCATTTAATTATTTATTCTCAATTTCAAAAAAGTCTTCCAAACGGTCAACAAAAGCGTCGGCAACGGTTTCGTATTCATCGTCGTCTTCGATTTCATAATAATATTCTTCGCCGTCTTCTTCGCCAACCTTAACGATAACCAATTCACCGCTGTCTTCAAGCATTTTCTTAGGGTCTTCGAAAGTGGGAAGCATTGCAAGGTATCTTCCTGTATCGGTTTCGATAGCGTCAAGCACTTCGAAAGTATATTCTTTACCGTTGTCGTCAGCAAGGGTTATTAAATCGGGATTATAATCATTATTTGTTTCAGCCATTTTTAATTCCTCCAAAAGTCTTTGATTATATTTTACTGTTAAAAAAGTATTAAGTCAATAGTTTTTGCTTTTCATAATCAATAACTTTTTTAAACTGTGTTTCATAAAGTTCTTTATATTTCGGGCTTTTTTCAATCAGTTCGCTGTGGTTGCCCTCGCCAGTTATTATGCCCTTTTCTATCACCATTATTTTGTCTGCCGCAATAACGGTTGAAAGTCTATGGGCAATAACAATACTCGTTCTGCCTTTCATAACATTATTAAGCGCTTCGCTTATAAGGTTTTCGGATATAGAATCAAGCGAAGATGTGGCTTCGTCGAGTATCAAAATTTTCGGGTTTTTAAGCACCACACGGGCAATCGAAACACGTTGTTTCTCACCGCCTGAAAGTTTAAGACCTCTGTTTCCCACAACGGTGTCAAACTTATTGGGCAAACTCATAATAAAATCATAAATATTTGCAACCTTGCAAGCGTTCTCAATTTCTTGCTTTGTTGCGGTGGGTTTTGCGTATAAAAGATTTTCTAAAATCGTTCCGTTAAATAGGTAAGTATCCTGTGTGACGATACCGATATTTGTTCTCAGATATGATAAATCAAAATCTTTAACGTTAACACCTGAAATTTTAACCTCGCCCGATACCGCATCATAAAGTCTTGGTATCATACCGATTATGGTAGATTTACCTGCGCCAGAAGTACCCACAATGGCATACATTTTTCCGCTCGGAACCTTAAAGTTGATACCCTTTAAAACTTCCTTGTCTTTTTCATAGGAAAAATGAACATCACAAAATTCAACATAACTGTCACTTATATCGGGTTTAAGCGGATTTTCGGGATTTTCAATTTCGTGAGGGCGGTCGAGATATTCAAAAATTCTTGTAAAGAGTGCTAACGACCTTACAAAGTCAACCTGTAAATCGAGCAATGCACGTACAGGTTGATAAAGTCGGTTTACAAGAGCCACCACAACCGTAATATCACCGACAGAAAGATTAGTGTCGCCTTTGCCCATAATCAGAAAACCGCCCGCAAAATAAATAAACAAGGGCGCTATTTGAATAAACATACCGAGGAAAACGTGGAACCAACTGCCTGCACGTCTTTCACGGATACTGGTTTTTGTAACCTCGTGGTTTATTGAACGGAATTTTTCATATTCTTCTTTTTCTTTGGTGAAAAGTTTTACGAGCATAGAACCGCTTACAGAAAGTGTTTCGCCGATATGGGTATTAAGTTCGTCGTGCTTTTCTTGGACTTTGCTTGCAAGTTCCCAACGCTTCTTTCCGACTGCTCTTGTCGGGAAAATCAATAGCGGTAACACAACAAGCCCTACTATTGCCAACCGCCAGTCTGTATAAAATAGATAGAAAACACAAGTACCGACCGTCAGAACATTGCTTACAACCGAAGTCAGCATTACCGATATTACAGAACTCACGCCGTTAATATCACTGTTCATACGGGTGATAATATCACCTTGTTTTTCATTGGTGAAAAATGCGTGGGGCATATGTTGAAGATGGTCATACATCTCGTTTCGCATATCGTAAATTATTTTTTGCGAAATCCAAGAGTTTATGTATTGCTCCAAAACGCTGATAATCTGTGAAAGCGATAAAACCAAAAATGCTAATACCAATAAATGTATAAGCATTTTAATGTTTCCGTTAGCAATTATTGAATCAACGATTTTGCCCGTAATTATCGAGGGGAACAAACCTAAAACTGCCGAAATAATAAGCGCAAAGAAAACCAATAAAAACTGCCATTTATAAGGTTTTAAATAACTTAAAATTCTAAATAGAAGGTTTTTTGTCAGTTTAGGTTTGTTTTGTTTTTCGTTTTCGGTGAGATAGCCTCTCGGTCCTCCGCCTATGCGCATGGGTCCTCGCATACCGGCGGGAGGTGGATTCATAGGCCTCATAAAATCACTCCTTTGATAAATATATTTTATCATATTTAACGAAAAAAGTATAAATTTTTATTTATTTTAGCAAAATATACAAAAGTTATTAACTTTTGCTTGACAAACTGTAAATTATGTATTATAATGAAGACGAAGAAAAGAAAGGAGGAGCAAATAAAATGAAAGAGTCAACTCCACCTGAAAGGTTTCTTAAATAAACGAAAGGCGTGATTCCAATGAAGTAAGAAAGAAAAAAACTAAAACTATAAATTTTGGAGAAAGTCCAATGTACTGATAATTGATTGTTCCAAATGGAAATTTAATATAAAACACTAAACGGTGATAAAAATGATTGTGAAAAAATATTTTATCAAATAAACTGTTAAGGTGATTCCAATGTACAATTTTAAAATAGCGCTCAAATAACCAAAGTTGCAAAGTATTAGTTATTAACTTGGGGAACGCCCTAAGAAGTCAAAAATAATGCCGTATATGGCGGCGAGCAAAGAAGGAAAATTTGAGTAATGGATACAACTGAATATTATTAAAAGCGGTTATGAAATGGATTTTTTCATAACCGCTTTTTGTTATTGTTTATTGATAAGATGGTTCAATAATTTTTTTAACCTTAAACTGTTTTACAGCGTAATTGTTAATATCGGCTTTAAGTTCTTTTGCAATATTTGCAATATCTTTTTTATATTCTTCGTCTTTGATGAGGTGGCGAACAGTAAGGTCAAGATTTTCGAGATAGTATTTATCTGCTTTGATATCTTGTTTCACTGCAACGATATAACCTGCATCGCCGTCTTTTTCGATAAATTTAACTTCGCCTGTTTTCATCTTTTTGATGGCTTTATAGTTATCGTTTTCGTAACCGGTACCCTCAGCACCCAAAATTGAAGCATATTCGTCTTTCGGTTTTGCTTCTTCGGTTTCGGTTTCTTCCTCGTTTTTATCGGTGATATTATTATATTCTTTATAGATTTCTTCAAATGTACGCTTGCCGTTCTTTAAATCATCGGCATAAGTTTTGAACTTGTTTTTGATATCTTTCTTTTGGGCGTCGGTTTCTTCAGAGAAAGTCACTTCCAAAACATCTGCGATAATGAAGTTATCATAAAGTTTTTCTTTAATATCTTTAGCGGGGATTTCTTTATCGCCGTCTTTTCCGTAAAGGTGCTCAAAGTAGAGGTTGGAATAATAAGAATCGGTCATAAATTTAGTATATGTTGCTTCGCCAACACCGTTGGGTTCAAAATACTGCTGGTAGCCATAACTTGACCAGTAATACGAAGCATAATATTCTGCAGTTGAAACAGTTTCTTCGTCGAGTTCAAGGTCGGCTTTTTTGCATAAAGACTTATAAGCGGCAATCTCTTTAATCATTTCGATTGCTCGGTCTTCAACCCATTTTGTATATTCTTTATCGTCAATCTTCTTTGAATAATAGTCAACTTCTTGTTGTTGTTCTTCCTCGGTTAAATTTTCCTGAACTTTGCTTTGGGCTTCCATATTAGCGTTCATAAGAGCGCACATATAATAAGCAGAAGTAAACTCAAAACCGTCAACTGTTACCGCAATTTCATTCTTTCTATGGCAACCCACAACTGACAGTGCCATAATGCAGATAAGTGCTGACGCTAAAATATTTTTAAAAATCTTCATTTTTAATTCCTCCGTAAGTATTTACAATAAAATTATTATATAATAAAACATTGTAAAAGTCTACTAAAATTTTTGTTATAATGCATTGCCGAGTTCGTTTACAAAATCTGACATTTTTTGATTTTTGAGAAGTTTTATGATGTAAACAGGTTTATCGGCGGCGTTGAGCATAAATCTGTTGCCGAAGTGCGCCGATAATTTAGCCATCACTTCACTCTCGATAGAGTTGATATGCAGTACGGCAGAATTTGCCGTACCGGTGATTTCAGCGATTTTTGAAGCGGCGGCTTTGTTTCTCAAAATGGAAATATCAATAAGTCCCATAACCGATAATGGCGGTTCGCCGAAGCGGTCGCAAAGTTCGTCGATAACATCGCTTGCGTCTTCGTCATTTCTGATAGCAGCAATTCGTTTATAAATGCCAAGTCTTGATGGCAAGGATGAAATATAACTTTCGGGGATATGCGCCGAAACATTAAGGTCAACCGTACAGGGAATATCGTCTTCGGGGATAACGCCGTTTTCCTCGTTCACCGCTTGGGATAAAAGTTTTAGATACATATCATATCCAACAGATTCCATATTGCCGTGTTGCTCTCCGCCTAAGATACTGCCCGCACCCCTGATTTCAAGGTCTCGCATTGCAATCTTAAAGCCTGAGCCAAACTCGGTAAATTCTCTTATTGCTTCAAGTCTTTTTGACGCTATATCGGACAGTTGTTTGTTTTGCCCGAAACAAAAATAAGCATAGGCACGACGGGGTGAACGCCCCACTCTGCCACGAAGTTGGTGCAGTTGGGATAATCCCATTTTGTCGGCGTCTTCAATTATAAGTGTATTGGCGTTTGGCACATCAACGCCGGTTTCGATAATTGTGGTGCAGACAAGCAAATCTATTTCGTGCTCTAACAGTTGTTTCCAAACATTTGAAAGTTCGGTTTCAGACATTTTTCCGTGCGCTATACCGATATTGATATCGGGTAGTTTTTGTTTGAGTTTTAAAGCGCAACGCTCAATGGTATCAACCCTGTTGTGAAGATAATAAACCTGACCGCCTCGGCGGATTTCTTTGTTTATAGCATCACAAATAACACCCATATTTTGCTCTAAAACATAGGTTTGCACAGGGTGGCGGTCGCTCGGTGCTTCGTCTATTGAGGACATATCCCTAAGTCCGCTCATTGCCATATTCAATGTTCGGGGGATTGGTGTTGCTGAAAGGGTGAGAATATCCACAAAGGGATACTGTTCTTTCAGTTTTTCTTTTTGCGCCACTCCGAAACGCTGTTCTTCGTCGATAATAACAAGCCCGATATTCTTAAATTTCACATCATTTGAAATAAGCCTGTGAGTACCGACTACCATATCAAGCCGACCGCATTTAAGGTCGGTTATTATTTTTTCTTGTTGTTTTGGGGTCACAAAGCGGTTGAGCAGTTTGACCGTTACAGGCATATCGCCAAACCGTCTTACAATGGTGTTATAATGTTGCATTGCAAGGATGGTTGTGGGAACAAGCAAAGCGCATTGTTTACCCTCGCTTATGCATTTGAAAGCGGCTCGCAAGGCAACTTCTGTTTTGCCGAAGCCAACATCACCGCAAAGCAGTCGGTCCATCGGAACTTCCCGTTCCATATCTTTTTTGATTTCGTCAATACAGCGTAATTGGTCATCGGTTTCTTCATATTCGAAACGACGTTCAAAGTCGTTTTGCAAATCGGTATCAGGGGAGAAAGCATAGCCTTTAACCGACATTCTTTTGGCGTAAAGGGCGGTCAGTTGTTTAGCCATATCCTTAACGGCGGCTTTAACCCGTTTTCTCGTTTTTTGCCATTCCATACCGCCTAAGCGGTTTATTTTAATATTTCCGTCATTGGCAGAGCCGATATATCTTGACACCAAATCAAGTTGAGTTACGGGAACATATAATACATCGCTTTTGGCATATTTAATCTTAATATAATCTTTGGTAACACCTGCATTAGTGATGCGGTTTATACCGTCAAAAATACCGATTCCGTGTGATTCGTGAACAACATAATCACCCTTTTTAAGTTGGTCTAAAGAGCCGATTTCTTCACCTTTTTTGCGGTGTTTCAGTTTCTTTTTGCGCTCGGAGGCGATATAGCGGTGGGTTATTAGCATAAATTTCTGGCTTGGAATTTCAAAACCGCTCGAAAGTCCACCTGTGCTGACACACACAAGACCTGATTTTACAGTGGGGTTTTCACTCAAAACTGCATTTATGCCTTTTTCTTGCAAGGCGTTTGTCAGCACATTTGCCGCACGCTGTTCGCCGGCTAAAATAACAACGCTACCCTTTAGCGAGAGCATATAGGAAATGTCTTCAATCAAAACCGAAATGTCACCGCTCCAAGCGGTTGAACGCTTGAAAGAAAAGTTTATAATATCTTTAATTTTCAGTTCATAAGAGGTTCGTGGGAAGTTTTCCAAAATAACCGCTTTTGGTGTAAGGTCGAAGAATTCGTGTTTTTGAAGCCATAATTTTGCGGTTTTATGAGATAAAAAGCCCCCTTCAAGATAGTTTTCGCTGTCGGCTTTCGTTTGAATTTCAATGCTTTTAAATCTTTCGGGCATATTACCGCTGTCCGATAAGATAACAACCGTATCTTCAAGATAATTGAAGATAGTGTTGTTTTCAAAAATAAATGGTATATAGCGGTCGGGCGGAATAGAAATACCGCCTTTTAGAGCGTCAATATCGGCGTTTATTCTTGAAAGTTGCTTGTCGGTTAATTTTTTGTCCTTTAAATAGTTTTCTAAAGTTTCGAGTAAAGTTTTAGGATTATATAAAACCTCGCAAGTGGGGGTTATTTCAATTTTATCTACAGTTTCAGTTCGGCGCTGGGTTTCGGTGTCAAAGGCAGAAATGCAGTCGATTTCATCTCCCCAAAATTCAATACGGTAGGGGGTGGCGCTTGAAGTGGGAAAAATATCAAAAATTCCGCCTCGCAAGGCAAATTGTCCCTCGCCCTCGCAAATTTCGCTTCTTGTGTAGCCACTATTTAAAAGTTTTTCGGTCAGACTTTCCACCGAAAGGGTGTCGCCGCTTTTCAAAGTGAAGTTTGCGTTCTTAAAACTTTCGGGTGAAAGAGTATACTGCAAAGCCGCATCTAAAGATATTGTAACAACGCCGAAATCCCCGTCTAAAAGTTTAGACAGGGTGTAGGTACGCTTGTGTTCATATTCTTTTGAGTAGCCTGTAATGTTGCCGATGCAGTAGTCACGGGACGGGAAGTTAATGCAGTTTATCCCCATTGATAAAAGGTCCCCGGTGAGTTCAGTAGCGCTGCTTTCATCAGGGGTTATAACTGCAAATTTTTTATTTGTCTGTCTTAAAAGGGACGAAATAACCGCCGCTTTGTGTACTGCCGACAGTCCTGTACAGGCTACAGGCAACCGATTGTTATTTATATCGTTTAACAGGGATAAATAATCACGGTCGCCGTTTAGTACAGCAGTCAAAAATTCCATAATCAGTTGTTGTATTTATTCATTGCTGAATCAATACCCTTTGTTATAATTTCCTTTATAGAAGCACTTGCTTTTTGAAGTGCTTTTTCAAGGTTTTCAGTATCTTCTTTCGGGAATTTTGATAAAACCCAGTTGGCTAAATCATAGTCAGGGTGGGGTTTTGCGCCCACACCGATTTTAATTCGGCAGATATTATCGTTACCTAAAAGTTCGATAATATCACGCATACCGTTATGTCCACCGTGAGAGCCTTTTCTTCTCATACGAAGTTTGCCGACGTCAAGCGAAATATCGTCAAATATAATTATTATCCGTTCTGTCGGGATTTTATAAAACTTTGCAATGGCCGAAACTGCAGAGCCTGAATTGTTCATAAAGGTCTGCGGTTTTGCCACGAGTATACGGTTTTTGCCGATTTTACATTCACCGAAAACCGCTTGCATTTTATTTTTATTAAATTCTCCGCCGTTTTCTTTCATAAAAAGGTCAGCCGCCATAAAGCCGACATTGTGACGGGTGTTTTCATATTGAAGACCTGGGTTGCCAAGCCCCACAATAAGCCAGTCATAAGTTGATTTTTTTGTAAATATCATTATATCACCGAGAGTATTTTACCATATTTTATGCGGCCTTTCAAGTAAAAAAGGCTTGACACATTTAAATATTAGGTGTAAAATTGTTTTGTTAAAGTGATATTTACGGACATTAACTTGAAACCCCTGTTTTTAGAGAATGCGGACCGTAGGCTGAAAATCCGCTAAACAGGCTTTAAGCGAGACCGCCGTATAGCGCTGTGGGTAGCAACACAGACGTATGCCTGCGTTAAAGGTGCAAAGAGCCGTATAATGTACGGAATTTGGGTGGAACCGCGGAGAAATTATACTTCGTCCCTTTTGGGACGAAGTTTTTATTTTTTAGGAGAGATTTTTATGATTAAAGTAACCTTGAAAGACAATGTTGTAAAGGAATTTGAGAGCGGAATTACCGCTTTTGAAGTTGCGAAAGAAATTAGTGCGGGCTTGGCAAGAGTGGCGTGTGCCGCAAGAATTGACGGTCAAAATGCCGATTTGCGCACCGTTCTCGACAAGGACTGCACACTTGAAATTTTAACCTTTGATGATGAATACGGCAGATGGACTTTCCGTCACACCGCATCGCACATTTTGGCACAGGCGGTTAAAAGACTGTTCCCCAATGTTAAGTTGGCAATAGGTCCTGCTGTTGACGACGGTTTTTACTATGACTTTGATATCGACCAGAAATTCACACCCGAAGACCTTGTGAAAATCGAAGCCGAAATGAAAAAAATCGTAAAAGAAGATATAAAAATTGAAAGATTTGTTTTGCCACAGCAAGAGGCAGTTGAAAAATTCAAGGCTGAAAATGAACCTTATAAGGTTGAATTGGCTGAGGGTATTGACAAGTCGGAAGAAATCAGTTTTTATTCTCAAGGTGATTTCACCGATTTATGCGCCGGTGCACACCTTATGAGCACAGGTGCAGTTAAGGCGTTCAAACTCACCTCTGCAAC
The DNA here is from genome assembly GCA_045647405.1 of Acutalibacteraceae bacterium. Taxonomy (GTDB): domain Bacteria; phylum Bacillota; class Clostridia; order Oscillospirales; family Acutalibacteraceae; genus UBA737. The sequence goes on along the minus strand of JAZRMI010000033.1, from coordinate 40,736 downwards.
AGGTGCTTACTGGCGTGGAGACTCGTCACAGAAAATGCTTTGCCGTGTTTATGGAACTGCATTCCCGAAAGCAAGCGAACTTGAAGCCCACCTTACAATGCTTGAGGAGGCTAAAAAGCGTGACCACAATAAACTCGGCAGAGAGTTAGAACTCTTTACCACAGTTGATGTAATCGGTCAGGGACTTCCTGTAATGCTTCCTAAAGGTGCTAAAATCATTCAAATTTTACAGCGTTTTGTTGAGGACGAAGAGGCAAAAAGAGGTTGGCAATTAACAAAAACACCGCTTATGGCTAAGCGTGAACTTTATAAACTCTCAGGTCACTGGGACCACTATTTAGACGGTATGTTTGTTTTGGGCGACCCCGAGGACGAAACAAAAGAATGTTTTGCAATGCGTCCTATGACCTGTCCGTTCCAGTATCAAGCATATTTAAACCGTGCACGTTCTTACCGTGATTTGCCTTTGAGATATGACGAAACCTCAACCCTTTTCCGTAACGAAGAAAGTGGTGAAATGCACGGACTTATCCGTGTTCGTCAGTTTACCATTTCAGAGGGACACTTAATGTGTACCCCCGAACAGTTGGAGGACGAATTTAAGGGTTGTTTGGAACTTGCAATTTATATGCTCAAAACTTTGGGTCTTTATGAAGATGTTTCTTACCGTTTCTCACAGTGGGACCCCGAAGATACTGAGAAATATATCGGCACGCCGGAGCAATGGAACGAGGCTCAGGATATGATGGCTAAAATCCTCAACCACCTTGAAATTCCATATAAAGTGGGTGTGGGCGAAGCGGCTTTCTACGGACCGAAACTTGACATTCAGATTAAGAATGTTTACGGTAAGGAAGACACACTAATCACAATCCAAATCGACCAGATGTTAGCCGAAAAATTCGTTATGGAATATGTTGACCGTGACGGACAGAAGAAAAACCCCTATATTATTCACAGAACTTCGCTCGGTTGTTACGAAAGAACATTGGCGCTTCTTATTGAAAAATATGCGGGTGCATTCCCGATGTGGTTAGCGCCGACACAGGTTAAAATTTTACCGATTGCCGACAGGCATCTTGACTATGCTTATGATGTTAAGAAACAGTTAGAGCAAAAGGGTATGCGTGTTGAACTTGACGACCGCAACGAAAAAATCGGTTATAAAATCAGAGAAGCGAGACTTCAAAAAGTGCCGTATATGTTGGTTATCGGTGACAGTGAGGTTGAGGCGGGTGCAGTTGCAGTCCGTCAGCGTGGCGAAAACGGTGACTTGGGCGCAATGAAGACCGAAGACTTTATTGCCCGTGCAGTAGAAGAAATTGAAACAAAGGTTATAAAATAATGCGTAATTCGTAATTCGTAATGCGTAATTTGAAAAAAGCACTCTTCATTGTGAAGAGTGCTTAATTTTTAGTATTTATTTTATTTTCGTCTTTTCTTTTCGGCGGGCTCGTAGGGGATGTAACGCACTTTGCGTTTGTTCAGTTTATCCCAGTTAAGCCATATACAGAATATAATAAATCCAACAATCAGCAGAGCGATTACGATATAAACAATTTTCATATAACTGCTTGAGAAGAAGTTTTTAATATGTCGGGCTATAAGCAGAAGTTTACTTGATTTTACATCATTTCCTGCAATCAAGTCTACAGTACCGATAACCTTTTCTGCATAGATTACCTCGGCTTGCCCCAAAACATCACCTTTTTTAATAGGTGCGTCAACTGTCGGGGTTTTAAAATGTGTTTTAACAACGATTGTTGAATCGTCGGCTTCGTTTGGTAAAACAGTTAAAAATGGTTTTTTGAAATAAAGCGGAACGAAATCGGTTTCCATTGAAAGTTCCACAGGAATTTCGCATACGGGCTCGTCAGAGTTTGCAACTTCTTTATATGAGAAGTTATTGAATGCCCAACGGTATAAGTTTTTTGAGTCTGTAAAGTGTTTTGTTGCCCCGTCGCAACCGAATACAGCGCAAAGATAATTATATCCGTTATAGGATGCGGTAGTTACCAAGCATCTGCCTGCTTTGTCGGTATACCCTGTTTTACCTTGATTAGCGTATTGATAGTAATAATTAGTTGAGGAATCAAGCAAGAAGTTAGTGGTTGAGAGTGTACGGATATTTCCGCTTTTGGTGGTTATTCTGTGGCGTGAAGTGGAAGTTACTGTATTAAACAGTTCGTGCTTCATCGCATATTTCATAAGGGTGTATGTGTCACGGGCGGTGGTATAGGTTTCCTCCTCGTGAAGACCTACGGGGTTGGAATAATGCGTACCTTTAAGACCAATTTCCTGTGCCTTTTGGTTCATCATATTAACAAAGTTCTCAACACTTCCGCCGTAAATTATTGATGCCAAATAGGTTATATCACCGAAAGAAGAAACAAGCACCATATAAAGCATATCAAGTTGAGTGAATTGTTCACCCTCTTTAAAGAGCGATACGGCAAGTCCTGTTCCCAAAACCATATCAAGCACTTCTTTTGTTAAGGTGACAGTCTCTTCGGGGTTCCATTTGTCACTCTCAAGCATAAGAACAGCGGTCATGATCTTGGCAATGGATGCGGGGTAAACTTTTTCGTCAATATTGTTTTCATAAAGAATTTCATCTGTGTCAAGGGAGATAAGAAGCCCTGCTTTCGCCGAAATTTCGACACCTGTAACCTCATAAGCGTGGGCAGTTAAGGGCGAAAAAACACTTAAAATCAGAATTAAAGTTATAAAAAATATGGAAAAAGTCTTTTTTAGCATAGAAATCTCCCTAGAAATGTTGTATAATAATTATATTATAACATAAATGTTGATTTTTTAAAGTCTTTTTTATAAAAAAGAGGTGAAACGGTTTGGTATATATAACGGGCGATATGCACGGCGAACTTGAAAGGCTTTACGATAAAAACTTCCGCAAACTTAAAAGCGGTGATGTTCTTATTGTGTGCGGTGATTTCGGATATATTTTTTCGGGAGGAAAAACCGAACGGGAAGTTATAGATTATCTCGCTACGAGGCGGTTTGTCACGGCATTTGTTGACGGCACTCACGATAATCTTGAAAAAATAAACAGCGCAAGGGTTACATATTGGCACGGCGGTATGGTACATAGAATTAAAGGAAATCTCATACATTTAATGCGTGGACAGATTTTTGATATCGACGGCAATAAATATTTCACTTTCGGTGGCGGTGAAAGCACTGATAAGGATATGCGCCGAGAACTCGGCAACTGGTGGAGTGACGAAGAACCAACCGCTCTCGAAATGGCAGAGGGCGCAAAAAGGCTCGACGAGGAAAATTGTATGGTTGATTATATGATTACCCACGAACCGCCGTCATTGGTTAAAAGTGCAATGCTTCTTCGCAGAGGCGATGCCGACCGAATTAATAAATTAAACGGTTATTTGCAAGAAATAGGCAACTCTTGCAGATTTACCCATTGGTATTTCGGTTCGCTTCACGAGGACCGCAGAATAACGCCGCATCATTCCTGCGTGTTCAAGAAAATGATTGCTATCAAGTCGGGCCATAAAGACCGCACTTGACAAATATGGTATACTTAAATAAATAATTTTTTTCGGAGGATTAGTATGATTAACACCGAAAGACTTTGTATGGGATGTATGAATGATAACGGCGGAGAGAATGTATGTGAAATCTGCGGTTATGATGCTTCTGTGCAAAATCATAAAGAATGTTTACAAACCAGAGCGGTTATTAAAGACCGCTATATTGTGGGAAAAGCGCTTTCTGTTAACGGAGAGGGTATTTCCTATATAGGTTGGGATAATGCAAATGATGCTATTGTCACAATAAGGGAATATTTCCCGATAGGCGCTGCACACCGCAATGCTGACAGTACAGTGTCCATTGTGGATGGCAATCAATATGCTTTCAATGAGGGTTTGCTCGAATTTCTTGAAATTAATCAAAAGTTAATGGGTGGGCAACTTCAAGCAATAGTTGAAGTTTTAGATGTTTTTGAGGAAAACGGAACGGCTTTTGCTATTTTGCAGAATGTTCAGGGCATCACCTTGCGTGACTTTTTAACACGCAATGGCGGAACTTTGAAATGGGAACAGGCAAGAGCGCTTTTACTTCCGCTTATTGATACTGTTAAAAACATTAACGATATGGGTATCATTCATAAGGGCATATCGGTTGATACGATTCTTGTTGGCAGAGACGGAAAATTAAGGCTTGCTGATTTTGCTATAAATAAACTGCGCACCGCTAATGACAGTATTGAAACCGAACTGTTGGATGGTTTTGCGGCTGTTGAACAGTATGGTGTTGAGAATTTGCAGGTTGACACCTATACCGACGTTTACGGTTTTTGCGCCACCTTATTTAATGTGCTTATAGGTATTGTTCCGCCCAAGTCCACTTTGAGACTTGAAAATGAATCTATGTCGATTCCCTCGAAATTCGCCGAGGAATTGCCGAGACACGTATTAGCGGCTTTGGCAAACGGTTTACAGGTAAGACCCGGGGACCGAACAAAAGATATCGAAACATTTAAAAACGAATTGGTTTACGGTGAAATCGCTGAAGCGCCTGTACCTGTCAAAGAGAAACCCCAAAAGCAAAAGGGTAAATCTAAAAAATCAAAGGGCAATGTTAAGTATGTTGCAATATCCGCAGTTGTAACTGCAGTTGTATTTTTGGGTGTTGCCGCAATTTTAGTTTTTACTGTATTTAAGGAAGATGTTTTTGGCACGGAGTCTGCACCGAGCGAATCAAATTCTTCTATATCTGCGCCTGTGGTTGAATCCATCGGTACGGTTGACAGTGATGCTGTGGAATCGGTGAAACTTTACGGCGTGCCCGATTTCAAAGGCAAAACTTATGCTGAAATTATGGATGATGAAGATAATGATAAGTTTGAGATTGTTATTAAAGACAAAGAATTTTCAGAAAGTGTTGCAAAGGGAACAGTTTGCAAGCAGTCCGTAAAGGCTGGCTCACAGGTTGAAAGGGATACTAAAATTGAAATTACTATCAGTTTAGGGCCTAAGAATATTAAAATTGCAAATGTTGTGGGACTAAGCGAACAGGAAGCAAAATTGGAACTTCTAAAACAAGGTTTCTTATATGAAAATATTGAAGTGCTTGAAAAGTATGACGAGGAAAGCGAACCCGGTGTAGTGCTGGAGCAGTCTCCTAAATACAGTCAGTCGGTAAGCGCTGATATTGCGGTTCAGATTTATATTAACACATATAAAGGCGAAGAACCGATGGATGACTGGGGATTTTAAAATAATACTTGATTTTATTTAAAAGATGTGTTATAATCCCTTTAAAGATGTTAGAAAGGTGAGTGGCTTAAAGCCGCTCACTTTTGTTTTGGAAAACTTTAAAGGAGATGAAAAAATGGCAAACGCTGCCGAAAAGGTGTATTCCCTTATTAAAGAAACTGTCGAGAATGAGGGTGTATCGCTTTGGGATGTCCGCTTTTTGAAAGAGGGCGCATCGTGGTATTTACGGGTGTTTATTGATAAGGAAGACGGTATTACGATTGATGATTGTACCAATGTCACCCACGCTATAAACCCGATAATTGACGAGGCTGACCCTATTGATAAGTCCTATTATTTAGAGGTTTGCTCTTGCGGAATTGAAAGAGAACTTTTAAAACCTGAGCATTTCTTAAAGGTTTTGGGGCAAAAGGTTAAAATTAAACTCTATAAAGCGGTTGACGGTGTAAAAGAGTTTGTTGGAATTTTAAAGGGTTTTGAACCTGAGATTTTAATAGAAACAGACGGTATTGAACGCAAATTTGCTTTAAAAGATATTTCTAAAGCAAATTTATGCGATTTTGAATAAAATTTGTTTGGAGGAATTAAGAAAAATGGCAAGGCAAAAGAAAAACACAAAAAAAGAAAATAATAATGCTGAATTTTTTGAGGCTTTAAGACTTATGGAGGAAGAAAGAGGTATTCCGAAAGAGTTTATCGCTGAAAAAATTGCAGATGCAATTACGGTTGCTGCCCGTAAAGATTACGGCGGAAATGAAATCGTTTCCTGTGTGATTGACTGTGATAATGAAATCTTCACAGTTACCGCACGCAAGACGGTTGTTGACGAAGTGGTTGACCCGTTCACAGAAATTTCTAAAGAAGATGCGGCTGTGATTGATCCCAATTCTATAACCAACGGTTTTGTTGATATCAAACTTGACCCGAGAAAGTTTGGCAGAGTTGTTGCTCAAAATTCTAAGAATAACTTCCGCCAGGGTGTGCGTGAGGCTGAAAGAGGACAGACTTTGGCTGAATTCCAAAGCAAAACACGTGAACTCGTTACTGCGGTTGTTCAGAAAATCGACCCTAAAACAGGAAATGCAATCCTTGCTATCGGTCATAACGAAGCAACACTTCCTAAACTTGAACAGGTGCCCGACGAACTTTTAAAAGAGGGCGACCATATTAAAGTTTATGTTGTGGATGTAAAAGAAACCGAGCGAGGCGCAAAAATTATGCTTTCCCGTACACATCCCGGCCTTGTTAAGCGTCTTTTTGAAACCGAAGTTCCTGAAATTTTTGACGGCACTATTGAAATCAAGGCGGTTTCCCGTCAGGCAGGTTCAAGAACAAAAATTGCGGTTTATTCACCTGACCCTGAGGTTGATGCAGTCGGCGCTTGTATCGGTCCTAAGGGCGAGCGTGTAAACAAAATTGTTGATGAACTTGCAGGCGAAAAGATTGATATCGTAAAATACAGCGAAGACCCGACACTGTTTGTTGCAGAGGCATTATCTCCTGCTAAGGTTGTTTCGGTTGAAATCGAAAGCGAAGAACCAAAAGTTTGCAAGGCAAGTGTTCCCGAAGCGCAGTTATCACTTGCTATCGGTAATAAGGGACAGAATGTTCGTCTTGCCGCAAAACTTACCGGTTGGAAAATTGATATTCACCCTGAAAGCGGTTTCTTTGGTGAATAATATATTCTGAAAGGCAAAGGAAATTATTATGAGTGCAAAAAAAACACCTATGCGTATGTGCACAGGCTGTCGTGAAATGAAACCAAAAAGAGAACTTATCCGTATTGTTAAAACCGTGGACGATGAAATTAAACTCGATTTGACGGGTAAACTTAATGGCAGAGGCGCATATATTTGTAAATCTTGTGACTGTCTTGTAAAGGCGCAAAAATCAAACGCTTTTTCCCGTGCATTTTCTTGTGCGGTTTCGAATGAGATTTACGAAAACCTTGAAAGGTCGATAAATGACATTGAAGAATAAAATTTTAACTCTTTTAGGTTTTGCCACAAAAGCAGGAAGACTAAGTTTCGGTATGAAAGCCACCGAGGAAGCCTTGAAATCGGGCAAATCAAAACTTGTGGCAATAGCCGATGATGTTTCGCCTAAAAGCAAAAAGGAAGTTTTGTTTTTCTCTCATAATAAAGATGTTCAGATAATAACCTTAAAGGATACAACTATTACTGATGTATCGGAAGCGGTTGGCAGAAAATGCGGTATAATTTCGGTCAACGATAAAGGTTTTGCCGATGCAATATTAAATATAACAGGAGGAAATGCCAATGACTAATAAATATAAAATCAGCGACCTTGCTAAAGATTTTAAATTAAGTTCCAAAGAGGTAATTGCTATAGTTACTGAAATTACAGGAACTGAAAAGAAAGCAAGCGCTACCCTTGATGAAAGTCAGATTGGCTTGTTTTTTAATAAAATAACAAAAGATAATCAGGTTAAGGATTTCAAGAGTTACTTTGCAACAGGCGAAGAATCCCGTGAAAAAGCCAAGAAAGCCAGAGAAGAAGAAAAGAATAAAAAACTTCTTGAACAGATGGCGATTCTTGAACAATTAAAGGCGGCTGCCGCTGCCCAGAACGGCGAAAGAGCACCTGAAGAAAAGAAAGAAGAACCCAAAAAGGCTAAGGCTCCGGCTAAACCTAAAACTGAAGAGGTTAAAAAGGAAACTAAAAAGCCAGAACCCAAAAAAGCCGAGCCTAAAAAGGAAGAAAAGAAAGAAGAACCTAAAGTGGAGCATAAGCCTTCTAATCCACAGCCTTTTGTTTCTAAAAAGAAAGATAAGGTTGCAGGCGCTACTCCAAACAGAGGTCCTGCTGAAATCCGTCATATCGACACCCGTACTTCAAATGTAAACATTGATAAGTATAACGAAAGATATGAAACTATTGCTCCTGCTAATTCTATGAAAGATAATTTCTCAAGAAAGCAGAAGATTAAGCAAAAATCTCAGGATTACCGCCGTCCGCAAGGCGCTAAGCGTGAAACTGAGGCAGATAAGATGCGCCGTATTCAACTTGAGCGTATCAAAAAGACACCTATTACAGTTACAGTCGGTGACGAAATCACAGTCGGTGAATTGGCTGCAGCTATGAAGAAAACTGCGGCAGAAGTTATTAAAGAACTTCTGAAACTCGGTATGATGACCACTGTAAATCAGGTTATTGATTATGATACTGCTGAAATTGTTGTTACTGAAATGGGTGCTAAGATTCAGCGTGCGGTTGTTGTTACTATTGAAGAACAGATTATGGACGATACCGAGGACAATGCAGATAACTTGAAACCGAGAAGTCCTGTTGTTGTTGTAATGGGACATGTTGACCACGGTAAAACTTCATTGCTTGATGCTATCCGTAACACAGCAGTAACCAATACTGAGGCAGGCGGTATTACTCAGCATATCGGTGCTTACAGAGTAAACTGCAACGGCAACGATATAACATTCCTCGATACTCCCGGTCACGCCGCATTTACTTCAATGCGTCAGCGTGGCGCTATGGCAACCGATATTGCGGTGCTTGTTGTTGCCGCAGATGACGGTATTATGCCACAGACTATTGAGGCGATAAACCATGCTAAAGCAGCAAAGGTTCAGGTAATTGTTGCTATTAATAAAATGGATAAACCTGAGGCTAATCCCGATAGAATTTTACAGCAGTTGACAGAACACGAACTCGTTCCTGAAGAATGGGGCGGTGATATTATCTGTGTTCCAGTATCTGCTAAAACTCATATGGGTATTGATAACCTCTTGGAAAATATATTGCTCGTTGCTGAAATGCAGGAACTTAAAGCCAATCCTGACAGACGTGCTAAAGGTATTGTTATCGAAGCCCGTCTTGATAAGGGACGTGGTCCTGTTGCTTCCTTGCTTGTTCAGAACGGCACCCTTAAAACAGGTGATATCATCGTTGCGGGCACATCGGTTGGTCGTGTGCGTGTAATGACCAATGAAAACGGTATTCAACTTCAAGAGGCTGGTCCGTCTGTGCCTGTTGAGATTACAGGTCTTGCTGAAACACCGAATGCTGGCGATGTATTTGATGCAGTTTCGGATGAAAGACTTGCCCGTCAACTTGTTGAACAAAGAAAGCAAAAAGCAAAAGACGAACTTAATAATGCAAAACAAAAGGTTACACTTGATAACCTCTTTGAAAATCTTTCAGAGGGCGAACTCAAAGAACTCAACATTATTGTTAAAGCCGATGTTCAAGGCTCTGTTGAAGCAGTCAGAGAAAGCCTTGTTAAACTTTCTAATGATGAAGTGCGTGTAAGTGTTATCCACGGCGGTGTAGGTGCTGTTAATGAATCTGACGTAACACTCGCTCAGGCTTCGGGCGCTATTATCGTTGGCTTTAATGTCCGTCCTGACGCTGTTGCTAAAACTCTTGCTGAGCGTGAGGGTGTTGATATGCGTATGTACCGCATTATCTACGACTGTATTGAAGAAATTGAGTCGGCTATGAAGGGTATGTTAGCGCCTAAATATCGTGAAAATCAACTCGGAAGTGTTGAGGTTCGTAGTGTTTATAAGATTTCTAATGTCGGCACAGTTGCAGGTTGTTATATAACAAACGGTAAGGTTACCCGTGCGTGTCAAATCCGTGTTGTTCGTGATGGTATTGTTATCTGTGAAGATAAGATTGATTCTTTGCGCCGTTTCAAAGACGATGTTAAGGAAGTGGCACAAGGTTATGAATGCGGTATCGGTCTTGAAAAATTTGCCGATATCAAAGAGGGCGACGTTTTTGAAGCCTTCGTTATGGAGGAGTACAGAGATTAATGGCTGGTTTCAGAATTAACCGTATAACATCTGATATAAAAATCACTCTGTCTGAACTTCTGCGTGAAATTAAGGACCCGAGAGTAAGCAAACTTTTAAGTATTGTAAAGGTTGATGTCTCGGGTGACCTTTCTTATGCTACGGTTTATGTAAGTGCTATCGAAGGGTATGAAGCAACAGTAAATTCTGTTAAAGCGCTAAAGGGTGCTTCGGGATTTTTGCGCCGTGAACTCGGCTCTAAACTTATGCTTCGCAAAGTTCCGGAACTGCGTTTTGTGGCTGACGATTCTATTGAACAGAGTGCTAATATATCAAAGATTATTGATTCTTTTAAAGAGGAAAAAACTAATGAAGATTAAGGATAATGAAACTTGTAAAATGCTTAATCTAAAGCAAACCGCAAGTTTTTTGAAAAAACACGATAATTATGTTATCCTGACACACGCTTCGCCCGACGGTGATACTTTAGGCTCTGCCTATGCGCTTTATTACGGGCTTAATGAAATCGGAAAAACTGCTTGTGTGATATGTCCTGATATTATTCCAAGCAAATATGATTACTTTGCTCGCAAAACCGACCATGTAAACCGCGAAAATGCTACTATTGTTGCGGTTGATGTGGCGGATAAAAGGTTATTGGGTGCATTGAACGAGGAATTTGGCGATATTGTTGACCTTAATATTGACCATCATATTTCAAACACGAAGTATGCAAAAAATCTTTATTTAGATGCTGATGCTGCGGCAACGGCAGAGATTATTTTCGAACTTTTAACTGTTATGAAGGTTAATATAAATGATATCACTGCAAAGGCGATTTACACAGGACTTGCAACCGATACAGGAAGTTTTAAATATTCTAATGTTACCGCAAAAACACATGTTATTGCATCGTTGCTTTATGACTATAATATAGATGCGGCAGAAATCAACCGTCTTATGTTTGATACTAAGTCAAAAAAACTTATCGAACTTGAAAAAATGGTTCTTGATACGGCGGAATTCCATTTTGACGATAAGTGTATGCTTTTATGTGTTACTGCTGAAATGCAGGAAAAAACGGGTTGCAGCGGAACTGAACTTGAGGGCATTGCTGTTATTTCCCGAAGTGTTGAGGGTGTAAAAGCGGGCGTTACCATAAAACAGACAGGTGACGATGAATATAAAGTTTCTTTGCGTACATTTAACCCCTTAGATGCCTCAAAAATATGCAAAAAATTAGGTGGTGGCGGTCATATTTCTGCCGCAGGCGCTTCGGTTAAGGGAAGTTTGAGTGAAGTTAAGCAAACTGTATTAAAAGCAGTAAGCGAAAATATGGAGGAAGTGTATGCAGGGGTTAATACTGCTGAATAAACCAAAGGGCATAACTTCCTTTTCGGCGGTGTCAAGGATAAAGCGGTTGGCGTGTGAAAAGCGTGTCGGACATACTGGTACATTAGACCCAATGGCAACGGGTGTTTTGCCGGTGCTTTTGGGCAGAGCAACTGCGCTTTCAAGTTTAATGCTTGATGCCGATAAGCGTTATATCGCAAAGGTTAAGTTAGGCATTACAACCGATACCGACGATATTACGGGAAAAATTTTAACTGAAAATTCTGTGTCGGTTACTCACAGCGACATTGAAAATGCTTTAAAAAATTTTACAGGAAAGATAAAACAAACACCGCCCATTTACAGTGCGCTGAAAAAGGACGGTGTGCGTCTTTATGATTTAGCCCGTCAGGGCAAGACGGCAGATATCCCTGAAAGACAGGTTGAGATTCACGATATTAAGTTGTTGTCTTCGCTTGACAGCGAAAATTGTTTTATTATTGAAACCCATGTTTCAAAAGGCACTTATATACGCTCTCTTGCAAGGGATATCGGTAATTTTCTCGGTTGCGGCGCAACACTTTCTGAACTTGAGCGTACCTTTGCTTCGGGTTTTGATATCGCTGACTGTATAGATTTGGATAATTTAACACCCGAAAACTTTGAAAACTATCTTTTGAATGAAGAAAGAGCGGTTTCACATTTGCGTGCAGTTAATATAACCCGAAATCAAGCGGTGCGGTTTTGTAACGGGGGACAGTTAGATTTCGAACGTTTACATATTGCAAACTTTACTGAAAACGAACTTTTAAGGGTTAAATTTGGCAATCAGTTTTTAGGTGTCGGTTTCGCCGATATTCCCAATAACAGAATGGGTATTAAATGTGTGATAAATTCCGTAAAGGCGGTGTAAAAATGAAAAATGCAATAGCACTCGGTACTTTTGACGGCGTTCATATTGCTCATAGACAGGTGCTTTCATTACCTTGCGTATATAAAAGAATTGCAGTTACATTTACAAAACCGCCTAAAATGTTCTTTGAAAATAAACAAGAACTGATTATGACCTATAACCAAAAGGCAGAGGTTTTGCAAAGCCTTGGTTATGACGAGGTTTATCCCCTCGATTTTGAAAGTGTAAAGGATATACCGCCATCCGGGTTCTTGGAATTTTTATATAAAAAATATAACCCGTCATTCATTTCTTGCGGTTTTAATTATCATTTTGGAAAAAACGGCAAGGGCGATACGGAACTTTTAAAGGTTTTTTGTGATGAAAAAGGGATAGAACTTAAGATTTGCCCGCCTGTAATGCAAGGTGAAATAACTGTTTCTTCAAGTTTAATAAGACAGTTGCTTAAAGATGGTCAAATGCAAAAAGCAAATGCCTTGTTAGTTACCCCGTTTTCGTTTTGCTCTGAAGTTTTACAGGGTGACAAGAGGGGTAGAACAATAGGTTTTCCAACAATTAATCAGAAGTATCCCGAAGATTTGGTCAAACTGAAATTTGGTGTTTATAAAACAAAAGTTTCATTTGACGGTATGGAATATTACGGTATAACAAATATAGGTCTTCGTCCGACATTTGAGATAGATTATGTTATAAGCGAAACTTATATTAAAGATTTTTCGGGTGATTTATACGGAAAAAATGTCAAAATAGAAGTTTTGGAATTTTTAAGGGAAGAAAAGAAATTTTCTTCTTTAGAACAGTTAAAAGAACAAATAGATATAGATATAAAAACTGCTCACTTTTAAGTGAGCAGTTTTTATATAAAGTAGAAGTTTGTATCCCAAGCGGGAAGATATGAAAAATGGCGGATATAAATTTTATAATCATCCCGTATACTTAAAACAGTTTTCGGTATTGTTAAAAAATCATCGGTGCGGTGATAGGCGGATATCAACATTTTGGGTTTGTTTTTAAGTATGGTTTCTTTAGCACCCAGTATGGCGTTTCCTTCCTCGCCCTCAACATCCATTTTGATATAGGTGGCATCAAGGTTTAAAGAATCAACCGAAATGCAGTTTGTTTCAATTCCGTTTTTTTGTATACTTGAATTCCGTCCCGCTTTCATATTGAAAAATACCTCACCGCATTTATCCGAAACACAGGAATTTATCAAGTCCAAATTTTCTATTTGACGGGTGTTATTTTGCAGTTTTTTAAAGGTTTTTATATCGGGCTCAACAGCGGTTATATGACTGTAATTTTTATCTCTTGATATAAAGTCGAGTACGGTATCTCCGTTGTATGCGCCAAGGTCAATGAAATTTTCATTTTGAAGTTTTAAAAATGTTTCATAAGGCTCGTCGGTGGAAACTTCACAGTTGAGCAAATAACCGATTTTTCCGCTTAATTTATATTTGATAATATTTGAAAATGTTTTTTTGGAGGTTTCATCTGCTAAGCGTGAATAAACCCAATCAAATTCTTTTTTATGTTTCTCATAATAATTAAGGTTGAAGATTTCACCGCTTATTACAGGGACTTCGGGAGCGTAGAGTTCCTGCTCCTTTGCTATTTTAAGGACGTTTTCAATAACTTCGGGACGACTGCTTCCAAAGCACAAAAGCACAATCATATCGCCGAACTTTTCTTTTAAAGCGCTGTATGATGAAATTTTGTGTGAATGAAAGAATTTATCCCGTATGAAGCCGTCGCTTGCAAAAACGCCTTGGAATTCAATTCCGTAACTGTTTAATACATTTATAATTTTGTCAGCACCGTTGCCCATCCCGTAAAGAACAATAGGTTTTTGGGCGGTTTTTAAATATTGCCAAAGTTCTCTTTCCATAATGTTTCCTTTATGTTTTAATAAAACCATTATATACTTTTTTGTGAGATAATACAAGTTGACTTTTAAAATAGCATATAGTATAATTTAATAGATAGTAAACTGAGGAGGCATTGATGTGAACAAACGTAAGAAAATCGTTTTAATGATTGTTTTGTTGATATCAGTTGCGGTCTTTCTTGCTTGTGCGGTTTACTTGGCAATTTATTTTATTAATTTTAGAAAAGTTGAAAATATGCGTAATGAATACGCGAATTCTTCGGCCGAGTCTCAGACTGAGCAAAAAGTGGAAGTTCCTGTGGATTTCCGCAAACTCAAAAAAGCGAATAAACATATTTATGCATGGATAAGTATCCCTGAGGCTAATGTTGATTATCCGATACTGCAACATCCTGATAACAACGGTTTTTATCTCAACCGTGCAGTTAATAAACAGTGGTCGGTCTATGGCAGTATCTTTACCGAAGATTATAATAAAAAAGATTTTTCTGATTTCAATACCCTTATATACGGTCATAATATGAAAAACGGGAGTATGTTCGGCTCGCTTAAAAAATTTCGAGATGCTTCCTTTTTCAAGAAAAACCGCTATATAACGATATATATGGAAAACAGAATTTTGAAGTATGAAATTTTTGCCGCTTGCACTTGGGATAATAAGCATATCCTTGCAAATAGAAATTTCGATTTGGAAGAAAACAGAACGACCTATCTTGAAGAAATTTTCGCTGTTCGAGATATGCAGTCACAGGTGAAAAAAGATGTCAAAGTTACTGCACAGGATAAAATTGTAACTCTTTCCACTTGTATGAATAATGATGCAAAAAGATTTATAGTTTCGGGGGTTTTGGTTTATGACAGTCAAAACCAATAAGTATAAGAAGTTAATTATTATTCTTTGCTGTATACTGGCTTTTTTGATTGTTTGCGTATCGACCTTTTTTATATTACTAAAAATCGGTGAAAAAAGGCTTCGTGACAGCCTGAGCCATACCGATGGTGATTTAACAACAGATAACGCCTACGGCGACGAGGCTGACGCTTACCATAAAGGAAAAGCCTATTATTATAATAAAGACCTTATAAACATTTTGGTTATAGGTGTTGATAAAGAAAAAATCAACGATAAAAGTGACCATCAGGCAGATGCGCTCTATTTGATTTCGGTTGATACGGTATCGAATAAGGTGAATGTGCTTTCGGTTTCGAGAAATACTTTGGCGGATATTGATGTTTACGATATGAACGGCGAT
This sequence comes from Acutalibacteraceae bacterium, assembly GCA_045647405.1. Lineage (GTDB taxonomy): Bacteria > Bacillota > Clostridia > Oscillospirales > Acutalibacteraceae > UBA737. The sequence goes on along the minus strand of JAZRMI010000033.1, from coordinate 25,320 downwards.
TTTCTTGATACTGAAAAAAGTCAGATTTGTTTGTCTTATGTTTACGGAAAAGACGACAAACATTCATCAGAACTCACCTGCAAGGCGGTTTCCCGCTTGCTTTATGATATACCTATTAATAATTACTATACAATTTTTATGGACACTATTGCAGATGCGGTAAATGTTGTGGGCGGAGTAAAGGTTACTTTGAGTGAAGATTTGACAGAGGTTTCTAAGGATTGGACTAAAGGAAAAACTGTTTATCTTAACGGGCAGAATGCTTTGAGGTTTCTGCAGTACAGAAAAGAGAGCAATCAACCCCGTGTGGCAAGGCAACAGCAGTTTATCAAAGGGTTTGTTTCAAGCGCAAAATCGGCAGTGTTAAAGGACGTATCTTTGCCGATTAAAATGTATAACAGATTTTCAAAAACTTCGGTTACCAATGTTGGCGGTGCGAGCGCAGTTTATTTGGCAACAGAGTCTTTAAAAGCAGAGTTTAAGTTACATTCCGTTCCCGGCAAAGCAGGATTTGACGGAAATTATGAGACTTTCGAAGTCGAAGAAGAAGCGCTTTATGAAAAAGTATTGGAAATTTTTTATAGAAACTGATTTAAAGGAGAGTAAATTATGAAAAAGTTATTGGCATTTTTACTTACATTAGTTTTGGTTGCATCTTGCGGTACAATGGTTGCTTTTGCCGCTGATGATTCGCCTGAGGCAGAGGGCGTTATTTCAGATAGCGAGGCTGTTGATGCTAACGGCAAAGAGGTCGATATCGAGTTTGAGAAGATTGACGGTAAAGTTATTAAGGAATTTGCAGACGAACTTGACAATCTCAAAGAAGAAACAGGCAATAAAGACCTTAAAATTGTTGACCAATTTAATGTTGACGTTAAGGGTAGTCCTAAATATCCTGTTGATGTAACTTTAAAGGTGCTGGGTGTTTCAAAATCTTCCAAAGTGTATGTTTTGGTTAAGACATCAGACGGGAATATAAAATCACTTGAAGTTACTGTTAAAAAAGGAAAGATAAGTTTCAGCATTACTGAAAATATCAAAAAATTAGCAATCGTTGTTGATAAGAAAACAGCACAGAATGTTGAAGAGGAAAATAATATCAAATCTCCTCAGACCGCTGATTATAGTGTAGCAATGGTTATTGTTGCTGTGTTAGGTCTTTTTGCAACAGCATTAGTTTTTAAGAAACAAAGAGTGTAATAAAAAAATCCCGAAAAATTTTCGGGATTTTTTAGTTTATATTAAAACTCAACATCGCAAAAAACAGGATTGTGGTCGGTAGCATCTAAAGCATCTTGGTCTTCTATAACTGCAAATTTGCTGACTTTAAATTTACCGCCATAGCCTAAAATATGGTCGAGAGCGAAATCGTGGTTTTTGTCGGTCATAGTGCTTCTGAAAACATCGTTTTCGTCTTTTTTCGGATAGCCGTGATATGTGGCTTTGTCGTCTTTTTGGTCTGCTATGTCATAAATCGGTGTAAGACCTTCTTTTATGAGGGTTTTAAAACATTCGCTTGAAATATAACAGTTAAGGTCGCCAAACATAAAAGACGGGCAGTTATATTTTTTTGAAAGATGTTTCATAAGATATGCGATTTGTTTAGCATTAGTTACCCTTATTTCGTCGTGTTCGGGACCTGATTTAAACCAAAAGTGAGTGTTGCATACGGCAAAAGTTTTGGCGGTTTCAGGATTGGTTAAAACAACCCAAGTAATTCCTTTTGAAATATCAGGTGTGTCGTTAAGATATTCAAAACCGTTTGCAATCAATTTATAGGTGTTTTTATAAAACAAAGGTTCAAAATTTATATTGAATTTATTATCATATCCTACGGCGTTATAGTTTTCGGAAAGTGATTTGAAAAGGGTGCTGTTTTGCCATGATTTAGTTGCTTCCTGCACGCCTAGAATATCGGGATTGTACTTTTCGTAAACCTTTAAAAGTTGATTTCCTCTCGGTTCTACGGGGTTGCTGTAATAATCACCCCAAATATTACTTGTCATAATTCTCATAAATTTTCTCCTAACGGGTTTTTACTAATTATATAATCTTAATTTCATAAAAACAATGTCTTAATTTCATAATATATTGATTTTCTATTGTGGTTAATGGATATCTATGGTAAAATAATTAAAAATAATTTTAAAAAGAGGGTTATATTAATGAGGATTATGTCAAGTAATATTTTAGGTTCGCACTTCCCGAATCCTGTTAGTGATAGAGAAAGAGATACTTTTCGCATTTATGAGGATTATAAACCTGATATAATCGGTTTTCAGGAAGTGAATAAAGGTTGGAGATCAAGCAATCTTTTTACTTGGCTTTCCGAAGGTTATATTTTTGCAGGCACAGAGGTTTATAACGGCGAAAACAATGTGCCGATAGCCATAAAGAAGGATTATGAACTTCTGGCAAAGGGATATGAATTGCTTGAAGATACGCCCGACGGCTCAAAGGCTATAACCTGGGCGGTTGTAAAGCATAAGGAAAATAAAAATGTTTTCGGTGTTTGCAACACGCATTTTTGGTTTAAATACAACAGTGAGGCTGACGATGTGCTGAGAGCAAAGAATGCAAGACAACTTTGCGATATTATGAAATATATTTCACATAGGTTTAACTGTCCTGTATTTGCTTTCGGTGATATGAACTGCAGACGTGACAGCGAAGTTTTTCAGTTTATTTACCCGATAAATGAAGTTAAACCGCTTTACGATATGACCGAAAATAAAGACGATATGGCATCTTATCACGGTTATCCCGAAAAAGGAGAGGACGGAAAATTCCACGGTAAGAAAACCGATAAAAAATATATTGAGTCTATCGACCATTTTGTAAGTTATGGTGACGGTTTTAAGGTTTTGCAGTACAGAGTTATGTGCGATCAATATGCTCTTGACGCTACCGACCATTCACCGATTTATGTAGATATTGAATTCAATTCAATAATTTAAGGATGATAGTTTTGGATTATAATTTTCATACACATACTTACAGATGCCATCACGCAAGCGGAACACCTGAAGAATATGTTATAAGGGCGATTGAAAACGGCATTAAATATATGGGATTTTCGGAACACGCACCTTTTATGTTTCCCGATGGTAGCGAAGCGCATTACAGATTGCATTGTGACGAAATTGAGGACTATTTTAAAGAAATATCTGTATTAAGGGAAAAATATAAGAAAAAAATTAATATTAAAATCGGTTTTGAAATGGAATATTATCCGTCAAGTTTCCAAAAGATGCTTGAAATTGCAAGAAATAGCGGAGCGCAGTATCTGATATTGGGAGAGCATCAGACTGAATTGGGAAGCCCTCATACAATAATCCCCACTGAGTCGGTGGAAGAATTGAAAAAGTATGTTACTTGCGTTGTTTCGGCAATAAAAAGCGGTGTATATACCTATGTTGCGCATCCTGATATTTTCAATTTTGTTGGTGATAAAGAGATTTATTATAACGAAATGACGAAAATATGTATCGCTTCAAGAGAATATAATGTTCCGCTTGAAATTAATTTTTTAGGTATTAGGGAAAACCGAAATTATCCCAATAGTGATTTTTGGGAAATAGCAGGTAAGGAAAAATCACCTGTTACATTCGGCTTTGATGCCCACACTGCTAAGGATGCTTTTGACGGTGAATCCTTAAGCAAAGCACAGGAAATTGTCAGAAAATATAATCTTAATTATATAGGCAAACCAAAATTGGTTTCAATAAAATAGTAAACGGAGATAAGAAATGAAAAAGATTTTTAATGTTTATGTTAAGTCGCCATTGATTTTAAGAATAGCAATCGGCTTGGTAATTGGTATTTGTTTGGGGCTTTGGGTACCTCAAGCAGAATTTGTTACGGTTTTCGGTGATATTTTTGTTGGTGCTTTAAAAGCGATAGCGCCAATACTCGTTTTTGTTTTGGTGGTGTCTTCGCTTTCGAGCGCAGGTTCGGGAATAGGCAAAAGATTCAGAACGGTCATAATTTTTTATATGCTAAGCACATTTTTAGCGGCAGTAGTTGCGGTAGTGTTTAGTTATATCTTCCGTGTAACGATTCCGCTTGCAAATGCGGCAGAGCAGTCCGCACCTGAGGGACTCGGAGAAGTGTTCAGGGCATTACTTTCAAATATGGTTATGAATCCTGTTTCGGCATTGATTAGTGCTAATTATGTTGGTATTCTGACTTGGGCGATTATTTTAGGACTTGCTTTAAGAATGGGTGCAGGAGATAAAACAAAAGAAGTGCTTACTGATATTTCTAATGCGGTATCAAAAGCGGTTGCTTGGGTGATTCAGTTAGCGCCGTTTGGTATTATGGGATTAGTTTTCGGCTCGGTTAGTGAATACGGTCTTGAAATTTTCACAGATTACGGAAAATTGCTGGCGGTATTGGTTGGCTGTATGCTGATTGTGGCTTTTGTGGTTGACCCGCTTATAGTGGCGATTTCACTTAAAAGAAATCCCTATCCGTTGGTATTCAGATGTTTTAAAGAATCGGGACTTACCGCTTTCTTTACAAGAAGTTCGGCGGCCAATATTCCTGTTAATATGAATTTGTGTGAAAAATTGGGGCTCGACCGTGAGTATTACAGCGTATCTATTCCGTTAGGCGCAACAATTAATATGGACGGTGCGGCTATCACCATAACCGTTATGTCTTTGGCGGCAGCCTTTTCACAGGGTATAGAAGTGAATATTATATTGGCAATTATTTTAAGTTTTGTTGCAACCTTGGGCGCTTGCGGTGCATCGGGTGTTGCGGGCGGTTCGCTCTTGCTTATACCTATGGCGTGTTCGCTTTTGGGTGTTGGACAGGAAATTGCAATGCAGGTTGTTGCAGTTGGATTTATAATCGGTGTGGTTCAGGATTCTTTGGAAACTGCAATCAATTCTTCGGGTGATGTTATTTTCTGCGCAACGGCAGAATTCCGTGAATGGCAAAAACAAGGTAAACAGTTACCGTTTTAATGAATATATTAGTAATAAAAACCGATTTTTGTGATTGACAACTATTTTAAACAGTGGTATTATTGTTACTGTTCGAAATTGTTTTGGGGAGATGTTTTGAGTGAACACATTGCTTTCGGTTTCAGTTGCTCTCTTGGCAGGGCTTCTTATGACGAGGCTTTTTAAACCTTTAAAATTACCGTCTGTTACGGCATATCTTATAGCAGGTGTCTTAGTGGGACCATATTGTATGGGCGCTTTCGGTTTTGACGGCGTTGGTTTCAACTCTGCCGATGCGGTGGCAAAACTCTCGCTTGTTTCAGAGGTGGCGTTAGGATTTATCGCTTTTTCAATCGGTAATGAATTTCGCTTGTCAGAACTTAAAAAAACAGGTAAACAAGCATTTGTTATCGGTGTGATTCAGGCGTTTACCGCAACGCTTTTTGTTGATTTGGCCTTATGGGGAGTCCATCTAATAATTCCCGAAAAATTCACATTGCCTCAAGTGTTGACATTGGGTGCTATAGCAACTGCAACCGCTCCTGCGGCAACACTTATGGTTGTTCGTCAGTATAAAGCGCACGGACCGCTTACTAAATTGTTGCTTCCGATAGTAGCGCTTGATGATGCGGTAGGTCTTATAGTATTTGCTGTGTCTTTCGGTATAGCAAAAACTCTTGTCAGCGGAACAATTGACATAGTTTCAATAATTGTAAATCCCATAATCGAAATTGTATGTTCGCTTTTATTGGGCGCTTTAATGGGTTGGGTTTTAACACAACTCGAAAAACTTTTCAATTCGAATACCAACCGACTTAATTTAACAATCGGCGCAGTGTTCCTTACAGCCTCAATTTCTATGATGGATTTTAGTATCGGCGGTGTTCATATTCAGTTTTCGTCATTGCTCACCTGTATGATGCTTGGTACGGTTTTTTGCAATATATGTCCTTTGTCGCACGACCTTATGGGCGCATCGGACAAATGGACTTCACCGTTGTTTGCTCTTTTCTTTGTTATAAGCGGTGCAGAACTTGAACTTAGTGTGTTTACGAGCCTTTCTATTGTCTTTATAGGAGTGGTTTACATAATCACAAGATGTATCGGCAAATATGTAGGTACATTGATTAGTGCGAAAATGACAAACTGCAGTCCTGAAATCTGCAAGTATCTTGGAATAACTTTATTCCCGCAGGCAGGGGTTGCGCTTGGAATGTGTGCTACGGCAATGCAACTTGGAAGTGAGGGCGCTCTTATTAGGAATATTACACTATTTGCGGTGCTTATTTATGAGTTGTTTGGACCGTTATTTACCCGAATGGCACTTACTGCTGCAGGTGAAATTAAACCGAAGTCTGAAGATGTTAAGCACAGACGCCAGAAGAAACTTGAAGCTGTAAAAAAATAAATAATAAAAAAAGAGCCGATTTCGGCTCTTTTTTATGCCTTGTTCGAATCCCTTTCTCCATATAAAAATAAAGAAGTCCCAACCTAAAGGTCGCAACTTCTTTATTGGCACGCTGAAAGGGATTCGAACCCCCGACCCTCTGCTTAGAAGGCAGATGCTCTATCCAACTGAGCTATCAGCGCATACACTATATTATATACAGCATTGGCTATTATATCATAAAGATAAAAAATAATCAAGTGAAAAATTTAAAAAATCCCGAAATTTTCGGGATTTTTATTTATATCTTTGAAAAACCGTGACTGTTTACTAATGCGTCCAATTTAACACCTTGTTTGCAAAGCGGACATTCGTGTGCGGGATAACATTTATAATCAGGCAAATCATTGGGGTCGAATACAGAATGTACTTTAAGCCCTCTGCATTCTTTTGCAGTAGAGAATATCGCAGAAATACCCGAAACTGTACCGCCGTAATATCTTACGGCATCTATTGCAGCCTCAACAGTTTTACCCGAAGCGACAGAAACCGCAAGAATCATTACATTTTTACCGTTAATCATAGGAACTATATTATCTCTGAAAATCAACTGACTGCCGTTTGTCGTTTCAGGAGTTACCACATAAATTGATTTATGGGCATTCATATTAACAAAATCAGCCTTTGAAAGACTGTCTGCAAGGCAAGCACCTATAACCTCTGTACCGTCAAGGCATAAAATAGTATCTACCACTGTATCGGTATAATAATAAGAACAAAGTTCTTCTGCAACCGCTCTCGCTTCAGAAAGACGGGACTTCTGTGCAACCACATCAATATAATAATTGCTGTGGCAGTTACTTGTTGCAAAATGTCCCATTGCGACACGCAAATGGAGATTATTTCGCTTAGTGGCATACTTCATGATTTTCAATGTTGGCATAATTTTTCCTCCTCGGATATTTATTTTATATAATATATCTTCATACCATTATTTTACACTATATTGCTCTTATTAGCAATAAAAAAGAGCCGAAATGGAATGTTTTTTAATTTAATCATTAAATTTATAAGGCATATCCTACCACAATACCTATAATTGCCGAAATGCAGATTATTAAAATCGGGTGGATTTTTTTGAAAGCAAGGATACTTCCTAAAATGAAAATGGCAAGCGAGATATAGAGGTTAATGTCTGTAAAGACTGCAGTTGAAAAACCTGTTGGAAAAAACACTGTTTGACCGATTGAAACTGCCGCCGCACCGATAAGACCGATAACTGCGGGTTTAAGACCTGTCATACAACCGCTTACCACTTTGCTGTTTTTAAATTTATCATAACATTTTGCTACAATTAATATTATTGTGAAAGATGGCAACACCACACCCAATGTGGCACAGGCAGAGCCTAAAATACCGCCCATTCTACTGCCGACAAAGGTTGCCATATTAATTGCAAAAGGTCCCGGTGTGGATTCGCTTACGGCGATAAAGTCAACAAGGTCTGAAAGTTGCATCCAACCGTGTGATAAAACTTCTTCCTTTATAAGAGGAAGCATTGCATAGCCACCGCCGAAAGTAAAAGCACCGATTTTAAAGAAAGTTAAAAAAAGTATCAGAAAAATCATTCTTTCACCTTACCTTTCGCAACAAGGGAAGTAATAAGTCCCGCAACAGCACAACCGATAATGCAGTAAAGCACATTGATTTTTAAGAACGCTACTGCTACAAAACAAGCAAATGCCAAAATATAAGAAAGCAAGTTTTTGGGGCATTGTTTATACATCGACCAAAGCGCTTTCAATATCAACGCCAAAACACCTGCACGGATACCGTTGAAAGCATACTGAATTGCTTTTATATTTTGAAATTCCTTTAGAATATAAGAAATTGCAAGAATAATAACGAAAGACGGCAACACCACACCTAAGGTTGCAGACATTGCACCAAAAAATCCTGCAACACGATAACCTACGAATGTTGCGGAGTTGATAGCAATAGGTCCTGGTGTGGATTCCGCTATTGCTATTATATCAAGTATGTCTTGGTCTGAAATCCATTTTTTGTTTTCAACTGTTTCTTTTGAAATAAGCGGTATCATTGCATATCCGCCACCGAAAGTGAAAGCGCCTATGCGGAAGAATACACAAAAAACAGAAAAGAGAAGTTTTAACTTTTTTTTCATAAAAGTCTCCTTTAAGTATAGATTTTTTTATAATTATTAGGTATAATAAAAACGAAAGGATGATTAATATGTCAGTTTTAAAAATAACTAAAGAAAATTTTGAAAATGAAATATTAAAAAGCCAAAAAACCGTTCTTTTGGATTTTTATGCCGATTGGTGCGGTCCGTGCAGAATGGTGTCCCCCTTGGTTGACCAGATTGCAGAAGAAAATCCAGAGTATTTAGTTGGAAAAATCAATGTTGATGAACAGCCTGAATTGGCACAGCAATTCGGTGTTATGAGTATACCAACATTGGTGGTTTTAAAAGACGGTAAAATAATAGAACAATCCGCAGGGGTGAGAGGTAAAGACCAAATTTTAGAAATGCTTGAAGGTTAATTTTACCTATCGCATTATACCTTTAATTTGAGACAAAGTCAATATATAAGGAGATGTCTTGTGGAGCATATTTTTGATATGATTATTATTGGTGGCGGTCCTGCGGGATATACTGCCGCTCTTTATGCCTCAAGGGCAGGGCTTGACACTTTGGTTTTAGAAAAGTTATCGGCAGGCGGTCAGATGGCGCTTACCGATATAATTGACAACTACCCCGGTTTTGATGACGGGGTAGACGGCTTTACCCTTGGTATGAAAATGCAGTCGGGTGCAGAGCGTTTTGGCGCAAAGACTAAAAATTCGCAAGTAGTGTCGGTTGACCTTTCGGGTGAAATCAAAAAAGTAAACACCGCAAAAGAAACCTATTTTTCTAAAACTGTTGTAATAGCAACAGGCGCTAACCCTCGTGAACTCGGCATAGAAAACGAAAAAAGTTTGGTTGGCAAGGGTGTGCATTATTGCGCCCATTGTGACGGCGGATTTTATAGAGGTAAAACAGTTGCGGTAATCGGTGGCGGCAACAGCGCTGTTTCAGATGCGCTTTATTTGTCGAGAATTGCACATAAGGTTATTTTGGTGCATCGCAGAGATACTTTAAAAGCCACTAAAATATATCACGAACCGCTTATGAAGTGTGACAATGTTGAATTTCGTTGGGATAGTACAGTAAAAGAATTTATAACCGATGGCAAAGTGACAGGAATCAAACTTGATAATGTTAAAACAGGTGAAGAAAGCGAAGTTTCTTGCGACGGTGTGTTTGTGAGTATTGGCAGAAAACCGATTACAGATTTTCTTGGAAATACAGAATTACTTGACAGCAACGGATATATTATTGCTGATGAATCAACAAAAACAAGTATAGACGGCGTTTATGCTGTGGGCGATGTTCGCACAAAAGTATTGCGACAGGTGGTGACGGCTGTTGCTGACGGTGCAGTTGCGTCACATTACGCCGAAGAATATATAAATTCAAAATAGGATGGGAAGTTTATGGAATTAGTGTTACTCACCGCATTAGGTGTCGGCGGTGCAACAGTTATAGGTTCGTTTATAGGTTTTATTTTTAAAGAAGTCTCTCACAAATTATCGGATATCATATTGTCATTTGCCGCAGGTGTTATGTTGGCGGCGGCTGTATTAGGTCTTATTTTGCCGTCATTGGAATACGGCGGAAGATATTCGCTTTTGATTACAATAGCAGGTATCTTTACAGGAGCGGCTTGTTTAAATGTTATTGATAAAGTAGTTCCGCACTTACATAAGATGGTGGGTGTTGATTCAGAAACTCATAACAACGCAAACCTAAATAAAGTGCTTCTTTTTGTGACCGCTATTGCAATTCATAATCTTCCTGAGGGTATTGCGGCAGGTGTGGGTTTTGGTTCGGGCAATGTATCACAGGCTCTAATAATTGCAGGAAGTATTGCTTTGCAAAATGTGCCTGAGGGTATAATTATAATCGGCCCTATGCTGTCAGCAGGGGTGAGCCCTCAAAAAACCTTTATAGCCGCTATGATTACAGGATTGGTTGAGGTTATAGGAACACTTATAGGATATTTTGCAGTAAGTATTGCAACATTTCTTTTACCTTTTGCACTCAGCTTTGCGGGCGGAACAATGCTTTATGTTATCAGCGATGAAATGTTATCTGAAACTCATGCTCACGGAAGTCAGCGAGGCGCCACCTATGCTTTGATTTCGGGATTTTGTATGATGCTTGTTATTGATGTTATTTTTGCATAAAGAAAAGAGACTGTTAAACAGTCTCTTTTTTATTATCTATTAATGATATTGCAAGGTCTTTAAGTTGTGTATTATCAACCTCGGCAGGAGCGCCTGACATTAGTTCGCTTGAGTTTGAAACTTTGGGGAATGCAATAACATCACGCAAAGAATCACAACCGCACATAATCATGCAAAGTCGGTCAAGGCCAATACCCATACCGCCGTGAGGTGGAGCGCCGAAACGGAAAGCATCAGTAAGGAAACCGAATTTTTCGTGAGCCCCCTCGTCTGAAAGACCGAGCGCCGAGAACATTTTTGATTGAAGTTCGGGATCGGTTATACGGATCGAACCGCTTGAAAGTTCCACACCATTGAGCACCAAGTCATAAGCCTTAGCAAAAACTTTTTCGGGGTTGGTGTCAAGATACTCTATACACTCATCCAAAGGTGAAGTGAACGGATGGTGCATAGCATCCCAGTTACCGGTTTCTTCGTTATATTCAAAGAACGGGAATTCTGTTATCCAAAGGAAATTGAATTTATCGGGGATAATATCAAGGCGTTTTGCAACGGTTAAGCGGAGTGCGCCTAAAACCGAAAGACAAGTGTTCTTGCGGTCGGCAACGATTAACACAACGTCGCCCTTTTGAGCGTCTACACGCTCTAAGATTGCCTGCATTTCTTCCTCAGTCATAAATTTAGAGAACGAGCAGGTCGGGGTGTCTTCAACCCAACGGATAAATGCAAGACCCTTAGCGCCGATGCCTTTTGCTTCTTCGGTTAGTTTGTCAATTTCTTTACGGGTGTAAACACCGCTTGCATTTTTGGCATTGATAGCACGAACTGTTCCACCGTTTTTAACAGTATCTGCAAATACACCGAAACCGCAGTTTTCGACAATATCCGACAAATCTTTTATTTTCATATCAAAACGGGTGTCAGGTTTGTCCGAGCCGTAGTCGTTCATAGCCTCGGTATAGGTTAAGCGGGGAAGGGGTGTAGGAATTTCTGTATTTAATACTTCCTTAAATAGTCTGCTTATATAACCCTCGGCAATTTTTAAAACGTCTTCCATTTCAACAAAGGACATTTCCAAGTCGATTTGTGTAAACTCGGGTTGACGGTCAGCACGCAAATCTTCGTCACGGTAGCAACGGGCAATCTGCATATAGCGGTCAAATCCCGAAAGCATAAGCAACTGTTTATAAAGTTGGGGTGACTGCGGAAGTGCAAAGAAACTGCCCTTATGGATACGGGAGGGTACTAAATAGTCACGAGCACCCTCGGGGGTGGATTTAATGAGTGTTGGAGTTTCAATTTCTATAAAACCGTTTTCGTCAAAATAGTCGCGAGTGACTTTAGTGATTTTATGGCGCATTAAAATATTATTCTGAATTACGGGACGGCGCAAATCAAGATAACGGTATTTAAGGCGCAATTCTTCATTGGCAAGACTGTCGTTGAGAATTTCGAACGGTGGAGTTTCGCTCTTGCCGAGAGTTTTAAGGCAATTCACTTCAATTTCAATATCGCCTGTGGGGATATCGGGATTGATTGAAGAACGCATACGAACTTTACCTGTTGCCATTACAACAAATTCACTTCTTAGCGCTGATGCCTTTTCAAAGATTGATTTCTCGGTAGTGTCATCAAACGCTAATTGAACAATACCGCTTCTGTCACGCAGGTCAACGAAAATCAAACCGCCAAGGTCACGCTGGCGTTGAACCCAACCGCAAACGGTGACTTCTTGGCCTATATTATCTTTATTAAGCGTACCGCAGTAGTCGGTGCGCTTTAATCCATTCATTCTGTCAAGTTTCAATTTTTTTACCCCTCATTGCAAATAGAATCGGTTAGCATATCAAGTGCAAATTTGCTTTTTGCTTTGAACAAATCGTCTGTAAGGGTGTCGAGATGAACATCGGTCTCTTCACCTGTTGCCATATTTTTAAGTTTTGCTTTATTTTCTTCAAGTTCAGCGTCACCTAAAACTAAGGTAAACAGAGCCTTGATTTTATTGGCGAATTTCATTTGTGCTTTAAGACCACGCCCGCAAATATCGGTTTGAACATTGAAGCCGTCAGCACGCAGACTGTTGCATAGCATACAGGCTTTAAGGCTCGCTTTTTCACCCATAACTGCAACATAAAGGTCATTTGGTGTGCCTGTCGGTATCTCGGCATTTTGGCTTTCAAGCACCATCATAAGTCTTTCAATGCCCATTGCAAAACCTAAAGATGCGGTAGGCTGACCGCCCATTTGAGAAATGAGTCCGTCATATCGTCCGCCGCCGCAAACAGTACTTTGAGCGCCGATATCACCTGATACAAACTCAAAAACGGTGCGAGTATAATAATCAAGACCTCTTACGATATGAGGGTTGACAGTATATTCCACCTGTGCTGCATCAAGATATTTTTTAACATTTTTAAAATGTTCATCACATTCTTCGCACAGATAGTCTAAAACAACGGGCGCTTTTTCACAAAGTGTCTTGCACACCGGAGATTTACAGTCAAGAATACGCATAGGGTTGCGTTCAAGACGGTCCTTACAGGTGTCACAAAGGGTTTCGATATTACTGCGGAAGTATTCTTTTAATGCTTCCTGATATTTTTTACGGCATTCGGGACAACCGATAGAATTGATTTCCAAAGAAATCTTTTTAATGCCGATATTGTCAAGCACCTGACGGGCAAGACAGATAACTTCTGCATCAGCGTTGGGTGATGATGCACCCACACATTCAACACCAAACTGATGAAATTCACGAAGCCGTCCAGCCTGCGGTTTTTCATAGCGATAGCAACCGCCGATATAACAAACTTTTAGGGGAAGCGGTCCGTTTGTAAGTCCGTTTTCCAAAACGCTTCTGATTACGCCTGCGGTAAGTTCGGGGCGCAAAGTTATTGAGCGTCCGCCCTTATCGTCAAAAGTATACATTTCTTTTTGAACAACGTCAGTTGTGTCTCCAACGCTTCTTTTGAAAACTTCAGTGTGTTCGAATACAGGAACACGAATTTCTTCAAAACCGAATTGTTTTGCAGTTTCAAGCATTGTTTTTTCCACAAACTGCCATTTATATATTTCGTTAGGTAAAATGTCATTAGTGCCTTTTACAGCACGGTTTATTTCTGCCATAAGTGTCTCCGAAAATTAGTTAGATTTTAAAATTTGACGCCAATCAAGGTCGCCGCGTTCAAGACCGTGAATAAGAACTTCTGCGGTGGCGATATTTGTGGCAACAGGAATATTATGAACGTCGCAAAGACGAAGCAAAGCGTGTTCATCGGGCTCATTCGGCTTTGGATTGAGCGGGTCACGGAACATCAAAAGAAGGTCGATTTCATCACAGCCGATGCGAGATGCGATTTGTTGTGAACCGCCCTGTGAACCGCTTAAAAAACTTGTGATTTCAAGTCCTGTGGCTTCTGAAACGGTCTTACCTGTAGTACCTGTGGCAACAAGATTATGTCTGCTTAAAATGCCGCAGTAAGCGATACAAAATTGTACCATCAGTTCCTTTTTAGCGTCGTGTGCGATTAATGCGATTGTCATTTTTTAATGTTCCTTTCATATTTTTTTAAGGTTTGGGAGAAGTATATTTTCTCCCAAAAGGCGTTTTGAAATTCTTGTGAAACTCTGTATAGCCTTACCTTTTGGTTTTAATTTATTTTTTACCGCCAATAGCATAAGTTCATCGGACTTAGGGACAATCCCTAAAAGTTGTAACTCTGATTGGTCGATAATTTCGTCAATGTTTTTAAAGATATGTTTTTTTGCCAATTTATACTCGAATTGGTTTATTATTAGCCGTGAACTGCAACCGAGTTCATATAGCCTTTGCGACACAATCGATGCATCTCTCACACAGACGGGGTCAGGCAAAGCGACGGTTAAGAATAAACTGTCTTTCGGCAGACAGGTGTAAAGTGAAAAATCGATTCCTGCGGGAAAGTCGAAAATAACGATATCAAACATATCCCGAACCTGATTTGCAAAATTTGTAAATGCAAATGCATCAATTAAACCTGATTTTGCGGGAGCGGGGATTAAAAACAGATTCTTATGGTGCGGTATTTCGTAAACTGCGTCTGAAATCTCCTTGCCGCACAGTATGTCCGACAAATCAAAGACGGTTGATTTGTCAACGCCGAGCATTATATCAAGGCAACGAAGACCCTCATCCATATCAATCAAAAGGACTGAACATCCGCTTTTTGAAAGGGCAAGCGATAATCCTACCGAAAAGGTTGACTTTCCGACACCGCCTTTACCCGAAGTGACAGCAAAAATCTTGCCCATAAAGCACCTCGCATTTAAAAATTATTTTATCATAGCAACTAAAATTTGTCAATTTTTTAATCCAAAACAACGAAAGGTTTTTGGTCGCTCGACGATGCGTGTTCTGCAAAGAAATAAGCATCCAACATATCACGAACGATAGAACCTGCTGAAAAACCCGAACTTCCGTTTTCAAGTACAACTGAAATTGCAATTTCAGGACGGTCAAAAGGCGCAAAAGCGATGAATATACTGTGGTCTGCGGCATTATTAACCTGCGAAGTACCTGTTTTACCGCCTACCTTTATCGGATAATCACCCAAAGCGGCACGGCCCGTACCGTCTTCTGTAACCGAAAGCATACCTTGCTTAACGGCGGTAAGGGTTTTATCCTTAATGTTTACTGTATTCACAACTTCGGGGTCGATAGTTTTATAAACTTCAGAAATATCATAAGAAACGATTTGGTTTATAAGACTTGCACGGTAGTGTGTACCGCCATTTGCAAGGGTAGCGGCATAGTTTGCGGCCTGCAAAGGTGTGAAAGCGTTCATCTGACCGATTGCAATTTGCAGAGTTGTACCGCCGACATTATCGCTCTCAGGCTGAAGTAAAATTCCCGAACTGTCGTCAACCTCAACGCCTGTTTTAAGACCTAAACCGAATTGTTTGAAATATTCGGTGAGGGTTGTAGCGCCAATTCGTCTGCCCATTTCAAAGAAAAAGTAGTTACAACTTTTGGCTAATGCGTCTTTTAAGGCGATTTTTCCGTGATAGTGAAGACATTTTGGTGAATAACCTTTAAAAAGTTTATAAACTCTCACACAGTTAATGCTCTCGCCAATAGAATAATGGTTGTTTTCCATTGCGGCAATAGCAACTGCTGGTTTAATTGTTGAACCGATGGGATATACACCCTGAAATGCTCTGTCAGTTAAAGGTTTAGCAGGGTCAGACTGGAGTTTATTATATTCCTTATTCATCGTAGCCGAATCGTAAGACGGATAGTTTGCGGCGGCTAAAACTTTTCCTGTGTGTATATCAATAGCAACGGCACAGCCCGCTTTACAAGTACCGCCCTCTTTTTGAAGACTTCTAACCTTTTCTTTAAGAGAATCTTGTGCTTTGCGTTGCAGATTCTTATCGAGCGACATCATAACTGTTTTGCCTGCAATAGGCTCTTTGGTGACTTCGCTTGAAATTATATCACCCTTGGAGTCGAGATAATAGGTAATTTCGCCGTCGATACCCCGAAGATAATCTTCTGCCCATTTTTCGATACCGCTTTTACCAACTTTATCATTATAAGAATAGCCTTTTTCTTTATAATACTCCCAATCCTCTTCAAAGATTGGACCGACTGAGCCTATAAGGTTTACTGCAAGTGTTGTGTCTGGGTATTCACGGACAGGAACAACTTCAATCGAAACACCGCTGAGACTCAAAGAACATTCAGAGATTTTTCTCATAAACTCGGTTGAAACATCTTCTGCAAAGGTGAATGGATATGAAATTGAAAAATCCGAAATTTGCATACTGTATCGAACGCCCATTATCTTGCGTTGCTCTGACTTTGAATAGTTTTGCAAACCGTATTCCTCAACCATAGTGTCAAAACAGTTTTGGGCTGTGGCATAGTGGGCAAGTTTTAAGGTTTCGAGCATCTTTTTTGTGGATTCACCTTTTTTGAAACCGTAAGGCGCTGAGGAATTGAGCGGTAAAAGGTCAACCCACTCGGCATTATATTTTTTTGAAAGTTTTATAAGTTGTAAAATTATGTCGTTAATATCGTCTTTGATGTACGCTTTGTTAAAAACAATGTTATATCCGTCACGGTTGATAGCAATTTGTCTGCCGTAGCAGTCAAGAATTTCACCGCGCGGCGCTTTTATGGCGGCAGTTCTTATTGAACTTGCGCCGTTTTCAATTCTGCCTGTATATTTTGCAGAGTCTTTAACCTGTAAAGAATAAATTCTTACAGAAAAAAGCAACATTGCGATTACAAGCAAAATAGATAAAGCGGTCAGCGTAATCGGACTTTTTTTCTTAAAAGGCAATTTTCAAATTCCTTTCTATTCTAATGAAATTTTATGAAACTTTTTATAAAGAAAATAAAACGGGAAAATAAATATTGCGCTGAACACAGCAGAGGGAAGCGAATAATTCAAAAGGTAAATAAGGCTATTGTTAAGGCTCTCAACTGCGGCGTGGAAAACAATCCACTGATAAACAAAATAAAATACGCTTGTGATTAATGATAAAACCGCAGCCGATGGCACATTTTTATTAAAAAGCGTGTTTGAAGCAACCGCAACGAAAACGGCAATCAACATTAAAACAGTTGCATTAAAACAGTATGAAGAAGGGGCGCACGCATCCATAAAGATTCCTACGATAACCCCTGTGAGTCCGCTTGCTAACGGCGAATGAAATAATGAAAAAGCCGTCAGTACGGGCAAAATAAGTAGAGCGGAGGCGGTGGAAATTTTAATTCCCGCCGAATCTGTATAATATAAAAGTATTATAAAAGAAAAAATAAGTATGTTAAAAATAAAGATAAACGGATGTCTTTTTGAATTCATATTATTTACCTTTACCTTTAAAACTCGTGATAACCATTACATCACGGATTTCATCAATATCTGCAAAAGGTTTTACTGTTGCGAAAAGAGCGGTGTTATAACGGTCGTTGCCGATGGAAGTGATACTTCCGATAAGTAATCCCTCGGGGAAAACACCCTCGCCCGATGTCACCACATAGTCACCCACCGCCACACTGCAAGAGCGTGCAAGATTGTAAAACTTGGTTTGATTATCCTTTACTGTTTCAATAGAGCCTGAAATTATACCCGAATCGTTAGTGCGGTTATCGAGCGCACCTAAGGTGAGTTCAGGGCTGAGAATCGTGGTCACCTTTGCGGTTGTAAGACCTACATCCGAAACATAGCCAACAAGACCCGCTTCGGTAATAACAGTATCAAAAGCGCTTATGCCGTTTGCAGAGCCCTTATTTATAACAAAACTTTTATATGGGTCGCCTGTATCTCTTGAAATAAGCGTTGCAGGTGCAAACTTGAAGTCAGGATTGCTATCTTTTATTTCAAGATATTTTTTATAAAATTCATTTTCGGCAGAAACTTTTTGATAATCGGCAAGTTGTTCCCTTAGTTGATTTATTTCCGATTCAAGTTCTGTATTTTCAAGCATCAATTTATTTCCGTCATTATATGCAGACACAAAATCTGAAAACGCATTAGAAACAGCAGTTGCCGCCGAGCGAATGGGCGCAGTTATAGTGGCGGCAATGTTGGACTGGGGTGATATTCTGCCACCAATTATAGTGAATATTATTGAAATTGTTATAAGACAAATCAAAATTGTCAAAATCACTTTAAACTGTTTGCTACGAAAGAAAAAACGCATTTACTTTCTCCTGTTTTATCTAAATCTTTTACCTCTGCGGAAGGTGTAGTTATCAAATCCGCTGCCCGATTCAAGTCTTTTTGCAGTGCCGAGCACCACACAGTCAAGCGGATTTGCCGCTACTGTTACAGGCATACCCGTTTCTTCGGCAATAAGTTCTGCAAATCCACGAAGCAGAGCGCCGCCGCCTGTCATAGTTATGCCTCTGTCAATAATATCGGCCGCAAGTTCAGGCGGAGTTTTCTCAAGTGTTAACCGAATAGTATCAATGATTTGAGAGATGGTATCTGCCATAGCAATACGCACTTCTTCGGACGAAATTATAACATTTTTAGGCAGACCGTCTACTTGGTTTCGTCCCTTTATTTCAATGCTTGTCTCATCCTCGTAAGGCTTTGCTGAGCCAATTTCAATTTTAATCTGTTCTGCGGTACGCTCGCCGATAAGAAGATTGTGTTTTCTGCGGATATAGTTAATAATTGCTTCGTCTAAATCATCGCCTGCAACACGGATTGACTGGGCAGTTACGATATCACCTAAGGATATAACGGCAACTTCACTTGTACCGCCGCCGATATCAACAATCATATTGCCCGTGGCATCCCAAACGGGAAGCCCTGCGCCTACAGCCGCTGCCATAGGTTCTTCTACTAAGTCCACTTCGGTAGCGCCCGCCTGTTTTGCGGCATCGTAAACCGCACGGCTTTCAACCTCGGTAACACCTGCGGGGATACACACTACCATACGCACTCTTGAGAAGAAAGAGCCTTTCAAAGCAGAGCGCACAAATCTTTTAAGCATTGCGGCAGTAACATCAAAGTCAGCAATAACGCCGTCTTTCAAAGGGCGTACCGCCACGATTGAACCAGGGGTTCTGCCAATCATATCTTTTGCCTCTTGTCCTACTGCTCGGACGGCATCATTTCTTATATCATAAGCCACAACAGAGGGCTCTCTCATAATTATTCCTTTACCTTTAAGGCAAACCAATGTATTTGCGGTGCCAAGGTCAACACCGATATCTCTTGTAAACATATAAATCTCCGTCCTTATTTTTATGGTATTATAAATGTTATTGCATTGTGAAGATTTGAAACTTCAAAAACCTTTTCACCTTTTGCATATTCTCCGTCGAGTGTCCACGAGACATCTTCGTCGGTTTCAATGGTGAGGTTTTTGGTGCGGAAGAAGTCAATACCCTCACGGTCAAATTCGTGTTTTAAAATTCCGTCTATCAAAGGCTGTAACTTTAAAATATTATCAGGATTGCGGATAAGCAAAACCTCAAACATTCCGTCGTTGAGTTCAACGGCGGTTTTATCGTATTTAACAATACCGCCGACCGACAGCGAATTTGAAATTGCGCCAAACAGGAAATCACCCTCGACAACGCCGTTCTCGTGTGTGAATTTCAGGTGTATCGGTTTAATGTTTGCAAGGCTTTTGATACCCTCAAAGAAGTATGCCGCCTGACCTAATACATTTTTTATATCTTGCGGTGCGGAATATGATGCTGAAGTGAACGCACCAAAAGAGGCAGTATATGAGAAGTATTTATCATCAAATTTACCGATATCAAGTTTGATTTTATTGCCTGTTGTTATATCTTTTGCAGCAGTTTCAATATTACGGGAAATTTTAAGTCCGTTAGACCATTCATTAAGCGTGCCCGACGGAATATATCCGAGCGGAATATCAAGTGAAGTTTCCATAAGAGCGGTGATGACTTCGTTTAATGTTCCGTCACCTCCGCAAACCACGATAAGATCATAGTCGTTTTGGTCCAGTTTAGAAACATACTCTGTGGCATCCCCTTTATATTTTGTGGGATAGACTGTTACTGTATAGTCTGCGCCCGAAAGGGTCTCAATTACCTTTAAAAGTTCGGTGTGCATTTTTGCTCTACCCGAACAGGGATTGACTATTAAAAGCAATTTTTTATGTGACATAGTTATCCTTTCCTTGCAAATTATCTGTAATTTATCGGTAATGTGGCGGTGGCATTGAGCGAACAGTCTGCAATGTTGCCGTCATTATATTCATAAATTGCCTGTGCGCCCACCATTGCGGCATTATCTCCGCAGTATTTAAGCGGTGGGTAATAAAGAGAATAGTTTCTTTTTTTACATTCTTCTTCCATTCTTGCCCGAAGTTCGCTATTTGCCGAAACACCGCCCGCTATAGCAATCTTTTTATAACCGTATTTTTCGGCGGCTGAAAGTGTATTATTTATAAGCAAATCGCAAACTCGCTGACGGACGGTGGCGCAAATTACGGGAACATCTATTTCTTCGCCCTTTTGGTTTGCGTTGTGAACAAGGTTTAAAACAGCAGTTTTAAGACCTGAAAAACTGAAATCAAATTCTCCTGTGCTAACCTTTGGGAACGGCAGAGGATATTTTTTATTATCTGCCAAAGTGGCGATTTTATCAAGATTAACTCCGCCGGGGTATGATAGTCCCATACAGCGTGCCGCTTTATCGAAACATTCGCCCGCGGCATCGTCACAAGTGCCACCTAAAATATTGAATTTTGTGTAATCAGTAACTTCTGCAATAACTGTGTTGCCGCCCGAAACTAAAAGACATAAAAACGGAGGTTCTAAATCAGGGTGAGCAATATAATTCGCCGCAATATGTGAGCGCAGATGATGAACGGGGATAAGCGGAACGCCCAAACTCATTGCAAGCCCTTTTGCAAAGTTGACACCAACAAGCAAAGCGCCGATAAGTCCAGGTGCAAAGGTGACCGCTACTGCCTCAATATCATCAAAACTCAGATTGGCATCCTCTAACGCCTTGTCACATACATGAGAAATTGCCTCAGCGTGACGGCGGGAAGCGATTTCGGGTACAACTCCGCCATATATTTTATGTTCTTCAATTTGGGTTGAAATTACATTTGAAAGCACCTTGCGGTCTTCGACTATTGCAACCGAAGTTTCGTCGCAGGAACTTTCAATCGCCAGAATTTTCAAATTAATCAAACCTTTTTGTTAATATAAGAGCATCTTCTTTTGGGTTGGTATAAAAATTTTTCCGTCTGCCTTCCTCTTTAAAACCAAACTTACTGTATAGAGAAATTGCGTTTTCGTTTGACGGACGGACTTCAAGCGAAACAAAAGAGAGGGAATTTTCTTTCGCAAAGCAAAAGAGATTTTCAAGAAGCTTAGTTGCAACGCCTTGATTTCGGTATTCGGGGAAAACCGCCACATTGGTGATATATCCCTCGTCAAGTACAACTGAAATTCCCAAATACCCTAAAACAGCGCCGTTTTTTTCTGCTACGAAAAATTTTGTTCCCAATTTATAGGCTTCTTCTATAGCCTGTTCACTCCAAGGGGTTGAAAAACACGCTTGTTCGAGCAGGGCGATTTGTTTTATGTGTTGCGGTTTAATTTGGCAGACTGAAAACTCACCGAAAAGTTTGTCAATTTCAGTAATGATTTCATCTCGGCATTGGCGGTAGGTTTCAATGTCGCAACCAAACGGGTCGCAAATACCGCCTCCCAAAACTTCTGCTTTAACGCCGATAGATTTCAACATATCGCAGTGTGACGGTGACATACAGATTATTCTGTCTGCCCAGTCTATTAAATCGGCGGTTATTTGTTTAGAAATGTGATTTTCTATATCAATCCCTATTTCTGCCATAACTTTTTTTGAGTTTTGGGAAACAGGCGAACCGTCAGCCGCAAGACCGCAACTTTTAACATTCATTTCTTTTTTAGAACGCAAATATCCCTCAGCCATTGGGCTTCGGCAGGTATTTCCTGTGCAAACAAATAAAATATTCATTAGCCTTTACTTTCTAACCAAGTTTTACCGAAATTACCGTCGGCAACAAGGTCAACACTTAGTTTAACTGCATTTTCCATTTCGGTTTTTAATATATCGCATACCGTCTTAGCATCTTTTTCATCACATTCTACGATAAGTTCGTCGTGTACCTGTAAAATAAGTTTTGCTGACGGAACGCTTAAAGCCAGTTTATCAAAAACCTTAATCATTGCAAGTTTTATAATATCTGCTGCAGTGCCTTGAATGGGGGCGTTTCTTGCAACCCTTTCACCGAAAGCACGAAGCATGCCGTTGGAACTTGCAAGTTCGGGCAGATATCTTCTTCTGCCGAAAAGAGTTGTAACATATCCATTGAGTTTTGCTTCGTTTATAGTGTTTTCCATATAAGAAGCAACCTTTGGATATGATGCCAAGTATGATTTTATATAACCGTCCGCTTCCTTGCGTGTAACACCAATATCTTTCGAAAGCGAAAATGCGCCGATACCGTAAACGATACCGAAGTTTACCGCTTTGGCACGGCTTCGCATAACGGGGGTAACCATATCTGTCGGCATACCGAAAACTTGAGCCGCTGTGGCGGTGTGGATATCGACACCCTCTTTAAAGGCGGATATCATATTCTCGTCGCCCGAAATGCTTGCAAGAACACGAAGTTCAATCTGCGAATAGTCAGCATCAACCAAAACCTTGCCCGTATCAGCAATGAAAAACTCACGAAGTCTTTTCCCTTCGTTTGTGCGGACGGGAATATTTTGCAAATTAGGTTCAAGCGAACTTATTCTGCCTGTTCTCGCTTCGGTCTGGTTAAAGGTTGAATGTATTCTGCCGTCTTCGGCGATACAGGATTGCAAACCGTCAGTATAGGTTGATTTCAACTTTGCAAGTTGACGGTATTCAAGAAGCAATGATACGGCGGGATGTTGGTCTTTTAGTTCTTCTAAAACCTCAGCATTGGTGCTGTAACCGCTTTTGGTTTTCTTTTTACAGGGAAGACCCAATTTTTCAAACAATGCCACACCCAACTGTTTTGGAGAATTAAGATTAAATTCATAACCCACAAGGGAATAAATCTCGGTTTCAATCTTCCCAATGCGTTCTGCCAGTTCTGCTGACATATTTTTAAGTCCGTCAAGGTCAACTAAGAAACCTTTAAGTTCCATATCGCCTAAAACTTTTGCTAACGGAATTTCAATTTCTTTTAAAAGGTTTAGTTGATTTGTCTTTTCAAGTTCTGCTTGCAATTTATTGCAAGTGTCATCAAAAAGACAAGCATTCTTGATAATATCATCGGCATCGCCCAAAATCTCGGGCATTACTGCGCCGTATTCGGTCGCCAAGCGTTCGGCATCATAGGAAGAAGCCGACGGATTGCAAAGATACCCTGCAAGCATAGCGTCAAACTCAATATTAATGATACCATCAAAATTTTTATAAAAAGTTTTATAATCGTAAACTTTTTTTGAAATATTATTATCTTCTAAAATTTCTTTTATTTGTGACCGAGTGCATTTAAAGACAAAATCACCGCTAACGACGGCAAATTCACCGTCTTGCTCAAAAACAGTTGCACAGTCAGAAAGTTTAATTTCGTTGCAAACAGTAATTTTCGGAAGTTCCTCACTCGGCATAGCAGAGACGTAATTATCTGCCTTTAGATTCATTTTTTCCAAAAGTTTGAAAAATTCAAGCCTTGTCATAAGTCGGGCAAGTTCTTTTTCGTCAGCCTTTTTTATTTTATAATCTTCAATATTTTGGTTTATGGGAGCGGTTTTGCAGATAGTACCCAAAAATTTACTCATATAAGCCGATTCTTTTCCCGCTATCAGTTTGTTTTTCACACTGTCTTTGATATCGAGTGTTTCTATATTTTGATAAATGTTATCTATGTTTTCAAAACGGGTTATAAGGTCGGTTGCGGTTTTCTCACCCACACCTGCAACACCCGGTATATTGTCCGAAGAATCACCCATCAAGGCTTTGAGTTCAATCATCTGTTCGGGTGACAGACCGTATTTTTCAAATAATGTTTCTTTGTTATAATTTATAATCTCGGGTTTGCCCATCTTGGTTGCGGCAAGCAAAACCTTTGTTGAATCAGAAATCAACTGCAAAGAGTCACGGTCACCCGTTGAGATAACACACTCGTTACCGCTTTGCTCACAGAGGTTTGCTAAAGTTCCCAATATATCGTCGGCTTCAAAGCCCTCACATTCAATACAGGTATAACCTGCAAGACAAAGCCACTCTTTTAAAATCGGCATTTGGCTTCTCAGTTCTTCTGGCATACCTTTTCTGCCTGCTTTATATTCGGCATACTCTTTATGACGGAATGTCGGCGCTTTAAGGTCAAAAGCCACTGCCACACCGTCAGGATTTTCAAGTTCTAAAAGGCGGTGCAAAATATTGATAAAACCGTAAACTGCATTGGTATACTGACCGTCTTTAGTTGTCAGAAGTTTGATTCCATAGAATGCACGGTTTATAAGACTGTTACCGTCAATAGCAAGTAGTTTCAACCTATTATCCTCCAAATTGATATATATAATAAATTATACCACTAATTATTTAATATGTCACTATATTTTTATAAAAAATTTGACAGTTTTAATATTTTTGAGTATAATCCATTCTATGAAGATAGGAAATATTGAAATTAAAGGTTTTGCTGCTCTCGCTCCTATGGCTGGTGTTGCCGATAGAGCAATGAGAGAAATATGTAAAGAATACGGCGCTGGGTTTACTGTGGGTGAACTCACGAGTTCCAAAGGTGTGTCTTTGGGGGATAAGAAATCTTTCACTTATCTTGCGTGCAGTGATAATGAAAGACCGGTTGCATCTCAACTTTTCGGAAGAGAGCCCGAAACAATGGCGGCTGCCGCTAAAAAGGCGCTTGAGTTCGGCCCTGATTTTATTGATATAAATATGGGTTGCCCCGCGCCAAAAGTGGCAGGAAACGGCGGCGGAAGTGCCTTAATGAAAGACCCCGTTTTAGCAGAAAAAATTGTAAAAGCCGTTGTCAATGCGGTAGATATTCCTGTGTCGGTTAAGATGCGCACAGGGTGGGATAGCGATAATTTAACTGCAGTAGAACTTGCAAAAAGATGCGAAAATGCAGGCGCTAAAATGATAACCGTGCACGCCAGAACAAGGATGCAGATGTATGCCCCCGGCGTGG
>JAZRMI010000032.1:0-20447 GCA_045647405.1 Acutalibacteraceae bacterium | reverse complement strand
TTATAGGGAAAAATCCGATAAGCAGGTGTTGGATTTTCTGCCGTCGGTTGATATCGTATGCGAGCTTAAGAACGGGGTGTTGACCACCAGCGGCGAGGGTATGCTTTCGAAATGCTTTAGCGATGACATAAAGAAACAAATTACTACCGTTATCCTTGAAGAAGGTATTACGGGTGTGGATTATAACACCTTTTGGCGCTGTGATAATTTAACAACCGTTGTTCTGCCCAGCACTATTAAAAAATTAGATTCCGATTCATTCGCTTGTAGTAATATAAAAAAAGTTTATTATAACGGAAGCAAGGAAGAAAGGAATGAAATAGATATGGGCTGGGAGAACGGTTTATACGGTGGCGATTGGATTCTTTCGAGTGGGGAAACGTACGAGGAAGAAGAGTCTTATGACTATTTTTTTGAAGCCGCAAGTTTTAATTGAAGATAAAATTTGACAAGGTGGGGATTTTTAAGTATAATCCCCTTATGAAGATTGGTAATATTGAATTTAAAGGTTTTGCTGCTCTAGCTCCTATGGCGGGTGTTGCCGATAGGGCTATGAGAGAAATATGTGTGCGCTACGGCGCAGGCTTTACTGTTTGTGAGCTTACAAGCAGTAAGGGTGTGTCTATGGGGGATAAAAAGTCGTTCGAGCTGCTTTCCATCTCCGAAAATGAGCGTCCTTGCGCTTCTCAGCTTTTTGGTCGTGAGCCTGAAACGATGGCTATTGCCGCAAAAAAAGCGCTCGAATTTTCGCCCGATTTTATTGATATAAATATGGGCTGCCCTGCACCTAAGGTTGCGGGAAATTTGTGCGGTAGTGCGCTTATGAAAGACCCTGTGCTTGCCGAGCGTATTGTAAAAGCTGTAGTGGATGCTGTGGATATTCCCGTAACCGTTAAAATGCGAACGGGTTGGGATAGTGACTGTATAAACGCCCCCGAGCTTGCAAAACGGTGCGAAAGCGCAGGCGCTTCAATGATAACCGTTCACGGCAGAACAAGGATGCAGATGTATGCCCCCGGCGTTGATTATAAAACTATTGCGGATGTTAAAAAATCGGTTAAAATTCCTGTGGTTGCAAATGGTGACGTAGTAGACGGTAAATCGGCAAAATTTATGTATGAAACTACGGGGTGCGACTATGTTATGGTAGGTCGTGCCGCACAGGGAAACCCCTTTGTTTTCAAGGAAATTAACGCCTTTTTAAAGGGTGAAAGTTACACTCCTGTCGGTCTTCAAAAACGCTTCGAGGTTTTGTTAAGACAAGTGGAACTTATGCATAAATATAAAGACCCGCATAATGCAATATTGGAGTCGAGAAAACATACCGCTTGGTATATGACAGGACTTCACGGAGCAGCGGCAATCAGGCGTATGTGCGGTGAAATTTCCTCTGTGAAAGATATTGAAAGAATAATCGAAATTGCACTTGAACAAAACAAAGATTTGTGGTAATATTTACAGGTTGAAAGGATTGATATTATGTCAGGACATAGTAAATGGAGTAATATTAAGCGTAAAAAGGAAAAAACCGACGCTGCAAAGGCAAAAATTTTTACAAAAATCGGCAGAGAAATTGCAGTTGTTGTTAAAAGCGGTGGCGCAAACCCCAACGAAAACAGTAAATTAAAGGATGTTATCGCAAAAGCAAAGGCTGCAAATGTGCCTAATGATAATATTGAAAGAATAATCAAAAAAGCCGCAGGCGACGGCGATAATACTAATTACGAAGAATTGGTGTATGAGGGCTACGGTCCTTGCGGAGTTGCTGTTGTGGTTGAAACTTTAACCGATAACCGCAACCGTACTGCAGGTGAAATGCGCCATTATTTTGATAAATGCGGCGGCAACTTAGGTCAGTCCGGATCGGTTACATTTATGTTTGACCGCAAGGGTATAATTGTTATTGAAGCCGAGGGCTTAGAGGAAGATGCCGTAATGGAAGATGCACTCGAAGCAGGCGCAGAGGACTTTGAATTTGACGGTGAAATTTTTGAAATTTCTACCGAGCCTAACGATTTAGGGACTGTCAGAGATGCTTTGGAAGAAAAGGGATATAAATTTATTTCGGCAGAAGTGTGTTATGTGCCACAAACAATGACTTCCATAGATGATGTAGATATGGTTGTTAAAATGGAAAAACTTATTGATATGCTTGAAGAAAATGACGATGTTCAGGCGGTATGGCATAACTGGGAAATGGAAGAATAAAAACAATAATTAAAAATTTCAAAATTTTTGTTGACAATATAATTCCATTTTGTTATAATGATATGGCGCTTTGAAAGAGCGCCGATATTAGCGAGTGTGCTGGAATAGGCAGACAGGCACGTTTGAGGGGCGTGTGTCAACGACGTATGGGTTCAAGTCCCATCACTCGCACCAAAAAAACGACTTGTTTTAAACAAGTCGTTTTTTTAACTAAATATCCGTTTCCGTAGCTCAGTTGGATAGAGCGACCGCCTCCTAAGCGGTAGGTCGGAGGTTCGAATCCTCTCGGGAACGCCAAAAAACCTTGTGCTATTGCACAAGGTTTTTTACTTTTTGAAAAACATTGACAAAAACAATACTTCGTGTTATGATGTATAACACGATAGGAGGTATAGTATGGATATTCAGTTGAAGCGTGGTCTTTTAGATGTTTGTGTGTTGGCGGCTATTAAGAGCGAAGATTCATACGGCTATAAAATTATTAAGGATATGAAGCCGTATATTGAACTGTCTGAATCGACTTTATATACCATTTTGAAACGTTTAGAAACGGCTAATATGCTGACTGTAAGAACTGCCGAGCATTGCGGACGGCTTCGCAAATATTATCATATTACCGATAACGGACTAAAGCGTATTGAGGATTTCAAAAGTGAGTGGAAAGAAATATTGTCTATATATAAGTTTGTAACTAAGGGGGATAATGACAATGACTAAATTTGAGTTTCTTTCGGCGCTTAGAGATAAATTATCAGGTTTGCCAAAGGGAGATGTTGAAGAACGCCTGAATTTTTATAGCGAAATGATTGAAGACCGAATGGAAGACGGTCTTTCGGAGGAGGAAGCGGTTTCGGCGGTTGGTTTGGTTGACGAAATAGCCAATCAAATCATATCCGAAATTCCTTTTGTGAAAATTGCTAAGGAAAAAATAAAGCCGAAAAGACGGCTTAAAGTTTGGGAAATTGTATTTTTGGTGCTTGGCTCGCCTATATGGCTTTCTTTACTGATTGCGGTGTTCTCCGTGGTTTTATCGCTCTATATATCCTTGTGGGCGGTAATAATTTCTTTGTGGGCTGTGTTTGCTTCGCTAGTCGGATGTGCTTTCGGCGGTATAGCAGGCGGTGTGGTATTGGCTTTTTACAGTAACGGTTTTACGGGAATTGCTATGATTGGCGCAGGGATTGTCTCGGCAGGACTTTCTATATTTATGTTCTTCGGATGCAAAGCGGTAACTAAAGGTATTTTGTTACTCACAAAAAAGGTTGTGTTAGGCTTGAAAAAGGGGGTAGTGTAATAATGAGGAAAACAAAAATATGGCTTATTATAGCAACTTTCCTTATATTAATCGGCGGTATAATCTTTGCGGGCGTGATGACGGCGCTTCGGTGGGATTTTATAGAACTTTCTACAGTAGAATATGAAACAAGCAATTATGAAATTAATGAGAATTTTAAAAACATATCAGTTATAACCGATACGGTAGATGTTGAGTTTGTGATTTCGGAAAATACCAAAAGCACGATCATTTGTCACGAAGAGAAAAATTTAAAACATTCGGTTGCGCTCAAGGAAGATACGCTCATAATTGAGATTGATGATACGAGAAAATGGTATGAGCATATTGGCGTATCATACGATCAATCTAAAATAACAGTATACATTCCGCAAGGCGAATACGGTACGCTTTCGGTGAAAGTCAGTACGGGTGATGTGAATATAACTGATATTAAGTGCAAAAATGTTATATCAAGCGGAAGTACGGGCGAATTATATTTAAAAAATGTTATCGCTACAGAAAAATTTTCAATTAAGAGAAGCACTGGCGATGTGAAATTGGATAGTTGCGATGCTGATGAAATTCTTATTAAAACAGACACAGGCGACGTTAAAGGTAGTCTGTTGACTGATAAAGTGTTTATTACTGAGACCGATACCGGTAGCACGGATGTACCCAAAACAACAAAAGGCGGCAAATGTGAAATTACCACCGATACGGGTGATATAAAAATCACTGTAGGTTAATTGGTTTGTAGGGAACGCTGATATTATGGTCAGAGCGTAAGACGGTTATTATATATCCATTCTTTTTGTATTAACATTCAATAAGTATAAAACAAAAGAAAAATGATAAAAGCGAGGTGCTTTTTTGTACTGTCCGCACAATTTGGGGCAGTTCAAATTCACCTCGCTTTTTTATTACTTATTATTTAGAGTATTTAAAACACAGTCTTTAATGTCTTTCATTCCTTGAATTGTAGGGTGACCACACATTTTATCAATCTTGTCGAAAGCTACAGGTGTTATTCCGTATTTTTCACAAGCGTTTTTCATACAAGAAGCAATTTCGGGTTTGATACCTCTGTTCATCAAGCAGTAAATTTTTGCTTGTGGCAATGTTTCTTTTAAAAGATTTAAAAAGTAGCATATAGCAGGTAATACAGAAAATAAATCCTTTTCTTCCCAGTCGCTATACTTTATTTCTCCCAACGGGGCGTTTGACCAACTATCGTTTGTTCCACCAAAAACAAACACCGTATCGATTTGATTTTTTGCAAAAAAACCATTCACTATAAGTTGTCTTAATCTATATATGAAAGAAGATGATTTGGAACAGTCGGTATTATTGTAACCCGTATATCCGATGGTTGACCCCGACCAACTATTATTTAAAACAAGTTTTAAGTCTGCTTTCTCAACAACTTGGTACCACCAGGTTTGTTCCACCTTTGTAACATCTGTTTCGGGACGTTCATTTTCAGAGTAATATATCGCATAATCTTCAGGAACATAACCTTTAAAGGTTGAATAACTGTCCCCAAAAATAAGGGTGTTGTTTTTCATTATAATTAACCTATCTTCCAAAATGTTTTTATAATTATACAATATTAAAGTGTACATAGCAAGTATAAATCTCCACCTTTAACAAATAATACTATCACGATTTGAAATTAAAGGAGAATTTATATATGAAAGCAACAGGTATTGTACGTCGCATAGACGACTTGGGTCGTGTGGTGATTCCGAAAGAAATCAGAAGAACAATGCGGATTCGTGAGGGAGACCCGTTGGAAATATATACCAATGCGGGTGGGGAGGTTATCTTCAAAAAATATTCGCCTATTGGTGAATTGGGTATATTTGCAACACAGTATGCCGAGGCGCTTGCAAGTGGGACGAAACTTTCGGTTATTATCTGCGACCGTGACCACTGTATTGCGGCGGCGGGAATTTCCAAAAAGGAAGTTTTGGAACGCCGAGTTACGCCGAATTTAGAGGAAATTATGGAACAGCGCCGTAATGTTAGTTTCGACCAAAATCAAGGCCACGAGGCACTTGAGGGAATAAATCGTAATATCTGTGTGGCAGTTCCGATTATTTCGTCGGGTGATGTTAGCGGTGCGGTTGTTTTGGTTACAAACGAAAACAGTGATACCGCCGACCAAAGTGATATAAAACTTGCAAATGTTGCGGCATCGTTCTTAGGAAAACAGATGGAAGAATAACTTTTGGCACTTCGTTTTGGCGGAGTGCTTTTTGTTAATTGACGGTTGTTATATTCCTATTTTTATAGTATAATAGAGCTACTATATATAAGGTGGTATTCATTATGAAGTATTCAGCCGAAAATAACAGATATGAGCGTATGCAATATAAAAAGTGCGGTGAAAGCGGACTTAAACTTCCTGCCGTATCTTTAGGGCTTTGGCATAATTTTGGCGATACGGGTAATTTTGAAAATATGCGTAAAATGTGTTTTACAGCCTTTGATAACGGTATAACTCATTTTGACCTCGCTAACAATTACGGTCCTAAAGCGGGCAGCGCTGAAACAAATTTCGGTAAAATATTAAAGCGTGATATGAAGCAATATAGAGACGAAATGGTTATAAGCACTAAAGCGGGTTATTATATGTGGCCGGGACCTTACGGCGATTTTGGAAGTAGAAAATATCTTTTATCAAGCCTCGACCAAAGCCTTAAACGGATGGGACTTGATTATGTCGATATTTTTTACCATCACAGAATGGACCCTGACACACCTCTTTATGAAACAATGTGGGCGCTTGACCAAGCGGTAAAGAGCGGTAAAGCATTATATGCGGGACTGTCAAATTATGACGGTGAAACTATGGAAAAAGCGGCGGAAATTCTTAATGAATTGCATTGTCCGTTTGTTATAAATCAAAACAGATATTCGATTTTTGACAGGAATGTTGAAAGAAACGGAATATTAGACAGCGCTATTGCAGAAAAAAAGGGAATGATAATATTCAGTCCTCTGGCACAAGGTTTACTGACTGAGCGTTATTTAAAGGGTATACCAAATGACAGTCGTGTTTATACTGACGGACGGTTTTTGTCAGAAAAATCAATTACTAAAGAAGTAATTGAAAAGGTTTTAAAATTAAACGATATAGCCCAAAAAAGAGGACAGACATTGGCTCAGATGGCGCTTGCGTGGCTGTATAACCGCGAGGGTGTAACAAGTGTATTGATAGGCGCATCTAAGCCTGAACAAATAGTAGAAAATGCTAAAATGCTAGATAATACAGTATTTTCTAATGAGGAACTTGAAATGATTGATAGTATAGCGTTATAATGGGCTAAAAAGATTTGAAAAGGCGATTTTTATGATTAGAAAAACCAAAATAGTTTGCACATTAGGTCCTGCTTGCAGTGATGAAAAAACTGTTACTGAAATGTGTCTTGCGGGTATGAATGTTGCGAGAATGAATTTTTCACACAACACATACGAGGACCACGAAAAAAGAATTGAAACGGTTAAAAAAGTGCGAGAGCAACTTAAATTACCGATTGCAATTATGCTTGACACCAAAGGCCCTGAATACCGTATAAAAACCTTTGAAAACGGCAAAATCTGTCTCAATGACGGCGACGACTTTACCTTTACGGCAGAGGAAATTATCGGTGACGGAAAAAGGGTTTCGGTTAACTATAAAGATTTGGCTAACGACTTATCGGTGGGGGATAAAATTCTGCTTAATAACGGGCTTTTGAGTTTTGAAGTGGTTTCCACCACGCAGACCGATGTAAACTGCAAAGTTTTGGTGGGCGGTGAACTTTCAGATAGAAAGAGTATGAGTTTTCCAAACAAAACTTTAAAGCAAGTTTATTTAAGCGAACAGGACAAACAGGACATTTTATTTGGCATAAAACACGATATTGATTTTATTGCCTGTTCTTTTGTTTCTTGCAAGCAAGATTTGCTTGATGTTAAACAGTTTCTTAAAGAAAACAATGCCGACGGTATCGGACTTATCGCAAAGATTGAAAACCGTTCAGGTGTTGATAATATCGAGGAAATCTGTGAAGTGTGTGACGGCATTATGATTGCAAGAGGCGATATGGGTGTGGAAATTCCCTTTGAAGAACTTCCCGCAATCCAAAAGCAACTGATAACCAAGTGCCGACTTTTAGGAAAAAGGGTTATTACCGCCACCGAGATGCTTGAATCTATGATTCATAACGCAAGACCTACGAGAGCGGAAATATCGGATGTTGCAAACGCAGTTTATGACGGAACAAGCGCGATTATGCTTTCAGGGGAGACTGCGGCAGGCAAATATCCTGTTTTGGCGGTTAAAACTATGGCAAGCATTGCCGAAAATACCGAAGCGAATATACATTATGAAAAGCGCTTTTTAACAAGGGAATTTAAGATAAAGAATACCGTTGATGCAATTTCTCATTCGACCTGCGGTATGGCAATAGATATTGGGGCAAAGGCTATTGCGGTTTGCTCAATTTCGGGTATTACGGCAAGAATGGTGTCCCGTTTCCGTCCAAGCGTGCCGATTTTAGGAATAACCACAAGCGAAAAAACTTGGAGAAGACTTTCTCTTTCTTGGGGTGTAACACCGGTTATCTGTGAAAATTATAATTCCACAGATGTGCTTTTTTATAATGCTGCAAAATTAACCAAAGAATTACTTGGCTTAAATAACGGCGATAAAATTGTTATGACAGGCGGTGTTACCAACGGAAAATCGGGCAACACAAACTTAATAAAAGTTGAAATTTTATAATAAAAAAGGGAGTCTTTCGACTCCCTTGATTTTATTTGCTTGTTATGATCTCTTTACCGCCCATATAAGGTTGCAATGCTTTTGGAATTGCGAGGGTGTATTTCTCGCCGTCAAATGAAAGGTTGTTTTCAAGGAAAGCAATCAACATTCTTGGCGGAGCAACAACGGTGTTATTAAGAGTGTGCGCCAAATATTTTTTGCCGTCATCTGCTTTAACACGGATACCCAATCGTCTTGCTTGAGCATCGCCCAAATTTGAGCAAGAACAAACTTCAAAATATTTTTGCTGTTTCGGACTCCAAGCCTCGATATCGTAAGATTTAACTTTTAAGTCTGCCAAGTCGCCAGTGCAACATTCAAGAGTTCTTACAGGAATATCTAAACTGCGGAAAAGTTCAACTGAGTAACTCCACATTTTATTGAACCAATCCATGCTTTCTTCGGGTTTACAAATAACAATCATTTCCTGTTTTTCGAACTGGTGTATACGGTATATTCCTCTTTCTTCAATACCGTGTGCACCCTTTTCTTTACGGAAACAGGGTGAATAACTTGTGAGGGTTAAAGGCAATTTTTCTTCGGGGGTTATGGTGTCAATAAATTTACCAATCATTGAATGTTCTGAAGTGCCGATTAAATAAAGGTCTTCGCCCTCTATTTTATACATCATAGCATCCATTTCTTCGAAACTCATAACGCCTGTAACAACATTGCTTCTTATCATAAAAGGCGGAATACAATAGGTAAAGCCTTTGTCAATCATAAAGTCTCGTGCATAGGACAGGACAGCAGAATGAAGTCTTGCAATATCGCCCATAAGGTAATAAAAACCTTCGCCTGCAACCTTGCCTGCGGCTTCTTTGTCAATACCGTCAAATGCCGCCATAATATCGGTATGATAGGGTATTTCAAAATCGGGGTTGGTTTTTTCGCCGTATTGGGTTACTTCAACATTTTCGCTGTCGTCTTTACCGACAGGAACGCTGTCATCCACGATGTTGGGTATTTTCATCTGAATTTCCAAAACTTTTTTGGAAAGTTCGTCTTCTTTGACTTCTAAAGCCTTTAATTCCTCGGCTTGTGCGGTAACGAGTTTTTTAATTTCTTCGGCTTCTTCACGTTTGCCCTGAGCCATAAGCATACCGATTTGTTTGCTTACTTTATTGCGGTTTGCACGAAGTTCGTTAGCACGGTTATTGGCCTCACACTTTTGAGCGTAAAGTTCAATAATCTCGTCAACAAGCGGCAATTTTGAATCTTTAAATTTTTTCTTGATGTTTTCTTTGACTAATTGCGGATTTTCGCAAATAAATTTAATATCCAGCATTTTTTCTCCTCCAAAAGAGCATAATACTAACATAGTATATCACAGTTAAAATATTATGTCAATTTGATAAGAGGTAAAAATATGAAAAAAGATGAGTATTTTCCCGAAACCCGAGATATTGTTAAAAAAACGCCCTATCAAAAGGGTGAGCACACTAAAAGCGCTATTGACCTTGTAAATCAGTACGGAACTTATGAAATACAGCCTACTGCTGATACTGAAAATCAGTATCCCGCAATAGCGCAGGGGTTTAACCCGCAAATTATAGAGACCGACCGTCAAAACAAACACTATAAAGGCGATAAATTCGAAAAAACAAATAGTAACACTTAATCTTGACAAAATGCGCCGTACACTTTATAATAATGATTGTAGTTAGTCGAAACGCTTGAAAGCGATTCGATAAGCCACTTAAAAGTGGCTTTTATAATATAAATTAAATGCAATTTTTGGAGGATTTTTTATTATGATTAGTGCCGGCGATTTTAGAAATGGCGTAACTTTTGAAGAAGACGGTAACGTGCTTCAGGTTGTTGAATTCCAACATGTTAAACCCGGTAAGGGCGCAGCATTTGTTAGAACTAAGATTAAGAATGTTATAACAGGTTCTGTTATTGAAAAGAGTTATAACCCAACTGCAAAATTCCCTACTGCTTTCGTTGAAAGAAAAGATATGGAATATTCTTATAATGACGGTGACCTTTACTACTTTATGGACCAGGAAACTTATGATATGGTTCCGATTAATGCAAGTGACCTTAGTGACAACTTTAAGTTCGTTAAGGAAAATATGGTTTGCAAAATTTTATCCTATAAAGGTAATGTTTTTGGTATTGAACCTCCAACTTTCGTTGAACTTCAAATCACCAAGACTGACCCTGGTTTTGCAGGCAACACCGCTACAAATGCTACTAAACCTGCAACTGTTGAAACAGGCGCTGAAATTCGTGTTCCTTTGTTTATCGACGAAGGCGATATGGTTCGTATTGATACCCGTACCGGCGAATATATGGAACGTGCATAATTTTTAGGAGGTATTCTAATATGGATATTTGTGAAAAGATTGCTTATATAAAGGGTCTTGCTGAAGGTCTTTCACTTGATGATAGCACAAAAGAGGGCAAGATTTTAAACGCAATTATTGATTTGCTCGGTGATATCACCGAAGAAATTTGCGATATCGAAGACGGCTGTGACGAACTTATGGAACAAATCGATGCCGTTGACGAAGATTTGGCATCATTGGAAGAAGTTATCTATGATGACGATGAATGTGATTGCGGTTGTGATTGCGATTGTGACTGTGATTGCGACTGTGGTTGTCAAGATGACGAAGTTTATGAAATCGAATGTCCTGCTTGTAACGATGTGATTTATCTTGATGCTGAAATGCTTGAAGAAGAAGGTATGGTTTGTCCTAACTGCGGAACCGACCTTGAATTTGATTTTGACGGTTGCGACTGCGAATGTGATTGCGGCTGCGATTGCGAAGAAACCGAAGAATAATTAAAAATTAAAGAAAGCCGCACTATTTTGGTGCGGCTTTTTGAATATCAGGGTTGAAAATGAATAAAACAGAATTGAAATTTCAATATGAAATCACGCAAAAAGAAAATTCAGGTATAAGTGTTATTGTGGTTGCAGGCGGTTCGTCTTCAAGGATGAAAGGAATTAACAAACAGTTAGCAACCTTGGGCGGTGTGCCTGTAATTATCAGAACACTTTTGGCTTTTGAAAATAGTAAAAATATTTCAAACATTATCTTAGTTGTAAAAGACAGTGATTTGTTTGAGATTCAGTGTCTTACACAAAAATATATGATTACAAAACTGACAGACATCGTCTGTGGTGGAAATAGTCGTCAGGAATCGGTTTTAAAGGGTTTTGCAAGGCTTAAAGATAGTGATGAAAAGGTGCTTATACACGATGGCGCAAGACCTTTTGTAAGTGAAAAGATAATAGATGCGGTTATCGGCGGGCTTGAAAACTATTGTGCGGTTATCTGTGCGGTTAAGGTTAAGGATACTGTAAAAGAGATTGATGAAAACGGCAAGGTTCTAAGAACCTTGAACCGTGACAGTCTCGTTTCGGTGCAGACTCCGCAAGGTGTGTGTGTGGAGGAATATCTTAAGGCCGTTGAGAACTGCGACGTTTCACTTTTTACTGATGATACTTCTATTATGGAAAATGCAGGATATGAAGTTTTGACGGTTGAGGGAAGTTATAAAAATATTAAAATTACCACAAAAGAAGATTTGAGTTTGGCTGAGGGCTTTTTAGGGGAGATTGAAGAATGATTAGAATAGGCCACGGATATGATGTTCATAAGTTTGCCGATAACCGAAAATGTATAATCGGCGGTGTCGAAATTCCCTATGAAAAGGGACTTTTGGGACATTCTGATGCCGATGTTTTGTTGCACGCAATTTGTGATGCACTTTTGGGTGCGGCAGGTCTTGGTGATATAGGTAAACACTTTCCCGATAATGACAACCGTTTTTTGAATATTGACAGCCGTATTTTGCTTAAAAATACTATAGTACTCTTAAAACAAAAAGGATATGAAGTCGGCAATATTGATGCGACGATTATTGCTCAGAAGCCGAAAATGGCAGAATTTATTTCAAAAATGCGTGAAAATATTGCAGAAGACTGCGGGGTATCGGTGGATAAAATCAATGTGAAAGCCACCACTGAGGAGGGTTTGGGTTTCACAGGAAAACTTGAGGGGATTTCTGCTCACGCAGTTTGTATTATTTCGGAATAATTTTTTATGTGTTTTCGTATGCTTTTAAAAAAGGAGTATATGAAAATGTATGTAACATTAACTAAAAAGAGTATATCGGTCATTTTGGGAGCAGTTATAATTTCACTTATTTTGTTGGGGCAGATTTTCACCATAAAAGCAGGAGGAATTGACGGCTCAACTAATCAAAAAAGGGTAAACTATATCGAAAGTTTAGGTTATTCGGTTGATGAAACTGCTCAAAATGTTAAGGCTGTGAAAATTCCTCAGGAATTTAGCGATGTTTATAAAAAATATAATGCATTGCAGCAAAAATCAGGGTTTAACCTTGCTGAATTTAAAGGTAAAACTGTGGATGTTTATACATACTGTTTTGATGATGACCCCAAAATGCAGGTGCATTTGATTGTTTATGAGGGAAATGTAATCGGCGGGGATATCGCTTCGGCACAGATTGACGGAAAAATGACCGAACTTAAAGGTAAGATGAATGAATAAAGAAAGATTTGACAAAATAATATCAAACCAATTTAATATTTCGAGAAAAGATGCGAGGATTGGTATCAGGAAAGGAAAAGCCATAGCGGACGGACAAGTTTTGAAAGACCCGTCGGTGCTTTTGGATGTTGATAGTGAAATTGTGTTTGACGGCAAAAAATTGGAATATAAAAAATTTATTTACATTTTGATGAACAAGCCAAAGGGTGTCATATCTGCTACGAATGATAAAAGCAAGAAAACGGTAGTTGATTTAGTACCGCAGGAATTTAAAAGGAACGGTCTTTTCCCTGTGGGAAGACTTGACAAAGATACGACGGGACTTTTAATAATAACTGACGACGGTGAATTTGCTCACAAAGCGATATCGCCTAAAAGCAAGGTGTATAAAACTTATGTTGCAACACTTGACGGCAGCGTTACACAGGAAATGGTTGAAACCTTTGAAAGAGGGGTTGTTTTGGCGGACGGTACTGTGTGCCAGAAAGCCGTCTTAAAACCTCTTTATGAAAACAAGGCGGAAATAAAAATCTGTGAGGGTAAGTATCACCAAATTAAAAGAATGTTTGGAACTGTAGGTCTTGGGGTGAACGAATTGGAAAGAACGGCATTTGGGGGACTCGAATTGCCTGAAGGCTTACCGCAAGGGCAATGCGTTGAACTTCACAGTCGGGATATTTCTTCCATTTTCGTCAAATGTTAGCAATTTAGTAGCATTTTTACCAAAACTGCATTTAGAACATTGGATATTATTTGCATAGTAATTTTTTTTGCAATTTGCTATAATATCATTGTATAAAATAAATGATCAGCAATAGGAGGCTGCGTTATGGCAAGTTTGTCACTTCGTAATGTATACAAAAGATATCCCGGCGGCGTAACAGCCGTTATCGATTTCAATCTTGAAATCAAGGATAAGGAATTTATCATCTTGGTTGGACCTTCAGGTTGCGGTAGATCCACAACTTTGCGTATGGTTGCAGGCCTTGAAGAAATCTCTGACGGTGAAATCTACATCGGCGATCGTCTTATCAACGATGTTGCACCGAAGGACCGTGACATAGCAATGGTTTTCCAGAACTATGCTCTTTATCCTCATATGACAGTATTTGATAATATGGCATTTGGTCTTAAACTTCGCAAAACTCCGAAGGATGAAATTAAACGGCGTGTTGAAGAAGCTGCTCGTATTCTTGACCTTGAACATCTTCTTGAACGTAAGCCAAAGGCTTTGTCAGGTGGTCAGCGTCAGCGTGTTGCTTTGGGTCGTGCTATCGTTCGTGAACCTAAGGTATTCTTGCTTGACGAACCTCTTTCAAACTTGGATGCTAAACTTCGTGCGCAAATGCGTACCGAAATTTCAAAACTCCATCAGCGTTTGGGAACAACCTTTATTTACGTAACACACGACCAGACAGAAGCTATGACAATGGGTACCCGTATCGTAGTTATGAAGAGCGGTGTTGTTCAACAGGTTGACACTCCTCAAAATCTTTATCTCTATCCTTGCAACCTCTTCGTTGCAGGCTTCA
The DNA here is from genome assembly GCA_045647405.1 of Acutalibacteraceae bacterium. Lineage (GTDB taxonomy): Bacteria > Bacillota > Clostridia > Oscillospirales > Acutalibacteraceae > UBA737. Next base: position 6,089 of record JAZRMI010000032.1, on the reverse strand, counting down.
TCGGTTCACCTCAGATGAACTTTATCGAATCTAAGATTCTTAAAGAAGGCGAAGACTTCTTTGTAGAATTCGGTTCTGAAGATACCAAAACAAGAGCAGGCGTTAAATATAAGATTAAACTTCCTGCAAGCAAGAATAAAGATAACTGTCTTGACGCTTATGTTGGTAAAGAAGTTATTATGGGTATCCGTCCTGAAAACGTACACAACGAAGAAGATCTTATCGCTCTCCACAAAGACGGTATTGTTGAAGCAGACGTTGAAGTTACAGAACTTATGGGCGCAGAAACTTATCTTTACATGAACTGCGAAGGTCAGTCAATCAATGCTCGTGTTGCTCCGACAAATACTGCTCGTCCTGGCGACAAGATTAAGATTGCTATTGAGCCTGAAAAGATTCACATCTTTGATAAAGATACTGAACTTACAATCACAAACTAATATAAGTAATAAACGGTGTTACCAATCGGTAACACCGTTTTTATTTTAAGAGTTTTAAATATCCGTCGCCGAAAAGTTGTTTTGCAAACCATACTTCTTTTACTTTGAATGTTTTTTCGTTCAGATAGTTTAAAATGCCGGCATCGGTTTTGAAATTAAAGGTAAGACTGTATGAATAAAGAGCCTGTTTGTTAAACCCTAATTTTTTATCTTCTTTAAGTTTGCCGTACTTTCCGTCACCTAAAAGCGCATGGCCTATTGAAGCCATATGGGCACGTATTTGGTGGGTTCTGCCTGTCAAAAGTTCGATTTCTAAAAGCGAAAGGTTGTTTTTGCTTTGGAGGGTTGTGTATTTGGTTTTTATGGTCCTTGCGTTTTCGGTTTTATTTTTAAGAAGATAAACCTTGTTTTTATCTTCGTTTTTTTCTAAAAAGCCTTCAAGGGTGGCAGTTTTTTGTTTTGGTGTTCCGTGAACAACGGTTAAATACCGTTTGTCTATTTCGCGGTCTTTTATTTTATCACATAAAATCCGTAGCGCTTCAGCGTTCTTTGCCGCAATCACGATTCCGCCTGTGTTGCGGTCGATGCGGTTTGCAAGTGCGGGACGGAAACTGTTTTCGTCTTGCGGATTGTATTCACCCTTGTCATAGAGGTAATGCTGTATTCGTGCGATAAGTGTGTCGGTGTATTCGTTTTTATCGGGGTGAACTAATAATCCTTGCTTTTTGTCTGCTAACAGAATATTTTCATCTTCATATACAATGTCGAGTTTTTTTGGCGCTGATAGAAAATCATATTTAGGTTTGATTTCGGTGAAAAATTCGTCGTTTATATATGCGCTTACGGTATCGCCCTCATTTAAACGTGTGCTGATTTCAGCACGCTTACCATTTACTTTAATACGCTTCGTGCGAATGTATTTAAACATTAAAGAAGATGGCAATGTAGGGCAGTTTTTTAATATGAATTTATCAAGTCTCAAAGAGGCATCATTTTTGGTTATAACAAATTCTTTCATTATTACTCCTTGATTTTAATATAAAAGTATAATATAATAGTTTGTGAATGAAAAGGAGGGATATGCGGTGTCTGAAAATTTGCATAAGGGTCACAGAAAGCGTTTACGCAAGGAACTTATTGAGCAAAATTTTGACGATAGCATCAGCGACCACAAAGTAATGGAAGCGCTGTTGTTTTACGGTGTATCCCAAAAAAATACTAACGATATGGCGCACGAACTTGTTAATAAGTTCGGCTCTATACACGGCATATTGGAGGCTGACCCTAACGATTTGTTTCAAGTTGAGGGTATGACTGAAAGAGCAGTTACTTTGATTAAATTAATTCTTCCGCTCGCACGCAGATATTATACCGATAAGTATAAAGACCGCTATAAATTTGAAAGCGTTGATGCAATCGGAGATTATATCAAGAAAAAGCATTACGGTTACAGGGAAGAAGTATTTATGGTAACCTCATTTACAGGTGACGGGTTCAAAATCGCAACTGATATTATAAATAAGGGAGATATGATTTCGGTAACGCTGTCTGTAAAGTCAATAGTGCAGACTGTTCTTAAATACAATGCGCCGTATGTAGTAATTTCTCATAACCACACTAATAAGAGCGCTTTGCCAAGTGCCGCAGATATCGAAATGACTAAAATTGTAAAGAGAACTTTAGAGCAAATGAGTATTTGTCTTATGGACCATATAATTGTAGCCGGCGACGATTATATTTCAATGGCTCAAAGTGCAGAATATAAGTCGATTTTTATTATAAAATAATAATTCCCTACTGTCAAGAAAATGGAAAATATAATTGACAAACATTAACAGATGTTGTAATATATAAGCAAATATGAGTTTTAGAGGAGTTGGTTTTTGTGGACGACAGTCCGGCGGGTAATATAATACTTTTTATAATCTTAATAACATTAAGTGCTTATTTTTCAGGCACCGAAATTTCTTTAGCATCAGTAAACCGTATTCATATGATAAGCAAGGCTTCTAAAGGTCAAAAGGGCGCAAAGCGAGTGCTTTACATCCTTGATAATTTTGACGAGGCTTTGTCAGTTTTGCTTATAGGCAATAATATTGTGAATATCGGTTGTGCCACTTTAGCAACAGCAATCACCGCACATATGGGTGGGTATGCTGTAACTATTGCTACCGTAGTGGCTACTGTTGTTATTTTTATTTTTGGGGAAATTTTGCCTAAATGTTTCGCCCGCTCCTGCAATGAGACGTTTGCTGAGGTGGCTTCGGCGGTGTTGGTTGTTTTGATGAAACTTTTAAAACCGCTTTCATTTCTTTTTACGGCTTTATCTTCACTTGTTTCAAAGCCGTTTAAGAAACATACCGAAAATCAGGTTACGATGACCGAGGAAGAACTCAACGATATCGTGGAAAACATATCCGAGGAAGACGGATTTGACGAAGAAAAGGGTGAACTTGTTAAATCGGCTTTGCATTTTTCTGATTCGACGGCAAGGGATGTTATGGTTGCTTGGGAGGAAGTTGAAAAAATTCACACCAGCAGTAAAACTAGTGAAATTCTTGAAACGGTTAAAAATTCTGTTCATTCAAGAATACCTGTGCTTGACAGAAAAGGTAATGTTAAGGGAATTTTGCAAATAAGAAAATTCTTAAAATCTTATATGAAATATAACAATAATGTTATTATGGCAAGTATTATTGACTATCCGTTCTTTGTGAATGACAGTATGCCTATAGATGATGTTTTGACCGAGATGAGCAATCACCGCAGAAATCTGAGTCTCGTTAGAAACGGTGAGGGAGATATTGTCGGTATATTGACGGTTGAGGATATATTGGAAGAACTTGTTGGCGAAATCTATGACGAGGATGACATAGGGGGTGCCGGCAATGATTGATATTTTAAGATATATAGCCATTGTTTGTTTGATTTTGGTTTCGGCGTTTTTCTCAGGAACTGAAATCGCATTCTCATCTGCAAACTCTGTAAGGCTTAAGGGACGCCAGAAAAACGGAGAGAGTTTACCCTTAAGACTTGCAATAAAAATTCTTGACGATTATGAAAATCTTTTAAGTACAATTTTAATTGGAAATAATATTGCAAATATGGCTTCATCTGCTATTGCAACACTTGTTGTTATCAGTTGGTGGGGTGACGGATATGCTTGGGTTTCAACCGTTATTATGACGCTCTTTGTGTTGACCTTTGGTGAAATCGTACCTAAAGTATTTGCGAAACAAATGCCTGAAACATTTTGTGTTTTTGCATCAATTCCGATTTATGTTCTGTCAATCATATTTAAGCCTGTAAATGTGCTTATAATGGCATTTGTTAATCTGGTGTCAAAACTTTGGCAAAAAGGTGTTACTGACAGCGATGCGGTCTCGGAAGACGACTTTGAAAATATTATCGATATTGTTGAAGACGAGGGTGTGCTCGACGAAGAACAATGTGATTTGCTTCAGAATGCGCTCGATTTTGATGAAGTTTTAGCTTATGAAATCATAACACATCGTGTGGATATGGATGCTATTGATATCAGAGACCCTTATGAAGTCAATATCCGCAAGTGTGAAGAAACCACCTATTCGAGACTTCCGATTTATGAAGATACCACCGATAATATCATAGGTATTCTGCATCTTAACCATTTTTATAAAAAATATGTTGACGGTAAGAAGGTTAATTTCAGAGAATTGATGTTGCCTGTCAACTTTGTTCATAAGACTATGCCGTTGCCTGATGTACTTGAAAAAATGAAAGAAAACAAGTGTCATATGGTGGTTGTTCTTGATGAATACGGCGGAACAATGGGTATTCTGACAATGGAAGATGTCTTGGAACAACTCGTAGGTGAAATCTTTGATGAGTCTGACGAGTTTGAGCGTGAATTTGTCTGCGTTGATGAAACTCATTTTGAAGCCGACGGCGATATGCGTGTTTATGACTTTTTTGACGAGTTTGATATAGATATTGATGAAGACGAAGACTTTGAGGGTGATACTGCCACAGTAGGCGGTTGGACCCTTACTATGCTTGACGGTGAGGTTGAAGAGGGTGACAGTTTCCCGTTCGAAAATCTTATAATAACTGTCTTAAAAGCCGACGGTTACCGAATTGAGCGTATCGGTGTTGAGGAATTGCCGACAGAAGATGAAGAAGAATAAAATATAACCTGCTTTGGCAGGTTATATTTTTTGTTGGAAAATTTTATTTTCTGTTGAAAAAAGTATTTATTTGTAGTATAGTATATATTGTAGTTATTATAAATTTTTCTCAGGGGGAATATACAATGTATAGAAAAATATTATCACTGCTTTTGTGCGCACTTTTATTTGGTTTAGTGGGTTGCAGAAGTTCAAAAGAAGTAAACAATGAAAGTTCTATACCTCAACCCGTTGAGCCGGAAGTGATATATTATACAAACCCATTAACAGGCATTGAAAACCTTGAGGATGAATCAATCGCAAAAAGACGCCCTGTGGCTGTTATGGTTAATAATATCTCGGTTGCGCAAAAGGTGCAGACAGGTCTTTCAAAAGCCGATGTTGTTTATGAAACTGAGGTTGAGGGCGGTATAACTCGCCTTATGGCAGTTTTTCAGGATATCACAGCAGTAGAAAAGATAGGTACCGTCCGTTCGGCAAGATATGCTTATGTTGATTTGGCTATGGGACATAAAGCGGTTTATGTTCATCACGGTCAGGATGAAACCTATTGCAGACCACACCTTAAAGATACACAGACATTTGCTTTAGGCACTAATAATGCAGGTGTTCGTATTAAGAACGGTTTGTCTTATGAACATACCCTTTATGGATATGGTGAAAAACTTTGGAAAAACCTTATCAAAAGAGGCTATGACCTCAAATTAAAAAATCCTGATAATTGGCAGACCTTTGCTGATTCGGAAACTTCTGTCACTTATGAGAATGTGGCTAATACAGTTAATGTTCCGTTTTCTTACGGATATAAAACGGTATTCAAATATGATGCCGAAAGCGGTAAATATGTAAGATACTTTAATGATACCAAGCGTAAGGATTATTACACGGGTGACAGCGTTCAGTTCAAGAATGTTTTCGTTCTTTTAACCTCCATTACCGATTATCCTGACGGCAAACACAGAAAGGTTGCACTTGAGGGCGGAAAGGGATATTACTGTGTAAACGGAACTTATACACCTATTAAATGGAGTAAGGGTTCAGCTTCAAGCAAGATTGTATTTACAAATGAAGACGGCACACCGCTCACTGTAAATCAAGGCAATTCTTGGGTTTGCCTTAAAAGTAAAGTATTCAAAGCAACATTCGAATAAAATTAAAACGCCTCAAAAGAGGCGTTTTTTATATGTCAAGATTACAGATGTCTTTAAAGGTTTCTCGCTTTACTGCAATATAGTCACCCTTGTCATTAAGCATTACAACGGGCGGTCGGGGAACTCGGTTATAGTTTGAAGCCATTGAGTAGTTGTAAGCGCCGGTTGTAAGTACGGCTAAAATTTCATTGCGCTTCGGTTTTGGCAACATAACATTTTCTTGCAAAATGTCACCCGATTCACAACATCTGCCGGCAATAGTTGCGCAGAAATCCTTTTGGTCATTTGCTCGTGAAGCAAGCAAGACAGTATATGGCGCTTCGTAAAGGGTG
>JAZRMI010000031.1:0-71701 GCA_045647405.1 Acutalibacteraceae bacterium | reverse complement strand
TAACTGCCCAACCGAGTGCGCCTGCGGCTTTACGAGGGTCAGTAACAACGGGCACCAAAAGGTGCGGTATACCGTTATATGGCTCAAACTCAACAGTTTTAGGGTCTATAAGCAAAAGTTTAAGTTCGTCGGGCGTATTTTTATAAAGCAGACTTATAATAATCGAGTTTGTGCAAACAGATTTACCCGAGCCGGTAGCACCCGCAATAAGGCCGTGAGGCATTTTGGAAATATCGGCAGTAACAATATTACCGCTTATGTCTTTACCCAAAGCCACCGTCAACTTGCTTTTTGCCGAAACAAATTCGGGTGCTTCTAAGATTTCACGGATATTAACCGCATTTTTATCCTTATTCGGAACTTCAATACCCACCGCCGCTTTATTGGGAATAGGCGCTTCTATGCGGACATTACCTGCCGCAAGATTCAACGCAATATCATCTGCCAAAGCAGTTATTTTGCTGATTTTAACACCCGCACAGGGTTGAAGTTCATATCTTGTAACCGACGGACCTCGGCTGATTGCAACAATCCTTGTTTCAACACCGAAACTCTTTAGCGTGCTGACAAGATGCTCAGCAGTGATATTATTATCTTCACCAATACCGCCGCTCGAAATTTTAGGCTCATTAAGCAAGGACAAAGGCGGGAAAACATATCCGTCATCGGTCGAAGTGTCAAGATTTTCTTCAATCTCTGCTGTGACGGTTTCAGTCTCTGCCTTTACGTCTATATCAATAACTTCTTCTTTTGCATTCTTAAGCGCTGTATCGAGTTTTTCCCTGTCTTCACTGCCCTCGGGTTTCTCAGGCTCTGCCGATTCCTCACCGTGATAAGCGTTAACCAGTTTGCGCTGTTTAGGATTAAGCGTATTCTTTAATTTTTTGCGTTCTTCAAGGCTATCGTCAACAGGAATATCAACATTAAATCCTTTTATGACCTTTAATCCACTCTCCTCGTTTTCACTGCGTTCCTGATAAGCGGTTTCAGCCTGTTTCTGAATTGAACGAACAGGTGTCACAACCATTTTGAAAAGTGAAATAAGTGTTGTCCTTGTTAGAATCATTATTAGCACAAAAATAAGCAAAATAACAGTTATAGCCGCACCTGTTTTACCAAAAGCCAAATAAATCGGCTGACCGATAAGCGCACCTAAAAAGCCACCGCTTTTTCTTAAAACACCGCTCTCATAAGCCGAAACGAGATGTTGCCAGAAGTTTAAATCGGGGTTATGCTTTGTGAATATATCAACACAAGCACCAATTAACACGACGATTAAATTTCCCTCAATCAGTTCCTCTTTTATTGAATTTCCCATTTTATTAACGGCATACATCACCGCAATAAAACCCAGTAAGAACGGATAAAAATATGCCGTTATACCGAACACACCGAAAATAAAGTTATGTAACCATGCCCAAAGGTTCTGCCCCTTTATAAAAACAACGCAAAGCAAGAAGACTGCCACTGCAAACCATATTACAGAATTAAGTTGGCGTCTGCCGTCGTTATTTCTGACTTCCCTTTGATTTTTTGCAGTACTTCTCGTACTGCTTTTTCTCTTCCTTGTTGCCATAAACTTCTCCTTTTATGTATAAGCGCAGCCGAAACTACGCCTTTGTTTCTATTAAATCGTAAAGACCGTCGATAACATTACTGAGCGTACCGATTTCATCAATAAGACCCGTTTTTACCGCTTTTTCGCCCGAAAGCACCGAGCCGACATCTGTGACCATTTCCCCGGTGTTCATCATAAGATTTGTGAACTTTTCCTTTGTTATATCAGAATTTCTGACCACAAAATCAGTAATACGTTCTTGCATACGAGCAAAATGATTAAACATTTGCGGAACACCGATTACAAGACCATTTGTTCTGACAGGATGCACCGTCATTGTTGCCGACGGGGCTATATACGACCGCTTTGCCGAAACCGCCAACGGAACGCCGATTGAATGTCCGCCGCCGAGCACAAAAGAAACTGTTGGCTTTTTCATACCCGAAATCAGTTCTGCAATGGCAAGACCTGCCTCAACATCACCGCCGACGGTATTTAAAATCACAAGCAAACCTTCAATTTCCTTTGATTCTTCCACCGCCACTAACTGAGGAATGATATGCTCATACTTGGTGGTTTTGGTCTGTTCGGGAGCAACATTATGTCCCTCAATCTCACCGATAATCGTAAGGCAATAAATTTTATGCTTGCCTGAAAATGCGGTAACTGTTCCGAACTCTTTTATCTGTTCTTCTCTATCTTGTATCTGCGATTTATTATCACTCATTAAATTCACCCACAAATTAGTATGGAAAGAATTTCGAGAATAATTCATATACATAGTTAAGTATAACACAATTATTGCAATATAACAAGCAATTTTAAATGCTAACCTTAAAAAAAGATTGTAATAAAATTTAAAATATGGTATTATAATATTACAAAATTCGACAAAGGGGAAAACTATGCGAGCAGATGGAAAAAGATTAAAAAATACCGACCCTATGTATAGGGTTGCGGCGCACATTATGGATAGACGAGTGGATGCCATGAATATGATAACCATCGATATTCCATATAAACCCATGCAAGATTATGTAAACAAAAAGAGAAAAGAGGGCATTTCCATAAGCCATATGGCGCTTGTTATTGCGGCATACTTGCGGACAATGGCAGAATATCCCGAACTCAACCGTTTTATTGTTAACAAAAAGATTTACACACGAAACGAGATTGCAGTTGGTATGGTTGTGCTTCAGTCACTTGAAAGTCACGACGGCACAATGTCAAAAATGTATTTCGAAAAAGAAAACACTGTTTTTGATGTTAATGATAAAATCAATAAATATGTCAGCGAAAACCGTGAAGCGCCCGAAAATAACGGAACTGAAAAAATCATAAAATTCCTTTTAAGCATTCCGGGTCTTTTGACAGTCGGTGTTAAACTTTTCAAATTTTTGGACAGACACGGTCTTTTACCGAAATTTATTATTGATATGTCGCCGTTCCATATGAGCCTTGGTATTACCAACTTGGCATCTATCAGAACAAACCACATTTACCACCACTGTTATGAATTCGGTACAACAAGCGTGTTTATGGCAATGGGCAACCTGCGTGAAATTGCAAAACGCAAGGGCGGTGAGATTGTTTTTGAGCGCTCACTTCCGATAGGTGTTGTTATGGACGAACGAATTTGTTCGGGCAGTTATTTTGCAACTGCTTTCCGTGCTATGAAGCGCTATCTTGCAAAACCCGAACTTTTGGAAGTTCCACCTGAAAAAGTTCTTGAAGACCAAGATAAATAAAGGTTGATTTTATACCTTTTTTGGTATACAATATATGTATAATATTTTCTAACGGAGGAATAAAAATGTTAGTTTCCGCAAAGGACATGCTACAAAAAGCAAAAGCAGGCAAATATGCCGTAGGTCAATTTAACATCAACAACCTTGAATGGACAAAAGCCATTCTTCAAACTGCACAGGAACTCAATTCACCTGTAATTCTTGGTGTATCTGAGGGTGCAGGAAAATATATGTGCGGTTACACCACTATTGTTGGTATGGTTAACGGTATGATTAATGAACTTGGAATTACTGTTCCTGTTGCATTACACCTTGACCACGGCAGTTATGATGGTGCCAAAAAATGTATTGAAGCAGGTTTCTCATCTGTTATGTTCGACGGTTCTCACTATCCGATTGAAGAAAACATTGAAAAAACCAAAGAATTGGTTGACACCTGTAATAAATTAGGTCTTTCTTTAGAGGCTGAGGTTGGTTCTATCGGCGGTGAAGAAGACGGCGTTATCGGTGCAGGCGAAGTTGCTGACCCGAAAGAATGTAAAATGATTGCTGATTTAGGCGTAACAATGCTTGCAGCAGGTATCGGCAATATTCACGGTAAATATCCTGAAAACTGGGCAGGCCTTAGTTTTGACACACTTGATGCTATAGGACAACTCACAGGCGATATGCCGTTGGTACTTCACGGTGGTACAGGTATCCCTGCTGATATGATTAAAAAAGCAATTTCTTTAGGCGTTTCAAAAATCAATGTTAATACCGAATGTCAGTTGGCATTTGCTGATGCAACACGCAAATACATTGAGGCTGGAAAAGACTTAGCAGGCAAAGGCTTTGACCCAAGAAAACTTTTGGCTGACGGTGTTCAGGCAATTAAAGATACAGTTAAAGAAAAAATGGAACTCTTCGGTTCTGTTGGCAAAGCATAATTAATAGGAATTTAAAACACTCGGTTTGCACCGAGTGTTTTTTTAATCTTCATATTTATCTAATATTTCTTTTCTTGCAGTTTTTAACTGCTCCTCAGGTATATTAACATAAATACAATCGTCACACCTACCGCCGATATCTATACTGATATCTTCTAAAATACATTCACCGTCTTCCCAATAGATGCAAAATTCATTCTCACACTGCATAATCCTTACTCCTTAAAATAAAAAAGTGCGCAACCGAAGTCACGCACGAAAAATGCAGAACTTCAGTTTGCACCACACAAAACTATCGCCATCTTTAGAAGATAACAAATTCGAAGTCCACATTTTTACCAAATGTAGTCTTCTTCTAAAAACGGCAATTATTCAGTTTTGTGTGGTAAATTTAGTTTACCATTATTTTAAGAAAAAATCAAGGTAATTTTAATATGGGTCAAGGGCAAAGCCCTTGTCGTTTAGGGGTATAAGTTGTCGGAGATGTGAATTTATAACAGTACATTATTGTCTTTCACTGAAGCCGTAGGCGGTTTTGTGAAAGACTGATTTATGGGATTTAAAAGCCGACAACTAAAGGGGGAATCGAAATCCCCCTTTTAAAAGTCGAATCTTTCTGCCCTTTCTTTTCGCCTACACAAGAAAGGGCATGCCCGTCGCGGCATGAGCGACAAAACAGTTGTTTAACACTCAACCAAACTTCAAACATATAAAAACACCGTAGATTTAATCTACGGTGTTACTTGTTATATTCCTATATATGGTGAAGGATTGATTTGCGAGCCGTTTTTAAGAATTTCAAAATGAAGATGCGGTCCTGTTGAACGGCCTGTATTACCAACTTTTGCAATCTGCTGTCCCTGAGAAACCGTAGCGCCTGTTCTTACGCAGAGTGCACTTGCGTGAGCATAACGGGTTTGATAACCGTTGCCGTGGTCAATTACCACACAGTAACCGTAATTACCCGAATATCCCGCAGACACAACCTTACCTGCTTTTGAAGCGAAGATTGCAACGCCGATATCGCCTGCCATATCAATGCCCCTATGTCCTCTGCCGTCACCCCAATAAGCAGAAATTCTCTTAATTGAGCCTCTGTTCATTGGGCAGATGAAGCCTGCCGAAGATGCCTGTGCTCTTTCAGTAGCAGTTGCCATAGGAGTTGCAGTACCCTTAAGCACAACCTGTGTTACAGGCTTTTTAACAACTTCTGTTGAGAGAACTGTTTTTGCAGTCTGTTTACCGTTTACTGTTTCAACCACTGCGGTCTCTTTGGTTAAACCTTTTTCGCCTTTGGTGGTAACCTTTGTATAACCGATAACTTGCTTGCTTGTTCTGACTGTCTGTGTTGCAAAAGCAACAGAAATATTCGAAGTATATTTAGAAACAGTTTTTACCTTTAACTTATTAACGATTGATTTAACTTCTTTTGCATCCTTAATGTCACTAACAAGACAGTAAGAATCAGTCACCTTAACATCATCAACAAAAGAAGATGAATTTTCCCCGCCCTTAACATAATAACGGGTTAATGCTTTTTCAATAAACTTGTCCAAATTATCACGGTCAGCGTGAGCAACAACCTTACCGTTAACCTCAAGACATGCAGACAAAGCAATATCTTCTGTGTTTTCGATAATGGCGTCAGCCACTTTACTTTCGTTACAAAGATTATCAACAACTGTGATTGTCAAGTCAAATTCAGGCTCTTTTATAGCCTCTTCCGCCTGTTTATCGCCAACGCTTTCGATTACCAAAGCCTTTGCCTTGTCAAAAACATCGGTTTTATCGACAACGGCAATATTTTTACCTGAATAACTTACATTAAAACCTAAAGTCAAACCGCAAGCCACTATGCTAACCACGAAAGAAAGCACAACAACAAGAGTGAAACAACAAAATTTTAAAAGTATGCTGTTTGTTTTTATGAATTTGAAGATTTTACTAAGTGTTTCTTCAACCAAATCCTTAAAAATAACAGTCACCGCCTTCTCAAAAAATTACATTTTGTAATATTTACATTTGATATTATAACAAAAAGGTTACAAAATTGCAACCTTTTTTAATATTTTTTCTATTTTTCTTTAATTTATCCAAAAATACAGGCAGGGGTAACCCCCTGCCTTTGCAATTTGACTAAAACATTGAGATTTGATTTGTGTCGGGTAGGTCATTCAATGCACCGAGGTCTGCCAAATTTTGAATTATGGTCTTTGAAACCCCTGCTTCCAACTGAAATTCCTCTTTAGAAATAAAGTCACCCTTTTGAGCCGCTTCATATATAGAATAAGCCGCTTTTTCACCTACGCCCGAAAGTGCACCGAAAGGCAAACGTATTTTACCGTCTTCGGGGAGATATTTCATAGCGTGAGATTTATTAAGGTCGATAGGTAACACCTCTATACCTCGGGATAGAAGTTCATTGAAAATAAGCATATTTTCATAAACGTCGAGTTCCTTTTGAGAAGCCTCTTTACCCTTAGCCTTAATATCACGCAGATATCTTCTTACCGCCTCTTTACCTCCCATTATGGTAGGAACATCCACATCTTCAGGACGGGCAGTAAAATATGCACAGTAAAATTCAAGCGGATGGTAAACCTTATACCACGCAAGACGCAAAGCGCCGATAACATAAGCGGCAGCGTGCGCTTTAGGGAACATATATTTAATCTTATAGCAACTTTCTATATACCATTCGGGAACGCCAACAGCACGCATATCGTCCTCCATAGCGCCCCATTCTTCTTTTGAAACCTTGCCCTTTGCAACAAGACCTTTACGAACAGTTTCGGTAATCTTAAAGGCTCTGCCCTCTTCCATACCTTGATGGATTAAGTAAACCATAATATTATCACGTGTACCGATAACTTCTGAAATAGTGCAAGTGCCGTTATCAATCAAGTCCTTAGCGTTGCCGAGATAAACATCAGTACCGTGAGAAAGTCCCGAAATCTGCAACAAGTCAGAAAAGTTTTTGGGTTTACAGTCAACAAGCATATCCCGAACAAACTTTGTTCCAAACTCCGGAATACAGAAAGTTCCCGTCCTTGAATCAATATCCTCAGGTGTTACACCTAAGGCTTCGGGAGAAGTGAAAAGACTATAAACCTTTTCATCACTCATCGAAACCTGACTTACGGGTATACCCGAATATTCTTCAAGATATTTATATGTAGTCGGAACAACGTGACCGAGTTCGTCAAGTTTTAATATTGTATCGTGAATAGAGTGGAAGTCGAAATGTGTAGTAATAACACCTGATTCTTCCTTATTTGCAGGATACTGTATCGGGCAGAAATCGTAAATTGTGTTAGTTCTCGGCACTACAATCATACCCGCAGGGTGCTGACCTGTGGTAGTTTTGATTTTAGAGCCTTCCACCAACTGTGCCAATCGGTTAAGTTCGGCATTACTCAAAGTAATACCCTTTTTCTCAGCATAAGCCTTTGCAAAACCGTAAGCAGTTTTTTCTGCCACAGTAGAAATCGTGCCTGCTTTAAACACATTTTCGCTGCCGAAAAGGGTTTCGGTATATTTCTGCACCTGTGTCTGAAATTCGTCCGAGAAGTTAAGGTCAATATCAGGCACCTTATCCCCCTTGAATCCCAAAAAGGTTTCAAAAGGTATATCATGACCGTCGCGGTCGAGTGGTGTGTTACAATGCGGACAGTTCTTTTCAGGTAAATCGAAACCTGAGCCAACCTCACCCTTTGTAAAGAATTCACTATGCTGACAGTTTGGACAAACATAATGCGGTGAAAGCGGATTAACTTCTGAAATACCCGCCATAGTTGCAACAAACGAAGAACCTACCGAACCACGAGAGCCAACAAGATATCCGTTTTCCTCACTGTATGCCACGAGTTTTTGCGCCGAAATATACATTATAGAGAAGCCGTTATTAATAATAGAATTAAGTTCCTTCTCGAGACGCTTTTCAACTATTTCGGGCACATTCTCGCCGTAACGCTTATGAGCATTATCCCAACAAATCTGACGGAGCATCTCGTCAGAACCCTCAATAACAGGCGGATAGTTACCCTCAGGAACAGGGATAACATCTCCGTCCACCATATCGGCAATTTTATTCGGGTTATCAATAACAAACTCTTTAGCACGCTCACCGAAATATGAAAAATCGTCAAGCATTTCTTTGGTTGTTTTGAAATAAAGAGGTGCTTGGTAATCAAACTCGTCATACTCGTAGCCTTGCCCTGCCATAAGTATTTTACGGATAATATCGTCACTCTTTTTAAGGAAGTGAACATCACCCGTCGCAACAACGAGCTTGCCAAGTTTATCCGCAATTTCAACAATCTTGCGGTTATAATCTTTAAGCACTTCAACGCTCGTCACATGGCGGTATCTGTTAGGTATGGTGTTGCCCTTTTTGTCCTTTTTATCGGGCAAAACAGATTCACGCACCATAAAATCATTGTTGCCAAGGGGCTGAATTTCAAGGTAATCATAAAATGAGGCAATTCGCAACAGTTCTTCCTCTGGTTTGTTTTCAAAAATCGCCTGAAATAGTTCGCCCGCTTCACAAGCAGAACCGATTATAAGTCCCTCACGCAGTTCTTCCAACTTACTGCGAAGTGTCAGCGGTCTGCCTTTAAAATTATGTAAATGCGCGTCAGAGACCAACTTGTAAAGATTTTTAAGTCCCACAAGGTTTTTAACTAAGATTATCTGATGATATCTTTTAATCTGACGGGCATTAAGTTTTGAAATATCCTCATTAACATCGTCAACAAAATATGCCTCGACGCCGTATATAAGTTTAAAATCTCCGCCCGATTTTTTAATCTTTTTAACTGCACCGGCTGCAGCAGGATATGCTTGTACTACGCCGTGGTCAGTAATAGCAACTGCTTTATGCCCCC
This sequence comes from Acutalibacteraceae bacterium, assembly GCA_045647405.1. Taxonomy (GTDB): domain Bacteria; phylum Bacillota; class Clostridia; order Oscillospirales; family Acutalibacteraceae; genus UBA737. Next base: position 62,580 of record JAZRMI010000031.1, on the reverse strand, counting down.
ATTTATATGCCTGTTCAATGATGCTTTCAGCAGAACATACCGCATCTTTTTCAGACATATTTGTATGGCAATGCAGTTCAACACGCTTTTCGCCATCATAGTCGTCAGTCTCGCTATAACCTTGAAGCAAAGCCATGGCACGAGGTTTCACAATAAAATCTTTTTTATAATTATCAAATTCAAAACTGCCGTTTACTAAAATAAAGTTTCCGTTTTTGACATAGGACACTTCGCCCATTCTTTTGGGGTCAACAAACATTGAGGCTGAAAGCGAGTTAGTGTAATCAGAAAAACTGAAACTTAAAACATTGCTCTCTCCCCGTTTGGTGTTAATTGTTCTCACTTCAACATCAAACACCTGTCCCCAACAGCAAATCTCGGTGTCTTCGGGGGTGACTTCAATCATACTTTTAGTATTATTGTCAATCCGTCTGCCGTAAAAAAGTTTTGGATTGTCAAGATAAACAATGCCGTTTTCGGGTTTATCGTCCCTTTTTTCAAAGGTGATTTTCTGCGATTCTCCCGATTTTTCAGAACTTTTTTTCGGTGGTGGTGGCGGTGCAATTTCCACAGGCGGTAATTCCATCTCAACATCTTCAAGTTGACCTTTAAAATTAATGCCGACATCTAAACCGAAAGACTTTTTTAGAGCATTTTTAAACTGTGTTTCAAAACTACTCTCTAAAATCTTTTGGTATCCGCCGTGTTTTAAATCTATAGTTAAAAGATTATCTTTTAAATCATATTCAGCGCCGTTGAAATATCCGTTTAAAACCGCATTTTTAAGTTTTAACCGCTCAACCAAATCAGCGCAAGCCTCAACACAGAAACTCTCGCTATCAAAAGTAAATTCCATCACACACTCTTGCAACTGCAAAGCCGTTACCAAAGCACTATGTATCTGCGCACGGTTTTTAAGGTTTAAATATGTTTTGGAATTTACCGTAACACTTAAACTGCGTGTATCAATATCCAATTTACACTCTGCCACAGTGGCATCTTTTAAAAGTGACGATAATTCTTCGCTTAAATAAAGCGAAAATATATCCAAAAACAATGGGGTAGCCATTTTTTCAACTCCGTTTACATTTTTTCTACTTCTTGTACTAATGTTTCAAGTAGTTTATCTTCGGGCAGTTTGCAAACAATTTCACCCTTTTTAAAGAGCACTCCGCAACCTTTACCGCCCGCAATGCCGATATCTGCCGCACTCGCTTCACCCGGTCCGTTCACAACGCAACCCATAATCGCAACTGTTATATCCTTTTCAATATGCGAAAGACGTTCTTCCGCCTGTTTCGCAATACCAATCAAATCAATTTCGGTTCTTCCGCAAGTAGGACAGGAAACAAACTTAATTCCGCCCTGTCTAACACCAATAGCCTTTAAAAGTTTTTTGCCTGCTTCAACCTCTTTGACGGGGTCGTCTGTCAAAGAAATTCTGATAGTAGCGCCGATATCCCTCAAAAGCAGACCGCCGATACCTGCCGCCGATTTAATAACACCCATATTCTCTGTGCCCGCCTCGGTAACACCCAAATGCAAGGGGTATGGACACTTTTCTGCTGCCAATTCATACGCTTTATACATTTTTTTAGTATCGGAAGATTTAAGCGACAGCACAATATCTGTAAAATCAAACTTTTCAAGCAAGGAAATATGATAAAGACCGCTTTCAACCATCGCCTCGGGGGTAACACTTCCGTACTTTGCTAAAATTTCCTTTTCGAGAGAGCCAGAATTTACACCGATTCTAATCGGAACACCTTTATTTCGGCAAGCATCTGCCACTAATTTAACCTTATCGTCAGAACCGATATTACCCGGATTAATTCTAACCTTATCAACACCCATTGCCACACTTTCAAGCGCCAAGCGGTAATCAAAATGGATATCAGCAACCAAGGGTATATTTATATTTTCTTTAAGCGCTTTTACAGTCTCTAACGCTTGTTTATCGGGAACGGTGACACGCACAATATCACACCCTGCGTCTTGAAGTCGCAGGGCTTGTTCTACATTTCCCTTTATATCGTGAACAGGAACACACAGCATTGACTGCACCGTAACAGGTGCGCCTCCGCCCATATATGTGTTACCAACCTTTATTTTTACAGTTTTATCATTCGTATATAACATAATTTTCTCCTCTTAATTACGCATTACGCATTAGAAAATAAGACTCCAAATATCTTTAGCAGTAACCAAAAGCATAAATCCTATTAAAATCACAAAACCAATAGCGTGAACTAATGACTCATACTTCTGAGGCACAGGTTTTCTTGTTATCATTTCGAAAAGAATAAACACGAGTCTTCCGCCGTCAAGCGCAGGGAAAGGAAGTAAATTAAACACACCGAGATTTATAGTTATAAGCGCCATTATCGGAAGTAGATTCGCAAGGCTCTGCTTTGCCACATTGCCGATTACCACAGCCGTTCCAACAGGACCTGATACAGCGCTTATTCCATACTTACCGCTTATTAAATCTATTAAACTGCGCCAGATTACCGCACAATAAGAAACCGAGGTTTTAAATGTTTGTTTTATAAATGAGCCAACCGTCTTTTTCTCACCATAAACGCTGAAATCTACCGCAAGATAGTTCATTCCGTCTATTTCTTCATTTTTAAATTCAACATTTTTAAGCAGAGTTTCTTTACCGTCACGGTCAACTAAAATATCAACTTTACCCTCTTTAACATTTGTAAAAGCATAACTCAAATCGTATGTTGTGAAGATTTTTCTGCCCTCAACCTCTAAAATAGTGTCCTTTAACTGCAAGCCGCTCTGCTCACTTACTGCGTTTTCACTGAAAGTTGCAATTTTAGTAGTGGCAAACATATCGCTAGGCGCTAAAATTATTGCAACGATAATAAGACCTAACAAAAGGTTGAAAACCGCTCCCATAACTACAATCAAAAATCTTCGCCAAGCAGATTTATTGCAAAAGGCTTTTTCGTCGGTACTGTTTTCGTCCTCGCCCTCCATTGCGCAATATCCACCAAGTGGCACTAAATTAAAGGCATATTTGGTTTCACCGATTTGCTTTGAAAAGAGTTTCGGACCAAAGCCCACCGCAAACTCATTAACACGCACGCCCAAAAGTTTTGCCGCAATAAAATGTCCGAATTCGTGAATTATTATAAGCACCAAAAAGAGCAAAACTGCCACTATATAAGGCCAAACATTATTCCAAATTTCTATGATAATCACCGCTTATAAATTTTCTCTTACAAACTGCCGTGAAAGGCGGTCAGTTTCTAAAATATCTTCCAAAGTGAAGTCTTTTTTATTATTAACCCAATTAAGCGCCTTTTCCACAAGTTCTGCAATTTGTAAAAATTTAATTTTACCCTCTAAGAACAGTTTTACTGCTTCCTCGTTTGCGCCGTTAACGGCGGTGGGTTTTAGACCGCCCTCATTTATCGCATCAATGCACAACTGCAAACATCTGAAAGTTTCCAAATCAGGTTTTTCAAATGTCAGCGTTCCGATATCGCTCAAACTTAAATGTTCAAAAGCATAGTCAGAACGCTCAGGATATGTTAAGGCATACTGAATCGGCAAACGCATATCGGGTGTTCCCAACTGGGCTATCACCGCACCGTCCGAGAGTTCCACACCGGAATGAACAATACTCTGTCTATGCACCAAAACTTCAATATCTTTTGGCATAAGACCGAAAAGATGCACCGCCTCAATAACTTCAAGACCTTTATTCATAAGGGTTGCCGAATCAATAGTAATTTTAGCGCCCATTGACCAGTTAGGGTGATTAAGCGCTTCTTTTACGGTTACATTCTCGAGTTCCGCTTTAGTCTTTTTATAAAAAGGACCGCCCGATGCTGTTAATAAAATTTTCTTAACACTTTCCTTTGGCGCACCTTGAATTGACTGAAATATAGCCGAATGTTCACTGTCAACAGGGAGAATTTTAACACCTTTTTCCATTGCCTTGCGGTTGACAATTTCACCGCCTGTAACAAGCGTTTCTTTATTAGCAAGGGCGATATCTTTTCCGCTTTCAATAGCAGAAAGTGTTGGTCTTAAGCCGGCTATACCAACAATGGAATTAAGCACAATATCCCCGTCATACTGAGCGACTTCACAAACGCCCTCGACACCTGACAAAACCTTAATATCGGTATCGGCAAGTTTAATTTTAAGTTGCTGTGCCTTATTCTCATCAAAAACCGCAACCGCTTTTACGCCAAATTCCCTTGCCTGTTGTTGGAGCAACTCTATATTAGAGCCTGCGGCTAAGGCATTAACTTTATATCCGTCACGACGGCAAACTTCAAGTGCCTGTGTTCCTATTGAGCCTGTTGAACCTAAAATAATTAAACTTTTCATCACATCACCGAAAACAATGTCAGAATATACATAAGCGGAGAAATCATAATCATACTGTCAAGCCTATCCATAATTCCCCCATGACCTGGGATTAGATTGCTGTAATCCTTAAGACCTACTGCGCGCTTAATGGTTGATGCAAAAAGGTCACCAATCATTGAAAGCACACAAAACGGCACAGTCAAAAGAATACCGGCAATCAAATTTTTATTAAAGCAAAGACACAGTATAACCGAAATCAAAATGCTTGATAATATTCCGCCCACGGCACCCTCAACAGTTTTTTTAGGACTGATTTCGGGACAAAGTTTATGTTTACCCAAAGTGACGCCCACAAAATAAGCGCCCATATCGCAAATACAGGAAAAATTAAGCAGTTGCAATAAATAATATATTCCGCTCTTACTGATTATTATTCCGCTAAGGCTTAAAAATGCCAAAGAATAAGGAATTGGCAGAGCAAAAAGCGAAAAAATGTGTGTAAGATTAAAAGTTTTATGATTTTTAAGTATCAATACTGCTGCAAAAACGGTGTAAATAGCGGTTAATATAAACCAAAAAACCAACGCAAGCATAGCATAACCGCCGACTTGCAGTGACAAAACCGATAAAAAAGCATAAACACAAGCGCCAATCCACGATACTTTGTCTTCTATGCCAACTGCATTATGGAGCAGTTCATATACTGCTACCGCCGACAACAGACCGACGGTTGTTATAATAACAATGGGATTCCACAAAAAGCCTGCAGTTAAAACCGCAATCAAAATAAGTCCCATCATCACACCCGAAATTATACGAGTTTTCATTTTATATTCCTCCGAATCTGCGGTTGCGCTTGTTATAATCTTCAATCGCTTTTTCTAAATGTTTTTCAGTAAAATCGGGCCACAAAATATCCGAAAACCAATACTCTGCATAAGCCGACTGCCAGATAAGATAGTTTGAAAGGCGGTATTCTCCGCTCGGTCTTATAATAAAATCAGGGTCAGGACAATCCTTAGTGTATAAATTTTCAGAAATTGTATCCTCTGTAATCTCCTCAGGTTTTAAACCCTTCTTCACAATTTCTTTTACAGCATTTGTAATTTCATCCCTGCCACCGTAATTTATAGCAATATTCAAAGTCAGTCCCGTTGCATTTTCAGAGCCCTTAACATTTTTATCAATAAGCGCTTTAATATCCTCTGCTAACGGTTCTAAGTTACCGATAAACCGAACTCGGATATTTTCATCCTTAAAGTTTTCAGCATCTTTAAGATAATCACGCAAAAGATTCATAATAGCGTCAACTTCTGCTTGAGGGCGTTTCCAGTTTTCAGTCGAAAATGCGTAGACAGTAAGATACTTTAAACCAATTTTATTGCAGTATCGGGCAATATTCTTAAAAGTTTTAGCACCCGCTATATGCCCTGCACTTCTCGGCATACTGCGTTTTTTTGCCCATCTGCCGTTGCCGTCCATAATAATAGCAATATGCTGCGGCAAAACCCGTTCATTATTTTGAGCCTTTTTAAATAACATAACACACCGTCCTATTAATTAAGCGCAAAAGCGGTCTCACACTCGTGAGACCGCAAATTTTAGTGTGACAATTAGATTTCTAAAATTTCTTTTTCTTTAAGAGAAGCCAATTCATCAATTTCCTTACAATATTTATCAGTAAGGTTCTGGATTTTCTTTTCGCCGTTAGATTCGTCATCTTCGGTAATAGTATTCGCCTTTTTAAGACCCTTTAATTTTTCCAAAGCATCACGGCGGGTATTACGGATAGCAACCTTATTTTCTTCGGCAACCTTTTTAACCTCTTTAACAATTTCTTTTCTGCGTTCTTCGGTCAAAGGTGGGAAAGAAAGACGAATAACACGGCCGTCATTTTGGGGGTTAATACCGATATCAGAAACTAAAATTGCCTTTTCAATATCTTTCAAAGTGGAAGCATCCCAAGGTTGAATCATTAAAATTCTCGGCTCTGGGATAGAAACTGCCGCCATCTGTTGAATAGGTGTCGGCGCACCGTAATAATCAACTGTTATTTTATCCAAAACAGAAACATTTGCTCTGCCTGCACGAATAGATTTATACTCACGGTCCAAAACCGCAATAGTTTTAGTCATTTTTTCTTCTGTATTCTTAATTAACTCGTTCATAAAATAGCCTCCTATTATTTAACCACTGTACCGATTGTTTCACCAACCATTGCCGAAACAATATTCTGAGGGTTGTTAAGATTAAATACCAAAATTTCAATACCGTTATCCATACAAAGCGATGCCGCTGTGCTGTCCATAACATGAAGTCCCTTTTGGAGCACATCAAGATGTGACAGGGTATCGAACTTTTTAGCATCGGGGTTAGTTTTGGGGTCACTGTCATAAACGCCGTCAACATTAGTTGCTTTAAAGATAACATCTGCACCGATTTCTGCTGCACGCAACGCCGCCGCTGTATCGGTTGAGAAGAATGGGTTGCCTGTACCGCAACCAAAAATCACAACTCTGCCTTTTTCCAAATGGCGAACTGCTTTATTGCGAATATAAGGCTCTGCAATCTGACGCATTTCAATAGCAGTCTGAACACGGGCGGTCACACCCAACTGTTCAAGTCCGTCAGCCAAAGCCAAAGAGTTTATAGAAGTTGCAAGCATACCCATATGGTCTGCTCTTGTTCTGTCCATTTTACCGCTTGAACGGCCACGCCAGAAGTTTCCGCCGCCGACAACTATGGCAACCTGAACGCCCAAGTCTACACAATCCTTGATTTTCTCACACACGGAAAGGACCTTATCGAAGTCAATTCCCACGCCCTTTTCGCCTGCAAGAACTTCACCGCTCAACTTCAAAAGCACTCGTTTATAAACAGGTTTCATTAAAAACACCCCAACTAATAAGTTATTATATATATTCTACAATATATACTCAATAAAGTCAATCGGAAAATATCTCAAAATACACTTGCAAAGTCGTGAAAATATGGTAGAATATAGATGTAAATTATTTTCAAGGAGTTTTAAAAATGGCAAAAGAAGTATTAGTTGAAATTTCAGCACGTCACTTACACGTTTCACAAAAGGATTTAGAAACCCTTTTTGGTAAAGGTTACACCTTAACACCTAAAAAGGATTTGTCTCAACCGGGTCAGTTCGCTTGTGAAGAAAAGGTTACAATCGTTGGCGCAAAGTCACAACTCAAAGCATCGATTTTAGGTCCTGTTCGTCCCGAAACTCAGGTTGAAATCTCTTTGACAGATGCCCGTTCAATCGGTGTTACCGCACCTATCCGTGAATCAGGCGATGTTAAGGGAAGCGGCAGTTGTAAATTGGTTGGACCTTGCGGTGAAGTTGAATTAGCCGAGGGTGTTATTGCCGCAAAACGCCATATACATATGACTGTTGCTGACGGTGAAAAATATGGCATTAAGGACAAACAAATCGTTAGCGTTAAAATTAATTCTGACGGCAGAAGCCTTGTTTTCGGTGATGTTGTTGCAAGAGTTAGTGATTCTTACGCCCTTGCTATGCACATTGATACCGACGAAGCAAATGCTGCTTGCGTTGGCGGAAACTGCATTGGTGAAATTCTTGACTAATCTCGGTCTTTATCTTCACATTCCTTTTTGCCAAAAGAAATGCGCTTACTGTGATTTCTATTCAGGCGTTTTAAGCGAGGAACTTATTGACCGATATTTAAAAGCAATAAATCAATCTCTAAAACAATGGGGCGGAAAAATCAACCGCCCCATTGATACTATTTATTTAGGCGGAGGAACACCGTCTGTTTTAAACAACCGCCTTATACCGCTTTTAAACGAGGTAAGAGAAAATTTCACTGTTGAAGAAAATGCCGAAATCACACTTGAAGTGAACCCACAGAATAATATAAAAGAAATTTTAGAGAATGCTAAAACGGCGGGAATAAACCGCATTTCAATAGGTGCACAAAGCGGTAACGACGACGAATTGAAAATACTCGGCAGAACACATACTGCACTTGACACCGAGACCGCAGTAAAAACGGCAAGAAATCTTAAGTTTTCAAATATTTCGCTTGATTTAATGTTAGGTCTTCCAAACTCGAATTTGGATACTCTTAAAACAAGTCTTGATTTTGTTTTATCCCAAAATCCTGACCATATTTCTGCATATATTTTAAAAATCGAACAAGGCACCGCCTTCTTTAAAAATAAAGAAAATCTTAACTTGCCGAGTGAAGACAATGTTTGCGACCAATATCTTTTCATGTGTGAATATTTGAAAGAAAAGGGATACTCTCATTACGAGATTTCTAACTTCTGTAAGAATAACAAAAAAGGTCTTCATAACCTTAAATACTGGCATTGCGAGGAATATTTGGGGATAGGTCCGTCGGCTCATTCTTATCTTGACGGCAAGCGGTTTTATTATCCGAGAGATTTGAAAGATTTTATAAACGGCAATTCCCCTATACCTGACGGTACGGGCGGTGACAAACCAGAAAAATTAATGTTGGCGTTAAGACTGTCAGAGGGTATTTCACTTTCTGAATTAACCCCGAAAGCGTATGAGAAATGCCAACTTTTTGCAAAAAATTCGCTTGCAACAATTAATGATAACCGCTTCGCTTTGACAGACAAAGGTATGCTTGTGTCTAATTCGATAATTTCCGAAATTTTGGAGGAACTTTAATGAGAACTTTAAAAATACATTTAATCCGTCACGGCGCAACCGATGCCAATTATAAGGGACAGTATATCGGTTGTAAGACTGACTTACCTTTAGCGCCTGAGGGACTTAACGAGTTACGAATGATGAAAGACGATATAGAATATCCCGATATTGACCGTCTTTATTCAAGTCCATTACTTCGTTGTAAGCAGTCGGGGGCGGTACTTTATCCCGATATGCCGATTTATGAAGTGGACAACCTGAAAGAATACGATTTTGGAGATTTCGAGGGCAAAACCGCAAAAGAACTTGAACTCCATCCAAATTTCAAAGATTGGACTTCGGGCAAACTCACCTCTCCTCCAAACGGCGAAGATAACACCGAGTTTATTAAAAGACTTTGCGTGGGACTCAATCAGATTATTGTTGATATGTTAAATAACGACCTCCACTCAGCAGGAGTTATAATGCACGGCGGTGCTATTATGATGCTCTTAGGCGCTTGCGCCGTTCCGCAAAGACGACCTGTTGAATGGACCTGTGACAACGGTCAAGGTTATTCACTTTTAGTAACCCCGTCACTTTACCATAAAAGCGGTATAGTTGAAGTTTATGATGTTATTTAATGCGTAATTCGTAATGCGTAATGCGTAATTAAAAAGCGACCGAAAGGTCGCTTTGGTTTTTATATAACCATAAATGGTTATATTTTTTTGACATAATATATAATATAATAAATTTGCGTTAAAAACGCATTTCCTCGGTTGCTGCCACACAACACAAAGAACGGTGCCTTAATAAGCACCGTTCTTTGTGTTATAATTCAAAATTATTCTCTTTCAATTTCTGCTTTGCCGTTTTCAACAGTTTTTGCAGTGATTGTTATTTTCTTAATTCCGCTATCGGACGGGGTTTCAAACATTAAAGGTTGCAAAACTCCCTCAATAATTGAGCGAAGTCCCCTGGCACCCGTTTTTCTTTCTATCGTAAGTTCGGCAATTTTTTCCAAAGCCGTATCTTCAAATTCAAGGTCTACACCATCCAATTTAAAGAGGGCTTTATACTGCTTAACAATAGAATTTTTAGGCTCTTTCATAATGCGAACAAGGGTTTCCTTATCCATACCCTTTAATGCGGTTATCACAGGCATTCTGCCGACGAGTTCTGGTATAATACCAAACTTCACCAAATCCTGATGGGTAGCCATTGTGCTAACAGCCTCAGCCTCTTTGCTTTTGGGCGATTTAACATCTGCACCAAAGCCCAAACTGCTGCCGCCGATTCGGCGTTCAATAACCTTTTCAATACCGTCAAACGCACCGGCACAAATAAACAGAATATTAGTTGTGTTAACCTGAATAAACTCCTGTTGAGGATGTTTTCTTCCGCCTTGTGGGGGAACATTTGCAACTGTGCCCTCTAAAATTTTAAGAAGTGCCTGTTGCACACCCTCACCGCTTACATCACGGGTTATCGACGCATTTTCAGACTTGCGGGCAATCTTATCTATTTCATCAATATAGATAATTCCGCGTTCTGCCTTTTCAATATCATAGTCAGCCGCCTGAATAAGACGAAGTAGAATATTTTCAACATCTTCACCAACATAGCCTGCTTCGGTCAAGGTGGTAGCGTCGGTAATAGCAATCGGCACATCAAGAATCTTAGCCAATGTCTGCGCCAAAAGGGTTTTACCCACACCCGTAGGTCCGAGCATAAGCACATTGCTTTTGCCCAACTCAACTTCATTATTATCATTCTTGAAAATGCGCTTATAATGATTATAAACCGCAACCGCTAAAGTCTTTTTGGCATCGTCCTGACCGATTACATATTGGTCAAGTTTTTCCTTGATTTCTTTAGGTTTAGGAAGCACAAATTCAGTTTTTTCTTTTTTCTTAGAGCGTCCCTTTGCGGCAGTTTCATCCTCAAATAAAAGCGAATTGCAAAACTGTATACAGTTATCGCAAATATAAACGCCCGGGCCCTCTACAAGACGGGTTACTTCGTCTTGGGTTTTGCCGCAAAAAGAACAGCAAATTTCCATATCGTTTTTATTAGGCATTATATTACCTCTTTGTAATTACTTTATCAATAAGACCGTATTCTTGGGCTTCGGCGGCAGTCATAAAGTTATCTCTTTCGGTATCTCTTGCGATTTCTTCCAAAGATTTGCCTGTATTTTCTGCCAAGATTTTATTAAGGTTTGCTCTGGTTCTTTCAATATGTTTTGCGTGAATCAAAATTTCAGTTGCCTGACCTTGTGTTCCGCCTAAAGGTTGGTGAATCATAATTTCACTGTTAGGAAGAGCCAATCTCTTACCCTTTGCACCTGACGACAAAAGGAAAGCACCCATACTTGCAGCCATACCCATACAAATTGTACTTACATCGCATTTGATATACTGCATAGTATCATAAATTGCCATACCCGCAGTCACAGAACCACCCGGACTATTAATATAGAAGTTGATATCTTTATCAGGGTCCTGACCCTCAAGATAAAGCATCTGCGCAATAACTATGCTTGCAGTTGTGTTGTTAACCTCGTCATTAAGCATAATGATACGGTCATTTAAAAGGCGTGAGAAAATATCATAAGAACGCTCGCCTCTGCTTGTTTGTTCTAAAACATAAGGTACTAAACTCATAAAAATTCTCCTTTACAGAAATTTACAAAAAGCGCCGGCACCGTATAGTGCCGGCACCCAATATACCGTAAATAGTATGAACTGAATACTCAATTTATAATCAATTATTCTTCATCTTTTTTTGCAGTTGTTTTTTTAGCAGTTGTGGTCTTCTTTGCAGTTGAAGTAGATTTTTTAGCAGTTGAAGTTGACTTCTTTGCAGGAGCCTTTTTCTCGGTCTTCTTTTCTACTTCTGTGATTTCAGCATTTTCCTTAATAAAGTCAATAGCCTTGCCAACTGCAACATCCTTTGCCAATTCTTCAGCAGGAATTGCATTTTTAACTGCTTCAAGTTCCATATTGTACTGTTTAGCCATTTCTTCGAAACGTGCATTCAATTCTTCTTCAGAAGCCTCAATTTTTTCAAGTTCAACAATCTTTTCAAGTGCTAAACGGAACTTAACCTGACCCTCTGCTTGAGGACGGAAAGTAGCCTTGAAGTCATCCATAGAAGTATTAGAATATTTAAGGTATGTCTGAAGGTCTAATCCTTGCATCTGTAAACGATAACCAAACTCTTCAACGCTTTGATTCAAGCGGTTTTCAAACATAACTTCAGGGATTTCACCCTTAATGCTATCAACAATCTGCTGAACCAAATCGTTTTCAGTTTCTTCTTCAGCAATCTTTGTTTTCTGAGCCAATGCTTTTTCCTTAAGGTCTGCCTTTAAAACATCCAAAGTATCAAATTCGCTTACATCTTTTGCAAATTCATCATCAATTTCAGGAAGTTCACGGAATTTGATTTCGTGAAGTTTAATCTTGAATGTTGCTTCCTTGCCTGCAAGGTTTTCAGCGCCGTATTCTTCAGGGAAAGTAACAACAATATCAAACTCGTCGTTTATGTTTTTACCAACGATTTGTTCTTCAAAACCTGGGATAAACTGACCTGAACCAAGTTCAAGTGAATAACCCTCAGACTTACCGCCGTCAAAAGCAACGCCGTCAACAAAGCCTTCAAAATCAATAACAACAGTGTCACCCATCTGTGCGGCACGGTCTTCAACAGAAATCATACGTGCATTGCGTTCTGCCATACCTTTAATCTGAGCGTCGATTTCGCTGTCTTCAACCTTAGCGATAACCTTTTCAGCCTTTAAGCCTTTATATTTGCCGATTTCAATAACAGGATAGGTTGTAACTGCAACCTTGAAGTCAACGCCCTCTTCCTTAGAGATTGAAACCATATCAAAATCCATTTTATCGTTGATAACGTTAAGGCCTGATTCATTGATTGCTTCTTCAACAGCATCAGGATAAAGAATATTTAAAGCATCTTCAAAGAAAGCCTCTTCCCCGTACATCTTCATAACCATAGCGTAAGGTGCTTTACCCTTTCTAAAACCAGGGATATTGATTTTATTTTTTTGTTGGTTGTAAGCCTTTTTAATTGCCTCACCGAATTTTTCAGCATCAATAACAATTTCAAGTTCATATCTATTGGTGCTAAGTTGTTTTGTTTCCTTTAAACTCATTTTTATACCTCCGCATAAATAATGCAAAATTTCAATTTCAAATCATTATACCACAGTAAAACAATTTTTTCCACTATATTTTTAAAAATTTTTAAATTTAGTGATTTACGCTATAAAATGAGGCGTAAAGTCTATACAATCGCAAGAAATTAACTCAAATTTTACGCCGTCATACTCTTTAACAGCGTTATTAAACCCTGCGCCGTGAATATGACCGTGATAAACAGTTTTAATATTATGGCATTTCAGAACATCAAAAATCTCATTGCAAACCTGATTTCCGTAAACAGGCGGATAGTGAAGAAACACTAAAACAGGAAGTCCCGTTTTTTCGGCTTCGGTTAAAGATTTTTCGAGTCTGCCAACTTCACGGGCAATAATTTTTTTGCTGGCGGTATCGTCATAAAACCAACCCCGTGTGCCTGCAACGGCATAATTTTCCGCAATAACACAGTTATTAAAAACAATATCAATATCGCAAAAATTATTTCTTTCAAAAAATTCTCTTAATTTTTTTGCAGTGCTCCACCACAAATCGTGATTTCCTTTTAAAAGAATTTTTTTGCCGTTTAGTTTCTCTAAAAATTCAAAGTCTGATTTAGTATCCTCAAGTTTCAGCGCCCACGAAAAGTCACCTGGGAGAATAACGGTATCTTCGGGTTTTACAAGTCTGTTCCAATTAGCCAACAATCTGTCGGTATGATTATCCCAACCGCGAAAAATATCCATCGGTTTATCTGTGCCGAAAGATAAATGCAAATCAGAAATCGTAAAAATACTCATTTTCTTCCCCCTTTTTTAATAATTTTCAAAAAAATGCGCAAAATATACTTGGTCTTACGACCGGAAAGGACTTGATTATTTTGGATAACAAATGCGAAACAAATTACTGTATTTCTTGTAGTGTTAAAAACTGTGTTTACCACGCCGCTAACGACACTTGTTCAGCAGGTAAAATTCAGGTTGGTAACAGCAGTGCAACAACAGTAAGCGATACTTGTTGCGACACTTTTGAATCACGCTAAATCAAGTTTGTAAAAAGCCACTGTTTTCAGTGGCTTTTTCATTAAATATCAAGTGCTTTATATACAGCCTTTAACATATCTTCTTTTTCACAGATTTCTTTAAAACGAACATTTGCATTTTCGAGCGCTTTTATCGGCTCTGGTACTACCGTTCCTGTCACTTCTGATAAAAGTCTTACAGTATCAAATTCGCTATCGGCTTTTTTATCTGAAACAGCCGACAGTACACTGTTTGCAAACTTATAAGGTGATGCAGTTGAAGCAATAACAGTCGGACGGTCGTCACCCGTTTTCTCTACATACTGCTTATAAACATTCATAGCAACTGCTGTATGGGTATCGCAAAGATAACCGTATTCGCTGAATAATTCTTTAATGGTTTCAAGTGTTGCGTTGTCATCACAGCAGCCACCAAAGAAGAGTTCGCTCATTTTGAGTTTTATGTCTTCACTTACAGTAAACGTTCCGTTTTCGGACAAATCGTTTTGCATTTTTGCAACTGCTTTATCATCATTGCCCGACAGTTCAAACAACATTCTTTCAAGATTGCTTGAAATCAAAATATCCATAGACGGAGAAATAGTTGTAAAGAAACTGCGGTTGCGGTCATATTTACCTGTGTTTATGAAATCAGTAAGCACATTATTAGCATTTGAAGCGCAGATTAATTTATTTACAGGCACACCCATTTTTTTAGCATAATAAGCCGCTAAAATATTGCCGAAATTACCCGTTGGAACAACAATGTTAAAGCCGTCTTTCAGATAATCGTCTTCACGGCTTAACAAGTCACAGTATGCCGAAATATAATAAACAATTTGCGGTGCCAGTCTTCCCCAGTTAATTGAGTTTGCAGAGGAGAACTGCATATTGTTTTCCAAAAGTTTTGCCTTAACAGCGTTATCAGTGAAAATCTTTTTAACACCTGTTTGAGCATCGTCAAAATTGCCTTTAATCGCACAAACGTGAACATTCTCACCCTTTTGAGAATCCATTTGCAATTTTTGCATTGGGCTTACGCCATCGCTTGGATAAAATACCAAAATTTCAGTATTTTCCACATCGCAGAAACCTTCAAGTGCGGCTTTTCCTGTATCACCTGAAGTGGCAACCAAAATAACAATTTTCTTACCGCCTGACACTTTCTTTGCAGAAGTTGTCAGCAAATAGGGTAAAAGTTGCAAAGCCAAGTCTTTAAAAGCACAAGTCGGTCCGTGCCACAATTCCAAAATATTTGCATTCTTACCAACCAAAGAAATGGGTGCCGGCTGCTCATTATCGAAACTTCCTATATATGCACCCTTAACGCAATAATCTACTTCTTCTTCGGTGAAATCGTTTAAAAAGTTTTTAAGGATATATTTTGCTCTGCCAACATAATCGAGTTTTGCAATATTTTCAAAATCGGTTTTTGTGAATTTCGGGAAAGTATCAGGTACGAAAAGTCCGCCCTCAACCGAAATTCCCTGCGCTATTGCATTAGCCGCAGTAACCTTTACCGATTTATCTCTTGTGCTTACATAATTCATATAAATTCTCCTAATTTTAACCTACCATTTATTTTAGTATAATTAGCGCCTTTTGTCAAAGGTTTGACAAAAAATCATTAGCATTTTTAAAGAAAATTTTATAAAGCAGGTCTTTTTTAAGCCCTTTTTGATGCAATTTTTCATAAAGCAACGGGATTTTAGATATATCTTTCATTTCTTCATCCATATCTGCTCCATCAAAATCAGTACCGATTGCGATATTATTTTCAAGCCCCATATCGCATAAATGATATATATTCTGATATATTTTTTCAAAAAAATCTCTTCCTAAAAATTCGGGATAAAAATTAAGACCGATTATACCTTGCTTCTTTGCAATAAGTTTTATCTGGTCATCCTTAAGATTTCGGGGAACATCACAAACTTTACGGCAATTACTGTGGGTTGCAAGCACCTTTTCGGCAGTATCCAAAACAGAATAAAAACTTTTATCATTAAGGTGGGAAACATCCACCGCCATAGATAATTCATTCATAGTTTTTATCACTTGTCTTCCAAAATCAGTAAGTCCTTTTTGGCTTTTATTTCCGCCTGCAATAAGGTTTTCACCGTTCCAAGTTAGTGTCAAAAAACGAATTCCGTCATTTTTCAATTCGTAAAGACGCTCAGCGTTATCCTCTAAAACAGTTCCACCCTCAACCGCAAAAATCGGTGTTACATTATCAGTCAGATTTTCTTTTAAATACGAAAGCACATTCTTATAAAACTGATACGGGTTTTCGCGGTCTTCGGACAACCAGACTGCAAAAGTCTGTACCCATTTTTCAAAACATTCACCCTTTTGCCCTGATACCGCAAGGTCATTTTCATAAAATGTTTTATTTTTTTTATACATTTCATAGGCAGTATCGCAATGTAAATCAAAAAAATCCATATTATCACCTAAAAAGCATTTTCTATATAGCGGAGTTTATACTTTCCCTCTATAACTGTGACCTCGGCAACATCGAAACGGGGTTGCAGTTCACAGCGTGTTTTTACAATATAATCTTCTGCGGTAAGCATTATGCGGTTTTGCTTAAAAACATCTACCGCCTCACTTCCCGAAACAAGGCTGTCTTGCTTGCGGGTTTTAACCTCTACAAAAAGAATATACTCATCATTCTCTGCTATAATGTCAATTTCACCGTATTTGCAAACATAATTACGCTTAACTATAGAAAAATTATTTTTCCGCAAAAATGATGCTACTTTATTCTCACCGATTTCACCCGTTTTTCCTATATTCATTTAGTTTCTCCCAATATGTTTTTAAGAAAAGACAGTCGGTGAATTTCACAAGGTCCGTATTCTTTTATTAAATCTGTATGTAATTTTGTTCCATAGCCTTTATGCTTTGCAAACTGGTAAAGCGGATATTTTTTATCATACTCTAAAAGAAGTCTGTCCCTTGAAACCTTTGCTAAAATTGAAGCCGCCGCTATTGACATTGATTTCGAGTCACCCTTAACAATGGTTGCAGAGGGAATTTTTATATCGGTTGGGGTGCGGTTGCCGTCAATTAAAGCAAAATCTGCTTTAATTGATAGTCCCTCAATCGCTCTATTCATAGCAAGATATGTGGCGTTTAAGATGTTATGTTCTTCAATTTCTTCAAGCGTGCCGTAAGCCACACAGTAAGCCACCGCTTTTTCTTTTATAACATCAAAAAGCAGTTCTCTTTTCTTCTCGCTCAATTTTTTAGAGTCGTTAAGTCCCTCAATTTCCAGACCTTCGGGCAGTATCACCGCCGCCGCACAAACAGGACCGGCAAGCGGTCCTCTGCCCGCCTCGTCAACACCACATATATACTTAAAGCCGCTTTCTTTAGCGGCTTGCTCATAACTGTAATCAGGCATTCCCATCTACCCTTTCCAATGAAATATTACCGATTTTTTGGTTTCGGTATTCTTCGAGCAACATATTCGCTGCCCTTTCGGTATCGGTTTCACCGCCACGGATAACCATTCCACGTTTTTTACCGATTTGACATAAAACTTCATAAGAATCTACAGAAAAATCAAGTTTTCCGTAACGGTTTTCCAATAAATCTCGATAGTTTTCTCCCAAAATTTCAATAAGGCGCATTGCCAGAAGTTCGGTATCTAAAATGCGGTCTTTAACCGCTCCCGTAAAGGCTAAATGTTCACCGACTTTTTGGTCCTCAAACTTTGGCCACAAAACACCGGGAGTGTCTAAAAGTTCCAACTGTTTATCAATAGTAAACCACTGGTTACCCCTTGTAACACCCGGGCGGTTTTCGGCTTTTGCACGGGTTTTGCCCGCAATTTTATTGATAAACGAAGATTTTCCAACATTTGGAATACCCACAACCATAACTCTCAAAGGTTTGCCGACCATTCCTTTTTGTTTATAGGCTTCCAATTTATCGGCAAGGGCGGTTTTAACAGTATCTTTAAAAGAAGAAAGCCCTTTACCGCTTTTACAGTCAACCGCTATGGCAGTAATACCGTTTTTACGGTAAAAATCAATCCACTGTTTCGTGACATCATTATCCGCCATATCGCATTTATTAAGCAAAATTATATGAGGTTTATTCTCAATGATATCTTTTAAATCGGGGTTGCGGCTGCTTATAGGGATTCTTGCATCAACAACCTCAGCCACAGCATCTATTATAGGTAGCGTTTCCTTGATTTTGCGCTTGGTTTTAGCCATATGCCCCGGAAACCATTGAATGCTTTGTGTTGTATCACTCATTTGTTATCCAACCTTCCAAACTTATCAAACGGGAAAACCCTGAAAACCGCGTGACCTAAAACATAACGGGTGTCTATCATACCACCGTCACCAATCTGTTTGAAACGGCTGTCAAGTGAAACCGCACGGTTATCACCCAAAACAAAAATACAGCCCTTTGGCACGATAACGGGAAATTCAACATCGTGTTTACTGGTTGTGGGGGTGCTTATATAATCTTCCTTTAAAACAACACCGTCAACATAGACCGTTCCTGTTTCAAAATCAATATCCACCGTTTGATTTTCGGTTGCTATTACACGCTTAATTATCGGGCCCTCGTCGGTAATAACACCGCCGACAGTATTATTGATATTACGTGAAACCACAACAATATCACCTTGTTTTGGGGTGTAGGCAAAATTTGAAATAATAACCCTTTCACCGCCGTGCAAGGTATCAAGCATAGAGTCACCCGAAATAGTGGCAACCCTGAAACAAACGCCGAAAATCACCACAACCGCAATAAGAGCCGTTACGATAACATCCAGCCATTCAAACAATTCCTGTTTTTTAGAAGTTTTCTCACTCGGGCGCACCTCGGCAACATCGCCGTCGCCAATCTGGGTATTAACCACAAAGCCTTTTTCTTCCATAAATATATCTCTCCTGAAAAAATTAAAGGGGACAAGGTGTTAACCCGTCCCCCTTCCAAGATTAAATCAACTCTTTAACCTTTGCAGCCTTACCAACTCTATCACGTAAGTAATAAAGTTTTGCTCTGCGAACCTGACCCTTGCGCACAAGTTCAACCTTAGCAACTGAAGGTGAATGTACAGGGAATACACGTTCAACGCCAACACCGTAAGAAACACGGCGAACAGTGAAAGTTTCAGCAATACCGCTGTTGTTCTTAGCAATAACAGTACCTTCGAAAATCTGAATTCTTTCTTTTTCGCCTTCCTTGATGCGAACATGAACCTTAACGGTGCTACCGATTAAGATTTCAGGAACATCTTTTTTGAGCATATCTGCTGTTAATTCACGAATTACGTCCATGGTTTTTCCTCCTTAATTTTTTACCAGATGTTCATACCACTTTATGTGCAGAGGACCATCCGCTTCAATGTCGATTTTTCGGCAATGAACCCACCCGTAAGGACCGAGTGAAATCAAATGCTCATATATTCTATCACATAACTTTCAAAAAAGCAAGCATTATTTTGTTAAAGTTCCGCCGTCGCTTTTTAAAAGTATTAAAATCTCCTCTTCTTTAAGTGTTAATACATTTATATATACTAAAATTTCCTCATTCTCTTGCGTTGTGCATAAAAATTCATAACACCTTACTTCTTTGCCCGAATTTGTGGGTATTAACGCAAGTGCAGTCTGTTTGACTGTGAGTTTTTCGCTCACAACTGCTTTTGCCTGTTCGGCGGTGTATAGCGGTGTTTCAAAGGCTCTTTCCTGATGGTTGGTAAGATATCCGCTCGCTTCATAAAGCATAATTTCCCCTGTGTCCATTGCAACACCGACTTTTAAAAGGTCGGTGTAACATATCGTCTGTCCATCAAGAAAAGCAAAATTTATAACGCAAACGCCCTCGTCTATGAAATAATAAGTCTCTATAAAATTATTTTTACCCATTTTCGAGAGATACCTTTTCGCTTTTTCAAGTGCCTGCTCATAAGATAAAATATTATTTCCTATATTTCGGGTTTTGCGGATATAAACGATATGTCCTCCCGCTTTTGAAACTGTAATATTAACCTCTTGGTCGGCAAAACGGTATACAGGAATTTTACCGCCAGTATCTGCCACAAAATCCACCTGCTGTCCTAAGTTTTCATTGGCAATCTCATTCGCCTGCTCTTTGGTGATTTCGGCTTCGTTTTTGAGCATCAACGGCTCTTTTTCTAAAATATGGTCTGAATAAGGACCGTCATAAATCAAGGTGGGGTAATCGCTCAGTTCACCCTCCAAAGAATTTAAGGTTTCCGACAGGCTCTCGTCAACTTCGTTGTCAATTTTATCTTCTAACTCTTTTGCCCAATATTCGAGGTTGTTATAATTTATCTGTGCAGTGTTCACCGCCTCGGAAACCTTTTGCGCCGTTTCGGATAAATATGAAATGTTTTGAGAAAAATCCTTTGGCATATCTTCACCATTATATAGTACGTTGGATACCGCCATTGCATAGTTGCCCGCTTGAGATAAAAAACGGTTCAAAGCGGTTAAATCATTATTTGTGGGAAGTTGCGAAAGCGCCGTTTTAGAAACTTCAGCCTCGCTTAAAAGTTCACTTGCGAGACGGCTTAACTGATTTGCGCTTGTTGCAAACTGTGCCTTTTTAAGTATTACTGAAATGTTGTTCATTGCGGACGAAAACTCATCAAGACAGCGTGAATAATTATTTTCAATCTGTAATTTGTAATTCTGATTCTTTTGGTATGACTTTGCGAGCGATACCGCCGCAACCACCAAAAAAGCACTTAAAAAGGAAATTATCCTTACAATATTGCGTCTTTTCATAGATATACCCCCATATCGTATATCTTTGACAGGTTTTGAAAATTTATCCAAAAAACACGAGCCCGTTATGTTTTTGCTTTTTATCTAAATTTCTTATTATGTTAATACGAAATAGTTTACTCAAATACACATAAAAGCAAAGAAGAAAATCCCACCTCAACTTATTGTAAATATGGAAATATTATGATATACTATATTTGTTAAATACAAATAATTGAAGGAGAATATAAATCAATGCAAAACATCTCTAATAGAATTGAATGGATAGATGCACTCAAAGGGTATGCAATTATTTGTGTTACATTGGGGCACTTAGGCTGTAATTTTTTCTTAGAAAAACATATTTACTCTTTTCATATGTTCATATTTTTCTTATTGTCAGCATATGTTGATAAATGTGAAAATTTGTCATATACTACATACTTAATTAAGAAAACCAAAAATATATTAATACCATTTGTTGTGTGGGCTATTCTGTCTGCTTTAGTATCAATTTGTTCTGGCGAATCAGCTATTAATGCGTTAAAAACAATGTTTATCCTTAATGAACAAGTTGGATGGAATGCTTCAATTTGGTTTTTACCAGTAATTTTCATAACCCAAATATTATATGCCTTTTTTAAAAAATTTCTTCATATTAATGATTTAGTATTATTAATAACATCATTATTTATATGGTTATGTATTCCGTCTAAAAACATGATATTTAGAATTAATTTAATCCCTATGTCAATCTGTTTTTACGTTTTCGGAATCATATATAAAAAATTAATTGAACCTCGCGAAAATAAAATTATGTGCAAAAAAATATATGTATGTGCGGTCTTATGCTTTTTACTTTCAATAAATATATTGTTTGGTGTTATTTTAAATGTGAGAATAGTTTTTACCAAAAACATATTTGGAAATATTTTATTTTGCTTCATTGGAGCAATAGCAGGAACACTTTTTTATGTTACTATTTTTAAAAAATGTAGTTTCTTAGGTAAGAATAAGTTATTAAATCATTTAGGCCAGAAATCGTTAATAATAATGATTAGTCAATTTTATTTATTTAAATTATATAACATGATTATGGGCGATGGGTTTCATATTTTTAGAAACGATTTGAAAGCACTATTTTTGTGTGTTATCACAATTACTATTATAACTTTAATTTCTGATTTGATTATCTTTTTCGGAAATAAGAATAAATATGTCAAAGATATAAGTAATTGGTTTGGATTCTAATTCAATAACACAAACCAAAACAAAGTACACCTAAGGACAATATATCCTTAGGTGTATTTTCATTAAAAATCAATATCACAGAAAAATGCAAAAAAGAACATAAATACTACAAGTTTAGCGTATTGCTCGCATATACGGCAAAGCATAGAAAAATACGAAAAACAGCCCTAATAACACACCAAAAGCCAAATAAACATATGTTAATTTACGGGTTTTTCTATCTTCTACAGCATTTTTTTCGCTTTCGGGTCGAATATGTAAGACATCATATTTTTCAATGTCACTCGTGGTTGCCTTTTTAATTATGCTACCCACAATAATTCCAATCAAACTACAAGCCAACCCTATAAAAAACGGGTCAAGATAAATTGGTAATGTTATATCTGCGATTGCGGCAACCGCTTTTGGAACTGCACAACCAATAAATCCTAAAAGCATTCCCAAAAACGCACCAGTTTCACTAAGCTTTTTACACCATACACTTGCCAACGCAACAATTCCCCAAGAACTTGCTATTACAGTACCTCCAAAATACATGATCCAAAAAATCTGAGGCGGATTAAAATAAGCAATAACCAATACTACAATGCTAACTATAGCCATACCCCAACGAGATTTCTTTAACTGACTTTCTACAGATCCACCTCCATTTTTCAGCACATCATTTGTCAGGGATGCGCCAATCAATGATAAGAAAGTGGAGGCAGAAGAAATTCCCGCCGAAAGAATTCCTGTTAACATTACAACACCTATAATAACAGGCATACAATTCATAGCAGCCCATATGATAGCAGTGCTGGGATCCGTTAAATTAGGATTAATTTTATACACAAATGCAGCTGTAAAATACAATGCAGTAGTAACAGATACAACACCAATAGAAGCCCATATCGACGATCTGACAACTGTATGCTCATTCTTAGCCATCAGGTAACGGCTGGTTTGCCAAGGGCTTACCATAACCACGATTGCCCAAACAACACCATAAACGATTGCCCAAATTAGATTCATTGCGCCCGAAGGATACATATAATCTAAATTGTTGGTCCACGCTATGATATCAGGTCTAGTAACAGATTGAGCCAAGGCAATGATTGCATCATTCCAACCTCCTGCTGCATTAGTCACAAAAGGAATACCTATCATAGCCGCAACCAAAAACACCAAAAACATTATGGTATCGGTCAAAAGTACACCCATTGACCCAGAATAAACAGTAAATATAGTAAACGACAACCAAGCGATTATAACACATATTCGATAATCAAAACCGGTCAATGTTGTCATTAAAGTGGAAACTCCCTGAATTGCAGACAACAGATATGCCGACACAGCGACCATCAATGTTAATGCTGATAATTTTCTCAGTCTTGCAGAACCAAAACGGTATGCAAAATATTCGGGCACGGTATTAACCTTAGTTCGTCTTATATATTTACCAAACAAATTGGCACCATAAACATAACCCGAAGCCTGAAAAATACCAACTATAACAATGCCCATAAAGAATCCGCTGTAAACTTCACCCGTATCTCCCAAAAAAGCGCCCGTGCTCAAAAAGGAAGCAATTAACGAGCCAACTATTAAAATAACCGGTGCCTTTCGACCTGCTACATAATAGTCGTTAGTGTTTTTTACCTTGCGACCTGCAAAAACACCAATAACCACGAAAGCAATCATAGCAATAATTGTGCCAATGGTATATACTGTCATTATTTATTTCTCCATTTCCCTGTCATTAATCCAAAAAACAACGCCGATATTATATACCAAAGACCGAAAGCGATAGAAAGTAAAAGTTCCATGTTTATTCCTCCCACCAAAAAGATTTGGAAGGTTTCCAACCAATCATTTCCTCGAATTCCTTGCGCAAACCACGACCGTATCCCAACTGGTCACCAACAAACTCGCCGGCCCAGTTACCTTCAACTACACACCATCCTTTTTTCGAAAGCGCCATGTCCCAGCCTACATAGCAAATATCAGGCATAACATTAAGCATTAAGTCTGTTGCCATCTCAATTAATTCATTCCATTTAGGAATTTGAAATCCTTCAATACGAACATCGGTATCCGGGTGAAACTCAAAACGTTCTCCGCTTTCAGGAATTCCTTTGCCAATAATAATACCTGTTTTAGGATCAATCAAAGCCATGATGCTACCGGCTGCAGCATTAATTAAGAACGAGCCGCCGCGACCAATATCAATACGAGGATACCATATATTCACTTTATCACCCACACGAACTGTTACAAGACGAATAGATTGAAGAGAGTCAGGGTGTAGAGCCGCCATTTCATCATCTTGGTCTACAAGTTCTTCCAACATCATTGCTGAACTGTCCCCAAAATTATATTTTTCAACGAGTTGATCGCGTTCGTTAAGCAATTTATCAAAAAGCGCCTTTCTATCGGCATTAAGACAACTTTCTTTATGAACACCCCTACCTGCACTCATACCCACCGGTTTAACCACAAACGTCGGATTCTTTTCTACAAAATTCAAAAATTTTTCATAGTCGCCGTCATCTTTGATTAAGATAGCATCGCGTCGATAATAAGGTTTCATCAATTCATAGGCTTCCCACTTGTTATCTAAATAATGACGATTTTCAACCGAATTCAAATGTCTCATATACGGGAAACGGTTTCTATATGTAATATACTCTTTCTTTTCATCATGAGTTTTATCTGCAAAATTGAAATAAAATTCCTCTTTTATGCTGTTCCCATACACCCAATAATTATATATAGATCGAAAGAACACATCTTGCTTTTCCACTTCAGTAGCATTAGGCATATGCAAATCGATTATATCAGTAATACTACGCAATCTCTTCGCATCAGAATATATTTCCTTATGTTTTTCAAAAAGTTCCTTTCCGATTTTTATCATTTCGCCGTGATCATTTGTAATCTGAATTTTTTCCATAAAAATTCTCCTTAAATTTGTTTATCTTTTAATATCTGTATCATACATATAATAACTCACATTTATCGCGAAATCTTTTCCGTATTATACAGTAGACAATGCACATAAAAGTTTCTATTTAATTACAGTATATAATATTGCTAATCATTCGTCAAGCGTCAAAAACCCATGCTGTATCAGACAATTATCAAAAAGCGACGGTCAATCCGTCGCTTTTTCCTTTTTATAATCTTTAATTAATAAAATTATAATCACTACTGCCAAAACCGCAAAAAGACAAATACTTAAAATTACAATAACTTTTAAAGCACCCGTGTCCTTAAACTGCGAATTAAAAACCTTTTGGGTATAGTCTCGGTTTTCACCATTTGCAGTATAAAAAGACAATGTGTGTTTTTTGCCGTCTTTAACGGTGACGTACTGTGTAAGCACATATTCCCCGCCGCTGTCCTCGGTTTTTGCCTCTACTTTTAAATATTTAAAATCTTGTTTTTCCACAATCTTTCCCGAAACCCCGTCTACCGAACACAAACTGTCCTGTAAAGCGAGGATATCGGCATTTTTCATCACCGAAAGATTGCCGATTTTTTGGGTGAAACTATCGGTAATTTCAGTCTTGCGGATTTGCTTTGTATTATCAATGTTAACCGCCAGAAAAACAATGCTATTTGTTTTGCAGTATTGCTCAATCTCGGTTTCGCTCATACCAAGGGTTTGTGACAATTTTTCATTATCTTTGCCGTAAACCAAAAATTCGTCACCCACCTGTAAAGCCAAAACATTAACCGATAAAAGACAAATTAAAAGCGATAATATTAAAACTGCTTTTTTAAACACTTTTATCACCCTTGATTTTGTTTTTTAGCGGCGGTTAATGTGTTTTGCATTAACATTGCGATTGTCATTGGTCCTACACCGCCGGGAACAGGGGTTATAGCCGAGCATTTTTCCTTAACACTCTCAAAATCAACGTCGCCTATGAGTTTATTTTGGACACGATTAATACCAACGTCAATAACAACCGCACCCTCTTTAACCATATCGGCGGTAACGAAATTCGGTCTGCCGACAGCCGCCACAAGAATATCGGCATTAGCGCAAACTTCTTTCAAGTTTTTAGTTTTAGAATGGCAGATAGTAACAGTTCCGTTTTTATGGAGCAAAAGCATACCCATCGGTTTGCCGACAATGTTAGACCTGCCGATTACAACACAGTTTTTACCCGTGATATCCACGCCTTCATATTCGAGCATTTCCATAATACCCGCAGGGGTGCAAGGCACGAAATCATAGTCCCCTAGCATAATTCTGCCGACATTATGCGGATGAAAAGCATCAACATCCTTTTCGGGCAAGATAGAATTTATAACAACCGATTCATCAAGATGCTTCGGCAAAGGCAACTGACACAAAATACCGTTTATACTCTTTTTATTGTTAAGTTCATTTATAAGTTGCAAAAGTTCCTCTTGGGTTGTGTTTTCAGGCAGAGCATATTCTTCCGAAATAATACCCAAAGCCTCACACGCCTTTTTCTTATTGGCAACATACACCTTTGAAGCAGGGTCTTCGCCTACGATAATAACCGCAAGACCTGTTGTTATACCCTTTTGTTTTAAAACTTCAACCTCTGCCTTAACACGCTCTTTAACGCTTGCAGAAATCACTTTACCGTCAATTATCCTGTACATTTTCTTCCTCCGTATTTTCACTGAACACACTAATATATTCTTCTTGCGGTGCCATACGCTTGCGGATAACCGCAATCAATGCTACGCTTGCGAAACATAACACGAATGCCAACAAACAAGAAACTTTTATATTTCCAAGCATAAGGCTATCGGTACGCAAAATTTCGATAAACCCTCTGCCAAAACCGTACCAAGCGCAATACATCAAAAATGTTTCGCCGCTGAATTTACGGTTACGGCTTAAATGATTTATTATGAAAAAACCTGCAATACACCAAACCGATTCATACAAAAAACAAGGATGCACCATACCCTCACCGACAACCGCTATGGTGTTTTGGCTTTGCATACCCCACCAACTGCTACCCGTAAGGCTTCCAAAGGCTTCCTGATTTACAAAGTTACCCCATCTGCCGATGCCTTGTCCTATCAAAAAACCTAACGATGCCAAGTCAAACATATCGGCAATCTTAATTTTACGCAGTTTACACATTATAGCACCCGAAACAAAAGCGCCTATCACACCGCCGTATATGGCTATCCCCGAAAATCCCGAAGAATCCCCGAAGCCGAAAAAGTCACCGATACCGTTAAGTTTTTGACCGTCAAAAATAACATAATATGCCCTTGCGCAAAGAATTGCAACAGGTGTTACCACCAAGACAACATCAAGCATACGGTCAACATCAATATTAAAGCGCTTAGCATTTCTTATTCCGTAAATAATCGCAAGAAAAAAACCTATAGCAATCAGAATACCGTACCAATATATATCCCAATGTCTGCTCCCGAGCGGTATCGTAAAAGCAATAGGGTTAAGTGTCATTTTTATCCCAAAAATCACAACATCATAAGTCATTTTTCATTCCTCACTTAGAATTTATAACTGAAAGCACTGTTTTATCATTATCGAGCAGTAAAATACGCTTGAAAACATCTTCTATAGTTATAGATTTAAGATATTTTATTTCATCAAAAAGTCCTGAATCATTCATAGCGCAGTCAACAAGTTGCATCGCAATACTCTCAACATTGTTAAAAAGCCGTATAGCGTTACCGTACATACCGCTTCTAATGGCGCTAAACAGTTTTTTATTGATGCCCTCGTTTTTAATTCTCTCAATTTCGGCTTTAATTCGGTCTGCCACCTCTTGCGGATTAGAGGATTCGCCCTCAAAAATCACCGCACTATAACCGTTGCCGTTAAAATATTCAAAAGAAAATTCATCATTAATAAGTCCGTCCTGGGTTAATTCCTTATAAAGCGGCGAAGCATCACCCGCTATAATTTCAAGCAAAACAGCGGTAGAAATCCGTTCTTTTACGGTAAGCGGTTTTTCCCACTTTTCCTTATAACCGAAGCAGAACATCGGCTGAGCCACCTCTAAAGTCTGCTCCACCTTTGAACGCAAAACTTCGTCCGGCTCTTCGGGCATAATACGCTCGGTTTCAGGTTTAGAATCTGTTTTAATGCCGTTTTCAACCATTTTTAATATCTTTTCGGTCTCAACATTACCCGCAATACACAAAAACATATTTGACGGATTATAAAATGTATTATAACACTTATAGAGAAGTTCATCGTCAATCTTTGCAATGCTTTCCACCGTACCCGCAATATCAATTCTTACAGGGTGGTTTTTATACATTGCAAGCAACATATTAAACATAACCCTCCAAGCAGGGCTATCATCATACATTCTGATTTCCTGACCTATAATCCCCTGTTCTTTCTGCACAGTTTCCTTTGTAAAATAAGGCGACTGCACAAAGTTTAAAAGAATTTCAAGGTTATCATAAAATCTATTTGAACAGGAAAACAAATAGCAGGTTTTATCAAAAGAGGTAAAAGCATTAGCATAAGCGCCCGTTTCGGCATATTTTGTAAAGGCGTCACCGTCTTCACTTTCAAACAATTTATGCTCTAAAAAATGGGCAATACCCTCAGGCACTTGCGTTTTTTCGCCGTCCACGCAAAAACAATTATCAATCGAGCCGTACTTCGTACCGAAAATAGCATAAGACGAATTATACTGAGGTTTTTCGAGAATATATATTTTTAATCCCGAAGAATGTTCCGCTTTTACATAACTTTCGCCGATTTCACTTGTGATAGTTTCCTTTAACATATCGGTCCCTCCTTGGCTAAAAGTTTGTAAACCGTGTGAAGTTTCACGCCTCTTGCGGCATAAATCACGTCTTCTCTTGTGATTTGTTTTATTTTTTCGGCAATGTCCTCAGGTGAATAAAGATTTTCATTATTAATCTTTAAAGCATACCACAAATCAAGCGAATTCTGAGAATCGTTATATGTGTTAAGCGAATCACAAATACTCTTAATTGACGAACTGAACTCAAAATCGGAAAACTCGCCTTTTTTCATAATTTCAAGTTGATTCAAAATTTCTTCAACCGCTTTATCAGCATTCTGGAATTCTACGCCCGAATCAACCGTCAAAAGCCCTTTATACCTCACCGACGAAGCCGAACAATAATAACAAAGACTCATTTTTTCACGAACGTTTGTGAAAAGTCTCGAATAAGGTCCGCCTCCAAAGATATCGCACATAACCATAAGCGGAAGTGAAACATCATCGTCACCATACATATCACAAGAAAATCCCATAACAAGTTTGCCTTGCTTTACATCCATCTTTTCAAAAACTGTTTTGGGTTTTTCTATAGACTTTGTCGGCTCGCAGATTTTACAATCGGTGATATTCTCACGGGCGATACTTTCAAATCTTTCCTTGACATTTTCAAAAAGTCTCGGCGGTACTACCGCACCTACCACCTGAACACGCACAAAAGCGGTTTTAAGCATCCTCTGCCACGCTTTATAAAGATTTTCGCCGTCAATTCGCTCAACATCTTCAACCGTACCGCATTTTGGTATACCGTAAACACTTCCGCTATACATTTCGCTTATAAGGCGGTTTTTAGCGTAAATTCGCTTTTCAGCAATTTCACCTTTGATATGCTCAATCGCTTTGCGCTTTTCCCTGTTAACATCGCTTTCCATAAAAGCATCATTTTCAGTATTAGGTGAAAAAATTAAATTCAACAACAGATTACTTGCCTCGTTTACGAGCGAATCGCTGTCAAACGAAAATTTATCGTTAATAACCGAAATAGTCATACGAAGAAGTTGACAGTCACCGTATTTCTCAGCACTGGCATCAAGCCTTGCACCGTAAAGTTTATTAAGTTTTAAGTTAAGGGCTGAAAAATCGGGATAATCTTTACCGCAGGAGGTCAAAATAAAAGGCAGTAACGCATTATGAGCCACACTCTCCTTTTTGAGCGGTAAATAGAAATTGTAGGACACCGAAGTAGTGTTAAAGCGGTCATTCTGAATAAATAAACCTTCCACACCTTCGCCTAAAGAAATCATTTTATTCGGCATATAAAATCTCCATCAAACTAAAGTTATTTCCAAGTATTATACCACATAAATGTTAATTTTTCCATAGTTAATTGCAAAATCAAGATAAATATGCTAAAATATCATTCAAAAGGAGGTAGAGTATGAAAAAGCAACATTCACGCGGTATCAGAATTCAATCAAGAATTATAATTTCCGCTCTTCTCTTGCTTGTGCAATTCGGCTTCTTATTTGCAATACTTTATGACTTTTCGTTAGGCTCTGCCTGGTCACTTGCCCTGTCAAGTATTTTGGGTATCATAACGGTTATCTTTATAATCAATAAACGAGGCAACCCCGACCATAAAATCGGTTGGATAATCTTTATTCTTATTTTCCCGATTTTTGGTATTTCGGTTTATCTTTTGTGGGGCGGCGGCAGAGTTATGCCTCACCTTAAAAGAAAAATGGCAATCTGCCAGTCACATTATACGCCATATCTTAATGATAATGCCCACGCAAATGACAAACTGAAATATTTCGATTTGCCCCATTCCCGTCAGGCAGATTATTTAATAAATGAGTCAAGTTTCCCGTTATACGACAATTCTTCAAGCGAATATCTGCCATCGGGCGAAAGATTTTTCGAGAGACTTCTTGAAGAACTCGAAAAAGCAGAAAAATATATCTATTTGGAATTTTTCATTATTGCCGAAGGCAGTATGTGGCAAAGTATATACAATATTTTAAGAAAAAAAGCGCAGAACGGTGTCGAAGTTAAAATCATCTTTGACGATTTCGGCTCAATAAAACGCCAACATAAAGACTTTTTGACAACCGTGCGTAATGACGGTATAGAAATTTCTGTATTTAATCCTATTTACCCCATTTTCAGCAATTTTATGAACAACCGCAACCACCGAAAAATTGTGATAATAGACGGAAAAATTGCTATGACAGGCGGCGTGAATATTGGTGACGAATATATAAACCGCCAAATGCGATTCGGTCATTGGATGGACAGTGCGGTTATTATAAAAGGAAATGCCGTTAAAAGTTTCTTGTGTATGTTTTGCAGTATGTGGGAATTTATAACAGGCAACGGCATTGATATTAAATCACATATAACCGAGTCCGACAATGTTGACGACGGCTTTGCTCTGCCCTATAGCGACGGTCCGTTAAACGACCTTAATCCCGCCGAGGGCATCTATATGCAAATTCTCAATTCAGCGCAAAAATATGTATACATTATGACACCCTATCTCGTTATCGACGATATGATGATTTCCACTTTATCAATGGCATCAAAAGCAGGCATTGAAGTTTGTATCGTGACACCGCATATCCCTGATAAATGGTATGTTCACAATGTTACACAGTATAACTACCTTGAACTTCTTGAGGCGGGCGTTAAAATCTATGAATACACTCCGGGATTTTTACATTCAAAAATCTTTTTATCGGACGACTGCATAACAAATATCGGCTCGGTAAATATGGACTACCGAAGTTTCGTTTTCCACTTTGAATGCGGTGTGTGGCTTTCGGATAAAGCAACTGCACTTGATGTCAAACAACATTTCCGTGAAGTATTAGCAGTATCAAAAGAAATAAAACTCGACGAATGGAAAAAGCGTCCTGTACGAACCCGCTTAAAACAAGCCGTCTTGCATATTTTTGGTCCTTTTATGTAATTGACATTTCGCTATTTTGCTGATATAATTTAAACAAAGATATTTTAAAAAGGTGGTTTAGCATGAAAGGTTTCTTTAAATTTATATTTTCTTTGTTTGCACTCTTTGGTGCAATGGTAGGCGCTCTTGCAGTTTTTGATAAAATTCAAAATAAAAACCGTCTTAAAGGCGATTATCTTGAGTGCGACGACCAAATAGAAGAATAGTCACAAAAAGCCTTCCGAGCGGAAGGCTTTTACTATACCCAAAAATAAATGTTATTTTGTTATAAATGCCGAAGTTTGCTAACTTTTTGATAAGAAAAAAATATTTTTTATGCAAAATACACAAAAAACAGGAAAAATATACTACCAGTAAACACTTGCAAATCTTTCTGTAATATTGTATTATAAAAAGGTAATATTCTATATTGTGGAGATGTTATGATGGCAAAAATTACTATAACCCAACTTTCTTCTTTAATCGAAAAGAAATTATCTCATAATTTCGGTGTTTCGGTGGAGCAGGCTTCTGACGAACTGTTTTATAAAGCCTGCGTTCTTTCCATTCTTGAAATTATGAATGAAAAAAGAGCGGCTTTCAAAAAGTTGAGAGACCAAAACGAAGCCAAAATCGTTTATTATCTGAGTATGGAATTCCTTATGGGACGTTCACTCAAAAACAACTTATATAATCTTGACCTTACTGACACAATGGAAAAAGCGCTTAAAAAGTTCGGCGTTAAACTTAATAAACTTTATGATTTTGAACCCGATGCAGGACTTGGCAACGGCGGTCTCGGCAGACTTGCCGCTTGCTTTTTGGAAGCGCTTTCAAGCGGAAGTTATCCCGCAATGGGTTACTGTATCCGTTACGAATTAGGTATTTTCCGTCAGAAATTAGTTGACGGCTGGCAGACCGAAATGCCTGACTTTTGGCTTCCGGGCGGCGGTGTGTGGCTTGAAGCCAAACCGGGCGATGCGGTTGATGTTAATTTTGACGGCAGAATTAACGAATGGTGGGATAACGGATATCACCATATCGAACATACCGATTATCACACAGTCCGTGCCGTACCTTATGACCTTATGGTTGCAGGTAAAGACGGTAAGACTGTGAATGCTTTGCGTCTTTGGAGTGCTGAATGTCAGGATTTTGATATGTCGGCATTCAATCAAGGCGAATATCTTCGTGCTATCGAACAGCGTGCAATGGCTGAAAATATTTCAAAAATTCTCTATCCGTCAGATAACCATATAGAAGGTAAATCTTTGCGACTCCGTCAGCAGTATTTCTTGGTTTCTGCCTCAATTCAGGATATTTTGAACCGCCATTTGAGACACTACAACACCCTCGACAATCTTCCCGAAAAAGTGGCTATCCACATTAACGATACCCACCCCACCCTGTCTATTCCCGAACTTATGAGATTTTTGCTCGACGAATGCGGATATTCTTGGGAACACGCTTGGAATATTGTTAAAGGTACAGTTGCTTATACTAATCACACTATTATGCAAGAGGCGCTTGAATGTTGGCCTGAAAGCCTAATTCAAGAGAGAATCCCCCGAATCTATCAAATTATTAAAGAAATCGACCGTCGCTACCGTGAGGAAGTTATTGCAAAAACAGGCGACTGGGGATTAGCCGAGCGCACCGCTATTATTTCTAACGGCGTTGTTAGAATGGCGAATCTTTGTGTTGCAACCTGTCATACCGTAAACGGTGTTTCAAAACTTCACTCTCAAATTATTGCTGACCAACTCTTTAAAGATTATGCATCTATGACACCCGATAAGTTTAAAAATGTGACTAATGGTATTGCCCACAGACGTTGGCTTTGCTGTGCAAACCCCGAACTCACACAACTTTTAAGCGAAACCATTGGCGATGATTTTATAACCGATGCCACAAATCTTGAAAAGTTTATGGCATTCAAAGATGACAGCGCTGTGCTTGAAAAATTAAGCGAAATCAAACTTCACAACAAAGAGCGCTTTGCAAAACATATCAAAGACACAACAGGAATTATCCTTAACCCCGATTCAATCTTTGATATGCAGGTTAAACGCTTGCACGAATACAAGCGCCAACACCTTAATGTTTTAAACATTATAAGCGAATACCTGTTTATTAAAAACAACCCAAATGCGCCGTTTACCCCTAAAACCTATATTTTCGGCGCTAAGGCAGCCCCGGGTTATTTGTTTGCAAAACAGATTATTCAAATGATTTATAAATTATCAACTGTGCTTGAAAACGACCCACAGGTTCGTGATAAAATCAAAATTTTGTTCTTAGAAGACTACCGTGTAACAATGGCAGAACTTATGATTCCGTCAGCAGATATAAGCGAACAGATTTCACTTGCATCCACCGAGGCATCAGGTACAGGCAATATGAAACTTATGATGAACGGCGCAGTAACATTAGGTACTGAAGACGGCGCAAATGTTGAAATACACAGTGCCGTAGGTGACGAAAATATAATTATTTTTGGTATGCAAACCCCCGAAGTTTTAAATCTTCAAAAATACGGTTACTCACCTATGCAATACTATAATAACAACGCTGAACTTAGAGAAGCGCTTAACTTTATAGGAAAAGGCTTCGGCAACCAAAATTTTGACAGCATTTACAATGCGCTTAAAAACAACGACAGATATATGGCTCTTGCCGACTTTGCCGATTACCGCAAAGCGCAGGCAAAAGCAACAGAACTTTACAACAACCGTGATGTGTGGAACAAGATGTCGCTGACAAATATTGCAAAATCAGGTATATTCTCTGCAGACCGTTCTATCGAAGACTATGCAAGAGACATCTGGCACATTGACCCGATTAAATAATTATGAACTATTATCCTTTTGATTCAAGAAATCCGTTATACCGAAATAAGTTAGGTGCTTTAGCCGAGGGGGAAACCCTTCGGCTTAGGTTGTTGCTTCATAAAGATGCAAAAGTTCATTCGGCATTTCTTGTTATCTCGGATGATAAAACAAACCAAACGCAAGAGATTGAAATGTTGCCGTGTGACTGGTTGGAGGATTACAGATTTTACGAATGTGATTTAACACTCAGCGAAGGTCTATATTGGTATTCGTTTAAATATCATAGTGACTACGGTGAATTTAAAGTAACAAAACACGAACATTCTTTAGGGGTTGTCTCTCCTGACGGAAAAACTTGGCAACTGACAGTTTTTTCGAATGATTATAAAACACCCGATTGGCTTGACGGAGGTATAATCTATCAGATTTTCCCCGACAGATTTTGCAATTCAGGCAAAGAAAAAACCAATCTACCGACAGACCGATATATCTGTGACGATTGGTATGCTCTGCCCGAATACCGCCAAAACGATAACTTAAAGTATTTAGGCAATGATTATTACGGCGGAGACCTAAAGGGAATCGAGAGCAAACTCCCATATCTTAAATCATTAGGTGTAAACTGTATATATCTAAACCCCATTTTTGAGGCACATTCAAACCACCGCTATAACACCGCCGACTATATGAAAATAGACGCACATTTAGGCGATGAAGAAGATTTGAAAAATCTTATAAAATCGGCAGAAAAATTAGGTATTTATATAATTTTAGACGGTGTGTTTTCCCATACGGGCGACGACAGTGTTTATTTTAATAAGAAAAACCGCTACGATTCTTTGGGTGCTTACAATTCGCCCGATTCAGCCTATTCAAGTTGGTATAGTTTCGGCAATTCCCGAGATAATTATGCGGCTTGGTGGGGAATCAAAACTTTACCCGAAACTAACGAGAATAACGAGTCATTTTCAAATTTTATTACAGGAAAAGACGGTATTATACGATATTGGCTCAAAAAAGGCGTCAAAGGTTTTCGCCTTGATGTTGCAGACGAACTGCCTGACGAGTTTCTTGACAAACTGCGTGTTGCAGTTAAATCTGAAGGCGAAGATAAGTTCCTCTTAGGTGAAGTGTGGGAAGATGCCACAAACAAAATAAGTTACGGCTACAGACGGAGATTTTTAAGAGGCAAACAGTTAGACTCAGTAATGAACTACCCGTTTGCAAATGCAATTATAAGTTATTTAAAGGGCGGTAATTCAAGAGACCTAATCGACACCGTATTGGAAATCTTAGAAAATTATCCACCACAATCTATTAAACTTCTGATGAACCATATCGGCACTCACGATACCGCAAGAATACTTACAGTCTTAGGTAGTGACAACGATTATATCGGCAACCGAGAATGGCAAGCAGGACAAACTCTCACCGAAGAACAATATAATAAAGGTAAAAATCTTTTAAAAATAGCCGCTCTGCTTCAATACACTCTGCCGGGTGTCCCCTCCCTTTACTACGGTGACGAGGCAGGGCTTGAGGGCTACGGTGACCCGTTCTGCCGCAAAGGTTTTCCTTGGGGCAAAGAAGATACTGAACTTTTGGAATTTTATAAAACCTTAGGAACTTTCCGTCGCGAATGTGATGCTTTCTGCTCCGGCGAATTTATCCCTTATTATGCAAATTTCGGTGAAATCGCTTATATCAGGAAAGGCAAAAACTCCTCTGTTTTTATTGCGGCAACCCGTTGGGAAAACGGAGCCGAAATCGAACTTCCTGACGATTTTCTCGACGCCACATTAGTTTTTGGCTCAAAACCGATAGAAAATAAATTAAATCTTGCACCATACGGCTTTGCGATATTAAAAAAGGATGAGAATTAATTCTCATCCTTTTTTTATTTCCATTAAAGCATCTTCCATTTGTTTATGTATCATATCCCCTAATTCTTGAGTATTAAGATTTTCAAACTGTTCGGGATAGATAACATCAATTATTTTAAAATTAACTTCGCTTTTTCTTAAAATAAGTCTTTTGGGTATTTCCCTTGTTCCCCATAAAGCACAAACCACAATAGGCGCTTTGGCTTTTGTGGCAATTTTAAAAGAGCCGTTTCTGAAAGGAAGAAGTTCACAGGTTTTACTTGTATACCCCTCAGGGAAAACCGCAATAGACGCTTTATTAGCCTTAATAATTCTTATAGCCTCAATGATAGTTTTGGCAGCCTCTCGGTCGTTTTCACGGTCAATCGGCAAACAGTAGAGCCTGTGCATTATTTTTGCAATAAGAGGCATTGTTTTATAAATTTCCTTTTTACCAATAAACCCTATATCGTGATTTAAAAACACCTTGAATATAATTGCGGGGTCAAAATCATGCTGATGATTACAAACAAAAAGCATTTGACGGTCGCTTGGCACTTCTTCAATATCCTTGCCTGAAAGATTTATTTTCACCCTTGCAACCGAAATAATAAGCGGCAAAGTTATTCTAAGCAAGAACCTATAAAATTTAGCGCCCTTATCCTGACTTGTTTTGGTGCTGGTTACCGCAAAGCACAATATAAAAATTATAAAATGCAATAATATAAACCCTACCAAAAAAGCAAATAACAAAACAGGAACAAGCCACCACGAATATTCTTGCTTTAAAATATCAAAAAAATTGTTCAAAACGGGTATTAAAGCCGCACTCAATACCAAATAAAAATAAATCATTTTCTATCCTCAATTTTGCTTTCTTACTACTGCATATTCGTCATAAAAATTAAAATACGGGCAATTAAAGGTTTGCGAAGTCATAAAACGTTGCATTTCATCCTCGTCTAAATTAACTTCGCAAAAATAGCAATCACACTCATCATCATAAACATAATTGGAACAATTTTCACAATTAGTCTTTTTCATAAAATCACCTATGGGGTAGTATTTTCGGATGAACTGTCACTCGGCGTAGTAACTGTGCTATCAGTTGGTTGCGAGGGTGTCGACGGCTCAGACGACGGATCACTCGAAGAACTGTCGGTACTGCTGTCAGTAGGCTCATTCTGTGACGGAATAACCTCTTCACTGCTTAGAGTGCTGTCACTACTGTCGGTAGGTTCACTTGAACTTATAATCTCACTCACAGAACTCTGTGAACTGGTTTTATCAGGTTTACTTGTAGACGGTTTGCTCGAAGAACTTGAAGACGGCTTTTTATTAGGTGTATAGGAAGCACCGCCCATCTGAGAATACCAGTCATTCTTTTGAATTCCGTTCATTTCAACATATTTTTCAGGGGTAATATCCTCATAGAAAAATGCGTGCAAAAGATTTTTAGCAAATTCCAAATCATAATATACGCAAGAGCCAATCATCGGATTATAAGGCGCTTTCATCTGATATTCGTTTAATGGCATTCTAGTTTGTTCAAATGTTGGTGACTTAAGAAGCACATCAAATGCAAGTCCCATAATTTCCTTGTAAGAAAGCGAGGTTTCACTGCAAGGAATTAAGGATTTCGCAAGTTTTATATATTGCGATTTTTCGAGCGTCAAGGCTTTATCGAAAAGTTGTTCCATAACATAACGCTGACGGTCTGTTCTGCCGAAATCGTCAGTAGTTCCCCAAATATTCATAAAACGGCGAATACGGGAGTATGCCACCGCCTGTATACCGTTAAGGTGATGTTTTCCGGGGGTGGTAATATAATATTTATCGGGTTTGATTTTCAAAGATTTGCAAATGTTTTTAATACAACCGTTTAAAGCGTATTGACTTGCCGCCGCAGAGGTAACTTCTCCTTGGGTAAGTTCTGCATCAATACCGCCTACCGCATCAATAATATCAACCATACCAAAGAAGTTCACCGTTGCATATTCAGATATATCAAGCCCGAAATTGCGGTTAATGGTTTTAATGGCAAGTTCAGGTCCGCCCGAAGCGTAAGCGCTGTTGATTTTGCGGAAATATGTTTTTCCGCCATTCTCAATCGGCACCAAAGAATCACGCATAATAGAAACTATTTTTACCTTTTTGGTCTCAGTATTGATACTTAAAATCATAATACTGTCAGAATTTCCTTTGAAAGTATTAACGTTACGAGTATCAAGACCGAAAAGCGCCACGTTTACAACCTTATCATTTATAACATTTTCAAAACCTAAATCGTCAGGTTTTTTACTGATTTCATTATAGTTGTAATTAAAAAATGACAGCAAAAATATCACAGCAGCCAAAACAACCGCCACTATAGACGACAAACTGATTATAACGCCCTTTTGCCATTTTTTAAGCGGACGCCACCAATTAGCAATACCGTCACCGATTTTTTGGAAAAATCCCGCAATACCATGCTTTTTCTTCTTGAAACGGCGGGAATGACCCGTACTCATACTAATTAAATCAAAATTTTCTTCCATTTCGTTGTTTTGAAATTCTTGTTTTTCGTTATCCATAATTCTCCTTTACTTTTCCAAAAGAAGTTTATAAATTTCGCCTTTTTTCAAACCTGTTATACTTGCGGCTTCTTTTGCTGCAGTCGATGTTGACTGCCCCTCGTCTATAAGTTTTTTTGCTATTTTCAAAGCATCCTCTAATGAATAAACTGTATCTTCCGCCTTAGCACCGCTTACAATCAAAACAAATTCACCACGCGGTGTGTTTTCGGAATAATATTCTATCGCTTCGCCAAAGGTTGTGTGAAAAACCGTTTCGTGCAACTTTGTCAGTTCTCTGACGAGTGCGATTTTCCGCTCACCAAAGGTGCCCAGCATATCTTTAAGGGTGTTAAGCAACTTATGCGGTGCTTCATAGAACACCATTGTTCGCTTTTCAGTTTTAAGAGAGTCTAAATGTTGGCGTCTGCCGATTTTGTTCATACTTAAAAAACCTTCAAAACAAAATCTGCCTGTTGGCATTCCCGATATTGCGAGAGCCGTGGTAAGCGCGCTCGGGCCTGGGACAGATTCAACCTCAATGCCGTTTTCGTAAGCGAGTTTTACTAAATCTTCGCCGGGGTCAGATATAGCAGGCATTCCCGCATCTGAAACTAAAGCGCAACTCTCACCCTTTAAAAGCCTTTCAATTATAAGATTGCCTTTTGAATTTTTGTTATGCTCATAATATGCGAGCATTTCTTTTTTTATATCAAAATGGTTGAGCAGTTTAACAGTAACACGAGTGTCCTCAACCGCTAAAAAATCAACCTTTTTAAGAGTTTCAACCGCACGTGGACTGAAATCCTGCAAGTTGCCAATAGGCGTACCGACAATATAAAGTTTTCCCATTAATCTAAATACGCCTCCTTATAGGCACCGTAAATTTCAATCATTTCCTTTGAGAATTTTCCGTCTTCCTCAACATAGAGTGTCGGCTCAATACGAAGTCCCGTATTTCCGCACCGTCTACCCTCTAAAAGCACAAGCCAAGGCTCTTCGCCTTTCCGTTGGCAAACAAGCCTGAGTCTTTTAGGCTCTACCTTATATTCAGACATAAGCGACATCAATTCTGAAAGCCTTTCGGGACGGTGGCACATACAAAGTCTTCCTGAAGTCTGCAAAAGTTTAGCGCCAACTTCAACAATATCACGCAAAGTACATTCAATCTCGTGGCGTGCTATTTTATGGTATTCATCAGGATTTTTAAGCCCTGCATTAGCCGCCTTATAGGGCGGATTACAGGTAACTAAAGTGTTTGAGCCAAACAGGACTTTGCCTTTTAAATCTTTGAGATTGCTATTTATAACAGTAAAGTTTGAAAGACCGAGTTCTTGTATAGTTTTATTTGCTAAATCG
This sequence comes from Acutalibacteraceae bacterium, assembly GCA_045647405.1. GTDB lineage: Bacteria > Bacillota > Clostridia > Oscillospirales > Acutalibacteraceae > UBA737. The sequence goes on along the minus strand of JAZRMI010000031.1, from coordinate 22,131 downwards.
GTGGCTTCCTCGCTTATATCAACACCCGTAGCAGTTTTTAATTTTCCGTCACGAAGCATTATAAGAGGAATTATACCGCAACCCGTTCCCAAATCAACCATTTTGTCACTCGGTTTTGCCTTTGCGAAGTGGCTCAAAAGTACAGCATCTGTGCCGAAGGTGTGATGAGCGCTTACATTAACATAAAAGCCTTTGCCCAAAGGCTCTTTTTTTATTAACTTCTGCTCCATTTTACGCCTTGCGGGGTATCCTCAAGGATAATACCCATTTCTTTAAGTTGGTCACGAATTTCATCAGCGCTCTTAAAGTCTTTATTCTTGCGTGCCTCGGTACGCTTTTCAATAAGTTGTTCAATCTCGCTGTCTAAAACTTCTTCCTTGCGGTTATAAACAAGACCTAAAACACCTGTCAACTGGTCGAACATATCAGCGCAAGCCTCAAGTGTTGCCTTTTTAGCGCCGTTTGCTATGGCATTATTAATATCACGAACAAGCACAAAGATTGCCGCAAGCGCATCGGCAGTGTTTAGGTCGTCTTCCATAGCATTAATAAACTCGTTTTTACGAAGTTCTAAAAATTCAGGAACTTCACCGCCGTCTTCGGCATTTTTAAGCGCAAAATCAATATTATCACGGCAGGTATAAAGACGCTCAAGCGAATTTTTAGCCTGTTCGATAATATCAACAGAATAGTTTATAGGGCTTCTATACTGTGAAGAAATAAGGAAATATCGAATCGGTTCATAACCGAACTTTTCTGCAACATCACGAACAGTAAAGAAATTATTTAAAGACTTTGACATCTTATGATTATCAACATTAATAAAGCCGTTATGCATCCAGTAATGAGCAAAGTCACAACCGTTTGCCGCCTCGCTTTGAGCAATTTCATTTTCGTGATGGGGGAATATTAAATCAAGTCCGCCGCAGTGAATATCAATAGTTTTACCCAAATATCTTCCTGCCATTGCAGAACACTCAATATGCCAACCCGGCCTGCCCTTTCCCCAAGGAGATTCCCAATAAGGCTCGCCCGGTTTTGCACCTTTCCAAAGACAGAAATCCATCGGGTCTTCCTTGATTTCTGCAACATTTATACGAGCGCCTGCCTCCAAATCTTCGAGAGGCTGATGTGAAAGTTTGCCGTACTGTGAAAACTTCTTAGCACGATAATAAACATCTCCGCCCGATTCATAAGCATATCCCTTTTCAATAAGAGAAGAAATTATACCTTGAATTTCCTTTATATTGTCAGTAGCACGGGGGTGAACAGTTGCCTCTCGGACATTGAGCCCCTTAGCATCTGTCCAAAATTCACCGATATATCTCTCGGCAACTTCGGGGACGGTTATGCCCTCGTCATTAGCCTTATTAATAAGTTTATCGTCAATATCGGTAAAGTTCTGAACGAAATTCACCTTATATCCACGCCATTCAAAATAACGGCGCAAAACATCAAAAACACAAAGCGGTCTTGCGTTACCGATATGAATATAGTTATAAACAGTCGGTCCGCAAGCATAAATTTTAACTTCGCCCTCGTTTATCGGTTTGAAATCATCTTTTTGTCTTGTTAATGTGTTGAAAATTTTCATTTGGTTTTCTCCTTTAAGAGCATTTCTAGTTCTGAAATTCGGCTTTCAAGCAAATCCATTTTCTGTTTTACAGGGTCGGGAATATGAATCTGGTCGAGTGCAACACGCTTGCCGTCCTGACGGACAACACGAGCCGGAACACCCACAACCGTAGAATTTGGCGGAACTTCTTCAAGCACAACCGCTCCCGCTGCAACACGGGAATTATCACCGATTTTAAAAGGTCCTAAAACCTTAGCGCCCGCACTTATCATAACATTGTTACCAATAGTTGGATGGCGCTTACCGGTGTCTTTACCCGTACCGCCCAGGGTAACGCCCTGATAAATCAGCACATCGTCACCGATTTCGGTGGTTTCACCTATTACAACCCCTGTGCCGTGGTCGATAACGAGTCTTCTGCCGATTGTTGCGCCCGGATGAATTTCAATACCTGTTTTTCTTGCCGCCCTTTGCGAAACAAAGCGAGCCAAAAACATAAACCCGTGTTTATAATAAAAATGTGCTACACGGTGCATTCTTACCGCCTTGACGCCAGGATAGAGAAAAAACACTTCCCAAAAACTGCGTGCGGCGGGGTCTCTGTCTCTTACCGCATTTACATCTTCAATTATTCGTTTAAACATTTATATACCTCTAAATTATTTTGACGGGTCGATATATTCTTTACTGCCGAGCAGATAAATTGCACCCGATATAATACATAATACAGCCGATACCCAGAAAAGTATGCTGATTATAATATCACAAACACCTTGAATTGAAACTAATCCAAAATCTTTTATAAGCGCATAAGCAAATAATGCAATAATAATACCAACCATTTGAGTTACTGTTTTAAGTTTTCCCCAAATGTTAGCGGCAATTACCTTTCCGCCGCTTGAAACCACAACAAGTCTTACAGAAGAAACCATAAATTCTCTAAATAAGACTATAAATGTTATGGCGGTCAACTGCCAACAGTAATTTGTGCCCGCATACATACAAATAAATCCTAAAAATGCAGCCGTTGTTAGCATTTTATCAGCCAAGGGGTCTAAAAACTTACCGAAAGAGGTCACAAGATTATATTTTCTTGCCATTTTACCGTCAATCATATCGGTTAAAGATGCCGCAATAAAAAGTATTAGCGAAACGGTATAATGATAAGGAAAATCAATAAGCATTGTTGCCATAAAAACAGGTGTGGCAATAATTCTTGCTATAGTCAGTTTATTCGGGGTGTTCATTCTTCTAACTCTCCTAACAAATCATATTCAATACAGTCGTTAATTCTAACCTTTGCAAAATCTCCTATCACAAGCGGTCTTGTTGATAAAAAGAAGATTTTTCCGTCAACCTCGGGCGCATCGGCAAGCGTTCTGCCGAAATAACACTTGATATAATCGTCCCAGCCCTCAATGATAACTTCGGTTAAAGTGCCGATTTTTTCCTGATTCTTCTCGGCAGCAATATCTATCTGAAGTTCCATTATGTTTTCCATACGGGACACTTTTGTTTGTTCATCAATCTGTCCGTCGAACTCACACGCCAAAGTATCTTCCTCTGCAGAATAAGGGAAACATCCGAGCCTGTCAAATCTCACTTTTTTAACAAACTCTGCCAATTCGCAAAACTGTTCTTCAGTTTCAGATGGGAAACCTGTAATAAAGGTTGTACGCAGAGTGATATCAGGTATTTTTGTTCTTATCTTTTCAATAAGCGCCTCTATACTTTTTCTATCACCCTTGCGGTTCATTTTCTTCAAAATATCGCCGTTTATATGCTGAAGCGGTATATCCAAATACTTTACTAATTTTTCTTCTTTTGCCAAAGTATCAAGCAATTCGTCAGTGATTTTATCGGGATAAGTATAAAGGGTTCTTATCCAATGAATTTTTTCAACCTTGCAAAGTTCTTTAAGAAGTTCGCTTAACATTGGTTTGCCGTAAATATCCATACCGTAAGCGGTGGTATCCTGTGCCACAACGATAAGTTCTTTAACGCCGTTTTCTGCTAAAACCTTAGCCTCTGCTACACAGTCTTCAATAGTACGGCTTCTAAGTCTACCGCGAATTTTTGGAATAGCGCAGTAAGTACAACAGTTATCACAACCGTCTGACACTTTTAAATATGCCGTAAACGGATAACCGCCTAAAATTCTCTTTCCGTTAAGGTCAAGGTCGGTTTTATCACCGAATGAGTTTTGTTTATTGCCCTCAATAGCATTCTTTACAATCTCTGCAATCTTACTGTTAGAGCCTATACCCACACAAACATCAACTTCGGGAATTTCCTCTGTAACGTCGTCCTTATAGCGCTCGGCAAGACAGCCTGTAACTATAAGCGCTTTGCAGTTACCCTCGTTCTTATAACGGGCGGCTTCAAGAATATTTTCAATAGCCTCTGCTTTAGCATCTTCAATAAAACCGCAAGTATTAATAATAATTGCATCGGCCTGAGCTTCTTCGGGCGAAATTTCAAACCCTGCTTCTTTTAAGGTATAAAGCATCATTTCAGCGTCAACCTGATTTTTAGGACAGCCGAGTGATACCATACTGATTTTATACATACTATTCCTCTGATTCTTCAATATAATCGCTTAGTGCAGTTTTCACCGCACTGTAAGAAAAACCTTTTCTCACAAGAGCGCCGTAAACCTTTTGAGGTCCATTATCACTCAAAAGTTTCTGGCGGTATTTCTTTTCAATCAAATTTTTAATCTGCTGTTGCTCGTCGGTTTCAATATCCTCTAAAACCGATTTTGCAAGTTCGTAAGGCACACCTTTTGAGAGCATTTTCTGCACCGCCTCACGCTTTGAAACATTTGATTCCATAAGACGTTCGGCATAATTCTCCGCATACCGCAGGTCGTCGAGCAATCCGACCTCTATAAGCCTTGCGATAACTTTAGCGCACGCTTCTTTTGGGAAACCTGCACGGACAAGTTTTAAATAAAGCGCTTTTTCGGTGTGAGCACTGCGGTCAAGATACCAAATTGCCCTTGACTTCGCTCTGCGGTAATTCGATTCGAAAATCAGTTCTTCTAAATTTTCGATTTGTGCTCCCTTTTTCAAGCACCTTTCACAACAGACATCATTATCAATCAAAACTTCACTTCCGTCTTCTAAAAAAAGTCTTGTTAAGTGAAGTTTATCTTTTTTTGAGTTTATAACTTGCATTAGTCGTCCACTGCAATATCAATATCTATTGACTTATGTGTGCGTGCTACGGGTTCGCTCGGCATAATAACCTCGTCATCCTCTACCGCAACAACCGGCGCATCTTTCTCGGTGATGATTGCCATTATCTTATCTTCAATCTCGGTTGCAAGTTCTATATTATCTTCAAAAAGTTTTTTAACATTGTCTCTGCCTTGACCGAGCCTTGTCTCCCCATAATAGAACCAAGCGCCCGACTTTTTGATAACACCTGTTTCAACACCTGCATCAACGATTTCGCCTGTATGCGAAATACCCTTACCGTACATAATATCAAATTCCGCAACCTTAAATGGTGGTGCAACCTTGTTTTTAACAATTTTAGCCTTAGTGTGAACACCGATAATGTCACTGCCGTCTTTAATCGGCTCACCTTTGCGAACATCTATACGAACCGAAGAATAGAATTTAAGCGCTCTACCGCCTGTTGTAACTTCGGGGTTTCCGTACATAACACCGATTTTTTCACGAAGTTGGTTAATAAATATAGCCGCACAGTTAGTCTTTGACAAAGCGCCTGTTAACTTACGGAGAGCCTGTGACATAAGTCTTGCCAACTGACCTACGTGGTTATCACCCATTTCGCCCTCGATTTCAGCCTTTGTAACAAGAGCGGCAACCGAGTCGATAACGATTATATCAATCGCACCTGAGCGCACGAGCGCTTCGGCAATTTCCAATGCCTGTTCGCCCGAATCGGGTTGAGAAACAAGCAAAGAATCAATATCAACACCAAGATTTCCTGCATACACAGGGTCAAGAGCGTGTTCAACGTCTATAAATGCGGCAGTACCGCCTGCTTTTTGCGCCTCGGCAACACAGTGAAGCGCAACGGTGGTTTTACCCGAAGATTCAGGACCGTATATTTCAACAATTCTTCCCTTCGGAATACCGCCGATACCCAAAGCCACATCAAGTGTCAACGAGCCTGTTTTAATATGTTCAACACTCATAGCGGCATTTTCGCCCAAGCGCATAACCGCACCTTTACCAAACTGTTTTTCAATTTGGTCCATAGCAGTTTTTAAAGCCTTTTGCTTTTCTTCCTGCTCAACTATTCTGACAGTATTTTTAGTTTGTGTATTTTTTGCAGCCATTTTCTATTCCTCCGTAACTTTAATTGCGGTAACAACACGCTTTATTCCGTTTAAATCTTTAGTAACCGTAATTTCTGCAAATTTTGCATCTCTTAAAATTTGTGATACTTTATCTGCTTCATTTATACCCACTTCAAAAGCAATCATTCCGCCGAAGACTAAAGAATTTTTATAATTTTCAATAATTGCTCTGTAAAAATCAAGTCCGTCTTGACCGCCTAAAAGAGCAGTCTGCGGTTCAAACTTTGTTTCAGGAGAAGTTATTTTCATTTCATCGGGCGGTATATAAGGCGGATTGCTCACAACCAAATCATACTTTCCGTCTTTTCCGTCGCCCTCGAAAATATCACCCTTTAAACACAAGGTGTTATACGCTTTATTAAGTTCTGTATTCTGCTCGATATACCTTATCGCCTCGTCATATTTTTCCAACATAACTACTGCGCTATCGGGATAATCGCAAGCAAGCGAAATACCGATACAACCGCTCCCTGCACAAAGGTCAAGAACTTTCGGTTTTTGTTTATCTTTCAAAAACTCACTGCATTTTTCCACCAAGATTTCAGTATCACTTCTTGGGATAAGCACCCCAACGCCAACCTTGAATTTATATTTATAAAATCCCCATTCGCCCAATATGTACTGTAAAGGATAGCGAATTTCTCTTTGACGGGTAATCGCAGTTAAATTGTTCTGCTGAAACTCAGTAAGCGGATTTGAAAAACAAGTAAGTATTTGATTGTTATTAAGTCCTGTTAAATGCTTGATAATGGTCTTTGCCTCAAAAACATAGTCCTCAATACCCGCATTTTTAAGTTTTTGTTTTGTTGTATTGTAAGCCTCAAATATCGTCATTATTGCGCTCCACATCAGGAATTTCGGGTTCGCACGCCTTAAGTGCGGTGATTGCAATTTCTATCATATCGTCTTCGGGTTCTTTTGTGGTAAGTCTCTGCAACCACATACCCGGCGCAGAAATTATACGGGTGAAAAGATTATCATATCTTCCGCAAATTTTAAGAACTTCATATCCCACACCGCAAGTGAGCGGTATCATTAAAATCTTAGCGATAACCCAAAGCCACTTTACAGCATAAACCCCTGGGAAAATCATTTGAAGTATTGTTGAGAGAATAATACTTATAAGAATCATCAAAATCATAAAGGATGTTCCGCAACGGGGATGGAAACGCTTCTGTGTTCTGACATTTTCAACCGTAAGCGGTAAACCCTTTTCATAACAAAAGATTGTTTTATGTTCAGCGCCGTGATACATAAACACACGCTTTATATCTCTCATAAAGGATACGCCCCAAACATAAAGCACAAAAACCGTTAATTTTACAAACTGCTCTATAGAGGAACGCAAAAGTTTTGAAGTGATTTGTGTTGAAAACACCCATTCAATACCCGATACAAAAAGTCTCGGCAGATACATAAAAAGCACCAACGACAAAGCCACACCCAAGACTGTGCCTATAATCATTACCATATTTAATAGTGCGCTGTTGTCTTTTTTCTCGGTTTCTTCTTCCTCTAAATCGGCAAAACCCGATTTCTCAGCCGAGAGCATAAGCGCCTTATATCCCTGCACCATAGATTCTGCAAAACCTACAACCCCTCTGATTACGGGAAGTTTTAATATTTTATATTTTTCCTTTAAACTTTTATCTTCAAGATAAGAAGTGTCAATACTTCCGTCAGGAATTCTGACACACAAAGCAGTCTTTTCGGGGCTTTTCATCATAATGCCCTCAATTAAAGCCTGCCCACCGATTGATGTATATTTAGCCATCGTTTTCTCCTGTTTCTATAATTTCTTCCTGAGGTTCTTCATAAATCGGAAGCACTATCGTTGCGGTTGTGCCAACATTTTCAGTACTTTCAATAAACAAAAGCCCGTCGTGTTGCTTGATAATTTCATCCGCAACCGCAAGACCTATACCTGAACCTCTGACAGTTTTATTTGCCTTATAAAATCTTTCTTTTACACGGTCAATGTCCTGTGCGGGAATACCCACACCAGTATCAACAACCGCAATACGCACACAGGCCTCCTCGGTTGAGAGATTAACAAGCACCTGACCGCCCGATTCAGTATACTTAACCGCATTGTCTATTACATTTATAAATACTTGCTTTAATCGGTTAGAGTCACCCATAACAATAATATCGTCTTCGGGTGCGGTATGCACAAGTTCAATTTCCTGTTTTTTAGCAAGTTCGGTATACATATCGACCGACTCACGAAGTATAAGCGAAACATTAAGCGGTTGGGAAACCAATGTCAGTCTTCCTGTTTCCATTCGTGAGAAGTCTAACAATTCTTCCACCAAACCTGAAAGTCTGTCGGCCTCGCTCAAAACCACATCCAGTCCTCTTTTAACGAGTTCGGGGTCGCTATCGAGTGACATTTTCGCCGTTTCACCCCAACCTCGAATCGCCGTAAGAGGTGTTCTTAGTTCGTGCGATACCGAAGATATAAAATCATTCTTGATATTTTGCGAATTACTTAATTCCGATGCCATATAGTTAATCGCATCACAAAGTTCACCGATTTCATCATTTTTCACAACCTCAATCCTCGAATTAAGGTCACCCATCGCAATAGTTCTTGCGATGTTACTAACATCACGGATTGGGCGCACAATAGATTTCACAAAGAATAGTCCCGTTATACCGCAGAAAGAAAGTATCGCCACACAGATAAGCACCACTACTGTTATTACAAAAAGCATAAGTTTATTAGCACTCGACATTGATGTTATCCAACGGTAAGCACCAAGTTCTTCACCGTCAGGTGTGTAAATCATAGTGGTTACCGCCATTATCGACTCACCACCCGAATTTTTGCCCCTGAAAGTATGTGATTTCCCAATCTGCTTGGCTTTGTGGTAATCGGGCATATCGTCATTTTGCGCCGGGAAGCCTGTGGTAGAAACAAAAACATTTCCGTTTTTATCAATAACCTGAACTTCAATTTTATCCTTATATTCAAACTCACCTGCAATAGCGATTGCATTATCTTTAAAGGTTAGTCTGCTTGAATTTGAAAGCGCAGAAAACTCATAGGCATAATCATTTGCAAGGGATTCCATTTTTCCTGTATAAAGAGCACTGAACAAAACAGAGAAAGCAATCGCAGCCACACAAAGAACTAATGCCGTCACTAAAAATATGTTAAAAAACCAACGGTATGTTATGCTTTTAAACTTAATTTCCAAATGCATTTTGCTTTCTCCTTTCAGTTATTTTCTAAAATTTTAATGGGTATTCCATTTATAACCCATACCCCAAACAGTAATAAGTCTTGTTGGGTTGGACGGGTCATCCTCAATTTTCATTCTAAGTCTTCTGATATTAACATCGACGATTTTTTCCTCGCCGAAATAATTACTGCCCCAAACCTTGTTAAGTATGTCTGTTCTTCCCAACGCCACATCGGGATTATTGAAAAAATATTCAATCATCTGAAACTCAACCTGAGTCAGTTCAATGTTGACACCGTTTTTAAGTAATGTTCTTCGGCGGAGATTTAATGTAAACTCACCTAAAGTTACATCATCCGAAACCACAGGAGCGGTTTTTGGTGCATACATTTCAACCCTACGGTAAAGTGAATCGACACGAGCCAAAAGTTCTGTAGGACTAAATGGCTTTGTTATATAATCGTCAGCGCCAATCATAAGACCGCTTATCTTGTCCATTTCCTGAGTTCTTGCGGTGAGCATTATAATTCCTAACGTCTCACTTCTTTTTCTCAGTTCTTTACAGAGGGCAAAACCGTCCATACCGGGCATTGAAATATCCAAAAGGGCAATATCAAAACCCTCCAAATCGCTGTCATAAATTTCAAGTGCTTCTTCGCCCGAGCCCGCCTCAACAACGCTGTAACCAACTCTTTTTAAATTTATAGATTCAAACTCACGGATAGCCGCTTCATCTTCAACAATTAAAATTCGTTTCAAAAAACTCACTCCTGTTCATAAAGTGCAAAATTTGATTTAACATTCTCTAACGTAAGGCCTGCTTTTTCGCCCGCTTTTGAAATTCTGCAAGCGAAAATTATATTATCCTTTTTGCCGATACTGCTTAACTGCAAGGCGGAATACATACCGCTTTCCCAATCTTTCTTTTTTATCGCTCTTATATAAAGCAGACTATCGCCCACAGTCATTTCTTTGCTGTTATATGCATAAACTTCTCTTATACTATTTGCAGTATCTTTAAGCACCGCAATATTCCCCAACCATTTAGACGGAACGGTGTAATAATAACCGTCAAGCGTGTTTATCATTGCGGTGGTCTGCACCGTAAGGTGTTCACCGTTAAAGGAACACCAATTTGTAAGATAAAGTTTTTCAGTCACCTCGGTTTTTGCAACCGCAGGCACATTTGACTGAACGGGAATTTCTAAAATACCGTCGCCGTTAAAATCACGGGTATTAAAACTCACCGAACGCAAGGTGCTTAAGGTTTCCTTTGTCTGTTCGTCAAAAAGCGGATTAAGAAGTTTTCCCTTTTTGAAAATCAAAACTTCGGTTATAGCGCCAAGGCCTTTTACCGAGTCAATATAAACCGCAGGTTTGCCCGAAGACAGTTCCGAAACAATCGGCGCACCGATTGACTGAGTTTTGCTATCAAGTTCGCAACTGCCAATTTGGGTAACACCCTCAGCCGATAGCGAATAAAGCGAAGCGGTATTGACAACATCGATAGTGTTCATATCAATTATCAAGACATCATTGCGGTTGTTATCGTCAAGATTACAGGTTGTAAAATGTGTGTATCTCTGTAACAGACGCTGAATTAAAGTGTTGTTATTAAAACTGTAAACCGCCAACTGCATTTCACTCGAGCCGTAAATCTGCCAGCCGACCAAAATTTCAAGCACGCCGTCCTCATCCAAGTCACAAAAATCAACTCGGTCGATACCGCCTGCAACGATATGCTGTGAGCCGGAAGATATCCACTCGCCGCCTCTGTTACGAATAACATCAATGTTCATCGTAACAACATCGTCTTCGGTTATACTGTAAAATGCGAAGGCTTCTAAGATTCCGTCACCGTTAATATCTTTCTGCACAACAGCCGAACGGTATTCACCGCTTTGGGGATATTTAAAGGTATAACCGTTTCCCGCACTTTTGGCTATTGCATCTGAAATTGGTTTTAAGTCGCCCGAAAGTGAGGGCGGTGAAAACAACTCAGCCGTATCGGCGGTGAAAACTTCACACCCACTGCAACACAGCGCAAACATCACTACAAACATCATTAAAATCAGTTTTTTGAGCATTTAAAAAGCCCTCCTCTCGGCGCATAAATATTCAATATAAATTATAGCACAAAAGATTACAAAAATAAAGATTTTTATCATAAAATTTAAAATTTATCCATAAATTATTTTAGCGCAAGTCAAGTCCGACATATCGTACTTGACTTTCAGTATAATTAAATTAAAGAAAGCCGAAAAAATTTTAAAAAAGTGCTTGACAATTTGAGGTTTTTTCATTATAATAAGATTAACGAACAAATGTTCGGGAGGTAAAAAAGATGACTTTTGTGGATGTTTTAAGAACTTTACTTGAAATTGTAATGGTGGTATTGCTCGTTTGGTGCGTGTTTAACGAAGACCGCCTTGTAGCCTTTGAACGCAGATGTTTGTGCCTTTTGCGCCGCAGACGCTTGCGTGTTGTAAAGGCTAATAAACTTCGCTCCTCTTATTAATTTTTTAATGTATATAAAACAAGCACCCTCTCATATTTTTTAATATGAAAGGGTGCATTTTTTATGAAATTTTTTATCATCACCAAAAAGCATTTGATGTTGGCGCTTTGCTGTATTTTGGCACTGACGGCGGTGATCGTCGGCTCGGCTAATATCTTTGCAAATTCAGAAAGACTTTTACCGATTTATTGTGTCGAGACCGAGAAAAAACAAGTTGCAATTTCATTCGATGCCGCTTGGGGAAATGACGATACTGAGCAACTTATAAATATTTTAAAAGAATATGAAGTTCCCGCCACATTTTTTGTTGTGGGTGCGTGGGTGGATAAATATCCCGAATCTGTGAAACAACTTTCTGATGCGGGACATCAGATTCAAAATCATTCAAATACACACCCACACATGCCTCAACTTTCCCGCCAGCAAATGAAAGACGAAATCAACAGTTGCAACCAAAAAATTGAGGCAATAACAGGCGTATGCCCAACACTTCTCCGCCCGCCTTATGGGGACTATGATAACTCGCTTATCGAAACTATGAACGAAATGAAAATGTATACAATTCAGTGGGATGTTGACTCACTCGATTGGAAAGAAAACGCAACCCCCGATACAATATACCAAAAGGTGACAGGCAAAGTCAAGAACGGAAGTATTGTTTTATTCCACAACGATGCCGACCACACCCCCGCAGCATTACCCAATATTCTAAAAACATTAAAAGAACAAGGTTACGAATTTGTATTTATAAGCGATTTGATTTTAAAGGAAAATTACGAAATCAAACACGACGGAACGCAGTGTAAAAAAGACGGGGAATAGCCGTCTTCCCCTATAACATGATATAGTAATTTTATGTGTTAATATTATTTTTTAATAATTATTGAATAAAATTATATCTAATGTTATAATGAACCAGGGTGAAAAAATGGCAAATATTGATTTGAGAGATAATAATATAATAATAAACAAGATGAATCATCCGTCTTGCGTCACTTCATTTATACGTTGTGTAAATAAAGCTATAAAAAGAAAAATACATAATATTAATATCCATTGTGATTGTGAAAAAGAAAGTATCTTTCCAGATGCTTGTTTGCCTATCTCGGCTTTGATAAAAAATTATACGAAATTTTACAATGTTAGCTTTAATCTGAAGATTCCAAAAGATAGTTATTTAAAAAAGTGTTTTTTTGGTGAACATCTATTTTTATTGCCTGAGGAATTGAACAAAATCAAAAACCCGTTTGATAAAATTTTGACTTTTTCATCAAAAGAAGGCTATGAAGGTCAAATTGCACAAATCACACAAACATTTATTGATTATATGAGCAAAGATACAGTGTGTGAAGAAGGTGTTATTAAAAGTTTAATATGGTGTATTAATGAGGTTATGGATAATGTACTTGTTCATAGTGGCGAAAACACAGGTTATATAATGGCGCAATATCATCGCAAGAAAAATAGATTGGCTTTTTGCGTATGCGATTATGGTATAGGAATACATAAAACTCTTTTAGAAAGCAAACATAAGCCCGCTACCGAAATAGACGCATTAACTATGGCAATACAAGAAGGAATAGGCGACGGCAAAGGACAAGGTAATGGATTGTATGGATTATATCAAATAGTAAAAGAAAACGGTGGAAAACTTACTATTTCGTCTGGCGAATCTGCAATTATGCTTAGCAACAGTAAAGGTCTACAAAAATTTGATAATTGCGAAAAACTAATAAGAACAAATCCTGGAACAATAGTTGATTTCCAATTAGATATATCTAAAAAAATTGATATACAGACTGCGTTGTGTAAAATAAACGGATTTGATGGTTTTGATATAAGAATAGATAATATGTGGGATGATAATAATAGCAACTGGTTACGTTACAATGTTTATGAAAATTGTTCAGGAACAGGCACACGTCTCGCAGGTAAAGAATTAAAAAATGATGTAATTAATACTTTAAGAAGAACAAAAGCTCCTATTATTTTGGATTTTGAAGCAGTAAAAACTTGTAGTTCTTCTTTTATAGATGAGTTTTTATGCAAACTGTTTTTAGAATTAGGTGTGCTGGAGTTCAATAAATTGATAAAAATTGAAAACATGGATGATTTTATAAAACACCTTTTTGAAAGGTCGATTTATATGAGAATGCATACGGAATGGGAAAATGTTTCTGATAAAAAATAAATCATTGTATTTTAACAAAATGTCGGAACACAACATCTTGTGTTTAATGCATTTTTAAAAAATTTTTTGTTTTATTTTTTAAAAAAAGGTTTACATTTTGTGTAATTTCGTATATATTATATATGGAGTTACTTTTTAGTAAGTCCTTGCCGATGAAATTCTTATTTGGTTAAGAAAATTAAGAATCGAGGTCTTCGTAGGGTTTGGCAAGAGCCTGTTCTTAACTATGTCTTCAAGACAAAAAATGCCAAGGCTTTTTAGCCTTTAAAACTTTCAAAAAGTAAGGGGCGGATAAATCAATCCGTCCCTTATTTTTTATATATAAATATTATATGATTTTGATTTGAATTTTACAAGTCGGTGGCACTGGGGCACAATGACTTGGGGTTAATGTGTGTTTTTTCTTGTGTGTGATTTTCAAAGATAAAATATTGCTCCTTCCTTTATTCTCTAATATTGCTCCTACATTGTATTTTCTAAATACAATATTAGTATTCTAGAAAAATATTTTAAAATCAAGTTTAAAAAACATTGCAAACTACTACAATTTTGATACATTTAGGTTAAGCAAATATAAAAACCGCCTCAAAAATGAGGCGGTTTGATTTGTTTATGTATAAAAATTTAATGCTAAATAAATTACCATACTCTTATATTTCTTTTGGAATTGAAGCACCACAAAAAGAGCAAAAACTACTATTAGCAGGAATTTTATTTCCACATTTGTGGCAAAACAAGTTTCGACTAATAGGGGTGTTGTTTTGAATTTTTTGTTCATTAATATTTTTATCTGCAATATCGATTTTGTTTTTAAAAAAATGTGTGTTCATATTGTTGCTTTTTCTGTGTTTTAAAATTTTCAGTAATATATAAATTAAAACCAAAATCACAGACAAACATATCGTTAAAGCACCAAGAGGGTTGCTATTATACAATTGAGCAACACCTATTGTCAAAATCAATAACCCACTTATGAGAATCAAACATAAACAGATATTTACAAAAAACGATTTGCGATTGTCCGTTATAAAAATAAACGGCAAAGCATCTAACACGACCATACCTAATAACCAAAATCCTGCTATTACAAAATCATCGTAGTATGATTCTGAATACATTTTAATTGCCGAACTAATCAAAAAAACAATACAAAATAAACTAGCAAAAAATAAAATTAAACCGACAAATGTAGTTCCATAGGCTTTCATTCGATTCGATTCTGTTTTTTGGGGGTCATTTGGGTCGATTTCGTATCGAATATAGCTCATAATATATTCCTTTCAATTTTACTGCCGCAATTACTACAAAAAGTACTATCGACCAATAATTCAAATCCACAATTTTTGCAAAATTTAACTTGTGGAGCTTCTTCAATTTCATTAGTAGGTACTATTTCCTCAATTAAATCATTTTCAACTGAATCTTCTAGTTCGTTTGGAATTTCATTTGGAGAAATTAAATACACTAAAGTTTTGCGAATTTGATTAATTGAGATTTCGTCAGTATAACCATAAGCAATAGGTTGAACTTTTTGCAATTCAAGTTTATTGTTTTGAATAAGGTTGCGTGGCTCTGCTTCTTTCTTTGAAATAATTTGTTGTAATTCTGTTAGTTGTTTATTAAAAGTTTTAATCTTTGTTCTTAAAACTTTCTTTTCTTTAAAATTAAATATAACAAGATTTTTTAGTTGCAATTCGGCACTCTTTTTTTCTTGCTCGATTTCAAATTGTTTAGAAAGTTCGGGTATTTTCAGTAATTGTTGCTCTAATTCATTATTATCAATTGTTAGACGAGCAGTTGTTTGTTGTGCTATATTAACCTCGTTGGGATTAGAACGCTTACTATCGATTTCTTGCATTAAATTAGCAATAATACCACGAGCCCAATTTTCAGCTGCCTCAATGGTATCAAAAATTGTAGGATAATTTTCAGAGCCAGTAGAATGACCGTTTTCTTTTTGCCATTTTTCGATATTAAAACAATTTGGACACGGGGTCATCACTTCTTTAATTGAAGATTCACAATAACTACCATAATGCATACCCGAAACAGTATTAACATCAACAGACAACGGTTCGTGTTTATAAATAGAATTATTTATTCTATCAATTTCAAAACGAATTGCCTTATCGCATTCTTGTTCAGCGGTTTCTTGTGCCTTGGCTTGAGAAAAAGTGTAGTATTGAGTTGCTTCCGTATTAATGGTAGCAACAGTTATAATCGGAAAACCGCAGCCAGAACATATATACCCCATAATAACAGGTGCAGTTTTTCTCATTGAGATATACGACTGTGCCATATATTACCTCCAAATCAATTGTTGCATAAATTATACCATATTAATGCAAAATGCACAAGCTCTTATTAAAATATTACTTTTGTTTCGTATGTTGATTCACTCGATTGGAAAGAAAACGCAACCCCTGATACAATATACCAAAAGGTGACGGGTAAAGTTAAGAATGGTAGTATTGTACTTTTCCACAATGACGCCGACCACACCCCCGCAGCATTACCCAATATTCTAAAAACTTTAAAAGAACAAGGTTATGAATTTGTGTTTATTAGTGATTTGATTTTAAAGGAAAATTACGAAATTAAACACGATGGTACACAGTGTAAAATTGATTAATAAAATGTAGGGGAGGCGTCTCGCCTCCCGTTTTATATCGAATCGCAAAGCAATATATCGAAAAAAGACGGTGCTTAATAGCATCGTCTTAATTTGTTTTGCGCAACACATAGAACCGTCCTATGTGTTAATTTAACAATTACCGATTGTTATCTTGATACCAATGCCACGCATCAATATCCTTTTCATTATCTAAATTATAACCATTTTTATCGAAGCCATATTTGTTTCTACCAAATTTATTATATCCTTCATCATCATATTCTGTACCATTACGATGCAAACCATTTTTATCAAATCCCTGTATATTAAAACCATTCTTATCAAACCCGAATGCATCATATCCATTGGAATCATATTGTGTCCCGTTAATGTGTATTTTACTTCTATTAAATCCTAATTTTGTATATCCGTCTCTGTTATAACCATTTTTGTCATAACCCAGTGAATTATATCCATCTATACCGTAGCCATCTTTATTGTACCCCTCTTTATCAAAACCTTTATTATCATATCCGAATTTATCAAATCCATACTTATCATATCCAAATATGTCAAATCCTTCATCATCAAAGTAAGTACCGTTTTTATGTAAATTTTCTCTGTTAAAACCACGGCGATTATAGCCTTCTCTATTATAACCAGAACGATTAAAACCATCCCTATAAAAGCCATCTAAATCATATCCTTGTACATCGTAACCATTTCTATCATATCCTTTAATATCATATCCTTTACGGTTAAACCCATCTTTACCATATCCTAGTCGATTAAAACCATCTTTGTTAACACCATTAATATCATAACCAAAATTATCATATTTTGTTCCATTACGATGAGTTCCATCTTTTAAGAATCCGTCCGTATTATAGTCATCATAGGAAATACCGTTTTTGCCATAAAATTCATTATTAGATTTAGGAACTTGATTGTCTGTCGATGAAGATTCATTATCTGTTAAAAATTTTATCATTAGAAAAAACACGCCAACAATTATAAATAAAACAATAACTCCTGATGGCATAATAAACCCTCCTTTAATATAACTGTTTTTAATTTTCTATTCGATACTAATTATTATATATTTTTCAATTTCATTAACTGGTAAGGGAACTATAATTCTATCACCACAAGATTTATTTAAAAGACTTTTCCCTAAAGGTGATAAAATACTAACATTCAATACACCATTGTTATAACCGACTGTATCACCAATATATAAAACTTTAACTGAATTTCCGTAATAAGAACCGCCCATTCTTTTATATTGTTTTTCAGCGTGAACTCCGCATAGTTTTACAGTTGAAATTTCATTGGTAGAATAGTTTTTTATTTTTACTATAGAACCTATTTTAATAGAATTTGTGTTTTTGCTTAAAGGGAATAATTTTTGTCCTATTATAGATTTGTTTCTGCGATACTTTTTACCATTATAATATACAATAATAATGTTCTCATCAAATTTTTCTACATTGACTACTTCACCATTAAGACAACGGTATTTTTTAATAATAATCACTTCCCAAATCTTAAAGATTGGTTTTATTAATTATATCATAATCATTTTATAAAAATCAAACATTATTTTTATATCCAGTGTCAATTCACTTAATTAGAAAGTGACCACACCCCCCGCCGCATTACCCAATATTCTAAAAACATTAAAAGAACAAGGTTACGAATTTGTATTTATAAGCGATTTGATATTAAAATAGAATTACAAAATTAAGACGGCGAACCGTCCCCTGTGTTAAAGAAACGGAAAAATAAACGGATAGCAACTTTCGTTGCTATCCGTTTTAAAATATCCCTATTGCTTTTAGAATATAAACAATTAAGAAGATTGAGAAACCTGATGTTATTGTGCTGAAGATTACAAGTTGTCCTGCAAGTGCGGTATCGGCGCCCATTTCCTGTGCCATTGGAACGGTTGCTACGGCAACAGGAGTTGCGAAAATGGAAATAAAAGTTGCATAGTGCGCTCCTGTAAAACCGCCCAAAGCCAAAGCCAATAAAATGCTGACTGCGGGCAACAACACACCTCTTGCAAAAATTATCCAGATTATAGGTTTTTTATAATTTGAAATTGAAGAAAACTTAAATTGCGCTCCCAACGATATAAGCGCTACAGGTGTTGCCACCTGTGAAAGATATTCCAAAACCTCAAAACCGAATGAAACATCAGTCAGCCTGAAAGCAATTCCGCATTTTTGGAATATGGTTCTGACCCAAATCACCAAAAGTCCCGCAACGATTGACTGAATAAGCGGGTTTTTAACGATATCGGTCAAAACCTTTTTTATGCTGAATTTTTTGCTACTGTCGGGCGAGAAAATTGACAGCCCGAGCACCGACAAAATGTTATAAAGCGGAATAATAAACGCCGATATAACTGTGGCGGTTATTGCGCCCTCTGTTCCGCAAAGTGAGGTTGCAAGCGGAACTCCGATAAGCGCGGTATTGGAACGGCTAGTTGCCTGAACGATTGCACCCCTTTGAGCATTTTCCTTTGTCAACATCATTGAAACGGGTATTGACATTATAAAAAAGACAACCGTTAAAACACAGGAAAATCCTACATAGGTTAAATCAATATCGCCAATGCTCTCTATTTTATAAACATTCAAAAATAACATTACAGGCAAAAACAACCTATAAACAAGTTTATTCAAAACTGTAGCGACACCGCCGTCTATCAATCCCAGTCTTTTTAAAACATAACCCACTACCACTAATAAAACTATCGGCAAAACCGCATCAAGACTAAACCATAAATCAGACATTAGCATTCACCTTTACACTTTCAGCAAGTTTTAGCGCCTCGTCAATATGCAAACAGAAATTCTCACTGCCGACCGACTCATAAAATCCCGACTTCTTCATAACCTTAAGCGGTTGCTCGTTCACATGGGATAAAATAAGTCTGACGTCTTTAGAAGAACACTTTTTATAAAGCGCCTGCAAAGAATCCATAGCGGTAACATCAAGTGACGGAACTGCACGCATACGCAAAATAAGAGTGTCGGTATAGTCTTTAAGTTTTATATCAAGCACCTTTTCTGCCGCACCGAAAAACAACGGTCCGCTCACTTCATATACCCTTACATTTTTAGGAACAATTTTAAGTTCAAGGCTGTCGTCATCGTTCTGAGAATCAACATATTCCCAAGACGAAACGCTTGCCTCCTCCTGACTGCGCTTCATAAAGAGCATTGCCGCTAAAATCATACCAACCTCGATAGCAATCACGAGGTCGAAAATCACAGTCAAACCGAAAGTAATAACCATAACAATAATATCACTTTTAGGCGCAGATTTTGCTATCCTTATAAATCTCCGCCATTCGCTCATATTATAAGCCACAACAAAAAGTATTGCCGCAATAGTCGGCATAGGGATAAGTCCCGCATAAGGCATCAAGAAAAGTAAAACCAACAGCAAAACCACCGCATGAACCATGCCTGCAACAGGTGTTCTTCCACCGTTTTTGGCATTAGCCGCAGTTCTTGCAATAGCGCCGGTTGCGGGAATACCGCCAAAAAGAACAGACAGAATATTGCCGACACCCTGTGCCACCAATTCGGCATTGGAATTATGTTTGGAATTTACCATACTGTCTGCCACAACACAAGATAGCAACGACTCAATAGCCGCAAGAATTGCAATAGTGAATGCCGAGGGCAACACCGCTGAAACGGTATCTAAACTGAAATTAAGACTTCCCAAAGTCAATTTTGGTAAGCCCGACGGAATGGTATAAAGTTCGCCTATAGTATTAACACCGCTATCAAGCCAAGGTATAAACTTAACCATCAAAGCGCCTACCACAACCGCAATAAGTGAGGGCGGTATTTTCTTCTCAAACTTAGGATAAATTATAAGCACAGCAAGTGAAACCGCACCAACTATCAGCGCCTGCAACGAAAAACTGCCTATATATTCAATATTAGCCTCGATTTTTTCAACCGTTTCAATCGGTTTAACACCGTCAGCGTATGTAAGACCTAAAAAGTCCTTAATCTGTCCAATAAAAATGGTCACAGCAATACCCGCGGTAAAGCCTGTGGTAATAGTGTTTGGAATAAATTTTATAAGCGAGCCGAATTTACACACACCCATAATTATAAGGAAAAGCCCTGCCAAAAGGGTTGCAATAATGAGACCGCTCATACCCTGTGTTGCAACTATACCCGCAACAACCGTTGCGAAAGCGGCGGTAGGTCCTGCAATCTGCACACGGCTTCCGCCTAAAAATGAAACCGCAAACCCCGCAAAAATCGCAGTATAAACACCGCAAGCGGGCTCTACGCCCGACGCAAGCGCCAACGCAATAGAAAGCGGCAAAGCAATAATTGCAACTATAACACCTGCAATTATATCTTTTACCAACTGCTGTGCAGAATAATTCTTAATAACAGAAAAAAACTTGGGTTTTAAATAAAAATTTTTCATAATCTCGCCTCGAAAACATTTTCGCTAAAAAGTATACCACACAAGGAAAAATTATGCAACAAAAAAGTCCACGCTTGAAAACAAGCGTGGACAAATTTATGCTATAAGTTAAAATTAACCGTTAATAGCAGTAACAACACCTGAACCTACAGTTCTGCCGCCTTCACGGATAGCAAAACGGAGGCCTTCTTCGATAGCGATAGGAGTGATGAGTTCAACATCCATTTCTACGTTATCGCCAGGCATACACATTTCTGTACCAGCAGGAAGACCTACAACACCTGTAACGTCAGTAGTTCTGAAATAGAACTGAGGACGATAGTTGTTGAAGAAAGGAGTATGACGACCGCCTTCATCTTTGCTGAGAACGTAAACTTGACCGTGGAACTTTGTATGAGGGTTGATTGAACCGGGCTTACAAAGAACTTGACCACGTTCGATTTCGTCACGGCCTACACCACGGAGAAGTGCACCAACGTTGTCACCAGCTTCACAGTATGTGAGAGTCTTACGGAACATTTCCATAGAAGTAACAACAGTCTTAGCTCTTTCTTCGGTAAGACCGATAATTTCAACTTCGTCGCCTGCGTTTAATTGACCACGTTCAACACGGCCGGTAACAACGGTACCACGACCAGAAATAGTCATAACGTCTTCGATAGGCATAAGGAAGGGAAGGTCAGCCTTACGATCAGGAGTAGGAATGTAGCTGTCAACAGCATCCATGAGTTCCTTAATAGGAGCATA
The DNA here is from genome assembly GCA_045647405.1 of Acutalibacteraceae bacterium. Lineage (GTDB taxonomy): Bacteria > Bacillota > Clostridia > Oscillospirales > Acutalibacteraceae > UBA737. The sequence goes on along the minus strand of JAZRMI010000031.1, from coordinate 491 downwards.
GATAGGATCAGCAGGATCTGTAGCTGCGCTGTCGAGAGCTTGGAAAGCAGAACCCTTGATGATAGGTGTATCATCGCCAGGGAATTCATAGCTGTCGAGAGTTTCACGAATTTCCATTTCAACGAGTTCGAGAAGTTCTTCGTCGTCTACGAGGTCAGTTTTGTTCATGAATACTACGATATAAGGAACGCCTACTTGACGAGCAAGGAGAAGATGTTCTTTAGTTTGAGCCATAGGACCGTCAGTTGAAGCGATAACGAGGATAGCGCCGTCCATTTGAGCTGCACCAGTGATCATGTTCTTAACATAGTCAGCGTGTCCGGGGCAGTCAACGTGTGCATAGTGACGAGCATCAGTCTCGTACTCAACGTGAGCGGTGTTAATTGTGATACCACGCTCTCTCTCTTCGGGAGCCTTATCGATGTTGGAATAATCCTCGAATGATGCCTGTCCCTTAAGTGAGAGATACTTTGTGATAGCTGCGGTTAATG
>JAZRMI010000030.1:0-19687 GCA_045647405.1 Acutalibacteraceae bacterium | reverse complement strand
AAGAAAACAACCGCAATCCTAAGATTACGGTTGTCCTTGGCGGAGATGGTGGGATTCGAACCCACGTGCCCGGTTAAGGACAAAACGATTTCGAATCGTTCTCGTTACGACCACTTCGATACATCTCCATATTAAATTTTTAAGGCAAAAAATTGCCGATAAAAACACGCTGAAATACTATGCAGGAAAACTGCAAGACGGGGATTTTTGAAAATGCACGGTAAGGTGCAAAAAACTCAGTGTTTATGCGGTATTGTTAGGGAAGCCAGTTTTATATATGCGTCAGTTTCGAGTCAGCCCCGTTATGACCACTTCGATACGTCTCCGTATATGTTAAACTCAATTCAAAGTTAAACACAATATTCAATTTTCTACCGAACGGGGCGCCCCGTTATGCCCTGTTGCGGTGCCCGAAATTTTCAAAACACTACCGTGTGAAAATTTCGACCGCGGCCACTCCTTATGCCTCGCTGTATCTGCCACTGGCAGCGCTCGGCAACGTCCCCACTTCGATACGTCTCCATATATTTTTGTTCAAATAACACCTTGTAATTATAATTAATTTAATCCTAATTGTCAAGGCAAAAATGAGTCGGTCTGTAAGCCGAGTTCTGTCGTGGACGGTTATCTATCTCGACGGGGGATTGCTCCCACCGCTCAAGCCGCTTTTCGTGGCACATCGGGCAAATGTATAGCCACACTCAGCGTTGCTCCAAATAGGGTTTACAGGATTTCGACGTTTCCGTGAAATCGGTGAGCTCTTACCTCGCCTTTCCACCCTTACCGTGCAAAAGCACGGCGGTATATCTCTGTTGCACTTTCCCTAAGGTCACCCTCGGCGGCCGTTAGCCGCTATTCTGCCCTGTGGGGCTCGGACTTTCCTCAGATATTTCTATCCGCAACCGCCTAACCGACTCTTAGGTATTTTAACATATCTTAGCCTCTGTGTCAAAACCTATTTTTTAGAATAAAATATTAATGTTTGGAGGTAAATTTATGGAAAAAGCCGATTTAAAATATTTTTTAGCATCAAACTCCTGTGAGGGATTTACAAGTTATTTCAAAAATTCCTTTAACCCGAACAATAATTGGAAAGCGTTTATTATAAAAGGTGGTCCCGGTACCGGAAAATCATCATTTATGAAGAAGATTGCACAGTATGCTCAAAACAAAAATGAAAAATATATCCTTTGTCCTTGCAGTTCGGACCCCGATTCACTCGACGGGGTGATTTTACCCGACAAAAAAACTATAATTCTCGATGGCACCGCTCCCCATACCCTCGACCCGACATATCCCGCCGTCTGTGAAGAAATACTTAATTTTGGTCAATTTTGGGATGCCGATAAAATAACCGACACTACTGGGATTATTGAAATCACCAACCACAACAAAGCGTTACACAAAACCGCCTCATGCTATTTGCAAGCAGTGGGGAAATTTGTTTTAGATAATTATAAAACTGCTCTTGCCTGCACAAATAAATCTAAGATTAAAAATTTCAGCGCCACCCTGTCAAAACGCTATATACCCAAAATCAACAATTCCTCTTATGAATGGGTGCGGTTTTTAGGCGGTATAACACCAAAAGGTTTAATAAACTATCCTGAAACAGTAACCAATACTTGTGAAAACATAATCATAATAAACGATGAATTTTACGCATCATCAAACATTTTAATGCAACAAATCCGTAACTATGCATTAGACAGCGGTCACGAAATTATAACAGTTTTAAACCCGTTTTTACCGTCACTCATAACCGACCATATAATAATACCTGGGCTTTCCCTTGCATTTGTAACAGAAAACAGCAATATGAAATTTGATGTTGATGCAAGACGGATACACGCACGCCGTTTCACAAGCAATAAACTTTTGCATAACAGCATTCAAAGAATTAAATTCAATAAAAAGGCTATTGACAGCATTTTAAATACCACCTGCAACACCTTAAAAGAGGCAAAACAAGTCCACGACCAACTTGAAAGTTATTATATTAATGCTATGAATTTTTCTGAATTAAATAAATTTACAGATAAGTTTTGCAAAAAGTTGTTTGAGGTAGTATAATGTTTTAAAAGGAAGTGTTAAAATGAAAATTGCAGTTATTACAGGTGCTTCTTCGGGGCTTGGGAAAGAATACGCTTTAGCGGTTAATAAACTCCGTCCCGACATTGACGAGATTTGGCTTTTAGCAAGGCGTAAAGACAAACTTGAAGAAGTGGCAAAACTCGTGGGCAGTAAATGCAAAACCGTTGTTTGCGATATTACCGATAAGGAAAGTTTAGACGGTTATGTAAATTTGCTGAAACAAGAAAATGCAACTGTTGATTTACTGATTAACAATGCAGGTTTCGGCAAACTCGGTATGTTTTACGATATATCTACCGAGGATAATGCAGGTATGGTCCGCCTTAACTGTGAATCACTTACGGTTATGACAAGCGTCACCCTACCATTTATGACCGAAAACAGCGAAATTATAAACACCTGTTCAATCGCCTCTTTTGCACCTAATACGAGAATGGCGGTTTATTCTTCCACAAAGGCTTATGTTATGAGTTTTTCTCGTGCATTGCGAAGCGAATTAAAGACTAAAAAAATCAATGTTTTGGCGGTATGCCCAGGACCTATGGATACTGAATTTTTGAGCCTTGCAGGCATTGACAAAGGCACAAGCAAAACTTTCGATACTCTTCCCCGTGACAACCCACAGAAAGTGGCAGAAAACTCACTCAAAGCATCCCGCAAGAAAAAAGCAATTTTTGCCGACCACATATTTTATAAATTTTATAGAGTTGTTGCAAAAATCCTTCCTGTAAGCATTGTAATGAAAATGGCTAAAACATAAAAAGGTGGCGAAAGCCACCTTTTATTTTATTTTCCAAATATCCTTTGCATATTCTTTTATGGTGCGGTCAGACGAAAACTTACCCGCATTACACATATTAAGCCACTGTTTTTTTGCAAATTCATACCGGTTGGTATAATCTTTGTTAACCTTTATTTTCGTTTTTAAACAATCATCAAAATCGAGCAATAAATAATAGTGGTCTGCCTTATGCCAATATGCGCCCTGAAGTATCGAATCATAAAGTTCTTTAAAAATTCCTGTACCGCCGTCCGAGAAAGTTCCGTCTACCAAGGTATCTAAGCATCTTTTTATGCGTTTGTCGTTATTATAAATTTCAAACGGATTATAACTGTCCTTAATTTTTTCAATATCCTCCACTTTAGCACCGAAAATATAATTGTTTTCGAGCCCTGCCTCTTTTACAATTTCAATATTTGCGCCGTCATAAGTGCCAAGTGTCACCGCACCGTTGAGCATAAGTTTCATGTTACCCGTTCCCGATGCCTCTGTTCCTGCGGTAGAAATCTGTTCGGAAACATCAGCAGCCGCAACAATTTTTTCAGTATAAGAAACATTATAATCTGAAACGAAAATAATTTTAATATATTTATTAACTTGTTCATCTTTATCGATTAAATCTGCAACTTCGTTTATAAATTTAATAATTCCTTTTGCTCTTTTATAACCTGGTGCAGACTTAGCGCCAAAAACAAAAGTTGTTGGGGTGAAATCTTTAAGACTTCCCTCTTTAATTTCAAAATAAATTTCCAAAATACAAAGAATATTAAGCAGTTGGCGTTTGTATTCGTGCAAACGCTTTATTTGAGCATCAATAATGGTATCAGTATTTAATATTTTCCCTTCTTTAAGAAAAATAAAGTCGGCTAATTTTCTTTTATTTTGTCTTTTGATATCTATAAATTTTTCTAAAATTTGTTTCTCATCGGCATATTTTTCAAGATTTTTCAACTGCGCTAAATCTGTCACCCATCCATCACTTTCTAAAAGTTCGGTTATAAGTGACGAAAGTCCCCTGTTACAAAGCGCCAGCCATCTTCGTTGTGTTATACCATTGGTTTTATTTTGAAATTTCTCTGGATAAATCTCATAAAAGTTCTTTAAAACATCCCGTTTTAAAATCTCGGTATGAATTTCTGCCACGCCGTTAATATACTGTGAACAATAACAAGCAAGATACGCCATATTAACACGGTTTTCTTCAATAATCGAAAAACCGCTCTCAGACTTAAATTTTTCATTTATTTTATTTAGGATACTAACAAGCGTAGGTGAAATTTTTCTAATATATTTTAAGTCCCATTTTTCAAGTGCTTCGGGCAAAATTGTGTGGTTAGTATAATTGAAAACCTTTTTAGCAATTTCCAATGAATCATTGAAATTTAAAGACTCATTCATTAAAAGACGGATAAGTTCAGGTATAGATATTGCAGGGTGAGTATCATTTAACTGAATAGTTACAAATTTAGGCATATCCTTAAAATCGTTATGGTTTTGCTTGAATTTTTTAATTATATCCTGAAGCGAGGCGCAACAGAAAAAGTACTGTTGCATAAGGCGTAAAAATTTACCCTTTTCGGTATTATCATTTGGATATAAAACCCTTGAAATATTTTCGGCAAAATTTTTATGGCTTACTGCTTTATCATAGTTGCCGTTGTCAAACTCCGAAAAATCGAACTGTACTAAAGGTTCTGCCTGCCAAAGCCGTAAATTTGAAATATGCTTTGCACCGTATCCAATTATCGGCATATCATAAGGTACAGCCTTTACCTTATTTTTACCGAAAGTAACTATAACCGCATCCTGTTCGTTTCTTACTGACCAAGGGTCTCCGAATTTATCCCAATAATCAAGTGTTTCTTTTTGGAAACCGTCTTGGAAATACTGTTTAAATAGCCCGAACTTATAACGAATACCGTAGCCGTCAAGCGGCAAACCTAATGTTGCACCGCTGTCAAGAAAACAGGCGGCAAGCCTTCCGAGTCCGCCGTTTCCGAGTGCCGCATCCTCAATTTCTTCAAACCTCGAAAAATCTACATTTTCATCTAAATTTCCCGTGCAAAGCAGATTGTTATATATTGCTCTGCCAACCAAAAATTCTGCCGAAAAATAATATGCTCTGCGCTTTTTATTATGCGCCTGTCCTGATTTTATAAATTTATCGCTTATCCCCGCCATAACCGCTTTTGATACGCAATTATGAAGTTCGTAATTAGTTAAATCTTCTATCGGTTTAAGATAATCTGCCTTTGCTAAAAAATTTATACTGTTTTTCAAACTGCTCATTTCAATTCCCTTCCGAATTCGTTCTAAAAACATTATGCCCTTTAATTTCAAAGATATAAAAAATATGGAAGCCTTTAAATAAAGACTTCCATATTTTTATTATAAATCATTGTTCTTGTAACTGAATAATAAAGCGGTTCAATATTTTGCATTTTAAAAAGAGTATCCATAACAAGCGTGGGATTAAGATTATTTTCATTGCCTGCCGTTAAAATAAGCGTGAGTTTATTTTGATTTAATTCTGCATTTTTAATAAGCGGTGCAATATCTATATCACGAGTACCGCCTTTTTTGGTTGTTTTTTGACAGATAATAGACTCTTTTTCAAAAAAACTTTCGATTTTACTTAGGGTTTCACTATCCGTTTTATCAAATAAAATTTCAAACTCGGCGTAAGTTATATCTTTCATCTTCATAACCGCTTCGCTCACCCTTGTAAATTCAATACCGGGTGTGGAAACCTTATTCAAATCATCAAGTACTTTTGACAAGGGATAATTATCATCAACAATTTTAACATCTAAAATCTCATACATACCCTCAAACCCCAAGGAAAGAGGTATAGCAAAATTAAAATATGCGTGTTGATTAAAGCCTTCAGTAAACCAAACAGGCACTTTTGATTTATTAATAAGCCTTGTAAAAAATCTGTTCATATCAAGATGGGAAACAAATTTCATACTTCCCTTTTTTTGATAAAAAATTCTAACGTTTCTCAAAACAAACACCCTTTCCGTAACAATTTGCACCGCAAGCATAACATTTTTCTCGGCAATTCGGTGTTGTGTTTTCGCTATGGGCAACCTTATTTTCCCTTATAAGAAAATCTTTTGAAACCGCATAATCAAGATGGTCCCAAGGATTAATTTCATCATAATCTCTTGTTCTTTCACTGTAAAATTTAGGGTCAATACCGCACTCAACAAACGCTTCTTCCCATTTTTCTAAATCAAAACATTCGGTCCAACTGTCAAACTTACAACCTTTTTTAAATGCAGTTTCAAGAACCTTGCCAAGTCTTCTGTCACCCCGTGCAAATGCGGCTTCGAGAAAACTCGTTGAACTGTCGTGCATACTTAAATCAATTTTACGAGTAGTAATAGAGGATTTTAAATAGGCTTGTTTTCTTTCCATTTCTTGCTTTGAAATTTGAGGTTCAAACTGGAACGGCGTAAATGGTTTTGGAACAAAAATAGAAACACTTATCGACACCGAGACCGATTTTCCTTTAGGTCTTTCGGGCAAAGAATAATACATATCAACGATTTTTTGACCTAAATCGGCAATACCTTTTAAGTCTTCATCAGTTTCGGTGGGAAGTCCCATCATAAAATAAAGTTTAACCGCAGTATATCCACCCTTGAATGCAGTTTCACAGGTTTCTAAAATTTCTTTTTCGGTAACATTTTTATTTATAACATCACGAAGTCTCTGTGTTCCCGCCTCGGGCGCAAAGGTAAGTCCGCTTTTTCTAACATGGTTGATTTTATTTAGCAATTCTTCTGAGAAATTATCAATTCTCAAAGACGGAAGCGCCAAACTTATATGGTTCTTCTCGGTCCAATCAAGCATATTGTTTAAAAGCGGTTCAAGGTCGGTATAATCACTTGTGCTGAGTGAAGAAAGCGAAATTTCATCATAGCCTGTGTTTTCGCAAAGACACTTAGCCTGTCCGTTTACAACTTCAAGGCTTTTTTCACGCACAGGGCGGTAAATAAACCCTGCCTGACAAAATCGGCAGCCTCGAATACATCCTCTGAAAATTTCCTGTACGGCACGGTCGTGGACAATCTGAATAAAAGGCACAACAAATTTATCGGGATAGTAACAACTGTCCATATCTGAAATTATGCGTTTTTTAATAGTCTTAGGTGCGCCGTCTTTGGCGGTAATGCTTTTAACAGTACCATCCTCGTTATAATCGATATCATATAAAGACGGAACATAAACACCCTCTATCTTAGCGGCTTCTTTCAAAAATTCCTGTTTTGAACTGCCTTTTTTCTTATGTTCTTTATAAAGGTCAATAACCTCTAAATCGACCTCTTCGCCCTCGCCCAAAAAGAAAATATCAACAAAGTCTGCCAAAGGCTCTGCATTGCAAACGCAAGGTCCACCAACCACCACCAACGGCGATAAATCTTTGCGCTCGCTTGATTTCAATGGAACTCCTGCCAAATCAAGCATATTTAGTATGTTAGTGTAACTCATTTCATACTGCAAAGTGAAACCTATAAAATCAAAATCTTTTATAGGGTCTCGGCTTTCGAGGGCAAAAAGCGGAATATTATTCTCCCTCATCACCTGTTCGAAATCAAGCCAAGGCGCAAAAACACGCTCGCACCAGATATCCTGCCTTTCATTGAAAAGAGAATAAAGTATTTTCATACCAAGGTGCGACATTCCTATTTCATAAGTATCAGGAAAACAAAATGCAAAACGCACATCCACCTTAGACTTATCCTTTATAATACTGTTAATTTCTCCGCCCGAATATCTGCCGGGTTTTTGCACCGAAAGTAACAGTCTTTCAAATTCCTTATTTTCCATAAATCTTCTCCAAATAAATTATATGTCTATGATACAATAATTTGGAATTCGTTTCAACTAAATTTTAATTAAAGTCATAACAATCAGGTAAATTCCCATAATGTAAAGCGAAATATTGAGTTTATGATTCAAAGTTAGTATAACTGCTACCGCAATAACACTTAAAGCCAATAACAAGGTTATAAGTTTTATAATAAGCGTTGCTTTATTGATATCTAAGTTTTTACACAACAAACAGTATAATACCGTTCCGCCGTCCAATCCCTTAACGGGAAGCAAATTAAAAAGAGCAATAACAAGGTTAAGCAATGCATACACAAGCACCGCCTCATTTTTATATGCAATATAATTAAAATATAAAGTGAAAAATAAAACAATATTAACCGCAGGTCCTGAAAGCGCAACCAAAATATCATTGCGGTAACATTTTAACATTGGCATACTTATCTGCACCGAGGCAGGAATTAACTTTATTCTTTTAGGGGCGCACTCTAAAAGCCACATCATAAACAAATGCCCTGCCTCATGAACAAAGACCGCAAAGAGCGCAGGTAACATATATCCCGTCTTGTCTGTGGCAAGCATAACAGTTATTACCGCCAAAAACAGAAAAGACAGATATATTTCCGTACCGAACAGTTTAAATTTCATCGCTTAAAACCTCATTAATATCGGTGTCAACCGTAATATTTTCAACATACCAATTTTCAATTTGTTTATATGTATTTTTAAAGAAATATTTGCAAAAAAGCACACCGCATATAAATATCATAACGCAAATACTTTGTATGATAATAAGTTCATAAATTCTTTGCATTTAAATCACCTTGTTAAAAATAATAATATGTGTTATAATTAATATATAATTTCAAAAGGTGATTTTATGCCATTTTTACCCATAACATTAAAAGAAATGAAAACTTACGGTTGGGATAAACCCGACTTTGTTATAATAACGGGGGATGCTTATGTTGACCACCCGTCTTTTGGCACTGCAATAATTTCCCGTGTGCTTGAAAGCCGTGGCTATAAAGTTTGCATTATCCCACAGCCGAGAAGTAATCAAGATTATATGCGTTTTGGTGTTCCCCGTCTTGCTTTTTTGGTTAATGCGGGCAATATTGACTCTATGGTGGCGCATTACACCGCCGCAAAAAAACGCCGCAGCGACGATGCCTATACCCCAGGTGGTAAATCAGGTGCGAGACCTGACAGAGCAACTATTGTTTACACAAAAAAACTTCGTGAAATTTACGGTAACGTGCCGATTGCAATAGGCGGTGTCGAAGCATCTCTCAGAAGATTTGCGCATTATGACTATTGGGACGACTGTGTCCGCCCGTCAATTCTTATAGATTCTACTGCCGACCTTTTAATGTACGGTATGGGCGAAAAGCATATTGTGGAAATCGCCGACCGACTAAACCAAGGTGAGAAAATCAGCGATTTAAAAGATATTTTAGGCACTTGCTATGCGATAGACAGCGATAAATATATTCCGTTGCAAAATTCAAGGGAATGTCCCTCTTTTGAACTTGTTAAAGCGCCTACAGAAAACGGCAAAAAACAATATGCCGTTTCTTGCAAAATTCAGCACGAAGAAGCCGACGCTACACGTGGAAAAACAATTATTCAAAAACACGACAGCAAAATTTTAGTTCAAAACCCGCCAATGCCACCCCTAACAGAAAAAGAAATGGACGAAGTGTATTCACTTCCCTATATGCGTGACTATCATCCGAGTTATGAATCGCTTGGCGGAGTGCCCGGCATAGCCGAAGTTAAATTTTCAATAATACATAACCGAGGTTGTTTTGGCGCTTGTAACTTCTGTGCGCTCGCTTATCACCAAGGAAGACAAATTAGTGCAAGAAGTCACAAATCGGTTATTGAGGAAGCCAAAAAAATAACCCAAATGCCCGATTTCAAAGGATATATTCACGATGTTGGCGGGCCTACCGCAAACTTCCGTTTTCCGTCTTGCCAAAAACAGATAAAATCAGGACTTTGCGCCGATAAAAAATGCTTAGCGCCTACAATGTGCCCTGCGGTTAAAGTCACCCACCAAGATTATTTGAAACTTTTGCGGGAATTACGGGCTTTGCCAAAGGTTAAAAAGGTATTTATCCGTTCAGGAATAAGGTTTGACTATTTAATTGCCGATACGGACGAAGAATTTTTCAAAGAACTTGTAAACCACCACATAAGCGGTCAGTTAAAGGTTGCTCCCGAACATTGCTCAAACAATGTTCTTAAATATATGGGCAAACCGAAAATAGAAGTTTATAACAAGTTTGAAAAGAGATTCTATGAACTTACAAAATCAGCAAACAAAAAGCAGTATTTAGTGCCTTATTTAATGTCTTCTCACCCAGGAAGTACTGTGAATGACGCTATTGAATTATCCCTTTTCTTAAAGCGGAACAATCTTCATCCCGAACAGGTTCAGGATTTTTACCCGACACCCGGCACAGTTTCAACCTGTATGTTCTATACCGAACTTGACCCCAATACAATGCAAAAGGTGTATGTTCCCAAAACACCTAAAGAAAAAGCGGAGCAACGGGCACTTTTGCAATATTTTAAACCCGAAAACCGTTCGCTTGTGCTTTCTGCTCTTAAAAAGGCCGGTCGATATGACCTCATAGGTACAGATAAAAAATGCCTTGCCGCTCCCGAAAGAAACGACAAGACAACTAAAAAACCTAAAAAAACAATTCGAAATGTTCATAAAAAGAAGAAAGGTTGACTCACACTTGAGTCAACCTTTTTAAATTAGATATTGAAATCTTTTAAATATTCTTTTGTATTTTCAATCATCTCATCAAACAGTTCTTTTGCCTTATCCATTGGCAACCGAACCAACGGGTCATTCGCAAAAGCTTGGAATGCAAGGTCCAAATCTCTTTCCATACCTGCTCTTGTGATAAGTTGCTGCTCGCCGCAAATACGTGAAATAAGCGGATAAATTTCTTCGGGAATCTCACCTGCAAACAAAGGATTAACCGTATCTGATGTGAAATGCGCATTAGTTTCAACAACTGCACCAATCGGTAAATTAGGAATTTGACCGACATTGGGCAAATTAACATTTGAAACCAAATCTTCAAGTCCCAATATAGCACGGATTTGGTTTACACCGTCTTCACCCGTATCGTGAAGTTTATAAACTTCCTCACCCGACATTAAACGCTCGCTGCGTGCAAGTCTCTTTCCAAGGTCTTTCTTACGCCAAGAAACAGGTGTAAGACCAAAACACCAGTTATTAACAGTTTCAGGATCTGTAAGATACCAATCTCCAGGACAAAATTCAGCCAAATGTCTGTCACCTGCGGCGGCAATGTATCCGAATCTCTTGAACAAATCAAACTTAACTCTGTCAGCGCTGTTAAAGAAATTGTTCATCCAGTTTGTATCTTTACCTGCTATGTAGCCTGTTTCGGCATATTTTTCAACAAGTTTCTCATAAACAGGGAAAAGGTCCACATTGTTATATTTAGCAGAAGTAATCCATGTGAAGTGGTTGACACCAACAACATTTACTTTAATATCACTGCGCTTTACCTTTTCAACACCCAAAAATTCTTTAACTGCGCTTGCAATCAATTTCTGAGTACCGAAAACTTCGTGGCAGCAACCAAAAGCCTTGATTTTCGGGAAAGCCTTGTAAAGAGTATTAATACAAACAGTCATTGGATTTGTGTAGTTAATAACCCAAGCATTCGGGCAGCATCTTTCAACAGCGTGTGCGATTTCCTCAAACATAGGAATAGTACGCATAGAACGGATTATACCGCCAGGGCCCGAAGTGTCGCCTACCGACTGATAAATACCATATTTTTCAGGAGTATGTACATCGCTTTCCATTTCATCGAAAGTACCCGGGAGAATAGAAACCACAACAAAATCAGCGCCTGTAAGTGCTTCATCAATGGTTTTAACCGCTTTATACTTCCATTGCGACTTACAACCTTCACAATTATTTATCTTGTTACCGATAATCTCATTATTCTGAGCGGCTTCAAAATCTATATCGTAAAGGTATACAGACCCTTCAATATCCTCTGCTTGCACAAGGTCACACATAAGACCCCACGCCCAACCGCGAGAGCCACCTCCGATATATGCAATTTTTAAGTCTTTCACAAAATTTCCTTCATGAATCATTTTTTCTGCCTCTTTTCAAAAATATATTAAAATAAGTATTTTTTACTTGATTTTGAATGTAAAAAATGCTATAATTTAAGTAAATTAAATAAATAGTTAAGTGGTGAGCGTAATATGTCGTATATTTTAATAGATAAAGACCAAAAAAAAGTTCCTTGGTTAATGCGGACTTTACATTCACATCCTGAATATGAAGTATACTATCTTATAAACGGAAAGCGAACCTTTTTCTTTTCAAATCAAATACACGAAATTACCGCACCGACTTTAATGGTTATTCCGCCCTACGCATTACATAGAACAAGCGGTGACCGTTATGAAAGAATGAATATATATGTTTCCCCAAAGCATCTTAACAGTTTTCAACATCATGTGTTAGAAAATAAATCTATGCAGATTCTAAAACCTAATGAAAACCAACATAAAGAATTTCAAAAACTGTTTAACGAATTTTTAAACATCAAAAACAACGATTATCAGGATGAAATAAAAGACGCACTTTTTTCATACTTTATTTTAATGCTTAATAAAACAAACGGTCTTGCTAATGACGATACGGTTTGTTCCGATAAAAAGACATCACAACTTGTTCTTGAAATTATCGAATACTTTAACAACAATCACAAGCAAAGATTAACGCTTGAGGAACTTGCAGACAAATTCTTCGTCTCAAAAGCAACTTTAAACTACAGTTTCAAAAATGTAACAACCTGTTCGCCTATGGAATATCTTCTGAATATCAGAATCAACAAAGCAAAGGAACTCTTAACAGAAAACAAAAAAACAATAAACGAAATCGCAAATGAATGCGGTTTTTCATCTCCGAATTACTTTGGACTGATTTTCAAGAAAAAGGAAGGTATCTCCCCTGCCGCATTTCGTAAAATTTACCACTGACTTTAAATTGGCTGATTTTTTCAGCCAATTATTTTTTTGTTTTTAAAACTTCCAATATAATAATATCACATCATTTTCCAAAAAACACCCCCAAATATTCTTAATTTTTTATAAAATTACATATATATTAAAAAATTTTTTGACTTTTTTACTGATTTATGATAGTTTTAACTTATAAATTACACTTCAAATTTAAGGTGATAAAATGAAATCTGATATGCTTTACCAACTGCCGAGCGGAAGTTTTAAATACGGAGATTTTCTATCTTCAAAACTAAATTACATAGAAAAAGTCCAACTTCTCGACGTTGATTTATGGGCATTGTTTGCCAACCAATTTAAAATACGTCTTGACCGTAATGACAACGGTTGGCGTGGCGAATATTGGGGCAAAATGATGCGAGGTGCTTGTTTTGTTTATTCATGCACACAGAATGATAAACTTTATAAAATAATGGAAAATACCGTTTATGATTTATTGGATAAACAAGACGAACTCGGCAGAATCGCAAGTTACCCCGCCGACTATGAATTTAAGGGTTGGGATTTATGGAGCAGAAAATATGTCATATTAGGTCTTGAATACTTCCTTGAAATCAGCAAAAACGAGGAATTAAACTCTAAAATTATCGAAGCGCTCAAAAAACATACCGATTATATTATTTCTAAAATCGGTCCGGAAGAAGAAGGTAAAACACCTATCACCAACACAAGTAATTTCTGGGCGTCAATGAACTCCTGTTCAATATTAGAACCTGTTGTGAGAATGTATAATCTGACAAACGAACAAAGATATCTTGATTTTGCAAGTTATATCGTTTCAACAGGCGGTTGTGCGAAAGGAAATTTGTTCCAACTCGCTTTCGAAAATCAACTTTACCCATATCAATACCCCGTTACAAAGGCATACGAAATGATGTCCTGCTTTGAGGGACTTTTAGAGTATTACCGTGTAACAGGCGAAGAAAAATGGCGCATATCAGTAGAAAATTTTGTTGATAAATTGGCAGAATCAGATGTCACTCTAATCGGTTGTTCGGGTTGCACCGAAGAAAACTTTGATAATTCATCTGTAAGACAGTATGAAATAACCGAAAAAAAGGTTATGCAAGAAACCTGTGTAACAGTTACTTGGATGAAACTTTGTTACCAGATAGCACGCCTTAGCGGAAAATCAAAATACTTTGATTTAATTGAGCAGTCTGCTTACAACGCCCTTTTCGGTGCACTTAACACAGGTATGTATGTCACAAATTCAGGTCTTCCTTTTGACAGTTACAACCCAATTTTCTGTCGTAGCCGAGGTTCAATAACTGCCGGCGGCAAATATATGGAAAACCATAGTTTTTACGGTTGCTGTGCCGCTATAGGCTCAGCCGGTTTCGGTCTTGTGGGACTTTGCGGTACAATGAAAACCCAAAAAGGTGTTGCTATCAACCTTTATCTTGACGGCACTGTCTGTGCGAAAACTCCAAACGGACAGTCGGTTGAATTTAAAACCCAAACCGCATTCCCAAAAGATGAAAAAGTAACCATCAAATTCACCGTAGAAAACCCCGAAGAATTTGAATTGTCGCTTCGCATACCAAAATGGAGCAAACAAACCAAAATCACAGTAAACGGCAAAAATATGAACAATATTACTGCTGAAAACTATTACACTGTAAACAATATATGGAGCGGTGAAAACACCGTTGAGATCATTTTTGATATGAATGTATATGCTATATGGCCATCGAACTACGGTCTTGCAAATCAGGTAAAACTACTTGCTTTCCGCCGAGGTCCGCTCATTTTAGCAGGAGACTCAAGATTGGGTTACGATATTTCATCAGAAATTTCGCCCGAAATGGTTGACAATTCAAAAGTTAAACACAGCATCGTCGATTTTGACGGTTTTGAAAACATTGTATGTTGTGACATTAAAAACCTTGACGGCAGTACTTTCCGCACAGTTGACTATTCCTCTGCAGGAAGTCTTTACAACCGCTCAACTGTCACCGCTTTATTTAGAAAAATATAGATTAAAAGCACTTCTTACGAAGTGCTTTTAATTTTAAATAAAAATTTCATCATATTTTTCTTTTGCTTGTTTTAGCGAATTCAATTCTATAAACATCATTTTTTTAACATCTTCATTAAACGGCACTATATCAGCAATACCGATACATTTCATACCCGCAGTATACCCTGCCTTTATCCCGTTTGCTGAATCTTCGAAAACATAACAGGTTTCAGGCTCTGCGCCGAGTAACTGCGCCGCTTTTAGAAAAACATCAGGAGCAGGTTTTCCGTTTACAACTTCTTCCCCTGCCACTATCACATCAAAATATTTTTTTGCGTCAACCTCGTTTAAATGATGCTCTACTGATTTTCTCGAAGTTCCTGACGCTAATGCAATTTTAATTTTTCTTTGCTTTAATAATTCTAACAATTCCTTAGCGCCATCTTTAAACTTTACAACCCCGTTTTTGTTAATATACTCCCGTACATCGTCTTTAAACAATGCAACATTTATACCTTTGAAGTTTTCTTGTAAATACCGTGTGCTTCCTGCATTATTCATACCGCAGACAAATGGAATACATCTGCCCATATTTTCATATCCCTGACGCTTTCCGGCATAATCCCATGCTGGAATACAAATTCTTTGGGTATCAAGCAATGTACCGTCCATATCAAATATAACACTGAACATATCAGCCCCCACTATTTGCCCTCCCTTTTAACGTGAAAAAGGCAGTCAATAACATAGAAAATAAACATATAACAAAATAAATAACAGAATAAACAATAGGGAATGCTGTTTGATATGTCAAAGATGAAAACGCCCAAAACAGCACCGCTAAAATTATCGGCATAAACCAAAAAGTACTAACTTGTCTGCCTGATAATATCCCCATTATTACCGATAAAACAGGATTGACAGCGAAGAGCAAAATCAATGCCACTAACATTCCCGCATCACCTTTGACTGTCTTTACCAAAATAAGCGGTAATAACAACATAACGGCTGTGATTATCAAAATATAAACTAAAAATTTTATCAATTTATTCAAAAAATCACCCCTAAAAACAAAAATCTATACAAGACCTGCTTTCAGTAAAGGGCCTTACTAATGTATCAGCCACTTTAATATGTTCAGGATGAACTGCATAACCTTTTAAAGATTTTTCATCATTAAACACCGAATAAAGCATAACATCCGCATTAGAACTTTCAAGACATTCGGTTTGAACTTCAATTTCAATCAGTCCGGGTATAACACCCTTAAGACCTTCAAGACCATTTTTTATTCCGTTCTTAACCGTCTCATTATTATATTCTTCTTTCAATTTCCAAAGAATGATATGTTTAACCATCTCTACACCCCTCTATTATATCTTATCATAATTTCCCTGAAACTTCAAGAAAATATAAGAGCAGGCACCTTCCGTGTCTGCTCTTTAAATTTATTAAATCTTATTCAACTGTAACAGTTTCTTTTTCTTCATCTTGTTTAAATGAAAGCAATGGTTCTACATCTTTTTTCTTTATGTTTCTATCAACATAGTTTTTAGTTATTTTCATAACCAACGGGCAAAGTACGAGAACACCAATCAAGTTTGGAACCATCATAAGACCGTTAAATGTATCTGAAATATCCCAAGCAAGTGAAGAAGTAAGTACTGCACCGAAGATAATTGTGCAAACATGGATCATTCTGAATATAACGGTTGTTTTAGCACCGAAAAGATATTCCCAAGCCTTTGAGCCGTAGTGTGACCAGCCGAGAACAGTTGTAAACGCAAACAAGAACATTGCGATTGCTACGAACTTCTGTCCAATATCACCCCAAGAGAACACCTCATTAAAAGCACCGCCTACGAGGGTTGCATCCGAAAGACCATTTGCGATTTCACCTGTTTCAACATTGAAAACGCCGCCTTTAAGACCGCCGGAAGTAAGAACAACCAACGCTGTCATTGTGCAAACAACCATTGTATCGGCAAACACTTCAAATATACCCCACATACCCTGTTTAACAGGTTCTTTAACATTGGAGTTAGAGTGAACCATAACCGAAGAACCAAGACCTGCTTCGTTTGAAAATACGCCACGCTTAAAACCGTTAGTCATAGCAATAATTACACCGCCAAGACCGCCGCCTACAAACGCCTGAGGTTTGAAAGCGTTTACAAAAATCGCCTTGAAAGCAGGGATTATAGCGTCATAGTTAATACCGATAATAACAAGACTTCCTAAAACAAAAAGCACAACCATAAAAGGAACGATTTTTTCAGCAACAGAAGCAATTCTCTTAAGACCACCCAAAGTGATAAGAGCAGTCAAAGCCATAATTACAACACCGATAATAATATTATAAAGCGAAATGCCACCGAAAGCCTCAATAGAAGAAAGCGCCTTAACATCAAAAGCAGCCGCAACATTGGCAACGATTTTATTTACCTGACCCATACTTCCGATACCGAAAGAAGCGAGCATTGTAAAGATACAGAAAAGAACTGCCAAAACTTTACCAATCCATTTGCAATTCTTTTTGCCGCCTAAACCGTCACGAAGATAGTACATCGCACCGCCCGACCATTCGTCGTTAGCATTCTTTCTGCGATAGAAAATACCCAAAACATTTTCTGAATAGTTTGTCATCATACCGAAGAATGCGGCAACCCACATCCAGAAAACCGCACCTGCACCGCCGACACAGATAGCCGCAGCAACACCTGCGATATTACCTGTACCAACAGTAGCCGCCAAGGCTGTGCAAAGCGCTTGGAAAGGTGAAATTGAACCTTTTTCCTTACTGTGACCGATAACATCTTTTTTGAAAAGACTTCCTATTGTTTGTTTCCACCAGTGTGCCAAATGAGAAACCTGGAACACTTTGGTGCAAAGAGTTGTGATGACACCTGTACCGATAAGCAAAGCCAAACCGAAGATACCCCACACAACGCCATTAATACTGCCGTTGATTTCTGCAATTTTTTCCAACATTTTTTACATCTCCTTAAAAATAAAACCGAGCCCAAAAAGGACTCGGCAAAAATAGATAAAGTAAAACTTCCCTTTGTCCTTTTGCCTGAGAGATTAACGAAATTATCGCCTTGCCCCTTCGGCATCTGATTTAACAGAATTCTCCAAAGTCCTATCCGTTCACAGTCGAAAAACTTCTGCAAACTTCACATAGTATTCAATTATGGAAACCATTATACCACAAAATTTTTATTTTTCAAGTACTTTTTTAAAAAAAATTATTGACTAATGAAAAAAATAGTAGTATCCTTAAAAAATAGGTTAATTAGGAGGTACATATTATGTTGAAATCAGAGTATTTGAAAAAAGTTTATGCTGATGTTGAAGCAAGAAATGCCGGCGAAAAGGAATTCTTGCAAGCAGTGTATGAAGTTTTGGTTTCTATCGAACCTGTTGTTGAATCTAACCCCAACTATGAAAAATGGGGTATTATCGAAAGAATGGTAGAACCTGAAAGACAGGTTATGTTCCGTGTTTCTTGGGTAGATGACAACGGCAATGTTCAGGTAAACCGTGGTTACCGTGTGCAGTTCAACTCTGCTATCGGACCTTACAAAGGCGGTCTTCGTTTCCATCCGTCAGTAAACGCAAGCATTATTAAGTTCTTAGGTTTTGAACAAACCTTTAAAAACAGCCTTACAAGTCTTCCTATGGGCGGCGGTAAAGGCGGTAGTGACTTCGACCCACGCGGCCGCAGTGACGGAGAAATCATGCGTTTCTGCCAGAGTTTTATGACAGAACTTTCAAAACACATCGGTGCTAATACCGACGTTCCTGCAGGTGATATCGGCGTTGGCGCTCGTGAAGTTGGCTATCTCTACGGTCAGTATAAGAGACTTCGCAATGAATTTACAGGCGTTCTTACAGGTAAAGGTCTTTCATACGGCGGTTCTCTTATCCGTCCTGAAGCTACAGGTTTCGGGGCGGTTTACTATGTAGACGAAATGCTCAAATCTTTCGGTGACACCATCAAGGGCAAAACCTTTGCTGTTTCTGGCTTCGGTAATGTTGCTTGGGGTACTGTTAAAAAGGTTACCGAACTCGGCGGTAAAGTTGTTACCATTTCAGGTCCTGACGGATATATCTATGATGAAGACGGTATCAACACCGAAGAAAAAATCAACTTTATGCTTTCAATGCGCTCTTCAGGTCACGACAAGGTTAAGGATTATGCTGATAAGTTCGGTGTTCCTTACTTTGAAGGTCAGAAACCTTGGGGAACAAAGGTTGACATCGTTATGCCTTGCGCTACACAGAACGAAGTTGATGTTAAAGAGGCAGAGCAGATTATTGCTAATGGCGTAAAATATTATGTTGAAGTTTCAAATATGCCTACCACCAACGAGGCAGTTGCACTTCTTAAAGCAAACGGCGTTACAGTTGCTCCTTCAAAGGCAGTAAACGCTGGCGGTGTTGCAGTTTCGGGTCTTGAAATGAGCCAGAACTCAATGCGTTACAGTTGGACTGAAGAAGAAGTTGACGCTAAACTCAAGCAGATTATGGCAAACATCTTCGCTAACTCACTTAAAGCAGCTGAAAAATACGGTATGAAAGGCGACTTGGTTGCAGGCGCTAACATTGCAGGCTTTGAAAAGGTTGCAGACGCTATGCTCGCACAAGGAGTTGCTTATTAATTCGTAATTCATAATGCGTAATGCGTAATTGTGCTTCGCTTTTATGAGTGTTATTCTTGGGTTTTGGTTATCGCTGTCAATATTTTAATAAGTTCTTGACAATCAATATAAATGCTATTAAATTCCGCTTCGCTTATATAGTCGCTTTCAAATAATAACTCTAACCAATATTCTGTTTCACTTGCTTCTTTTAATGCGATGTTCATTTTTGAGTAAAAATCAGCTTTACTTTGACCTCGG
>JAZRMI010000029.1:0-3138 GCA_045647405.1 Acutalibacteraceae bacterium | reverse complement strand
GTTTAATCCTGCAAGTCTTATTCCCATAATAACGTGTCCAAATAGCACTAAGAAACAAGCATATCCTTTCAGTTTATCGACAAGGACGTTTCTTTCCATATAACACCTCGTAATTTATTGTTTTTTATTACCCTTGCAAGACGAAGAAATTATATATTTAGGTCTTCCTTTAATTTCTTCATAAATACGGGCAACGTAATATCCGATAATTCCAAGACTTATCATCATTATACTACCAATGAAAATTAGGATAAGGATAACCGTCGTCATACCTTCAAGTGCGCGACCTTGAATTTTATCAATAAACGCCCACACGCCAAACACCGCGGTAATTGCAAGCATTATAAACCCTAAAACCGTTACGATTTGCATTGGTGCGGTTGTATATGCCGATATATTAGAAACGGCATATTTCATAAGTGAAACGAGCGACCACTTTGTAGTGCCCTGAGTTCGTTCATTCACCTGAAACTCAACCGCTGCTTTTTTGTATCCCACCCAAAAGGAAATGGCTCTGAAAAAGCCTTTTTTCTCAGGTATTTTGTTAAGAATATCAACAACTTTACGGTCAAGAAGTTTGAAATCGGATGCATTTGACATGTCAAAGCCTACTACCGAACTGATAATAGAATAGAAACTTTTTGCGGCAAAGCCGTGAATCTTATTCTCGTTACCTCTGGTACTTTTAATACCCTCTACAATTTCAAAGCCTTCTTGCCAAAGCCTATACATCTCAACAATTTTTTCGGGCGGATGCTGCAAATCGCAATCGATTACCACCACCGCATCACCCTCTGCCGCGGCAAGTCCCGCAGAAATTGCAGCCTCTTTACCAAAGTTTCTTGAAAAATGAAGTCCGCTTATGTTTGACTCTTTATCGGCTAAGGTTTTGATTTTTTTATAAGTATTGTCGGAAGAACCGTCATCAACAAAAATAATCTCGTTCTCTATATCTGCATTTTTCAAAATATCCAAAATTGTAAAATAGGCTTTTTCAATCATTAATTCCTCATTATATGCAGGAATAATTACAGACAACATTTCATTCACTCCCTAAACGTTATCAAACAAATTTTCAAGCGTTGCAACCGACATAGGTTTATAGTAATAAAATCCTTGAAGAAGGTCGCATCCTGCCTCAATCGCCGCATCTTCCTGTTCCTTGGTCTCTATCCCTTCACACAGGGTTTTGAAACCGATATCTTTTGCGGTTTGGATAATGTTTTTAAGGATTTTGAAGCCTGTTTCGGTAACCGCGTTTTGAGTTATAGATTTATCTATTTTTATGATAGAAATATCAAGGTTCTGCAAATCTCCAAAGGTTGTATATCCGCTTCCAAAATCATCAAGCAGAATTGAAATGCCTTTTTCTTTAAGAAGTGATAGGTTATCTATCATTTGTTGTTTTGCTTCGCCCGTAATGTTTTTGTCCTCTAAAATTTCCACTGCCAAGCAAGAAAATTTAAGGTCATATTTTTCTGCAATATTTGTAATTTTTTCAACAAATTCAGGCTCACTAATCGTTGAACGCGAAAAGTTTATTGTGTATTTATAGCCTTCTCTTTGTTTTTTATCGTTGGAAATCCATTTGCAATTTTTTTCAAAAATATAATAATCAAACTTTTCGTTTATTCCAACCGAATCAACGGCTGACAAAAAACTTTTCGGGGCTAAAACTCCCTCGCTTTCCGAATTCAGACGGGACAAAACCTCTGCCCCGATAATCTTTTTTGTCTTAGCATCCAAAACAGGTTGATATTCGAGAAAAAAGCGGTTGTTATCAATTTCTTTTTCGATATTGTTTTCAATTTTTATCTTTTTCTCAAGTGCTTTTCCACTACTTGCCGTCCACTCTGCGTATGATGTTTTTTGTGTTTTTGCAAGCATACAGGCTTGTTTTGCACGGGCGACTGCGTCGTCAAAGTTTACTTGTATACGGCTTGAATCGTAAGAGCCAATTCTTACGCTTACAACATTAAAAGCGCAGTGTTTCAAGAGAATTTTATTTAGCTCGTTTAAGCACGTTTCAATTTGTTCTTTAATTGTTTCGGCGTCCAAATTTGCTATAACAATATAGTTTTTATCATCGAAAGCTGCAGCAAAAGATTCTTGCCCGTTGGCGAAAGTATAGAGCAAATTATGTTTTATTTCTAAGAACAACTTCTGTTCAGAGCGTGATACGCGCAGATTATCTGTAGAAAGGTTTATATATAAAACCAATCTACTACGCGATTTACCCATTGCTTTGAAGCGACTTTCCATTTTGCTTATAGATGTAAACGACCTTTCGGTTTGACCGTTAGCCACCCTTAAACCTCTTACGGCAAAACAAATACCTATTGCCGCAAGTACAACCACACCGATAGCCAAAGACGCTATAATTATGTATGGATTTTCAAAAACGTGCATATTTTAACCTCTGTTTTATTTTTTATTAAATGACGGGAACTCAGGCGTACCGCCCGATACTTCGAGCCCTATGCTCTTCGCAGCTTTAATACATTTAATTCCGTCTGCCCTTGCCCTTTTCTTGCGCTCGGAAATTTCTTTTATAAGGAACGGTATTCCAAACTGTAACATTCCTTTAATAAGGTCTGGCTTTGAAATTCCTTTTCTTTTATATTCCGCCAAAATTTCAAAAAAAGCATAATTTAAGGCTTCTTTATCAAATTTCTTTGTTTCGTTGTTAGCAGATTTTGCCCATCTGTAAAACTCAATAAATTCTGCAATATTTGTATTTCTTCTGAAATAAATTCCGTTTATATAAAACTTTTCTCGCTCTTCTGTCATAGGTTTCAGAAGTTTGGAGAGATAGTTCTTTTGAATTTTGATAATCTCGTTTTTCTGCTTATCTAAAGTTGTTTCGGTTATCTGTTTATCGTGAAGTCTGTATATCATAAGATATTCAGACAAAATCTCTATCCTTTTATCAGATAAAGCAAATCTTGTCCAAAGTTCCATATCTTCGGTGCAGGTAAAGTTTTTATCGTAACATAATTCCTTTATTACCTCTGCCTTGGCAATAATGCCCGGATGAAGAATTGGGTTTGTAACTAAAAGCAAGGCTTTTATTGACGCATCATCATCTTTACCGCCACAGCCTCCCGAAGAATAAACACCGTTTTTAAGCGTCATAAA
>JAZRMI010000028.1:0-59807 GCA_045647405.1 Acutalibacteraceae bacterium | reverse complement strand
GTTCTAACACCGGCAACAACGTCTTCACCTTGAGCATTGGTCAAGAACTCACCCATAAGACCGGGTTCACCTGTTGCAGGGTCACGGGTAAAGGCAACACCTGTACCGCAGTTATCACCCATATTACCGAAAGCCATCATCTGAACGTTAACAGCGGTACCCCAAGAATAAGGAATATCGTTGGCACGACGGTAAACGTTTGCACGGGGGTTGTCCCATGAACGGAAAACTGCTTCAACAGCGCCCATTAACTGTTCTTTGGGGTCTGTCGGGAAGTCTTTACCGATTTTGTTCTTGTATTCAGCCTTAAACTGTTCAGCTAGGGTTTTAAGGTCGTCAGCAGTGAGGTCTACGTCCTGTGTAACGCCTTTTTCTTCTTTCATTTTGTCGATAAGTTCTTCAAAATATTTCTTACCAACTTCCATAACTACGTCAGAATACATCTGAATGAATCTTCTGTAGCAGTCATAAGCCCAACGGGGATTACCTGATTTAGCAGCCATGGTTTCAACAACTTCTTCGTTAAGACCAAGGTTAAGGATGGTATCCATCATACCAGGCATTGAAGCGCGGGCACCTGAACGAACAGAAACGAGAAGAGGATTTTCTTTATCGCCGAATTTTTTGCCAACAACTTGTTCCATTTTTTCGATGTATTCCATAATCTGTGCCTGAATATCATCGTTGATTTTTCTGCCATCTTCGTAGTACTGTGTGCACGCTTCTGTGGAAACAGTGAAACCTTGGGGAACAGGAAGACCGATTTTGGTCATTTCTGCAAGGTTAGCACCCTTACCGCCGAGAAGTTCGCGCATGCTTGCGTCGCCTTCAGAAAAAAGGTAAACATACTTGTGACTCATTATGAATCAACCTCCTAAAAAATCTATGGATTACTCCATTATTAACAAATGTTTACTTAATCAAGTTAAGTATCCAATCTATTATAACAAATTTTTCTAAAAAAATAAAGAATTTTTTCTTTTTTTTGAATTTTTGTTAAAAAAGTAACATTTATTTCTTGTTTTGCGTTTGACATTCTCTGTTTTGTATAAAAGAAATATAATTTCTTGCTTAAATATGTTGCGTGTGGTAGAATAAACTTAACACAATTTTGAAAGGAATTTTAAAATGGAATTTTATGTTAATCATCCGATTCTGTTTGTTATGGTGGCACTTTTAATCGGTGTTGTGCTTGCACAATCCATATATTTTTTGGTGCGCGCTTACCGCAGAGCGTTAGAAATCGGAATGGAAAAAAGTCGACTAAAAAAGACAATAACTTCGGCGGCTTTATTTACAATCGCACCCGCGATTTCAATACTTGTGGGTGTTGTGGCGCTTTCAAAGTCGCTTGGTATACCGCTTCCGTGGTTAAGGCTTTCTATAATCGGTTCGCTTTCTTATGAAACCATAGCGGCAGGAAACACCCTGAATGAATTGGGTGCTGAAATGGGTGAGCAGATAACATCGGCATCTGATTTTGTGACAGTTGCTTGGGTTATGACTTTGGGTATTATAATTGGTCTTTTCTTAACACCGCTTTTGGCTAAGAAAATTCAAGGCGGTATGAAGAAAATTGAAAAGATGGATAAAAAGTGGAGCGAAATTTTTTCAAACGCTATGTTCCTTGGAATGATTTCAGCGTTTTTGGGTTATGTGTTCTGGGATTTTGGCAGTGTTTTTTCGGGAAAAGTTTCAGCACTTATTCCTGTGCTTGTAATGGCGGTTTCAGCTTTGCTTATGCTTATTTGCGGACTGCTTACAAAGGTTTTGAAACAAAGATGGATTACCGACTATGCTTTGCCGATTAGTCTTATTGGCGGTATGGCATCCGCAATACCGATTACAAACTGGCTGTCTTAAAGGAGGATGCTTTTATGAAAAAGGAACTTACATATCTTGAAAGTGTTCACCGTGACGGACGAATTTGGGGATACACGCTTTTTGGTCTTGTTTTAGCATTTCCGTTAGCGCTTTGTCTTATTTTTAATGTGGTACCGCAGTGGTCGGCAATGGGCAGAGCAATTATATCTGTTTTGCCTATGTATTGGGCAGTAGGTATAATTGAAATATTTACATATATACCAATGCTTGGTGCGGGCGGTGCGTATTTATCGTTTGTGACGGGTAATATTTCAAATTTAAAACTTCCCTGTGCATTAGATGCAATGGAAAAGGCAGATGTAAAGGCTAATTCTGAAGAGGGAGAAATCATTTCAACAATCGCTATTGCGGTTTCAAGTATAGTTACCACTTTTATTATAATCATAGGTGTGATTCTGATACAGGTTTCAAGTCTTGGAACATTGCTTGAATCGGAGATTTTAAAACCCGCTTTCGATCAACTTTTGCCCGCTTTGTTCGGCGGTTTGGCTGTTGTTTTTGTTTCTAAAAACTTTAAACTTGCAATAGCGCCGTTGCTATTAATGTTGGCCTTGTTTATCTTTACTCCGCTTACAAGCAGTGAAGTGGGAATTATGGCGCCTGTGGGTGTTATATTCACACTGATAGTTGCAAGGATTCTGTATAAAAAGGGTGTAATTTAATGATATTTGTTATACTTGGTTTGGTTTTGGTTTTTTTTGGTGTGTTGCTTTTCAGAACATATAAATTCACACCAAAAGAAAATGCACAGATTATTGAGGAAGAAATAGATTTCAATAAGGAAAAAGCGGTTGAAAATCTGCAAAAACTGGTGCGTTTTAAAACTGTATCTTACAGAGATTCATATATGGAAGATGATGCTCAGTTTGACGGTTTTGTAAAAGCACTTCCTAAACTTTATCCAACTGTTTTTAAAACCTGTAAAATGAAAAAGTTAAAGGACAGGGCGCTGCTTATTCGTTGGCAAGGCAAAAAAAGCGATTCACCGTCAGTTATGATGGCTCACTATGATGTTGTGCCCGTAAATGAGGAAATGTGGGAGAAAGACCCCTTTGAAGCAATACTTGAAGACGGTGTTATATGGGGCAGAGGCACGCTTGATACAAAGGCTACCGTAAACGGAATTTTATCGGCGGCTGAAAAGTTGATGGTGGACGGTTTTGTGCCCGAACATGATATATATTTTGCTTTTTCGGGCGGTGAAGAAATTAACGGAAAAGGTGCAGTTAATATTGTTGACTTTTTTGAGAAGAACAATATTGAATTAGGTATTGTTGTTGATGAGGGCGGTGCAGTTGTTGAGGGAGTTTTCCCAGGTGTTACGGCGCCTTGCGGACTTATAGGCATTGCTGAAAAGGGAATGGTTGATGTTAAATACACCTGCCGTTCACAAGGAGGTCACGCATCAGCGCCCAAACCAAATTCACCCGTTGTATCTCTTGCAGAAGCCTGCCAGAAGATTGAAGAGCGTCCGTTTAAGATGCACTTAACTGAGCCTGTTGTTAAAATGTTTGATACTTTAGGCAGACACTCTAATTTCCTTTACAGAATGATTTTTGCTAATCTGTGGTGTTTTGCGCCTGTGCTCGACTTATTGTGCAGAATACAGGGAGGAGAACTTAACGCTCTTATGAGAACTACCGTGGCGTTTACTCAAATGCAGGGAAGCAAGGCTTCAAATGTTATTCCTCCAGAGGCATCTTTGGTTTCGAATATCCGTCTTAATCCTCGGGATAATATGGAAAGTGCAGTAGAGTATTTAAAGAAAACGGTTGATAATGAAAATATTGAAATTACAGCATTGCACGGTATGAACCCAAGCAGAATATCAGTTACTGACTGTGAGGCTTGGGACAAGGTGGCTTGTGCAGTGGCATCTACTTGGAAAGGTGCTATTGTGTCACCTTATCTTATGGTGCAGTGTTCTGATTCCCGTCATTACGGAAGAATTTCGGACAAGGTTTACCGCTTTTCTGCAATGGATTTAACAAGTGAGGAGCGTGCCACAATTCACGGAAATAATGAAAGAATCAGGGTTGAAACTATACACAAAGCGGTTGAATTTTACATAAGACTTATGAAACAGTGCTAAAAAAGACGATGCGTAAGCATCGTCTTTTTTTATAGTATAAAATCTTCGGGTTTATAGTTGTCACCCAATTTTTGTTTTTGGGGTATTCGTTTAAGCGGGTCGTATTTATAACTTCTGCAAGAATCACGAAAGTCTGTAACGCCGTGTTTTTTGCAGATTATTTCTTTTGTAAATTCCAAGCGGTTGCTATGAACACAGTATTCACAAGAACGTGGCAGATTTTTATTGAAAACGGATTTTCCCATATTTACACTTCCTTTGTTTTGATTATACCAAATCTTCAAGCAGATTACCAGTATATTTTTTCGAATACAGAGAAATCACAAGGATAATCCCCATTATAATCATCGAAACAGCGACGGCAAGGTTATTTTGAAATGGCAGAAATGTAACGGTTTGGACATTTGAAATAGCAGGTAGAGTTATACCGAAAATTTTGAGCAAACCGTATGTAAAAACACTGCTTAAAACACCATGCATTATGCGTGAAATAATAAAAATCGGATAATTAATTTTAATTTTTGTGCTGACAGATAATACCTGACACCATATACATATCCCGCCAAACCCTAAAAGAAAAGAAATAATCAAAATATTCCTGTTTAAATTTACAGCATTTGTTACTTCCAGAATTAAGGCAAACAATTTTAAAAACGGGAATTTTGCAGAATAAAAATCAAGGTAATTTATGATTACAGAAAACAAAATAACGAAACTGCAAATATTAAGCGTTACGCTTGCGCTTTGTGAGGTGGATAAAACAAAATTATCAACTGCATTTAGTTTTAAAAGTGTTTTCTTATTGGATTCGCAGTTTTTATTTCTAAAAATAAGACTTAGTATAAAAGAGGAAAAAATATGCGAAAAGAATAGAATATACCCGATTTTTTTAGAGCCGAATTTACCTAGTCCCACCGCTAAAATGATGAAAGCAGGCCCCGCATTCACGCAAAAATTAAGCATTCGGCTTTTGGTTTCCTCGTTGGTTTTAGTTTCGTTTAAAATCTTAGCGCCAAGCGGATAACCGCCGATAAGCGAGAGCAAAAAAATCATAAACATCTGAGAATCAAGTCCCCATATTTTAAGGGTGAATTTATCTAAAAAAGCGAAATTATCTAAAACACCCGATTTTAAGATAAACAACACACACACCGTAAACGGAAACAAGGACGGAATAATAATCTTTCCGCATAAAACTATCCCTTTTATAGCACCCTCAGTGCATAATGACGGGTTTGCGATTATTAATAAACCAAGCATTAATATCCCTAAAATACCGCATAAAAATATTCCTTTTTTCATACTATCACCTATGAATTATTTTATAAATATTTTCATAGCATTATTACAGGGGAGTTGTGTGATTTGGCTAAGAAACTGAAGATAGAAAAAAATAAGAAAAGGGAAAAATGGAATGTTTTCAATGTGGCCTCGCCTGTTTTGGATAGCGACCTGTTAAAAGGAGCGCACATAGAACTTTTTTATAACAATCAGGCAATAATTGACGGTTGCTTAGGGGTGTTTGAATATAACGACAGTTATCTGAAACTGAAACTTCAAAACGGTGCGCTCATATTAAGCGGTAAAGATTTTGATATTGTGACTTTTGAGGAAAAGATGATAACTGTTAAAGGAAAAATTGAAACTTTAGAGTTTTGTGTGTAGGTGTAAATATGCTATTTTTATATAGATTTTTTTGCGGCGTGTTGGAACTGGAATTTTTCGGTGTTTATCCCGAAAAGGTGCTGACACTTTGTGCTAAAAACCGAATAACGCTGTGGTCGGGACAGTATAAAAACCGAAAAATCAGATGTTTTATTACTGTTAAAGATTTTTTTAAGTTGCCGAAAATTCTGCGTGGCAGCGGGATAAGGGTACATATTTTAAGAAAAAGAGGTTTTCCGTTTTTTATAAGAAAATATAAAGCAAGATTCGGGATAATAACAGGATTTATACTGCTATTTGCATTTTTGCAGATTATGTCGGGTTATATATGGATAATTGATGTGGTAGGTAACGAAAAATTAAGCGAAGAAAGTATCATATCTGCTTGTCAGGAAATAGGCATAAAAGTTGGGGTTAAATCGGCAAAAATAGATACTAAAAACGATACACAGAATTTGCTTTTAAAGGTTGATTCACTCGCCTGGGGAAGCCTTAATATTGAAGGGTGCAAACTGACGGTTAATGTTAGTGAAATAACCGAAAAAAAAGAGGATAATTCGGTTGCGACTAATCTTAAGGCATCGGCAGACGGGATAATAACTCATATTGATGTCACCTCGGGAAACTGTATTGTTAAGGTGGGGGAGCCTGTTTTTAAAGGCGATGTTCTGGTGTCGGGAATAATAGAAAACTTAAGCGGTACTAAGTTTGTTCATTCTGCTGGAACTGTAATAGCACAAACAAATGAGGAAGTGACTTTGAGTGGGGAGTATATTAAAAAAATAAGGATACCGTCGGGAGAAGTGAAAAGAAAAACTGTTTTAGAATTTTTTGGTATTAAAATTCCGCTTTATATTGGAAAAGAAAAAGGCTGTTTTAAAACTGAAAAGAAAACAACGGTGCTAAAACTTTTTTCACAGAATTTACCTATAAAACTTCATAAGAAAAAATTTATTTATGAGGATGAAATTGAGAGTGAACAAAGTTATGAACAAATCTGCACCGACCTTGAAAAGCAACTAAGTGAAATGTATAAAGATGCGGTAAAAGAGAAGAATTTCACTAAAACCGATACGGGTGTCACCCTTAATGCAGTAATAAGTGAAAAAAAGAATATAGCAATAAGCGAAAATATTATATTTAATATTGGAAATTGAAGAAAAATGTGGTATAATAACTTGTAAACAGGAGGGATAGGATGTTTGAGAAAACGATTGACATTGAACGGATAGAGCAACTTGTTAATTTGTTTGGGAATTTTGATGAAAATATCAAGCAGATTGAGAAAAAATATTCTGTTAATATAACTTCGCACGGAAGTCAGATTAAAATCAAGGGCGATGTCAACGATGTTGTTAATGCCATTCGCACGATTGAATGTCTTATCGCTATGATAAATAAGGGTGAGCAGATAACAAATCAGAATATTGATTATGCGGTGTCACTTGTTGAAGACGGTGAAGACGGTAAAATTGATAATCTGTTGGATGCTGACTGTGTTTGTATCACTTCAAAGGGCAAACCTGTAAAACCTAAAACCTTAGGTCAGAGGAAGTATGTTGAAGCCATTAAAAATAACACCATCACAATCGGTGTAGGTCCTGCAGGTACGGGTAAAACCTATCTTGCGGTGGCACAGGCGGTAGCGGCTTTCAGGGCAAAACAGGTTAACCGCATTATCTTAACTCGCCCCGCAGTCGAAGCAGGGGAAAGATTGGGATTTCTGCCTGGGGATTTGCAACAGAAAATAGACCCTTATTTAAGACCGCTTTACGATGCGCTTTTTGATATGTTGGGAGCGGAAAACTTCCAAAAATGTCAGGAGCGGGGAGACATTGAAGTTGCCCCTTTGGCATATATGCGCGGAAGAACTTTGGATGACAGTTTTATAATCCTTGACGAAGCGCAAAATACCACAAGCGAACAGATGAAAATGTTTTTAACCCGTTTGGGTTTCAATTCAAAAGCGGTTGTAACGGGTGATATCACCCAAATTGATTTACCCGACGGTAAAAAATCAGGTCTTAAAGACGCAATCAAGATTTTAAAAAACATTGACGATATTGCAATATCTCACCTTACGGGAAAAGATGTTGTACGTCACAGATTAGTACAGGAAATTATCAAGGCATACGAAAGAAGCGCAGAAAGAAAATGAGTGTAAAAGTAGCAATAACAGTTAAAAACAAAGGAATTAAATTACCTACAGGCACACGGTTGCTTATAAGAAAATCGTGTAACGCAACCCTTAAATATGAGGGTATGGAAGAACAGTTTGAAGTTGATGTAACCATCGTTGACGATGAGACTATAAAAGAAATGAATCATGAGTTCAGAAATATAGATTCTTCGACAGATGTTCTGTCTTTCCCGTTAGGACAAGACGGTGTGTATGACAAGAATCCCGAAACCGATTCGCTGATGCTCGGCGATATTGTGATATCAATAGACCACGCATTGCATCAGGCTGATTTATACGGTCATTCACTTGAAAGGGAAATCGCATTTCTGACAGTTCATTCAATGCTTCATTTATTAGGTTATGACCACGTAAACGGCGGTCTTGAACAAACGGTAATGCGTGAGAAAGAAGAAGCAATCCTCGATTTGTTGGGGCTTGCTATAAATAAAATTTAAGGAAAAGAAAATGAAAGAAACTTCTGCTTTTATAACAATCATAGGAAGACCCAATGTTGGAAAATCTTCTTTGATGAATAAGATTTTGGGACAAAAGGTTGCCATAGTATCGGACAAGCCACAGACCACACGCACTAAAATTATGGGCATTAAAACCCAGAATGAAAATCAGTTGGTGTTTATTGACACACCGGGTTTTCATAAGCCGAGAAATCAACTTGATAAGAATATGAATAAGGCCGTCGGTGACGGTATGAGCGATGTTGATGTTGCGGTATTGGTGGTTGAGGCTAATCCTAAGTTTGAGTTTGACGCTGAGAGTTTACCGCCTGCCGAAGTCGAATTGATAAAGGAACTTAAAAAACGCAAGTTAAAAGCATTGCTTGTTATAAATAAAATCGACCTTTTGGAAAAAAAGGAAGATTTGCTTACAATGATTTTAGCCTATACAAATGCCTTTGATTTTGAAACTGTTGTTCCGCTTTCTGCAAGGACGGGCGACGGGGTTGAAATACTGCTTACAGAACTTAAAAAGTATTCTAAAGAGTCACCCCATTATTTCCCCGATGATCATATTACCGACCAGCCTGAAAAGGTTATGGTTGCCGAAATGATAAGGGAAAAATTGCTGAGAACTTTAAATAAGGAAGTTCCGCACGGTATTGCAGTCGATTTGGAGCGCTTTTTCGAAAGAGACACTAAAGACGGTGAGCCGATTGTCGAAGTGGAAGCCACAATTATATGCGAAAAAGAATCCCATAAAGGTATCATTATCGGCAAAAACGGTGTAATGCTTAAAAAAATCGGCACAATGGCTCGAAAAGAAATTGAAGAATTTTTCGGCATTAAGGCAACTGTAAAATTATGGGTAAAAGTTAAGGAAGATTGGCGTAACAGACAGGGTTTGATTCATACCTTCGGTTTAGACTAATTTTTACCTTTTATATTTTAAAAATATCACCTAAAACTATTTTCAGGTGATAAAATGGATATGGAAAAAACTTGGCTACGCTTTCAGAAAAGCGGTAAAGTCAGCGATTATTTGGATTTTGTAAACTCTTGCAAGGAGAATGAAATAAGTGACGGAAGTACAAACTCGTTTTACAACCGAAGCGCTTGTTATAAAGGAAATGAATGTAGGGGAGAGTGACCGTCTGGTTACTCTCTTCACACGCGACTATGGGATTATCCGTGCCTTTGCAAGCGGTGCTAAAAACTTAAAATCTAAAAAAGGTTCTGCCACATCTTTGCTTACATACGCAAGTTTTACAATTAAGAAGAAAAATGATAGTTACCGTATTTATGAGGCAACGCCGATTTCGGTGTTTTTCGGAGCGGGTAGTGATATTGAGGTTTTAACTTTGTCGCAGTATTTTTGTGAATTGGCTAATGAATTTGCAGTAACCGGAACACCTAATGAGGAATTTTTGCGCCTTATTTTAAATTCACTTCATTTTTTAACCAAAGAAAAACGTTATCCCCCTTTAATCAAGGCGATAACGGAACTTCGGGTTGCGGTGATTTCGGGTTATACGCCAAATTTGATTGCCTGTGACGGTTGCGGTAAATTTGAAGACGATATTATGTATTTAGATTTAAATGACGGTGATTTGCATTGCTCTGACTGTCCAAAAGGTGCTAATTGCAGAGCGGTTGACCGAACCATTTTAAGCGCAATGAGACACATTGTTTTTTCAGAGTTTCGCAATTTGTATTCTTTTGAAATACCGAATGATAAAGCCAAAATTTTAGCAGATATTACGGGGCAATATATAACGGTGCAAACCGACCACCGTTTTTCAACTTTAGAATTTTATAACAGTATTAAGGAGTAAAAAATGTCAGGTATCGAGCGTTACTTAAAAACTTTAGAACTTGATAAAATTTTAGAATTGTTAGCAAACGAAGCCACCATTGAAGATGCAAAAAGGTCGGCTTTGGAAATTATACCCCAAACTGATTTTAGTACGGTTGAAAAACTGCTTTTTAATACATTTGATGCCTATACTTTTATGGCAAGATATTCAGCACCGTCTTTTGGTTTTGCAAAAAATGTGTCGGTACCGCTTAATAGAGCGAACGCTTCGGCGGTGCTTTCAATGAGAGAACTTCTTGATATTGCTGAAACTCTGCGTGTTATACGCTCGGTTAAAGATTGGAGAAATAACTGTTCGGGTATGGAAAAAACCTCGCTCGAAGTTTATTTCGATACCTTAGTTGCTAATAAATATCTTGAAGAAAAAATTAATTTTGCGATTAAAAACGAGGAAGAATTAAATGATAATGCGTCACCAACGCTTTATGATATCCGCCGAAAGATTATTGCAAAATCGGCAAAAATAAGGGATAGCCTTGAAAAAATTGTAAAGGGTCCTACGGCGAAATATTTACAGGAAGCGATTATCACCCAACGTGACGGAAGATTTGTAGTACCGCTTAAAGCTGAACACAAAGGGCAGATTAACGGTATTTTGCACGATACTTCCTCAACCGGCTCTACCATTTTTATTGAGCCTATGACAGTTGTTGAAACCAATAACGAAATCAGGGTTTTGAAACTTCGTGAAAGAGAAGAAATCGACCGCATTTTAGCAGAACTGTCTTTGGAAGCGGGTAGTTTTGCCGATAGCATTATTACTTCATTTTCTGCTTTGGCAGAACTTAATTTAATTTTTGCCAAAGCAAAACTTTCATATAAAATGAAAGCCGTCAAGCCTCAAATTAACACAAAAGGTTTTACTTATTTAAAAAATGCAAGGCATCCGCTTATAAACTATAAAACGGTTGTGCCGATTACGGTTGAACTTGGAAAAGATTATAATACCTTGGTTATTACAGGCCCTAACACAGGCGGTAAGACTGTAACCCTTAAAACTATCGGTCTTTTAACCCTTATGACGATGTGCGGTCTTATGATTCCGGCAGATGACGGCAGTGAGGTTGCGGTTTACAGTAAGGTGTTTGCCGATATCGGTGATGAACAGAGCATCGAGCAGTCACTCTCAACTTTTTCGTCGCATATGGTTAATATAATTTCGATTTTAGATAGTGCTGATGAGGATTCACTTGTATTATTTGACGAACTGTGCGCAGGAACAGACCCTATTGAAGGTGCTGCCCTTGCTAAAGCAATTTTAATGCGTCTTTCGGCTTACGGTTCAAAGGTGGTTGCCACCACACACTATCCTGAACTCAAGTCTTATGCTATCGATGCCGAGAGGGTTGAAAACGCATCTTGCGAATTTGATGTTTCAACCCTTAAACCCACATACCGTCTTATAATCGGTATGCCTGGGCGCTCTAATGCATTTGCCATTTCGGGCAAGTTAGGTCTTGACAGTTCTGTGATAGAAACTGCAAAAGAACAGGTCAAAGACGAAGATGTTCGTTTTGAACGGGTGGTTGCCTCTTTAGAAACGGCAAGAAAAAAAGCCGAGAGGGAAGAAAATGAGGTTAGGAAACTTCGTTTTGAACTTGCCGAGGCCAAGAAAAAAAGCGACCAAAGAGAGCACGAATTGCAGATAAAAGTTGATAAACTGATGGAGCAAACCCGTCAGAAAGCAAATGATATTATCGAGAATGCAAGGTACAAGTCTTCACTTCTTTTAAACAGGCTTGAAGAAATGAAAAAGGAAATGAACGCCGAAAATTCTGCTAAAATGGCAGAAAAGGCAAGGGGAATTTATAAATCTTCATTAAAGGAAATGGAAGACGAGGCAGACCCTGTTGTTTCTAAAAAAGCGGTTGGCGAAAAGGTTGAGAACCTTAATAAAGGCGATATCGTGGTTGTAAGCGATATTAACCGAGATGCTACTGTTATTGAGGTTAAGCCCGAAAAGAAACAAGCCTTTGTTATGTCGGGCTCAATTAAAATGTGGGTGGATTTTGATGATTTGAGATTAAAATCAAAATTTGCCCAAACTACCGAGGTTAAGAAAACAAGAAATGTTACGGGAATAAAATCCCGCAAAGACCGTGTCGTTTCGGGCGAAATTGACTTACGGGGAATGTCAACCGATGAAGCGGTTTTAGAACTTGATTCATATATAGACAACGCTGTGCTTGGCGGTCTTGAAACCATCCGAATTATTCACGGAAAAGGTACAGGCGTTTTAAGAAAGAATATTCAAGCCTACCTTAAACGGCATAAAAATATTTCGTCTTACCGTTTGGGTACTTTCGGTGAGGGCGAGAGCGGTGTCACAATAGCGCAGATTGCACCGTAATAATGAATAAAAAAATATTATTTTCCCATAATTTATGTTAAAGGGTGATGTTATGAAAAAATATGATTATCTTTTAATAGGCGCAGGTCTTTTTTCGGCTGTGTTTGCCCATAGGGCAATAAAAGCAGGTAAAAGTTGCCTTGTTATAGAAAAAAGAGACCATTTAGGCGGTAATGTTTACTGTGAAAATGTTGAGGGTATTAATGTCCATAAATACGGCGCTCACATTTTCCATACAAGCAACCGCAGGGTGTGGGATTTTGTGACAAATGTTGCTGAGTTTAACCGATATACAAATTGCCCTGTTGCTAATTATAAAGGTGAAATGTATAACTTGCCTTTTAATATGAATACTTTCAGCAAAATGTGGGGAATAAGCACACCGAGTGAGGCAAAAGAGATTATCGAAAAACAACGCACCAAAATTTCAGGAGAGCCTAAAAACCTTGAAGAACAGGCAATCAGCCTTGTTGGTGAAGATATTTATACCAAACTTATAAAAGGTTATACTGAAAAACAGTGGGGAAGAAGTTGCAGTGAACTTCCGTCTTTCATAATTAAGCGTCTTCCCGTGCGTTACACCTATGATAATAACTATTTTAATGATTTATATCAGGGAATCCCTATAGGCGGTTATAATGTTATTATAGATAAA
Organism: Acutalibacteraceae bacterium; assembly: GCA_045647405.1. GTDB lineage: Bacteria > Bacillota > Clostridia > Oscillospirales > Acutalibacteraceae > UBA737. Next base: position 46,648 of record JAZRMI010000028.1, on the reverse strand, counting down.
CTTTTTGAGGGTTGCGATGTAATTCTCAATACTGATTATAATTCCGCCCGTGAGAAGTTTGACAGTATGGCAGAAACTAAACTTTACACAGGTACGCTTGATTCATTGTTTGATTATAAGTTGGGCAAGTTGGAATACCGCAGTTTGAAATTTGAAACCGAAACCCTTGATACTGATAATTATCAGGGTGTGGCGGTTGTAAACTATACCGAAAGGGAAATACCTTATACCCGAATTATTGAGCATAAGCATTTTGAGTATGCCAATACCCCCAAAACCGTAATCACAAGAGAATATCCGATTGATTGGGATGACACTAAAGAGCCGTATTATCCGGTTAATGATGATAAAAATACTAAACTTTTTGAGCAGTATAAAGAACTTGCGAACGGAAAGAAAGATATGATTTTCGGCGGAAGACTTGCTGAATATAAATATTACGATATGGATAAGGTAATAGAATCAGCGTTAAATCTTGCGGATAAGGAGTTTAATGTATGAAAGATGTAAAAGTAAGTATAATAATGCCTGTTTACGGCGTGGAAGACTATGTTGGAAAATCTATTGAGAGTATACAGGCACAAACCTTTACTAATTGGGAGTTATGGGCTGTGGATGATGGTTCGCCTGATAAAAGCGGTGAGGTTTGTGACGCTTATGCCGAGAAAGACCCTCGTATAAAGGTTATTCATAAAGAAAACGGCGGTGCGCCGAGCGCACGTAATGTTGCTATTGATAAAGCCGACGGTGATTATTTATACTTTATGGATTCGGACGATTGGACCGAAAAAACAATGCTCGAAGATATGGTTAAAATAGCCGAAGAAAACAACAGTCAACTTGTTGTGGCAGGATATTATATTGACACATATTATAACGATACCGAAAAATATACCCAAGAGCAGTCGGTACCGTCGGTAGTTTTTAAAAGCCAACAAGAGTTTCGTGAGAATGCGCATAAACTGTTTGACCAAAATTTGCTCTATACACCTTGGAATAAACTTTTTAAGGCGGATTATATCAAGGAAAATAAATTATATTTCCCCAACACATTTTGGGATGATTTTCCGTTTAATCTAAGTGTTATAGCCAATATCGAAAGAGTGGCTGTAACCGAAAAAAAATATTATCACTTTATTCGCAAGAGAGCCGAATCAGAAACTGCTAAATACAGAAGCGATATGTATGATAAGCGTGAAGAAGAAAACGGTTGGCTTAGAGATTTATATAAAAAGTGGGGTATATCTTCACCCCGAATTGATGAATTTTTAGCACGAAGATATATTGAGCGTATTATCGGCTGTATTGAAAATGTTACAAATAAAAACTGCACTTTATCTGTTAAGGAAAAAAGGCAAGAAATTAAAAAAATGATTTCAAGTATGTCGGTTAAAGAAGCCGTAAAAATCGCAAAACCCAATTCAAACTATATGAAGTTAATGTTAATGCCTATAAAATGGGATAATGTCGGTTTAACATATCTTGAGGGCAATGTGATTTCTTTTATAAAGAGCAGAAACACTAAGGTGTTTGCAAAACTAAAGGCAAAAAGATAAAATTAAAACCGCCCGAAAGGGCGGTTTTATTACATAGATTTTTCGTATGCGGATAGGACTTCCTCGGTGTCACCTAACATTTTTATTTCGCCGTCGTGAAGCCATAACATTTTGGTGCACAGTTTTCTTAGAGTGCTTAAACTGTGGGAGACAATCATAACCGTATGGTCAGAATCGTTAATAAGTTCTTTCATTTTAGCGGTGCTTTTCTTTTTAAAATGCTCGTCACCTACGCTGAAAACTTCATCAATAAGGATAATATCAGTCTCTAAAAAGGCGGTAATCGAAAATGCCAACTTAGAGTGCATACCTTTTGAATAGGTTTTAATAGGTTTGTCTATAAATTCGCCGAGTTCGGAAAATTCAATAATTTCGGGCATCTTCTCACGAATTTTTTCTTCTGTGAAACCGTGAAGCAAGCCGTTGAGCACGATGTTTTCCCGTCCGCTCATATTATTTTGAAAACCTGCACCGATTGAAAGCAAAGAAACTCTTTGGTTATTTAATTCAATCGTACCGCTATCGGCGGCAAAAATTCCCGCCACTGTGTTAAGTAAGGTTGATTTACCGCTTCCGTTTTTGCCGATAATTCCAAGAATTTCACCTTTTTTAATATCGAGCGAAATACCCTTTAATGCGTGAAAAGATTTAACCTTTTGACCTTGCCCTTTAAAGAGCATTTTCTTAACAGAATAAGCGCTGATTTCTTTATATCTGACATGAAGGTCTTTAATACTGATTGCAATATTTCCCATAATTACATTACCTTTACATAACTGTTTTCATTCTTTTGAACGAGTTTAATTCCAAAATAAGCGAAAACTATACCGATAAGCGACCAAATACCTAAATAGACTAGATTAGGCATTGTGCTGTAAAGCAAAACATCACGAATTGATGTAATAAACAGCGCTAACGGATTTATACGGATTAAAATAATACCCAAATTGCCTGTCATTTTATCTGCAAGGTTATAGAAAACACCTGTCATATAAAATAACAGTCTGAGCGCTATATTTGTGATATTTTTAAGGTCTTCGATGAAGACACCGAAATGCATAAATATGGTGCAGATACCGAAAGTGAAGATTAGGAAAGAAATAAGGATTGGTATTGCCCATAACAGTTGTATAGAAATTGTAACACGGTTTACAAGCATCAGAATTACAACAATTCCAAAACTTATTGCCATTTTAAATGTGTTTACACACAGTTTAACAAGCACAAGTATATATTTCGGAATATAAACCTTTGAAACAATGGCTTTACTGCTACGAACAAGTTTTACGCTGATTTTAAGCATTTTGTTGAAAAATTCCCACATAGTGATACCGATAAAAATAAAGGGCGAGAGATATTCAACAGTACCTTTAAAGAAGAATTTAAAAACAAAGGCATATATAGCCATAAAACAAATAGGCTCTAAAATCCACCAAATCCAGTTAAGATAAGAATCTGCAACTTCTGATTTTAATTCTGCACGCGAAGCATAGAAGATATAGTGGATATATTTTTTTATATCAGCAATAAATTTACGCATTTACTTCTCCTAAATCAAGTTCTAAAACAGTATGGCGTTCACGCTCGTCTTCGGATGGAATCTTCATATAGTCGCCATAAAGTCCGTTTAAATATTCCTCTGGGTTTGCCATAATCGGCAGTTGCATATCGCAAAATGTAATTCTTTGTTGCGGAAAGAATGAATTTCGACTGCAAATCTCACCAAAATAGTGTTTAATACCGCTTGGTATGGTTATGTATTTAGAATTATCATTTTTACAGCATTTAGACCATTTATCAGCGATTTTACACCATTTATGTAATGACATAAAACTTAAAAACTTGCCTATTGCAGACTTTATTTTAATAAGTTTTACTGATTTTTTGTTATTGCCTAAATATTCTAAAAACCGTTGTTTTTTAACCGAAACTCTGACACAAGAGCAACACAAATAGAGAAAATCACAAACAAGACCGTGAATAAATCTAAACGGCGCAAAATTCGGGATATTTTCGATAGGGTAGATATCAATGAAAATTCCTGCGTGTTCGGGATCGGTTTCAAAGAGTTCTAAATAACGGGTGCCTTTTTTGCGGATTTTAAGAAAAATCAAATCGCTTTTATCGGTGGTGCAAAAACTTTGAGCCCAATATTTATCGCCGTATTCTTTTACTATCAGTTCTATAAGTTTATCATAGTCGGCTCTCGGCATACAAAGGTCTGCATCTTCGTCCCAAGGGATAAAGCCTTTATGCCTGACAGCGCCGAGCGCAGAACCGCCCGCTAAGAAGTAGGTCAAATTATACTTTTGGCATAATAAGTCAATATCCTGTAGCATTTCCAAAAGCAAGTTTTGGATTGCCTTAATATTATTGTCAGTCAAAGGATGCAGTTTATCATTACCGATAGCCACTTTTTTAAACATAGCATTGGTTTCTAACAAATAAACACATCCTTTAAAGAATTATTTTTGTAAAGCGAAGTTTTTAAATAAATTTATAAATTTAGGGGTTGTTTTGCGAATGATTTTTGCTAAGGCTATAACTATAAGCGAGGTTATAGTTATGCAAGTAATATAGATTAATAACTTTTCTTTTACTCCAAGACCATTGGGCAGAAATGAATTAAGATATACTGAAAAATACATATGATTTAAATACAATGGTAGACTTAATTTGCCTAAAAAATCTACAAGTATATTTTGATAAATTCGACTGTCAATACATTGTTGGCTAAATGCTAAAATTATAGCTATACAGAAGATTACCAAGAAGAAGAAATCCATTTCAAATCCTTTTTTACAATAAATCATATACTGTATAACCGCTATCCAGCAACCCCATTTAACCAATGTTAAAAAGGTTTTTGTAAACCATTTGAGTTTGAAATTTTTGAGCCACTGCACTACAAAATAACATTCTGCACCGAGACAAAGTTCTGCAATAGCGCGAATATTTCCCTTGTATGTAAATCCAATCCACTTACCAGGATGGCGCAAATGAGTATAATTTTGTTGCAAAAATCCTAATAATAATAAAACTATTAGAGGCATAATGATATGCTTCATAATTTTTGGGTATTTGCGGATTAACGGATATAAAAGTGCCATCGCTAATAACATGGATTGTATATACCATATTGGGCTGTTAACACTGTTTGCACCAAGACCTGCACTTTGTAATAATGTGACTTCAAAGAATGTTTTTGAAATCAGAGTCAGTATTTTACTTTTAGTTAAACTTTTGGCAATTATTTGTATTGCAAATCCAATTATAAAAGAAATTACTACTTCGGGATAAAAAGCCTTAACTTTTTTAAAAATGAATGATGTTGTTTCTTTTCCTAAATTATTTATCGAGTTGTTTTGTAATTTTTCAATACTTGACATCATTAGGAAACCGGATACAATAAAGAAAAATTCTACTGCATAACCACCGCCCACAAAAAATATGTATTTATCAAAAAGGTGGTGTGAGTGCATTAATAGAATAACTATAGAGAAAACAAACCGAAAAAGTTCAATTTCACCAACTTTTTTGTTGTTAGTCAAAAAACGCATAAAATTTACTCGCCCCTTAAAATTTTAATGGTGTTTAAAAAGCCTTTTTTAGCATCAAACTGACCTTGCCAGCCGAGTGTTTCCAACTTTGTGCTATCCAAACTTGAATTATCCATCGGGTTGAATGCAGTCTTTTCTGCATCGGTGGGGATATCCATTATAAGTTTCACACCTGAACATTCTGCAATTATTTCAGACATCTGGCGTATGGTTATAACTGAATTTTTATTTGAAATATTATAGGCTTGTTGGTTTTCGCCCCTTGTTAATACGCAAAGGGTAGCGGTAGCGCAGTCAATACAGTGACAGTAAGAACGGATTTGCGTTCCTGCGCTTTTCATAACAATGTCCTGACCGTTTGCCGCCTGTTTTGCAAAGGCGGAAGAAACACGGTTATCGCTGTCCTGAGCGGTAGGTCCGTAAATATGACCGGGACGTACGATAGAAACATCAATTCCGTATTGATTAGAATAACTGATACAAAGGGTTTCAGCCGCACGCTTTCCGATAGGATATGCTGAACGGGGAGAGAGGATATCAGCAGAACCGTATTCATCTTCTTTGAGTGGATTTCCGTGAGCGAGTTTGCCGTAAACCTCGCTTGAAGAAATATAAATGAATTTTTCCAAATTCCCATTTCTCACCGCATAGCGCATCAGATTATCAACACCGATGACATTTGCCAACATAGTATCAACAGGTTCAGATACATATTTATCGGGGCTTGCATTGCTTGCGCCGTGAATAATGTAATCAACCGAAAAATCGAAGTTGATTTCTTTTGTTGCATCGTAAGCGACAAAAATTACACCGTCTTTCTCGGTATCGGGAAAACGGTTTTTAAGTTTTTCGGTGTTTCTGCCTGCAAGATAAATTGTTATATTTGTTTTATATTCTCGATTGCAGAAAATCAGCAGGTCGGCGATGGCAGAACAAATAAGTCCCGAAGCGCCTGTGATTAAGATTTTTTTGCCGAAAAGGCGACCTTGGTCTAAAAGACCAAGAGCGCCTTTAATATCATTGACATAGGTAGAACTGTTTAAAATTCCCATAAAAACTCTCCGTTATTTTAACCATTCATTCTTTTCAGCAATTAAGAAAGCATTAAATATTTCAAGGTCGTCACGGGTGGTTAATTTGAAATTCTTTTCACTGCCTCTTGAGAAGTATACTCTTTCGCCTAAAGCGTGCATCAAAGTACAACTTGCGGCGGTGTTAGTAATACCTTTCTCTTTAGCCTCAGCGTGTGCCCATAAAAGTTTTTCAAGGGTATATGTATGAGGAGTCTGAGTTCTCATTAAGGCTTCACGGGGGATAGAAATATCGGAATCCACACCGTTTTCACTTTTGAAAATTGCCTCTGTGCAGGGGATAACAGCAACGGCAGAACCGTGTTTTTTAAACACTGCAAGGCTATCGGATATGATATTGTTATCAATCATAGGACGGTTACCGTCGTGCACCATAACAACAGTATCTTTAGGACATTCTTCGGAGATTTTCACAAGACCGTTATAGATAGATTCCTGACCTGTTTCACCGCCTGCAACAATCCATTTAAGTTTTGTGATTCCAAATTGATGAGCGTATGCCTCAATAAAACCAAACCAGTTTGGGAGTGTTACCAAAACGATAGCGTCAATAAGCGGATTGTTTTGAAATCTTTCCAAAGTGTAGATAATAAGCGGTTTGTCCTTAACGTGTAAGAACTGTTTTGGAATATCCTGACCCATACGGGTACCCTGTCCTGAAGCGGTAAGTAAAGCAACTGTCATAATTATACCCCTTTCATAATTGAAGAAATTGCATCTGCAATTCTTTCGCTTGCATGTCCGTCGTCGATACAACCTTTATCTTTAAGGAACTCGTCGCAGGCGGGCACGAATTTTTCATTGTCAAAATTTAATATGTTTTCAATTAACTGTTTATTATTAATTGCAAGTGGATATGGCATAGTATCGAGAGGGTAGAAGAAGTTTCTGTCCTTTTTCTCATACCGTTTCATATCGGTTGCAAATAAAAATCCGGGACGTCGTGTAAGCATATAATCGCAAATCCAACTCGAATAGTCGGTAATGCCCACATCGGTGCAGGTTAAAAGTTCATAAATATCAGGGTAATCACTTGCGTTGATAACGCCTTTTGAATAGTTGTAATTTTTAATTTTCTTAAGCAGTCTGAAGTGGAAACGAGTGAAGATTACCCAATTACCGCCAAATCTTGTCTCCAAAGCATTAAGCAACTCTTTGTAATTTATTTGATAAGGGCGCATATCTCCGTCATCACGGAAAGTCGGAGCGTAAAGACAAATTTTAGTGTCGGGGGTAAGCCCGAATTCCTTATATACTTTTTCTTTTATTTGTGCAAGTCTTTCAGTATCTTTTTCGCAAAGAATATCGTTTCTTGCGTGACCCAACTGCCAGATAGGAGTTTTCTTCCAAAAGTCCTCACGGTAAACATCGTCTTCAAAAGTGCTGTTTGAGATTATGTAGTCGGTCATCTTGCCTTCTTGATAAGCAGTAGCAACCCAACGCTTGTCCTTATTGGTTGAGGCAGAGAATTTTTTAATACCCAAAGAGCCGTGCCAGGTTTCAATTAAAATTTGGTCTTTTTTCTTTTTATAACCCAAAAACGCAGTGCTTACGCCGTTATCAATGATAATTTTCGCACTTGAAAGCTGACGGTAAAAATCTAATGATTGGCGTTCGGTTAAAATCAATTCTTTTGGGAATTGGTCAATGGGAACATCTTTTCTTGCAGTCCATACTAATTTATAGGGAAGTTTTCTTTTAATAATTTCTTGCGCAATCCATTTTGCATTGCAGTCATACTCGCCGCGGAAAGTGATAAAAATTATTTTATCATTTTCAACAGGAATTTTTCTTGAAAGAAAATAAATTGACGGTAAGGAAACTATAAAATCTAAACCTTTGAATATTTTTTTGATTGCTCTGCCTATAGATATGAAGAAATGACCTTCAATCATTGCTCGGAAAATTTTTTGGAAAATCATTTTAAAAAAACTCCTCGAATTTTCAACATAAAATTTTTTGTTTTATCCTTTGTTATTGCATAATATAACATTTTTATTATATCATAGCACATATATGTTTTCAAGGTTAAATTATTCCACGTTTAGTCTCATAATTTGCTTAGAAAATAGATTTCCGTCTGAGTTAATTGGTGGATATGAAAGTATACGGTTATAATTGCTCGCCATTTATCATAGCGCATATAGCATCAACAATTCTTTCGCTTGCGTGACCGTCATCCATACAGCCTTTATCTTTAAGGAATTTATCACAGGCGGGTACAAACTTTTCATTATCAAAATTCAGTATGTTTTCAATTAATTGTTGGTTATTAAGCGCAAGGGGGTAGGGCATAGTATCAAGCGGGTAGAAGAAATTTCTGTCATTTTTTTCGTATTCTGTCATATCTGTTGCGAATAAAAATCCAGGTTTGCGTGTGAGCATATAGTCACATATCCAACTTGAATAGTCTGTAATGCCTACATCGGTACAGGTTAAAAGTTCATAAATATCAGGGTAATCGCTTGCGCTGATAACGCCTTTTGAATAAGTATAGTTTTTGACTTTCTTAAGAAGTTTGAAATGAAAACGGGTGAATATAACCCATTCACCGCCAAACCGTGTTTTCAAAGCATCGATTAATGCTTGATAATCTATTCGGTAAGGACTCATATCGCCGTCATCACGGAAGGTAGGAGCGTAAAGACAGATTTTAGTGTCGGGATTCAAATCAAATTTCCTATAGATTTTTTCTTTGATATCGTTAATCCTTTTGGTGTTATCCTCGCAAAGAATATCGTTTCTGGCATGTCCTAATTGTAGAATAGGTGTTGTTTTCCAAAAATCTTCACGGAAAACATCATCTTCAAAAGTACTATTAGAAATGCAGTAATCTGTTAAGCGCCCTTGCTTTTCAGCGAATTTTATCCATTCCTTGTCATTATTTGTATCTTTAGAAAATTTTTTGATACCGATAGAACCATGCCAGGTTTCGATTAAAATTTGGTCTTTTTTCTTTTTATAGAGCAGATAACTTAAGTTTATACTGTTATCTATTATGATTTTTGCACTAGCCAAGTGTTTTATTAGGTCATAGGAGAACCTTTTAACAGTTATAATTTCTTCAGGGATATCGTCCAATGGTAAATTATTTCGCACTTCCCATACAAGTGTGTATGGAAGGTTTCTTTTTAATAATTCAAGTGTAATCCATTTTGAGTTACAGTCAAATTGTCCCCTTGTAGTTACAAATACTATCTTATTTTCATCAATAGGAGTATTTTTTGAGAGAAAATAGATTGTAGGAATGGCAATTAAAGTATCTATACGTTTTCGTATTGTTTTAAAAAATTTAACAATGGATTTATTTATGGTTAAAAAAAGTCGTTTTTCAACTATTAAAATCAAGATTTTTTCAAAAAACATTTAGGACAACTCCTTGGAAATATAAAAAAATAGCATATTATTTTTAGTGGCAATACTGCCTATATTATTACAGTAGTATTATAGCATAGCGTATATATGTTTTCAAGTTAAATTTATTCCTCTGTTACAGCCATAATTTCCTTGATAACTTCACTTGCAATAATAAGTCCCATAGCCGACGGAACAAAGGAAATACTTGCTGGTGTACGGGTGGGGGTATCGGTGTTTTTGATGGGATTTTCCTTGGAATATACAACCTTTAATTTTTTAATTTTGTGCTTTTTTAATTCATATCTCATAACTTTTGCCAATGGGCATACAGAAGTCTTAAAAATATCTGCAACTTCAAAATCTAAAGGATTTAATTTATTCCCTGCTCCCATTGCTGAAATTATGGGAGTATCAGCCTCGTTTGCCTGTAAAACAAGTTGTATTTTGCCTGTTACATTATCAATGGCATCAACTATAAAGTCATATTTTTTAAAATCAAACTGATTAGCAGTTTCGGGTAAATACAGGATGTCAAAAGTATTGATTTCAGCGTTTGGATTAATATCTAACGCTCTTTCTTTCATAACATCAACCTTTAGTCTGCCAACAGTAGAATGTGTGGCGATGATTTGCCGATTTATATTAGAGAGCGAAACAATATCATTATCAATAATATCAATTTTTCCGACACCCGCACGGACGAGCGCTTCTACAACATAACCGCCCACACCGCCGATACCAAAAACTGCTATATGTGAATTTTTGAGTTTTTTAAGATTTTGACTTCCGATTAAACTTTCGGTGCGTGAAAATTGTTCTTTCATAATTCATTTTCCTTTTATTAAAATCAATATAATTTTATATTCTTGAGGTTTTTTTGTCAAGGAAGATTGTCGAAAAATGACGATAATACACGAATGTTATAATAAATTGTAAAAAAAGCACTTTTTTTCCTTTTTTGCTTGCATTTTGCAGAATTGTATGGTAATATATGTAAAAAATAAATCGACGGAGGTAAAAATTTATGGAAAAGAATCTGAAAGTAATTATTGCTGACGACTCAACCGAGTTTTCAAAGAACTGTGCTAAAATATTTAAAAGTTACGGTATGGATGTCATATTAACCGAGAAAGACGGGTTAAATGTAATTTCAAAGGTCAAAACAGAAAAGGCAGATGTTTTGTTAGCAGAAGTGTTTATGCCTAATCTTGATATATTGGGAATTTTAGAAAATCTTAACAAGATGGATGTAAAATTGCGTCCTATGGTTATGGTAATGTCAAGTTTTGCCAATCCACGACTGGAAAAAGAAATTTTGGAAGCGGGCGCAAGTTATTATTTCTTAAAGCCATTTGATATAAATACTATGGCTGAAAGAATAATTAAACTTTCGGGTTGGCGCAACGAGACATCACCGATTGTTGTTAATAATAATTGTGTTACCGACACAGAACTTGAAGTTATGGTTACAGATATAATTCATCAGATTGGTGTGCCTGCACATATAAAAGGATATCACTATTTGCGTGAAGCGATTATACTTTCTATCAAAAACAGCGAGATTATAAATTCTGTGACCAAATTACTTTACCCGACAGTTGCTAAAAATCACGCTACAACATCTTCCCGTGTTGAAAGGGCAATCCGCCATGCTATTGAAGTTGCTTGGGATAGGGGAGACATTGATGTGCTTAATTCTTATTTCGGGTATACAATTCAAAACGACAGAGGAAAGCCCACAAACAGTGAATTTATAGCAATGATTAGCGATAAATTGAGATTAAAATTAAAGATTGGATAAATCTTTAATTGCGGGATTGTTTATAATTTCACCGTTCTTGCTGAATCTTGATCCGTGACAGGGACAGTCCCAAGTGTGTTCATATTTATTCCATTTTAAGGCGCAACCCATATGGGAACAACGCTTTAAAGTCGGTGTGGCAAAGTCGATCACAGTACTTCCTAAATTGGCGAAAAGTTGAGGTGTCATCATACTGCGGTCAGGGGTGAAAACCTTTGAATAAGGGTTTTCTTTGCCTATTAAAATATCGGTTAAAATGTTTGCAGAAATCATTGAGGTTGTCATACCCCATTCGTTAAAACCTGTAGCAACATAAACATCGGGCAGATTCTTACTGTAAGGACCGATATATGCAACTTGGTCGAGACTCATACAGTCCTGAGTTGACCAAGCAAATTTTTCATTAGATTTTGGGAAATGTTTTTTGGCAAAATCTCTTACCTTTTTAAAACCGTCTTTTGTATATCCTGTTCGGTGGTCACCTCCACCTACTAAAAGATAGTTTTTGTAATTTCTGAAATAAAAACCGTTTTTTCGGTCAACAAATGTTCCGTTATATTTTCCTGCTTTTTCTAAAGCAATTACATAAGAATGTTTTTGATATAGTTTTGTGAAATAAAGACCTTTTGAATTAATTATAGGAAAATGGGTACACACAATTATTCTTTTTGCAAATATTTTGTGGTTTCCTGAAAAAGCGGTGGTTCCCTCACAGTTATCAATTTTGGTGTTTTCAAAAATATTAAGATTTTTTGATATCCCTCTTATGAATTTCAAAGGATGAAATTGTGCCTGTGACGGAAAGGCAACGGCGGTTTTGCATTTTACGGGCAGGGGAATTGAGTGTGTTAATTTCGCTTCAAACCCGAGGGATGATAGATGTGATTTTTCACTTTCCAATTTTGTATCATTTTTTTCGGAATAAATGTATGAGGGGCAAATTTCAAAATCGCAAGGGATATTATTGCAAATTTTTTTGAATTTTGATATGGCGTCTAAGTTAGCATCTAAATAAAGTTTTGCATTTTCACTACCGGATTTTTTGATTAAATCACCATATAAAATATCATGTTGCGCTGAAAGAACGGCAGTTGTTCTTGCGGTAGTACCGCTTGCGATAGTTTTTGCTTCGCAAATGACATAATCAATATTATTTTGATTTAAAAAGTAACCGCAAAGCAGTCCGCAAAGACCGCCGCCAATTACTAAAACATCGGTGTGAATATCATGGTCAAGTGTTGGAAATTCCGGCAAATCTATACCGTTTTGCCAAATAGATGTATGCATAAAATCAACTCCATAATACTATTATGTACCAAAAACGCAGTTTGAAACTGCGTTTTAATTTTTTTGTCGGTGAATGGCGGTTTCGTTTGGAATAGTATTAGGTCAACTTGAAAAGGAGGGTTTTTATGATAAAAATCGAAGTTAGTACAAATGATATTTTAATGATTGCTGACAGCGTTTTTTCGGATACGGTGTCAGACGGAGTAATGCACAGGACGGTGCAATTCCTTTTTCCAAAGAGGTGGGACTCTTATCAAAAAACAGCGGTTTTTTCAGCCGACGGCGTCGAGCCTATTAATATTTTGTTGGATGCTCAAAATAGGCTTTGTGTCGATGAAAACCAATGTTATATACCCTTTGAGGTTTTAAAGGGTGACAGATTTTATGTGTCGGTGTTTGGAGTAAATGGCGACAGTCTTGCAACCACAACAAAAATTGCAATTAATGTCAAAATGAGCGGTTATGCTTTAGGTGACACACCGAGCGATCCTACACCCAGTCAATATCAGCAGATAATCGACTTGACACAAGAAACAAAACAAATTGCTCAATCTGTCCGAGATGATGCAGATAATGGTGTATTTGACGGCAGACAGGGTGTAGACGGCAAAGATGCAGTTACTGATTTAGTGTATAATCCTCAAAGTGAAAATGCACAGAGCGGTATGGCTGTGGCTGAGGCTTTGGATAGCGCGGTAACACCTGAGAAAATCAAGGATTCTATTGAGGGGATAACCTTTGTTTTCGACGGAGGAAATGCTTTTGACGGTTTCGAAGATGAGGAAATTATTGACGAACAAATGTCAGATAACAGCCCAAATCCCGTGCAGAATAGGGTGATAAAAAATTATGTTGATACCTCTATTGTAGATACTTCGGCAAAGTTTAACAATGACCTTGAAACGCTGAGTCTTGAAATGGGACAATCGGTTGAAAATAGCGTTAATGCAGTCAGGTCTATTATACAGCCTGTGGGTAGTGTTTATATTGCAAGTTCGGCTGAATTTAATCCGTCTATGCTATATGGCGGTGAGTGGGAGTTATTTGATAAAGAGTTTAAATCTTCGAGCGGGGACTTGGAGGCATCTGATTTTGAATTTTATAACAATACAACTTTGTTTAAACCAAGCGATGCTACAACAGGTGCTTCTTATATTCGTGCGGGACACGATTTAAGGTTACGAATTTGCATTTATCTTAATGTTAATATAACGAACACTACGACCCAACTTTTAAAAATCAAAAATTTATCAGCATTGGGTATAGGTGATTGGGATTGTAATTTTTATAATCTATTATGTGGTAGTGATGGCGGTAATGCGGTCATTATTGCACAATTAGTTGATGGTGGATTATTAGAAACTACAGAAGTGGTCACAAAAACAAGCGGCGATTTAACAATAGATACGGGAAACCCACCTGTTGTGTTTGCTGATGTGACCATACCTATAAGACACGAGTATATGCTTAATGAATATTGTGATAAATTTTATTGGAAAAGAATTGCGTAAGGCGGTGAGTTTATGAGTAAAGAAGTATATGTAAATGCAAATTTGCGTTTTAAGGCAAGAAGTGATACCAAAGAAAATTGGCAGTTGAGTAACCCTATCTTACTTGCAGGTGAGGCAGGTGTTGTAACAAATGGAACAGAAACCGAAAAAATAAAATTCGGTGATGGTGTTACACCTTGGAATGAATTGGGATTTTGGAAAGGTCCCAAAGGCGATAACTATATTTTGACTGACAGTGATAAGCAAGAAATTGCAGAAATATTAAAACCTAAAAGGGTGACTTTTTCCGACGGAGAAGTTATTACTGTTCAAAACAATGTTGAATATGTGGCTCTTGGCGCAATAAATTCTTTGACGGTCATTTATCCTGAAACAGACTTTATATGTTCTTTCGGATTTACATTAGCAAGCGAGGGGGATATAACTGTTATTTTACCCGAAAGTAAATACATCGGCAGTATACCGTCTTTTGCTAACGGCGAAACTTGGGAACTTAATATCCGAAACGGTGTAGTTGTCGGGGGAAAAGTAGAATGAATTTAATTGAGCACAGATTTTATTTATTAAGTGCAATAAATAAAATTAAAAATTTATTTAATATAAAACTGGTTTCGTTTTATCACGATTATGCCACTTTTAAAAAAGAGAATAATAGTTTGATTTTCAAAACATCTTCAATAACAAACGCATATCCGTCAACAAGTAATATTAATGGGTTTGATTTAAAACCAAATACCAAATATGTATGCAAAGCGATTGTTACGGAAATTGATAATGGCTCTAAAAATCCAAGCGCATCTGGGACTATGCGAAAAAGTTTAAAATTACAAACATTAAGAGCAACTTATGATTCCAATTCAATTTATATTGTGAATGGGTGGAAAACATCAGGTGGTGAAGTTATAACCGAATTTAAAACACCTGCCAATATGACAAACTATAAATATGTTGTTACACGAATGGCAGATAATATGACGGTGATTTTTAAGGATATTGTTATAACCGAGGCAGAATAATACAATCCCGCAGTTGCAAAATATAGTGTAACTGTGGGATTTGTGATTTATTACTTGAAAACTTAGAAAAAATAGTATATAATATTTGTAATTATTTTTTTAAGGAGAAAAAGATGGACAGTAAATTACAAATCTTAATTGCAATGGTTATTTATATGACCGCTGTAATTGCAATTGGAATTTTGTTTGCTAAAAAGGCAAATAAAAGTTCTGAAAATTATTTTTTAGGCGGTCGTTCATTGGGACCTTGGGTTACCGCTATGAGCGCTGAAGCCTCTGATATGAGCGGTTGGCTTTTGATGGGACTTCCGGGTGTGGCTTATTGGTGCGGTCTTGCAGATGCGGCTTGGACCGCTATCGGACTTGCTATCGGAACATATTTAAACTGGCTTATAGTTTCTAAAAGACTTCGTCGATACAGTATTGTTGCCAATAATTCGATAACATTGCCTGAATTCTTTTCAAACCGTTTCCGTGAAAATAAGAAACTTATTATGACTATTGCGGCATTGTTTATTTTGATTTTCTTTACGGTTTATGCGGCAAGTTGTTTTGTTACTTGCGGAAAACTTTTCTCAACACTTTTCGGTACACCTTATATTGTCATGATGGTTGTCGGTGCAATATTTGTGTTGCTTTACACATTGCTTGGAGGTTTCCTTGCTGAAAGCGCATCTGACTTTATGCAATCTATTGTAATGATTGTGGCGCTTTCTGTTATTGTTATTATAAGTACCGTAAAAGCGGGCGGACTAGGTGCAGTAATTGAAAACGCAAGAGAAATTCCCGGATTTTTAGAATTTTTCGGTATTGCGAGTCCTACAGTAGTTGACGGTCAGCAGTTGGTTGAAGGCGGAAAAGCAGTTTTCGGTGAAGCCGCTGATTACGGTGTATTGACAATTTGTTCAATGCTCGCTTGGGGTCTTGGTTACTTTGGTATGCCTCAGGTACTTCTTCGTTTTATGGCAATTCGTAAGGAAGACGAATTAAAGCGTTCAAGAAGAATTGCGATGATTTGGGTAATAATCTCACTTGCAGTTGCAGTATTTATCGGACTTGTTGGAAGAACGCTTGCTCCAACCGAATTTTTAACAAAATCAACTTCAGAAAATATCTTTATTTTCCTTTCTAACAGTTATCTCCCACCGATACTTGCAGGCTTTGTAATGGCAGGTATTTTGGCGGCTACTATCAGTTCATCTGACTCGTATTTGCTTATTGCGGCTTCTGCTTTTGCTAAGAATATTTTCCAAGGTGTATTCAAGAAGAATGCTAATGACAAGCAGGTTATGACCGTTTCAAGAATAACCCTTTTGGTTATTGCAGTAATTGCAATTTTCATAGCACTTGATGAAAACAGTGTTATATTCCAAATAGTTTCGTTTGCTTGGGCAGGATTTGGTGCTACATTCGGTCCGCTTATGATTTTCTCGCTCTTCTGGAAACGTACAACCCGTGCAGGCGCTATTGCAGGTATGATAGGTGGTGCCGGAATGGTATTCCTTTGGAATATGGTTATCAGCAAACTCGGTGGTGCATTTGCAATTTATGAATTATTGCCTGCATTTATCTTCTCATCAATCTGTATTGTTGCTGTATCTCTTTTAACTAAAAAACCGTCACAAGAAATTTGCGACGATTTTGAAGCAGCAAAACAAAAAGCAGAAATTTAATTTTAAATAATAAAAATGTCTGTCTCAAATTTGAGACAGACATTTTTTTATGCTTTGTTTAGAAAAGACCTGAAATTCTACCGTCGTTATCGACATCAATGCGTTCTGCGGCGGGAACTTTAGGAAGTCCCGGCATTGTCATAATATCGCCTGTGAGAACTACTATAAAGCCTGCACCTGCAGAAATTTTAACATTTCTTACAGTTACTTTAAAGCCTGACGGTGCGCCCAACTTCGTGGCATCATCCGAAAAACTATATTGTGTTTTAGCAACACATATAGGACAGTTAGCAAAGCCCATTTCGGTCAATTTATCAACTTGCTTTTTAGCGTTAGGTGTCAAGATCACACCGTCACCGCCGTAAATCTTACGAACAACGGCATCAATCTTTTCTTCGATTGAAAAATTGGATTCATAAGAGAAAGTAAAGTCGCCTTTTTCTTCGTTGCAAAGGCGTACAACCTCTTTTGCTAATTCAATACCGCCTTCGCCGCCTTGTGCCCAAACATTTGAAAGGATAACATTTACGCCTAATTCTTTGCATTTTGCAATGATAAAGTCAATTTCCTTATCAGTATCGGTGGGGAAGCGGTTTACTGCAACAACGCAAGGCAGTTTGTAAACATCCTTAATGTTTGAAACGTGTTTCAAAAGGTTTGGAATACCTTTTTCCAAAGCGTCGATGTTTTCGTTGTTTAATTCTGTTTTTAAGAGTCCGCCGTGCATTTTAAGAGCACGAACAGTAGCAACAACAACAACTGCCGATGGGGTAAGCCCTGCCATACGGCATTTAATATCAAGGAATTTTTCAGCACCTAAGTCAGCGCCGAAACCTGCTTCTGTAATAGCATAGTCAGCCAACTTCATTGCCATTTTGGTAGCAGTAACACTGTTACATCCGTGGGCAATATTAGCAAATGGACCACCGTGTACTAAAGCGGGAGTACCCTCTAAGGTTTGTACTAAGTTAGGTTTGATAGCATCTTTCAAAAGTGCAGTCATAGCGCCTTGAGCATTCAACTGACCGCAGGTTACAGGTTTATCGTCATAGGTGTAACCAACAATGATTTTTGAAAGACGTTCTTTGAGGTCTAAAATATCTTTCGAAAGACATAAAACAGCCATAATTTCGCTTGCAACGGTAATATCAAAACCGTCTTCACGGGGAACGCCGTTTACCTTTCCGCCAAGACCGTTTGTTATAAAGCGTAATTGACGGTCATTCATATCAACACAGCGTTTCCATGTGATTTTGCGGACATCAATGCCTAAAGCATTTCCTTGATGGATATGGTTGTCAAGCATTGCAGCAAGCAAGTTATTAGCAGCGCCGATTGCGTGGAAGTCACCTGTGAAGTGGAGGTTAATGTCTTCCATTGGTACTACCTGAGCATATCCGCCGCCTGCGGCACCGCCTTTGACACCGAATACGGGACCTAAAGAGGGTTCACGCAAAGCAACGCATACATTTTCACCTATACGGCGCATACCGTCAGCAAGACCGATTGTTGTGGTGGTTTTACCCTCGCCTGCAGGGGTGGGGGTAATAGCCGTTACAAGCACTAATTTGCCGTCTTTTTTTGCACTTTCATTCATAAGAGAAAGGTCAATTTTTGCCTTATATTTACCGTACTGCTCTAAATATTTTTCATCAATACCTGCAGTTTTAGCAATTTCGGTAATGGGTTGCATTTTACATTGTTGAGCAATTTCAATATCAGATAAATAAGCCATATTTTTTCACCTTACTTAAAATATTTTACAGCCGACTCGAACATTTTAATATCATAGTCACCTGGAACATTCTTATAAAGACCGTAGCCTTTACGTTCAGAGTGTCCCATTTTACCGAATACACGGCCGTCGGGGGAAGTGATACCCTCAATCGCATACATTGAATCGTTGGGGGTAAAGTGGACATCACTTGTTGCATTACCCTGTAAATCAACATACTGTGTAGCAATTTGTCCGTTTTTCGCTAATTCCTTAATAAGTTCTTCGCTTGCTAAGAATCGTCCCTCACCGTGAGAAATCGGCACATTATATATATCGCCAACATTAGTTTGGCTAAGCCATGGCGATTTATTAGAGGCAATACGGGTTCTAACAATTCTCGACTGGTGACGTGCGATAGTATTAAATGTAAGGGTTGGGCAGTTTTCATCAGTATCAATGATTTTTCCGTAAGGCACAAGACCCAACTTGATAAGTGCTTGGAATCCATTACATATACCGCACATAAGACCGTCACGCTTTTCAAGTAATTCGGTTACTTGTTCCTTAATAGCGCCGTTGCGGAAGAATGCAGTAATAAATTTACCGCTTCCGTCAGGTTCGTCACCGCCTGAGAAACCGCCGGGGATAAATACTATCTGACTGTCTTTAAGCTTGTTAGCAAAGTTTTCAACACTTCTTGCAATACCGTCGCTTGACTGGTTGTTGATAACAAAGATTTCAGGCTCGGCGCCTGCATCACGCATTGCCTTTGCTGAATCAAATTCACAGTTAGTGCCTGGGAATACAGGAATTAATACCTTTGGTTTTGCAACTTTGATAGCGGGTGAAACTCTTGTTTCGGCTTTGTATTCAAAGTTTTCCATAGGTGTTTTGTTATCTTTGATATTGCATCTGAATACGCTTTCAAGTTTATCTTCATAAATACCTAAAAGTTCATCCAAATTCAATGTTTCGTCACCGAAAGCAATAGCATTATCATCTGTAACAACACCGATAGTGTTCTTAACGTCAATGTCTTCGGTTACTTCTAAAATGAATGAGGCATAGTTGTAACCAAAAATATCGTTTAGTGTTAGATTATCAGAGAATTTAAAGCCAAGACCGTTACCGAAGCACATTTTCATAACGGCTTCAGCAATACCGCCCATACCTAATGTATAAGCCGAAACTGCTTTGCCTGAGCGTAAAAGGGAAGTTACGGTTTCGAAAACATTAAGTAATGATTCGGTTTTAGGAAGATTAGTTTCGTTATCGTATTCGGGAGCAACGATAATAACTTTGTTTCCTGCCTTTTTAAATTCGGGAGAAACGATATTATCAACCTTATCAGTTGTAACTGCAAAAGAAACGAGAGTGGGAGGAACATCGAGGTCTTCAAAAGAACCGCTCATAGAGTCCTTACCGCCGATAGAACCGATTCCAAGTTCCATCTGTGCCTTAAACGCACCTAAAAGTGCAGATAAAGGTTTGCCCCAGCGTTTGCTGTCTTTGCCAAGTTTTTCGAAATATTCTTGGAAGGTCAAGTAAACATCTTCGAATTTAGCACCTGTTGCAATAAGTTTACAAACTGATTCAACAACTGCCAAATAAGCGCCGTGGTATGGACTTTTTTCGGTAATGAATGGGTTATAACCCCAAGCCATTAATGAACAATCGTTAGTGTGTTTCTTTTCAACACTGATTTTTTGTACCATTGCCTGAATAGGTGTGATTTGGTTTTTACCGCCGAATGGCATAAGAACTGTACCAGCGCCGATAGTAGAGTCAAACTGCTCTGAAAGACCACGCTTAGAACAGATATTAAGGTCATCTGCCAGAGTCTTATAATTTTCAGTAAATGAGCCAGTGATTTCTTTACTTTCAACAACGGGTTTTGATGCAGTTATTGAAATGTGTTTTTCAGCACCGTTGGAATTTAAAAATTCACGGCTTAGGTCAACGATTGTCTGACCGTTCCAGTGCATTGTAAGGCGAGGCTCTGCCTTAACCTTAGCAACAACTACTGCCTGTAAGTTTTCTTCACTTGCAAGTGTCAAGAATTTATCAATATTTTCTTTTTCGATAACAACTGCCATTCTTTCTTGTGATTCACTGATAGCAAGTTCTGTACCGTCAAGACCGTCATATTTTTTAGGAACTGCATTAAGGTCAATTTCAAGACCGTCTGCAAGTTCGCCTATAGCAACCGAAACACCGCCTGCGCCGAAGTCATTACAGCGTTTAATCATTTTAGTAGCAACGGGGTTGCGGAAAAGTCTTTGAAGTTTGCGTTCTTCAGGAGCGTTACCTTTTTGAACTTCTGCACCACAAGACTCTAAAGATTCTAAAGTGTGTGATTTTGAAGAGCCTGTAGCACCGCCGCAACCGTCACGGCCTGTGCTACCGCCTAAAAGAATTACAACATCGCCGTCTTCGGGACATTCACGTCTAACATTTTCTTGGGGAGCAGCGGCAATAACTGCGCCGATTTCCATTCTTTTTGCGGCATATCCGTCGTGATAAATTTCGTCAACAATGCCTGTTGCAAGACCGATTTGGTTACCATAAGAAGAATAACCGTCTGCTGCGGTAGTTACGATTTTACGTTGGGGAAGTTTGCCCGCCATAGTTTCTTTAACACTCTTAAGCGGATTGGCAGCGCCTGTAACACGCATAGCGCCGTAAACATAACTTCTGCCTGAAAGCGGGTCACGGATGGCACCGCCGATACAGGTAGCAGCACCGCCGAAAGGTTCAATTTCGGTTGGGTGGTTGTGGGTTTCGTTTTTGAAAAGAAGTAACCATTTTTGGGTTTCGCCGTCAACTTCAACATCAATCTTAACGGTACAAGCATTGATTTCTTCGGATTCATCCAATTTATCGAGTTTACCGTCTTTTTTGAGTTGTTTTACTGCGATAGTAGCCAAGTCCATAAGGCAAATCGGCTTTGTTCTTCCTAAATCTTTGCGAATTTGCAAATATTCGTTATAAGTTTTTTGCAAAAGTTCGTCTTCAAAAGTAACATTATCAATGTTAGTAAGGAAGGTGGTATGACGGCAGTGGTCAGACCAGTATGTATCTATCATACGAATTTCGGTGATAGTTGGGTTTCTGTTTTCGGTTTTAAAATATTCCTGACAAAAAGAAATATCGTCAATATCCATTGCAAGACCGTACTTTTTAACAAAGTCATTGAGTCCGTTTCTGTCAAGGTCCAAAAATCCGTTAAGGGTTTCAACGGTTGTTGGAATATCATAATTAACCTTTAATGTTTCATAGGTGTCAAGTGTTGCTTCTCTTGCTTCAACAGGGTTGATAACATATTTTTTGATGCTTGCAAGGTCGCTGTCACTTATATCACCGTAAAGGCAGTAAACTTTTGCGGTTTTAACTGTGGGGCGCTCTTTTTGAGAGATAATCTGTATACACTGTGCGGCAGAATCTGCTCTCTGGTCGTACTGACCGGGCAAAAATTCAGTTGCAAAAACAGTAGCACCATTAGTATCAATCTCAGCAGTTGCAATATCGAGTTGAGGCTCTGAAAATACAGTATTTACTGCATAGTCAAATAAGTCTTTCTCAATATTTTCAACATCATAACGGTTGATAACACGCACATCGGTAACAGATTTTATCTGCAAAAGGTTGTTAATGTTATTAAGCAAGCCTTTTGCTTCATTTGCGAGTTCCTTTTTCTTTTCAACATATATACGGTATACCATTATTTAAGTACCTCCAATGCCTTTTTGCCAATATCTTTACGGTAGAATGCATTACCGAAATTAACCTTTTTAACATTCTCATAAGCGAGAGATAAAGCAGTTTTTAATTCGTCAGCGGTTGCAGTAACACCGAGCACTCGACCGCCTGCGGTTTTCAAAACGCCGTCTTCGAGTTTTGCGCCGGCAACATAAACCTTATCTTCAACAGTTTTGTCGATATTAAGTTCAAAACCACTTTCATATTTTTGCGGATAACCGCTTGATGCCATAACAACGCAAGCGGCGGCGCCGTCTTTGAATTTAACTTGGGTTTCATTCAAAGTGCCGTTTGTGGTGGCTTGCATAATTGTTAAAAGGTCGCTTTCAAGCAAGGGGAGAACAACCTGAGTTTCGGGGTCACCGAAACGGCAGTTATATTCAATAACCTTAGGACCTTTTTCTGTGAGCATCAAACCGAAGTAAAGACAGCCTTTAAAGGTTCTGTCTTCGCTGTTCATAGCGTTGATTGTTGGAATGAAGATTTTTTCCATACATTCTTTTGCTATGTCATCGGTGTAGTAGGGGTTGGGGGCAACAGTACCCATACCGCCTGTGTTAAGACCTTTATCACCGTCCAAAGCACGCTTATGGTCCATTGAAGAAACCATAGGCACAACGGTTTTACCGTCTGTGAAAGATAATACCGAAACTTCGGGACCTGTTAAAAATTCTTCCACAACAACATTGTTACCGCTTTCTCCGAAGATTTTATCTTCCATCATAGAACGTACTGCATTTTTAGCATCTTCTCTTGTTTCGGCAATGATAACACCCTTGCCGAGAGCCAAGCCGTCTGCTTTAATAACAGTCGGAATGGGAGCAGTCTCTAAATATTCAAGTGCTTTTTCCAAATCGTCAAACACTTCATATTCTGCAGTAGGAATATTATATTTTTTCATAAGGTTTTTTGAAAAAACTTTACTACCCTCGATTATAGCGGCAGCCTTATTTGGACCAAAACAGGGGATACCCGCCTTTGTTAAAGCATCAACTGCGCCTAAAACCAACGGGTCATCGGGTGCAACAACCGCATAATCAATTTTATTATTAATTGCAAACTCAACCTGTTTTTCGATATCTTTAGCACCAATATCAACAAGTGTAGCATCGGCGTGCATACCGCCGTTACCGGGCAAAGCAAAAATTTCGGTTATTTCTTTATTTTCCTTTAATTTTTTAATGATGGCGTGTTCACGACCGCCGCCACCCACAACCATTATTTTCATTAAAATTCTCCTTAATATATCGGGAATTTAGCGCAAAGTTCGCCTACTTCTTTTGTAATTCTTTCTTTATTGCCATCGAAATCATCAACAACTTCACGAATCCAACGGGCAATCTTCTTCATTTCGGGTTCTTTGAAGCCACGGGTTGTAACTGCAGGAGTACCGATACGAAGACCGCTTGTGATAAACGGACTCTGAGGGTCGTTAGGAACGGTGTTTTTATTGGCGGTGATGTGAACTTCGTCAAGTCTGTGTTCAAGTTCTTTACCTGTGATGCCCTCTTTAACGAGTTTCAAAAGCATCAAGTGGTTATCAGTACCGCCTGAAACAAGTTCGAAACCTTCAGAAATTAAAGCATCTGCCAAAGCGGCAGCGTTTTTAACAACTTGTGTTTGATATTCTTTGTATTCTTCGGTAAGCGCCTCACCTAATGCTACTGCTTTTGCGGCAATAATGTGCATTAAAGGACCGCCCTGTGTACCTGGGAATACAGCCTTGTCAATTTTCTTTGCGATTTCTTCATCATTAGAAAGAATCATACCGCCACGAGGACCACGGAGAGTCTTATGTGTTGTAGTTGTAACAACATGGGCGTAAGGAACAGGGGATGGGTGAACACCTGCGGCAATAAGACCTGCAATGTGAGCCATATCTACCATTAAATAAGCGCCAACTTCGTCTGCAATTTCACGGCAACGCTTGAAGTCGATAACTCTTGAATATGCCGAAGCACCGACAACAATAAGTTTTGGCTGACATTCTAAAGCAATCTTTCTCATTTCGTCATAGTCAATCATTTCGGTCTCGTCGTTTACACCGTAAGGAACGATATTAAAGTATTTACCTGAAATATTAACGGGTGAACCGTGAGATAAGTGACCGCCTTGTTGCAAGTTCATACCCATAACGGTATCGCCTGTGTTTAATAAAGCAAAGAATGTTGCAAGGTTAGCGTTAGCACCGCTATGTGGCTGAACATTTGCAAAGTTGCAACCGAAAAGTTTTTTAGCACGCTCTCTTGCAATGTCTTCAACGATATCAACACATTGGCAACCGCCGTAATAACGCTTTGTGGGGTAACCCTCTGCATATTTGTTTGTAAGCACACCGCCTGCGGCTAAAAGAACTGCAGGGGAAACGATATTTTCACTTGCAATAAGTTCAATATTACCACGCTGGCGTGCGAGTTCCTTTTCGCAAGCCGATGCAACTTCGATATCGAAGTCTTTAAGTTGTTCAAAAAAGTTCATTTTATTTCTCCTTGATTAATGGTGGAATAAACGCATACCGGTAAATGCCATAGCAATACCGTATTTATTACAACAGTCAATAACTGCATCATCACGGATAGAACCGCCGGGTTCTGCAATGTAAGAAACACCGCTACGGTAAGCACGTTCAATATTGTCATCAAACGGGAAGAAAGCGTCAGAGCCTAATGCAACACCACTTATTGTTGAAAGATATTCTTTAATCTCACCGTCGGTAAGGGGAGCGGGTTGTGACTTAAAGTATTTCTGCCAGTTGCCGTCCGCACATACATCTTCTTCATTGCGGTTGATATATCCGTCAATAACATTATCCCTCGTAGGACGGGCAATATTATCAAGGAAAGGAAGATTTAACACTTTATCGTGTTGGCGCAAGAACCAAGTATCTGCCTTGCTTCCTGCAAGACGGGTACAGTGTATACGGGACTGTTGACCGGCACCAACTCCGATAGCCTGTCCGTCAACTGCAAAGCAAACAGAGTTTGACTGTGTATATTTCAAAGTTATAAGAGAGATAATTAAATCTCTTTTAGCGGTATCGGGAAGAATTTTATTTTCAGTTACAAGGTTTGAAAGCAATTCTTCATTAATTTCAAAATTATTTCTGCCTTGTTCAAAGGAGATGCCGTAAACCTGTTTTGTTTCAATGGGGTTAGGAATAAAGTTAGGGTCTATTTTAACGATATTATAGTTACCGTTTCTTTTTGATTTTAAAATTTCAAGTGCTTCAGGGTCATAATCGGGAGCGATAACACCGTCAGAAACTTCACGTTTGATTAAGAGTGCTGTTGTAACATCGCACTTATCTGAAAGTGCTACCCAGTCGCCGAAAGAACACATACGGTCAGTACCACGTGCTCTGGCATATGCACAAGCAAGCAGAGAATCGTCAAGGCCTTCGATATCGTCAACAAAGCAAGCCTTTTTAAGTTTTTCGGGAAGAACAGTACCAACTGCAGCACTTGTAGGACTAACGTGTTTGAAAGAAGTAACGGCAGGAAGTCCTAATGCTTCTTTTAATTCTTTTACTAACTGCCAAGAGTTGAATGCGTCTAAAAAGTTGATATAACCCGGTCTTCCGCAAAGAATTTCAATAGGAAGTTCGCTTCCGTCAGCCATATAAATTTTTGAGGGTTTTTGGTTGGGGTTACAACCGTATTTAAGTTCAAATTCTTTCATTATTATGCTCCTTATTTATTCTTATTCATAATCCTTGATTCATATTTGCCGTCTTCAAGGTTGATATATCTAACAAAGAGAGAAACTTTATTATCCTCATTGAGACTGTTCCAAATAATATCTGTCATAGTGTCAATGTCAACATCAGGTAATTTAATTGTTTTAGGTTCACCCTCGAAACTTGGCAAAGGATTACCGTCACATTTATAGGTGTGAATGAATTTTGCTTTGCTTGGGAGCGGATTGCTATAAGCAAAGGTGTATCGCTGACAGGATGAACCGTCGCCCTCAGCAGATTTGAGGATTGACATGGCATAGTTCATATCGCCGTTTTCAAGGCGGATAATACCTGAAATACGGGGTGTGAAGTTTGGAGCATCGTCTTCAAATTCACGGGTACGGAGTGCCTGTTCGAAGGTCATCTGTTTATCCATAAGTTCATAGATAGTATCGGTTTGGTCTCCGTTAGTAACGATAGTCTTATTACCGAGCACTCTTACAGGAGCATAAATAATAAGGTGAGGGTCGGTCATTTTAGATTCGTCAAACGCTTGAGTTCTAATACCTTCACCGTCTTCCACAAAAATGCGGTTACGGCTGTTTTCACTTCTGCCCATAATAAAGTATGCGGTGATTGCTTTTTTACCGTCGGCGCTTTTGCCGATAATAATACCTCTGCCGGGGTAAGCATTTTCAGATATTGCTGTTTTCAAATCATATAAAACCATATTATTCACCTTTCAATTCTTTACTTACTTTTTCAACTGCTAAGGGTAAAATTTTCCACTCAGCTTCTTGCATAACCCGTTTTTGCAATGTTTCGGGGGTATCGTCATCGTTTATGTATACCGCTTTTTGCATAATGATTTTTCCGCCGTCGGGAATTTCGTTTACAAAATGCACCGTAGCACCTGTTACTTTAACACCATATTCAAGCGCTTTTTCGTGAACACGAAGTCCGTAAAAACCTTTGCCGCAAAAAGAGGGGATGAGTGAGGGGTGAACATTTATAATGCGGTTAGCAAAGTGAGAAGTAAACTTTTCACTTAAAATACACATAAATCCTGCTAAAACAATAATCTCTATATTATTTTGCTCTAAAACTTCAATAAGTTTATCTTCGAATTTTTCGCCTAATTCCTTTTTATTGCAAACAATAGTTGCAATACCCGCCTTTTGCGCCCTTTCGAGCGCAAAAGCATCAGGATTATTTGAAATGACAAGTTTAATTTCACCCGAAGTGATTATTCCGTCTTTTTGGGCATCTATAAGCGCTTGCAAATTAGTGCCGCCGCCCGAAACCAAAACTGCTATGTTAGTTTTCATATTACACCTTAAATAATTGTGATTTTTGTATCAGATTTAACTATTTTACCGATTATATAAGCGTCTTCGCCGTTGGCTTTGAGAACTTCCAATGCTTTCTCGGCATCTTCCTTCGCCACAACAACACTCATACCAACGCCCATATTATATGTATTATACATATCTCTTTCGGGGATATTGCCTGTTTTTTGAAGTAAATCAAAAATCGGTAAAACTCGTATATCATTTTTAATAATTTCTGCGCCAAAACCGTCAGGTAAACTTCTCGGAATATTTTCATAGAAGCCGCCACCTGTGATATGGGAAATAGCACGAACTTTAACACTGTCTAAAAGTGCAAGAATGGGTTTAACATAAATTCTTGTGGGAGTTAAAAGAGTTTCACCCAAAGATTTACCGCCTAATTCTTCATAGGTTTTATTAAGGTCGCAGTTTTCAACATCGAAAACTTTGCGAACGAGAGAAAATCCGTTAGAATGAACACCGCTTGATGGGAGAGCAATAACAACGTCGCCCTCTTCCATAGTTTTGTTGTCAAGAATTTTCTTTTTATCAACAATACCAACTGCAAAACCTGCAAGGTCATAATCGTCTGTCGGCATCATACCGGGGTGTTCAGCGGTCTCGCCGCCGATAAGCGCTGCGCCTGACTGAACACAGCCCTCTGCAACACCGCTTACAATCTGTGCGATTTTTTCAGGAATGTTTTTACCGCAAGCGATATAGTCAAGGAAGAATAACGGTTTTGCACCGCAACAAATAATGTCATTAACACACATTGCAACGGCATCAATACCGATTGTATCGTGCTTGTCCATAAGTATTGCAAGTTTAACCTTTGTTCCGCAACCGTCAGTACCGCTAACTAAAACTGGTTCTTCCATTCCTAATGGAAGTCCAAAACAACCGCCGAAACCGCCAACATCGTCAAGGCAACCTTCGTTACGGGTTCTGGCAATATGTTTTTTCATAAGTTCAACTGCTTTATAACCGGCTGTAATATCCACACCGGCATCTGCATAAGATTTTGATTGAGAGTTGTTCATTTTATTATTCCTTTCCGTTCCAGCAATAAGTACAGAGTTTGCTTTCATCAATACCTATTGCTTCTATAATTCCTTCAAGGGATTGGAACTCGATTGAGGCAAATCCCATTTTTTCGGCTATTGCTTTACGCAAGTTCTTGCCTCTCTCGGTTTTCGAATCGCTATATTCCGCAATATGTTTAAAGCCTTCTTCACCCTCAAGTTCTAAGATAATACGGCGTGCAATTAAATCCAAGTCACTCGTATTTCGTGAAAAACTTAAATATTTACAGCCATACATAATTGGCGGGCAGGCTGAACGCATATGAACAGATTTTGCGCCGTTATCATAAAGAAAATCAACCGTTTCTTTAAGTTGTGTTCCACGAACTATGGAATCATCAACAAAAAGTAAATTCTTATCGGTGATAAGGTCGTGAATGGGAATCTGCTTCATTTTAGCAACACGGCTGCGTTCCTTTTGATTGCGTGGGGTGAAACTTCTAGCCCACGTCGGAGTGTATTTTATAAATGCACGGGCAAAAGGTTTTCCGCTTTGGTTGGCATAACCGATTGCGTGAGGTGTGCCTGAATCGGGAACACCGCCGACATAGTCAACATCGTTTGCAATGCCTGTTTCCATATCGTGCTTTGCCATAATCATACCGTTGCGGTAACGCATTATTTCAACATTAACGCCCTCATAGCAAGAGGTGGGATAACCGTAATAACTCCACAAGAAAGCACAGATTTTCATTTCCTTGCCCGCAGGGGAGAGAACGGTAAGTGAATCAGGTGTTAATTCAACAATTTCATCCGGTCCTAATTCTTTCTCATTGGAATAACCTAATTTCTGATAAGAAAAACACTCAAAGGCAACACAGTATCCGTCTTCATTTTTACCGATGTGTATCGGAAGTCTGCCCAATTTGTCACGTGCGGCGATAATTGAGCCATAGTCAGTTAAAATTAGTATGGATGCCGTTCCCTTGATAACGCTTTGGGCATATTTGATACCGTCAGCAAAGCTATCCTTTTGATTTATGAGAGAAGCAACCAACTCAACCGAGTTTACATTGCCGCCTGTCATAGCGTCAAAATGGTTTCCGTTTTGGTTTACGCATTTTTCGATAAGTTCGTCTGCGTTGTTGATAATACCGATAAAGGAAATGGCATAAGCACCAAGTTTTGAACGGATAAGCAAAGGCTGCGGTTCATAGTCGCTTATGCAACCGATTGCTGCAGTTCCGAACATTTCTTCCGAAATATTTTCAAACTTGGTTCTGAAAGGGGAGTTTTGAATATTGTGAATATCCCTTTGAAGACCAATTTCCTTATCGTAAGCGGCAACGCCACCCCTTTTTGTACCTAAATGTGAGTGATAGTCAGTACCGAAGAATACATCGCCGATAGCGTCATTCTTGCTGACAACTCCAAAAAAACCACCCATTATTTACTCCTTAATTATGCAAAGAAAAGTTCTGATAAAGTCATCGGGTCAATATACTGACCGTCTTTGTAAACACGCATATTGCCTGAAGCGATTTCGTCAATAAGCATTACATTGCCGTCGGCATCGTAACCAAATTCAAACTTAATGTCATAAAGGTCGAGACCTTTTTCTTTAAGGTCGTCTGCAACGATTTTGGTAATTTGCTGTGTCATTGTTTTAATATCGTCATACTGTTTGTCAGTCATAACGCCTAAAGCAACCAAAGCATCTTTAATTACAAGCGGGTCACCCTTTTCGTCGTTCTTGAATGTCATTTCAACATAAGCAGGAAGGTCAGCACCTTCTTCAATATAGTCACCGTAACGGCGGATAAAACTGCCTACTGCTTTATAACGGCAGATAACTTCAAGACCGTGACCGAAAACTTTTGCAGGAAGAACTTCCATTGTTGTGTCTGCAAGGTTTGCGTTAATATAGTGAGTTTTAATTCCTGCCGCATTTACCTTTTCGAAGAAATAGATAGACATACGAAGATTAACGTCACCCACACCGTCGATTGTAATACCAACTTGGTTTTCGCCTGGGTCGAACACGCCGTCTTTGCCTGTGCAGTCGTCCTTGAATTTGAGCAAGCAGTTGCCGTTTTCAAGTGAGTAAACATCTTTAGTTTTTCCAGTGTAAACAAGTTTCTTTTCCATTTTAATTTCCTCCGTTAATTGAACTGTTCTTCGACAGCTTTATTTTTTTCTAAAACCTTATCGGCATCGGCTTTGCGCTTAGCGTCAAGGCGGTTTGCTAAATTAGTATCTTCAATCGCAAGCATTTGTATACATAACAAAGCGGCATTAACTGCACCGTCAATAGCAACTGTGGCAACAGGTATGCCGGAGGGCATCTGTACAGTTGAAAGCAATGCATCAATACCGTTTAAGTGACCTGATTTGATTGGGATTCCCACAACGGGTAGAGTGGTGTTGGCGGCAATAGCGCCCGCTAAATGTGCAGCCATACCTGCGGCAGCGATTATAGCGCCAAAACCGTTTTTGCGTGCGTTCACACTAAACTCCTTTGCTTCTACGGGAGTTCTGTGAGCAGAAAAAACGTGCACTTCATAAGGCACATCAAAACTTTTAAGCGTATCTACCGCTTTTTGCACGGTTGGAAGGTCGCTGTCGCTTCCCATTATGATACCGATTTTTTTCATAATAAAACCTCCTAAAAAATAAAGGCGCACTTAATCCTTGTGGAATAAGAGCGCCCAGACGGTCGGCATAAAGTATCTCTGATTCACGTGGTGCTCCACATTTTGCGAATAAAAATTCACATTTTCCGTCAGTCACAGAGAACATACAAATTATATCACAATGAGTATATTTTGTCAATCAAACAAATATAAATTTATAATATATATAAATAAATAAAAATAACAGATAAAAATTTGTTAAAACTGTAAAATCGACATAAAAAACTTGACTTTTATTTTTTTAGGTTTAAAATAAATTTAACGATTTTTTTCAAGGAGGAAAAATAATGAATATTAAACCTTTGGCTGATAATGTTGTTATCAAGTCTTGCGAGGCAGAAGAAACTACCAAAAGCGGTATTGTTTTAACTGCTGCCGCTAAGGAAAAACCGCAGATTGCTCAAGTTGTTGCAGTAGGCGAGGGCGGACTTGTTGACGGAAAAGAAGTTAAAATGACCGTAAAGGTTGGCGATAAAGTTATCGCTGCTAAATATTCAGGTACTGAAATTAAAATTGACGGTGAGGAATATACCATTCTCCGCCAGTCTGACATTTTGGCTATTGTAGAATAAGGAGGGTTTTTGTAATGGCTAAAGATATTATTTTTGGTGAGCAAGCGAGAAAATCACTTCAAATAGGTGTTGATAAACTTGCTAACGCTGTTAAGGTTACTTTGGGACCTAAGGGAAGAAATGTTGTGCTTGATAAGAAGTACGGTTCACCCCTTATTACTAATGACGGTGTAACTATCGCTAAAGAAATCGAACTTAAAGACCCATTTGAAAATATGGGCGCACAACTTGTTAAAGAAGTTTCGGTTAAAACTAATGACGCCGCAGGTGACGGTACAACAACCGCTACTGTTTTGGCACAGGCTCTTATTAATGAGGGTATGAAAAATGTTGCCGCAGGCGCTAATCCGATGGTTGTTAAAAAGGGTATTAAACTTGCTGTTGATACCGCAACAAAAACTGTTATTGAAAACTCTAAAAAAGTTTCTGGCAGTGAAGATATTGCCCGTGTTGCAACTGTTTCTTCGGGTGATGAAGTTATCGGTAATTTGATTGCTGAGGCAATGAGCAAGGTTACTGCTGACGGTGTTATTACTGTTGAAGAATCTAAAACTGCTGAAACCTATTCTGAAGTGGTTGAGGGTATGCAGTTTGACCGTGGTTATATCACACCTTATATGGTTACTGATACTGATAAAATGGAATCTGTTTTGGACGATGCGCTTATTCTTATTACAGATAAGAAAATCAGCAATATTCAGGAAATTTTGCCTATATTAGAGCAGATTGTAAATGCAGGTAAAAAACTCTTGATTATCGCTGAGGATATCGAGGGTGAAGCCCTTTCAACCCTTATTGTTAATAAGCTTCGTGGCACTTTTACTTGCGTTGCTGTTAAAGCACCCGGCTTTGGTGACAGGCGCAAAGAAATGCTTCGTGATATCGCAATTTTAACAGGCGGTGAAGTTATTTCTGAAGAATTAGGTTTAGACCTTAAAGAAACTCAAATGTTCCAGTTGGGTAAGGCCCGTCAGGTTAAGGTTTCTAAGGAAAACACAATCATTGTTGACGGTGCAGGGGAAGCACAGGCTATTGCTGACAGAATTGCTCAGATTAAGAATGAATTAGCAGTTACAACCTCTGATTTTGACCGTGAAAAATTGCAAGAAAGACTTGCAAAACTCGCAGGCGGTGTTGCAGTTATTAAGGTTGGCGCCGCAACTGAAATTGAAATGAAAGAGAAAAAACTTCGTATTGAAGACGCTCTTTCTGCTACCAAAGCAGCCGTTGAAGAGGGTATCGTAGCAGGCGGCGGTGTTGCTTTAATCAATGCAATTCCCGCAGTTTCCGCTTTGCTTGAAACCGTAAGCGGTGATACCAAAACAGGTGTTCAGATTGTGCTCAAATCTTTAGAAGCGCCAATCCGTCAGATTGCTTATAACTCAGGCCTTGAAGGCTCTGTAATTATTGAAAAAATCATTACAAGCGGTAAGGTAAATTACGGCTTTGACGCTTATAATGAAACCTATACAGATATGCTTGAAGCAGGTATTGTTGACCCGACAAAAGTTACACGTTCTGCTTTAGAGAATGCCGCAAGCGTGGCTTCTATGGTGCTCACAACCGAAAGTTTGGTTGCTGATAATCCCGAAGATGCCGCCGCAGCAGCAAGCGCAGCCGCTGCAGCAGCCGCAGGTGCAGGCGGAATGTACTAATTAGACGATAGACAAAACCCCCAAGTTCAAAAACGAACTTGGGGGTTTATGTTATTCTTCTGTAATTGGCGTTACAATTGGTTTTCCTAAAGCGTCTAAAAGGGGAGTGAGTCCTCCGCCGTAACCTCCGCTTTTATACAAATAGTTAACGCCTGTTTGTTTATCAACCCATATTTCAATTTCGCTTAAGCCTTGTGAATATGTTTTTACAAATCTTTTTTCTTTTTTTGCCATAATGAAAACCTCTTATAATTTAATGATTTTTTTAACTTTTTTGATTATTGATGGAGTGATTAAGGCGAAAATAACCGCAAAAGCAATACCGCCGACAAGCTTAAATGATGCAAAAATAGCAATAAGATTTGCTACCGCTTTACCGCCTGTAATCCAGTTTGATAGGTACATTACGCCGATATTCATTGCCGATAGTGCAACTGCACTTATAAATAGATTTATAAAAAGCAAGGAAAAGCGGTCACTTTTGCGAAACAACTTGTAAATCATTGCAACAAGAACGGTATAAACTATGGTAGGTATCATCCACAAAAAAGTTGACCAAGAAATACCGTAGCCCATAGCCAGTTGTGATATAAAGGAAGCAACAACAGCCGTAGCGGTGCCCCAACGAACACTAAACATAATTGATGCTAAAATTAACGGAAAACAACTAATCGGTATTTGGTAATTATCAAGAAAAGCGATTTTACCAAAGTTTGACGCAATTAATTCGAGCGGTACAAATAAAGCCGCCATCATAGCGCAAATGCAAAGTTTTTTAAAATAATCTTTTTTCATAAAAATAAAACCTCCTATTACCCGTATTGTCGATAATAGGAGATTTTTAAATCACATATTATTTGACAGCGGGATGCGATAACTGAACCGCGGGAAAAACTCCTTCGTTCATACAGCAACTCCCCGTCTGTATGACACTTAACGCTCGGTTATCTACTCTGTAATTTTATTCCATTATATATCTTTTTTCGCATTTGTCAACACAATTTTGTATCTCTTGCGTAAAAGAATATGTATTGCTGAGCAATTCCTGCATATTCTTTGGCGTTTTCGGGTAATTCGCCGTCAAATAAAATTTCCATAGCACGTTTTATCCATACATCTTTCGGGAAAGCGGCAATATGACGGTGTGAAAACAAAAGGCAACAGTCGGCAACCTTTGGTCCTACACCCACAATTTTCATAAGTTCTTCTCTTGCAGTATCGAGCGGTAGATTTTTGAGATTATATAAATCCACCTCACCGCTTACAACTTTTTTTGCAGCGTCAAGCAGATATTTTGCCCTAAATCCGCTGCGTAAAACTGCCAAATCATCAAGGGTTAGACTTGCTAATTTTTCGGGTGTTGGAAAGGCGTAAAAACCGTCTTTTTCTTCACCGAAATTCTCGCAAAGCCTTGTAATAATGCCTTTAATACGCTTAATATTATTGTTTTGCGAAATAATAAAAGAACAAAGTGTTTCGAAAGGTTCTTGGTTTAAAATGCGAATACCATAAGAATATTCACAAGCCTTTTTGAGCGTTTCATTTTGGCACAACTGATTTTTTATTTTATCATAGTCACGCTCTAAATCAAAATAATCGCACCATATATTTTCAAAATCTTCGGATGTGGTATTATACAAAACAACTGTACCGTCATTTAATTTTTCAAGTTTTAAAAATTTACCCATTGCGACACCCTGCCACACGCCGTTTTGGTCGCTTTCCCAACGAAAAGCCTGACCGCAATCAAGTGTGTGTGGTAAATCAAACTCGCTAATACCGTATATGTAAATATTACTATTTTTATATTCCCAATTAATCATTTTATAACTCACCATTTGCATTATATATTTTTTGTGTTATAATATCAATAAAAAAATTTAGGAGAAAATAATGAGACAGGATATTTGCACCATTCCGATTAGTGAGGTTTTTGAGGTTAATGACGGCTGTCCTATCTGCCGAATGAGAGAAACTATTGAAAAAAGGGTAGTGGATTACATAATGGGCGCCGCTATGATGGAGCCTGATATAAGGATTGAAACCAATAGATTAGGCTTTTGCGAAAGGCATTTTGATATGATGCTTAACACCCGTGGCAGATTGCAATTAGCCCTTATTTTAGAATCCCATATAGACGAAATCGGCAGAAAGATTTTCTCGAAAAAACTTTTCAATCCGTCCTCTAAAAAAGGAGAGACCGCAGGCAAAATATCAGACTCGTGTTTTGTTTGCAGTAAAATGGATTGGGGTTTTGAAAATATGATTCAAACCTTGTTTTTATGCTATGAAAAGGACCGAGAGTTCAGGGAGATGTTTAATTCGCAAGACTGTTTTTGCCTTGTGCATTACGAAATGCTTATGAACTCAAAGCACAAGAAAAATTTAAAGCGCTATGTTTCGGAATTTAATGAAAATTTAAACCGAATCACAGGCGAATATGTTAAGAGTTTGCATAGCGATTTGAAAAAATACTGCTCGATGTATGACTATCGAAGCAACAAAGAAAAACCCGATTGGGGAACAAGCAAAAATTCAGTCGAAAGGTCAATTTCTTTCTTGAACGGCAGAAGTTTTAAGGAAGAATAAATTGACATAATCTGTCGAAAATTGCCAAAATGTAGATAACTTTGCCTTACAAACACGCATTTATACCACTTTTCCACCGAGTTATCCACATTTTTATGTAAACTTGAATAATATATCAAAAAATTGCCAAAAATAATACCAAACATTACAGAGAGGTATTTTATGGTAAAGGGCGTAAGCAAAACAATTATTGAAGTTAATAACACGGGAAGCCGTTATTTCGAAAAAATAGTGTTCTATGTAACACCGCAGTATGGAAATCTTAACGCTAAGCAACTGAAAAGGGCGGCGAGTTCTTTTTCATTTAATTTTGATAATTCGATTAACACTTCACCTTTGCGCAAGCGCCACAAGCGTAAAAAAATATTAAAAATTGTGGGTTTTTCGGTTGCGGGATTGTTGGCATTGCTGACTGCTTTTGCCGTTATTCTTTAATAAATTGTAAATAAATGTAAGAAGTAATTATTCTTCTTGCATTTATTTTATTAAAGGGGTATAATGAATTAAATGTGAATATTATCGAGGTGTAAAACAGTGATTTTTAAAAAGGGTTTAAAACTTTTTGGTCTTAGCATTGTTGCGAATGTTATGTGTTTTATTTTGATTATATCGTTTTCGGTTCTCTCAACCGCACTTTTCACTGAAAAAATCGGATATACGATGTACGGTGCTACCGCTGAGAGCGAAGAATTAAAAGAACTTTATACATATTATTTTGAAGACGGCGATGACACCCAAAAAGAAAAATATGAGCAAAAGGGTTATTCTTTAACAGAGGTTACTTTGCGTTCTCAAGTTTCAAAAACAAATAAGGTTGTTTGGTCTTTGGTTTCTCAGATTTTTTGCCTTATAATGATGATTAGTTTTATTTATAATCAGTTGTGGCAACTCGGTAGTAAAGAAAGCAATTTAGTTAAGTTTAAATCATTGAAAGAGGATAAACTAAAGGGTCTTAAAATAGGGGCTATTGCAAGCGCTCCGTCCGTTATTTTTCTTATTTTCTCTGTTATAAGCAAAAAGGTTAATATCGCTTTGTTTGCCTTTTTAAATGCTTATCTTTATGATTTAATTTCGCTGATAGCAAACGGTGCTAAATCTTTTGGCGCACTTGATATTTGGCAGATTTTGTTGCTTTTTGTGATTCTTTTGATTTTCCCCGCAACCGCTTACGGTTCGTATTTGTTGGGTTATAAACAGTTTTCAATAAGTGAAAAAATAATTTATAAAAAAAATAAGGAAGTTTAAGGGAGATAAAAAATGGCAGGTTTTTTCGGTCTTTTTAATTATGAAAAAGAGGGTCCGGGTATCGCAAAGGACGCCCCTAAAAAGAAAACATTTATTGTGTTTTTTGAAACATTTTTCCGCAATTTTTGGAAGTTCATCACCATTAATATTGTGTATTCTTTGATTTCTGTTCCGCTTGTGACAAACGGTTTTGCAAATGTCGGTGTGACCAATGTTGCAAGAAACACAGCAAGAGATAAACACTCTTTCGGTCTTAGTGACTTTTTTGAAACAATTAAGAAAAACTTTAAACAGTCGCTTATAGCGGGCATAATAAATACTGTGGTTTACGGATTTTTAATATTCGATATTTGGTTTTTCTTTAATTCTGAAGGCGTTTTTGCTACTATCGGTTTGGGACTTTCTTTCTCATTCCTCTTAACATTTATAATGATGGGTTATTATATGTGGACTCTTATGATAACCTTTAAATATACCTTGAAACAGATTTACACCAACAGTTTTAAATTTGTGTTTATTAATTTTAAGTTTAGTTTCTTGTGTTTGTTTATTAATGTTTTACTTTTGGCATTGAATATTGCGATTGTGTTATTAACAAATTCATATCTTGCCATTATTATTGAATTATTGCTCTTTGCGCTTGTTTATCCTTGCTTTAATGCACTTTTGGTGCAGTACTGCACATTCCCGAGTATCAAAAAATTCATTATTGACCCTTATTATGCAGAACATCCTGAAGAAGATATTGAAAAACGTAAAAATTTAGGCTTGGAAATTGAGGAAAACAAACCTCAGGAAGAACCTATTTTCTCAGAAGAGATTGTTGAGGAAGTGGCCCAAGAAGAACAGGACAACGGCGTGATTTTTGACGATTAATTTTTTCAAAAGGTGTAGCATATATATTTAATATCAGTTTAATGGAGTGTTAAGTATATGTGTTGCAGAATTGCAGAACTTCGTAACAAACAGGTTGTCTGTGTTAAAACGGGCAATGTTTTGGGCTATGTTTCGGATATTGAGGTTAATACCACAAGCGGAAAACTTGAGTCTATTATAATTTACGGCAGACCTCGTTTTTTAGGTCTTTTCGGCAAGTATGACGATATTGTTATCCCTTGGCGTGATATTGAGGTTATAGGTACTGAAACAGTGCTCGTCAGTAGTGATTCACCCTATTGTTTACAATAAAAAAATTTTAAAAAAATAACCGCTTTTTGCGGTTATTTTTGCTTTTATTAAAAATTGTTTTTTAGTGCAAAATATTACGGGAGTGATATTTTGAAACTTGGAAGAATTTTAACAAAAACGCTGTTTTTTGTATTATTGATATTTTTTATTTTTATTTTCACTTCAATAATTTATCTTAATAATAGCATAAGTAAAGATTTTAAAATCAAAAAAGGCGAGCCTCTTAATATCCAAAGTTCACTGCCGATAACCGCCGTTTATAACGGTGTTAAACTTTCTCAAAGCGCAAGGGTGCAGAGTGTTGGCGAAAAGTTTTCGGTTGATTTGAAGGCATTTGGTATAATTCCTTTTTCAACTGTCAGCGTTGAGGTTGTTGACGAACTTCATGTGGCGGTTTTGGGAATGCCGTTTGGTATGAAAATTTATACCAAAGGTGTCTTGGTTACTGAAATCAGTGAGGTTGTAACCGAGCAAGGAAGTATCAACCCCGCAAAAAAAGCAGGTATTAAAAAAGGCGACTATATTCTGTCGGTAGACGGAAAAACCATTCAAACTAATGAGGATTTGGGTAAAATCGTTGAGAATTCTTGCGGAGAAAAACTGAAATTTGTTATAATGCGTGATAACACAAAAATTCACATTTCGGTATGCCCTGTGAAATCGGTTGAAACTGATAATTATAAAATCGGTATTTGGGTTAAGGATAGTTCGGCGGGGATAGGCACGCTGACCTTTTACAGCCCTGCAAGCAATATAATTTGCGGACTCGGTCACGGCGTTTGTGACGATGATACAAAAGAACTTCTAAAACTCAATTCGGGCGAGATTGTTTCAGCCGAGATTATTTCGGTTGAAAAGGGTAAGGTTGGAAATCCAGGGCAGTTAAAAGGCAAATTTAAATATCAGTCTTTAGGGGATATCTGTCTTAACTGTGAACAGGGTGTTTATTCTGTTTTCACGGGTGAACTCGATTTTTCAAACTTGACTGAAATCGCCTTTAAACAGGATATTAAAGACGGAAAAGCGCAGATTTTGTGCACCGTTGACGGCAAAGAGCCGAAACTTTATTCTTGCGATATAAAAATCCGTGCCTCGTCTTATCACTCGTCAACACAGAATATGTTGGTGACAGTTACCGATAAAGAACTTTTAGAAAAAACAGGCGGTATCGTGCAAGGAATGTCGGGAAGCCCTATTTTGCAAAACGGTAAACTCATAGGTGCTGTCACCCACGTGCTTATAGACGACAGTAAAAAAGGTTACGCTATCTTTGCCGAGAATATGCTTGAAACTGCTGGGGAAGTGGCAGAAAAACAATTAAAAGAAGCGTCGTAAATAAAAATGCAAGTCGTATTACGACTTGCATTTTTGCTATTCCATTCCTAAAAGCCAATTAACAGAAACTTTTAATATTTTAGATAATTCTCTGAGTTCATAATCTGCAACGAATCTGGTTCCAATTTCAATTCTCGAAATACTATCACGCTCAATGATTATTCCGTTAACTTGCAGTTGGGCAGCCAAATCGCTTTGAGTAAGTCTTAGTTTACATCTTGTTTCGTGAATTCTTTCGCCGCAAATATTTTTCTTACCATTATAATCATAAATCTTCATACAATTATCATCTCCACAAAATACGCTAAAGATATGAAATTATCTTGACTTTAGCATAAATCGGAGATATAATTGTGTTAAAGATAAGAAAATTATTTTTTTTTGAAAATCAAGAAAATATGAGGGAATAAACAATGAGTTACTCAGAATTTCAAAATTGGAGAAATGCTCATTCGACGGGAATGTATGACCTTAACTATGCCCATCCTGATGATTTTTTCATTTTTACAAGGTTTATTGTTCATAAACCGAACGAATTTGGAAGCGAACAAGTGTTGTATGCGGAAAATATCGAAGAAGTGATTGGTTATATACGCCATATATTTCTTTTTGATATTTTAAATGATGCAATTGATGATTTGGAGTTCGATTTAAAACTTCCATTTGATGAGAGGCAAGAAGATGTTATAGAGATTTTGAATTTTTGGCATAAATTGGGCGAAATTCCAAAAGATAATTATAAGGAATTAGAGGAATTTTGCAAGAATTTCAATGCTACTTTTAATGTCAGAAATGATATCGAGTATGAAATTCAAGTTTTAAACGGTGCAGATAAATTAAGAAATTTTTTAATTGAAAAATATTCTCAGTGTGAAAATTTTGATGAAAGAAAACTTTGCGATATATGCAGTAAAGATTTATTTTCAGGGCAAGCGCTTAAAGAATTTATAGATAAATTGTATTAATAAACACCTACCGATATTATCGGTAGGTGTTCGCTATATTAAATATCTTTTCTCATAAAGTAAATCGCATAAATTTTTGAGTGCTGGGTTATCTTTATCTTTAAAAATCGCAAAAACGTTTTGCACTTGGTTGAAATCTGTAACATTTAAAGGTAAAATCTCGTCTTGTGTGTTATCCGCTAACGCACGGTATGCACCGATTGTAAGCGCTGTGCCTGACTGCACGAAATATTGCAGTATCTGCCTGTCGTTACACTCAATAATAACATTTGGGGATATACCGTTTTGTTTGCATAATTTCTCATATCTCTCACGCATACCGTTTCCCACAGACGGAAGAACAAAAGGCTCGTCCTCAAGGTCGAAAAAACTCAACTGTTTGCCGATTAAGTTGCTGTTTTTTGAGGCTTTAATACAAATTTTTTCAGTGCTTAATAAAAAGTTGTTCCATCCGTCATATTTATTTGATAGTTCGTCAATTATCAAATCAAAATCTTCAAAATTTTGTAGCGAATAATCGTTGGAAAAGATTATATTAACATAAGGGTTTTGATTTAAAAATTCAGCAATAATTTCAGCAACCCATTTGGGTCTTGCACGGCATAGAATTTTGATTTCTGTTTTGCTTTTTTCGGCTTGCGTAATTTTTTTAATAGCACCATTAACCCTTTTAAATGCAAAATCAATTTCACTTGCAAAAATCTTTCCGTTTTCGTTGAGTGAAATTTTGTTTGCTGTTCTGTCAAATAAATAAACACCTAATTCTTCTTCTAATTTTTTTATTGAAGATGAAACAGCAGAGGCAGGAACATCGTGTTTTTGTGCAGTTTTTGAAAGATTTTCATTCTTTGCGGTATCGCAAAAATATGTAAGTTGAGTTAAATTCATATAATCACCTTTTAGATTATACCATATATAAAAATATATATCAACCATATAATTTTTAATTATTTTATTGGTTTTTCGAGTGTGCTATAATTATTTTTAGAAAGAGGGGGATTATATGAAAACCTGTATTATACAACCGCCGTATTCGAGAGATTTGTCACTTTCGGATGAGTATTTTCAGTACAAAATCAATTTGCTTGAAAAATGCGACCAGAGTATAGACATTATTGTTTTGCCTGAATACAGCGATGTACCTTGCGTCACAACTACCAAAGAAGAAACATTTTATTACCACAAAAAATATATTGACATTCTTCTTAAAAAGTGTATTGAAACTGCAAAGAGATGTAATGCTATTGTTTTTGTTAATGCGCTGAGTGAGTGTAAAAACGGTTATATCAATACTACTTACGCCTTTAACCGTAAGGGCGAATTGGCTGGTAAGTATTTTAAAAAACATTTACCACCTTTGGAAAGAGAAGTGCTTAATTTAGATAACAGTTATGCGGATAGTTATGATTTGCCTTATGTTATTGAAATAGAGGGTATCAGATACGGATTTTTAACTTGTTATGATTTTTATTTTTATGAATATTTCCCGATTATTGCTAAAAGCAATGTTGATATTATTATCGGTTGTTCTTTGCAAAGAAGTGACACACATTCTGCTATTGAAACAATGTGCAGATTTTTAGCATATAATACCAACGCTTATGTGGTGCGCTCGTCGGTAAGTTTTGACGAAAACTCTGATACTTGCGGTGCAAGTATGGTGGTTTCCCCTAAAGGCGAAGTGCTTGTTAATATGCACGGCAGATTCGGTATGGAAACTGTGGAATTTGACCCTAAGGATAAATATTATAAATCGGCAGGATTCGGCAATAAAGATTCTGCTCATTATCAGTATATCGAGTACGGCAGAAAGCCTTGGCTTTACCGTAATTCAGGTCCGTCGATGGTAAAAAGCGATGGGGATATGAAATACCCGAGAGTTTGCGCCCACAGAGGGTTTAATACAGTGGCTCCCGAAAACAGTATGCCTGCTTTTGGTGCGGCAGTGGCATTGGGTGCTGAAGAAATTGAGTTTGATGTTTGGTCCACCAAGGACGGAGTACTCGTTTCCTGTCACGACAGCACGCTTGAAAGGGTTAGTGACGGCAACGGAAAAATTTATGAACATACTTATGAAGAACTGTTAAAATTAGATTTCGGCTCAAAACGGGGCGAAAAATTTGCAGGTCTTAAAATCCCTACGTTTGAAGAAATTTTGCAAAAATTCGCGGGCAGAGTTATTATGAACATCCATGTTAAAATTTGGGATGCGAATTTCAAAAACCCAATGATTGAAGAAATTGTTGCACTTATCCGCAAATATGATGCACAAAAGTATATTTATTTTATGACGACTAATGATAATATCATAAAAAAGGTGATGCAATATGCACCTGATTTAAAATGCTGTGTCGGTTGGGACGGAAACAAAGACCCTATGTCTATTGTTGACCGTGCGATAAACCTCGGTGCTTATAAAGTGCAGTTTTTCAAGCCTTATCTGAGTCGCGAAGCGGTTGAAAAAGCACATAAACACGGTATACTATGTAATGTTTACTGGGCAGATAAAACTTTGGAGGCTAAGGAATTTATTGAAATGGGTATGGATACTATCCTTACTAACGATTATAATTTAATTTCACAGGTTGTCGAAAGATAATATTTTATTGCAATTTATTGGTTTTTATGATAGAATCTGAATTGGTGATAGGATGAATATTATAGGAGAAGTAATTGAAAAAGTTTTGCCGTATATAATCTCTATAATTGAGGTTATGGGTATTTTGGTTGTCTGTTGGACGGCAGTTATGGCGTTTTG
The DNA here is from genome assembly GCA_045647405.1 of Acutalibacteraceae bacterium. Lineage (GTDB taxonomy): Bacteria > Bacillota > Clostridia > Oscillospirales > Acutalibacteraceae > UBA737. Next base: position 3,288 of record JAZRMI010000028.1, on the reverse strand, counting down.
GGAATATATCCAAAATTCCTTTATGAAAAAGGATATTGATTTGCAAACACATCTTGCCAAAGGTCTTGCAACAGGTCTTGAATTTAAGATGGCGGCAGAGATTTTAAAAACGGTCCTTGTCAGAGATTTGGGTGAACTTTATATCTTAGGCGCTGTAATTCTCTTGCGTGCAATATTAAGTGTTCTAATCCATTTTGAAATGAAAAAATCAGAAAAACATTAAAAAGAAAACCGCTTGTTTCCAAGCGGTTTTAAAATTATTTAATTAAGGATTCACCTGTCATTTCTTCGGGTTTTTCTAATCCCAAAAGACCTATAATTGTTGGTGAAATATCACAGAGTTTTCCGCCCTCACGAAGTCTGCACTCTTTGCCGATAACTGCAAAGGGAACAGGGTTTGTTGTGTGAGCAGTAAAGGGTGAGCCGTCAGTATCGAGCATACGGTCAGCATTTCCGTGGTCGGCAGTAAGAAGCATTACACCGCCCATTTTTTCGGTTGAGTCCATAACCCTGCCAACACAAGTGTCAACAGTCTCAACTGCTTTTACAGCGGCATCAAAGAAACCTGTATGGCCAACCATATCACAGTTTGCAAAGTTAAGGATAACAACATCGTATTTTCCTGTTTCAATGGCTTCGCAAACTTTGTCACATACTTCAAAAGCGCTCATTTCGGGCTTTAAGTCGTATGTTGCAACTTTTGGTGAGTTAACAAGGATTCTGTCCTCACCCTCAAACATAACTTCACGTCCGCCGTTGAAGAAGAATGTTACGTGAGCATACTTCTCAGTCTCGGCAATACGAAGTTGTGTAAGACCTTTATTTGCAAGGTATTCACCCAAAGTATTAGTCAAAGACTGTGGCTTGAATGCAACTTCTACATTCGGCATAGAAGCGTCATACTGTGTCATACAAACATAGAACACATTCTGTCTGCCGCCTTTACGCTCAAAACCTGTGAAATCGTCATCAACGAAAGTACGGGTGATTTCTCTTGCTCTGTCAGGACGGAAGTTGAAGAAAATCATACTGTCATTTGTTTTAATTCTTTCAGTGCCTTTAACAACTGTAGGAATAACAAATTCGTCAGTAATGTTTTTACCGTCTTCGTCAATCTGTGTGTAAGACTCTCTTACAGCCTTTGCGGCATCGTCAGTGATAATGCCCTCGCCGTAAACCAAAGCGGCATAAGCCTTTTCAACACGGTCCCAACGGTTATCACGGTCCATACCGTAAAATCTGCCGAGAACAGTTGCAAGTTTACCGCAAGAAAGTTCTTCGAGTTTCTTATTTAATGCATCTATAAAATCAGCCGCACTTGACGGGGGAACGTCTCTGCCGTCGAGCAAAGCGTGGATGTAAACACGGGTAAGACCGCTTCTTTTTGCAAGTTCTACCAAAGCGTACAAATGCTCAATATGAGAGTGAACACCGCCGTCAGACAAAAGCCCCATAAGGTGTAAAGCGCTGTCATTCTTTTTGCAGTTTTCAACTGCTTTCATAAAGGCTTCGTTTTTATAGAAATCACCATCGGCAATAGATTTTGTGATACGGGTGAGTTCCTGATAAACAACCCTGCCTGCGCCGATATTTGTGTGACCAACTTCGCTATTACCCATCTGTCCGTCAGGAAGACCAACATCCATACCCGAAGCGCCGATTTCGGTTGTGGGGCATTCTTTGAAAATGCGGTCAAGACGGGGAGTTTTAGCAAAGTCAATAGCGTTGCCGTTAGTTTCGGGATTGAAACCGAAACCGTCCATAATAGTTAAAACTATCGGTTTTTTCATATTTTATCTCCTAATTATTTGCTTGCGGCTTTAACAATAACAGAAAAATCTTCTGCCTTTAATGATGCGCCGCCGATAAGACCGCCGTCAACATTAACCTTTGCAACGAGTTCGTCAGCGTTCTTAGCGTTCATAGAACCGCCGTACTGAATTGTAACAGTTTCAGCAACATCTGCACCGAACATTTCTGCAATAGCGGCACGAACATAGCCGTTGCCTTCGTCAGCCTGGTCTGCAGTAGCAGTGACGCCTGTGCCGATAGCCCAAACAGGTTCATAAGCGATAATAACATTTTTAAGTTGTTCGGCAGTAACATTTGTTAAAGCCATTTTTGTCTGGAATTTGAGCAAGGTTTCGGTATAGCCGAGTTCTCTTTGTTCCAAGGTTTCACCAACGCAAACGATAGCGGTAAGACCTGCATTCAAAGCGGCTAATGTGCGAAGATTAACAGTCTGGTCGGTTTCAGCAAAATACTGTCTTCTCTCGCTATGGCCGATAACAACATATTTAACGCCTGATTCAACGAGCATCTGGGCAGAAATTTCGCCTGTGTAAGCGCCTGATGATTTGAAGTGAACATTTTCAGCGCCGATTTCAATGTTTGAGCCTTCTGCTGCAGCAACTGCGGCAGGGATGTCAATAAAAGGAACACAAAGAACAACCTTGCAATCTGCATCCTTTACTAAAGGTTTCATTTCGTTTATAAGCGCTGTGGTCTCAGCAGGGGTTTTGTTCATTTTCCAGTTACCTGCAATAACTGCAGTTCTTTTTGCTTTATTCATAATAATTCTCCTTTAACAAAATTTTAGGGCGGAGACCGCCCTAAAAATATTATTTATCATTAAGTGCTGCAATGCCGGGGAGTTCTTTACCTTCAAGGAATTCCAAAGAAGCACCGCCACCGGTTGAAATGTGTGTCATTTTATCGCCATAGCCCAATGTGTTTACAGCAGCAGCAGAGTCACCGCCGCCGATAACTGTAACAGCATCGGTCTCAGCAAGGCTCTTAGCAACAGCTAAGGTACCAGCAGCGAGAGTGGGGTTCTCGAACACGCCCATAGGACCGTTCCAAACAACAGTCTTAGCAGATTTAACTTCGTTAGCATAAAGTTCAGCAGTCTTTGTGCCGATGTCAAGGCTCATCATATCGCATGGAATCTTATCTGCGTCAACAACGCTGATTTCAACAGGTGCGTCAATCGGGTCAGGGAATGACTTAGTGATTGTGCAGTCAACAGGAAGAAGAATCTTAACGCCTTTTTGCTGTTATTTAGCCATCATATCACGGCAGTAGTCAATCTTGGTTTCATCGATAAGAGAAGTACCAACGCCGTAACCTTTAGCAGCAAGGAAAGTATAAGCCATACCGCCGCCGATAATAAGGGTATCAGCCTTGGTAAGAAGATTTTCGATAACAGGGAGTTTGCTGTCAACCTTAGCGCCGCCCAATATGCAAACAAAAGGACGAACAGGAGTTTCAACAGCGTTTCCGAGATAT
>JAZRMI010000027.1:0-8523 GCA_045647405.1 Acutalibacteraceae bacterium | reverse complement strand
TGATATTATGATTAAAAGAATTGTAATTGCAGGATGCAGAAATTATACTAATTATACCGAAGCCAAAAAATATATAAACTTTTGTATTAAAAAAATCAAAAACGATTATGATTTAATTTTCATTTCAGGTAAATGCCGAGGTGCTGATGAACTTGGTGAACGGTATGCAAAAGAAAATGGATATAATATTGAGTATTACCCTGCCGAATGGGATAAATACGGAAAAAGCGCAGGACCTTTAAGAAACAAAAAGATGGCGGAAATCGCAGACTACGTTATATGCTTTTGGGACGGAAAAAGCAAAGGCACAAAATCAATGATAGAATATGCAAAACAATTAAATAAACCCATAAAAGTTAAATATATAAATTAAAAACCGCTCTTACGAGCGGTTTTGTTTTATTTAATAGGATATGTCCAACCGAATGTATCCTCAATTTTACCCCACTGAATACCTGTTAAGGTGTCATAAAGCATTTGGGTTACTTGACCGATTTCGCCGTTGTTTACAGGGAATTTCTTGCCCTTATAGCAAAGTTCGCCAATGGGAGATACAACTGCCGCTGTACCGCAACCCCAAGCCTCTTCAAGTTTGCCGTTTTCAAGCGCTTCTGCCAATTCGTCAATGCTTAAAAGTCTTTCAGCAACTTTAAAGCCTTTATTTTTAAGAACTTCTATGCAAGACATACGGGTGATACCTGGAAGAATAGAGCCTGAGAGCATTGGTGTTACGATTTCGCCGTCGATTTTGAACATAACGTTCATAGCGCCAACTTCTTCGATATACTTGCGCTCAACACCGTCAAGCCAAAGAACCTGTGAATAACCTTGCTGTGCGGCACGCTCGCCTGCGCGGTTACTTGCAGCATAGTTACCGCCGCATTTTGCATAACCTGTACCGCCACGAACTGCACGTACATCCTCGTCTTCAATCATAATTTTAACAGGGTTGATACCCTCTGCATAATAACTTCCAACAGGAGAAGCAATTATAGCATAAGTAGCGTTATGAACAGCATGAACACCCAAAGTCTCATCGTTACCGTACATAAAAGGACGAAGATAAAGCGAAGTGCCCTCGGCAGACGGTGTCCAGTCCTTTTCAAGTTCAACAAATGTTTCAAGCACTTGCAATGCTATATCCTCAGGAATCTGTGGCAAGCAAAGACGGTCTGCAGAGCGGTTTAAACGCTTGATATTTTCAATAGGTCTGAAAAGTTGAACATTACCGTCTTTTGTGCGGTACGCCTTAAGACCTTCAAAAATTTCAGAGCCGTAATGCAAAACAGTTGATGCGGGGTGAAGTGAAATATTTTCAAAAGGTATAATTCTTGCATTATACCAACCTTTTTCACTATTCCAGTCCATCATAAACATATGGTCGGTAAAGTATTTACCAAAGCCCAAAATACTGCTGTCAGGTTTTTCTTTAGGACAAGTTGTTTTAGTTATCTTAATATCCATAATAAAAATATCCTTTCCCTAATTTGAAAGAAAATCGTTTGCAATGCCGTTTTGCCGTGAGTGGTGCTGTACTTCTGTACCGCCCCGAACAAAAAGCGGTGGTGCAGACGATTTTACTCAAATTATTAATTTTCCGAACCAATCTTCATTGCCTTAAGGTTGGTTTCAAGCATATCAGCACGCTTTGCAGAAATAACCTTTGAAAGCGCCGCTTTAACACCATCTTCATTATAACCGCCGAGTTCTTTAAGTATTTTACCCACAATAATCATATTAGCCAAAGTGGGCATACCGTTTTCGCCTGCAAGACGGGTTGCAGGGATATAATGAACAGTAACATCTGTACGCTTAACCTTACGTTCAATAAGGGTGGAATCAACAAAAATCACACCGCCTGAAACTACCGCATCTTCATACTTATCAAGTGACGGAAGATTCATAGCAACCAAAACATCGGGATTTGAAACAATAGGTGAGCCAACGGGGGTGTCACTTAAAATAACACCGCAACTAGCCGTTCCTCCACGCATTTCAGGACCGTAAGACGGAAGCCAACTAACCTGTTTATCTTCGGTAAGACCTTTGTAAGCCAAGAATTTACCCGAAAAGAGTATACCCTGACCGCCAAAACCTGCAAACAAATACTGTGTAGTAGCCATTATTCTTCCCCCTTTGCACTGCGGTCTTTATAAACACCCAACGGATAGTAAGGAATCATTTTTTCGTCTATCCATTCAAGCGCTTTTTTAGGTGTAAGTCCCCAGTTGGTAGGACAACTTGAAATAACCTCTACCAAGGAGAAACCTTTGCCGTTAATTTGATTTTCAAAAGCCTTCTTAATGGCTTTTTTAGCATTTTTAACATTCTTTACATTGTTTACGGCAACTCTTTCAAGATATTCTGCGCCGTCAAGTTCGGAAAGCATTTCGCAAACTTTAATCGGGAAACCGCAATGGTCGGTATCTCTGCCGTAAGGTGAAGTTTGGGTAATCTGTCCCGGTAAAGAAGTCGGAGCCATTTGTCCGCCTGTCATACCGTAAATTGCATTGTTAATGAAAATAACAGTAATATTTTCATTTCTTGCAGCGGCGTGAACAGTTTCAGCCATGCCGATTGATGCCAAGTCACCGTCACCCTGATATGTAAATACAACATTTTCAGGTAATGCACGCTTAACACCTGTAGCAATAGCAGGTGCACGGCCGTGAGCCGCCTCAATCATATCACAGTTGAAATAATTGTAAGCCATAACAGAACAACCAACAGGCGCAATACCAATAGTTGTACCTTCAATACCCAATTCGTCAATAACTTCTGCTACCAAGCGGTGAACTATACCGTGGGTACAACCAGGGCAATAGTGCATCGGCACATCTCTTAAAGCATGGGGTTTATCGAATACTACCATTATTTTGCACCTCCGTTTTTGTTAGCATTTTCAATAGCGGCAAGCACTTCTTCAGGTGACGGAATCATACCGCCAACACGGTTGCAAAGCACATATTCACCGCGGCACTTTGTTGCCAGTTTAACATCGTCAATCATCTGACCCATTGAAAGTTCAACCGAAATAAAGGTATGTACCTTTTCAGAAGCCTTTTCAAATGGCTTGTTCGGGAAAGGCCACAAGGTAATCGGTCTAATCATACCAACCTTAATACCCTTTTTGCGAGCCTCAACAATAGCGTTTTTAGCAACACGTGAAGCAATACCGAATGCCGCAATACAAATTTCAGCATCCTCCATCATATATTCTTCATACATAACTTCATTTTCTTCGATTTGCTTATAACGCTCAAATCTTTCGTTATTTGATTTTTCAAGTTCATCAGGTTGTAAGAAAAGAGAGTTTACAATATTGTGTTCTCTTTCCATCTTTGTGCCTGTGGTTGCCCATTTCTTTTCGGGCATTTCTTTGATTTCATAATCAAGAGATACGGGTTCCATCATCTGTCCCATAGTACCGTCTGCCAAAATCATAGAAGTCATACGGTATTTATCAGCAAGTTCAAACCCTTTTACAGTAAGGTCTGCCATTTCCTGAACAGATGCAGGCGCTAAAACGAGCATACGGAAGTCACCATGTCCGCCCGCTTTAGTTGCCTGATAATAGTCAGACTGTGACGGTTGAATACCGCCAAGTCCTGGGCCGCCTCTTTGAACATTTATAACAAGTGACGGCAAATCAGCACCTGCTAAATATGAAAGTCCCTCACTCTTTAAAGATATACCGGGGCTTGAAGAAGAAGTCATAACTCTGAAACCTGTGGATGCCACACCGTAAACCATATTTATAGCGGCAACTTCACTTTCAGCCTGTAAGAAACAACCGCCGATTTTTGGCATTCTTTTAGCCATATAAGCGGCAATTTCAGTTTGAGGAGTAATCGGGTAACCGAAATAATGACGACAGCCTGCAATAATAGCGGCTTCGGCAATCGCTTCGTTACCTTTCATTAAAACTTTATCTGCCATTTTAACTTCCTACCTTTCAACTTTGATAATACAATCAGGACACATTGTGGCACAGAATGCACAACCAATGCAATCAGCCTCGTTCACTGCTTCAACGGGGTGGTGTCCCTTAATATTAATTTTATCGGTGCTAAGCGCTAAAACTTTTTTAGGGCATACATCCACACAAAGTCCGCAGCCCTTGCACTTGTCGGTTTTGAAGGTCAATTTAGCCATTTAAAACACTCCTTTAATTGATTTTGCTTTGTAATTCAAGCGGAAAAACATTATCTATTTTTCCCTTTAACTCGTCATATAACTTTTCGTGAACCGTGGTACACTTAATCGGCAAACCTGAAATAGCAGAAACCTCATTCGCATAATTTACAGAATCTAAAACATCCTGTGCCGTAGTTTCCTCGCCTAAATTGGAATTATTAACTATTGCAGTAAATTTGATTTTACCTGCAGTTTCGATTTCACGCATAACTTCTAATGTGGACTCCGCATCAGGCGTAAGCGGTCGGTAACAGTTAATTACAAAAAGCATTTCGTAATCATTTTCTGCCATAATCGAGGGGGCAATTCTACCGAGTGCCAACGCGCCTCGGTCGTCACCGCCGACATCAATCACCGCTTTGACATCCTTATTATCAGTAAGCGCATACATTTGTTGGGGCATTGCAGGAATATCAACATTCGTACCCGCATAATCGGAACAGATAAGTTCTATTCCTTTTGATTTAAATTCGTCGGCGCTGTCCTTTGTTCTGAAATATGGGTTTACAATATCCAAATCAGCAATAGCAACATTTTCATATTGCTCTTTCAGGTCGTAAGCCATATTAACAGCAACGTTGGTTTTTCCGCTTCCGTAATGCCCGCATAAAAGTGTTATTCTTTTGTATATCATAATTTATTTCTCTGGATTTTACCACTTGTAGTTTTTGGCAAGCTGTCCCTGAATACCACAATTCTTGGGTATTTATAAGGTGCGGTTCTATCCTTAACATAGGTTTGAATTTCTTTTTTGAGTTCTTCTGTCGGCTCAGTTCCGTCAACAAGCACAATACTTGCTTTTACAACCTGACCTCTAACCTCATCAGGTGCGGCAGAAACACCGCATTCCAAAACATAGGGAAGTTCCATAATAACGCTTTCTATTTCAAACGGTCCTATGCGGTAGCCCGAAGACTTGATAACATCATCAATTCTGCCAACATACCAATAAAATCCATCTTCATCACGCCAAGCGGTATCCCCTGTGTGATAATATCCGTCACACCAAGTCTCGTCGGTTTTTTCTTTATCGCCGTAATAACCAACCGAAAGTCCGCAAGGAAGTCCCTTACTTATATCAATAACGATTTCACCTGTTTCACCAACATCAACTTCATTTCCGTCGCTATCAACAATCTTAACATCATAAATCGGAGCGGGTTTACCCATTGAACCGATTTTATGCGGAGCGCCGACCATATTACCTATAATCATTGTGCTCTCACTCTGACCGAAGCCTTCTAAAATCTGAAGACCTGTGGCGTTTTCAAACTGGCGGTAAACTTCGGGGTTTAGCGCCTCGCCTGCGGTGGTCATATGTTTAACCGATGAAAAATCGTATTTTGAAATATCCTGTTTTACCATCATTCTAAGCATAGTAGGCGGTGCACAGAATGAAGTTATCTTATACTTTGCAAACATCGGCAAAATATCTGCCGCATCAAAACGGTCAAAGTCATAAACAAAGGTAGCCGCCTCTGCTAACCACTGACCGTAAAGTTTACCCCACATTGCCTTTGCCCAACCTGTATCAGAAATGGTAAAGTGCAAGCCTTCGGGGTCAACATCGTGCCAATATTTTGCAGTATGGAAATGTCCCAAAGCATATTTATAATTATGTGCCGCAATTTTGGGATAACCGCTTGTACCAGATGTAAAATACATAAGCATTAAATCATCACCGCAAGCAGTATCTTCGGTGCGGTCAAAATGGGTTGAATAAAGTGTATATTCATCATCAAATGAGCGCCAACCCTCACGCTCACCGTTTACTATCAATTTATGTTTGAGTTCAGGGCAGTTCTTAGCCGCAACATCAACTTGATGAGCGGTATCTCCGTCAGCAGTACAAACTATTGCGCTAATCCCCGCCGATTTAAAGCGGTATTCAAAATCGTGTTCCTGTAACTGATTTGTAGCAGGAATTGCAATAGCGCCCAACTTATTAAGACCTAAAATTGCATACCAGAACTGATAATGCCTTTTGAGAACAAGCATTACTCTGTCGCCCTTTTTAATACCTAAAGACTTGAAATAGTTAGCGCATTGTGCAGATGCCTTTTTCATATCCTTAAATGTAAGGTGACGCTCGGTGCCGTCTCTCGAAATATGTAACATTGCAAGTTTTTCGGGGTCTTTTTCTGCCAAGGCATCCACCAAATCAAATGCAAAGTTAAACTTATCGGTATTTTTAAATGTGATTGAAGTGGGTGTGCCGTTAGCATCCTCCACAGTATCAATAAACTTACTGTAAATTCTCTCACTGCGGTCTTTGCGAACACGCTTAACAGTTTTAGTATCAACCGCTTTATCTTCAATCAGTTCGGGAATAGGCTCGCCCGTCGGATTTAAAACAATAGCGTAAAATGTACAGTCTTCACCGCCGACCGCAATCATACCATGAGGTGTGTTACTGTCAAAATAGATACTATCGCCAGGACCTAAAACCTCGGTATGGTTACCAACCTGAACTTTAAGGTGTCCCGAAATGATAAGGTCACATTCCTGACCTGCGTGGGTGGTAACTTCAATATCCTTTGTCTGCGCTTCTTCGCTGTAAACACTCTTAACATAAAGAGGCTCTGCAATTCTGTTTTTGAATGCCGACGCCAAGTTATAATATGTCATACCGTGCGCTTTTTCAATGCGCTGCCCTTCACCTTTTCGAGTTACAGTGAACGACCTTAATTTAGGGCTATAACCCTCAATAATATCGGTAACGTCAACATTAAATGCATTAGCGCAACGATAAATAAAAGCAAAGTGCAAATCACTCTGGCCGTTTTCGCAAGCGATATATTCTTCTTCGCTTACTGCGGTTTTTTGCGCCATTTCCGAAACGCTTAAATTTTCAATTTCACGCAGTTCTTTAATACGCCCTGCGATTTCCTTGATTTTAAAATCAAGTTCCTTAATTTGTTCCATAAGTCTTCCTCCGTCAAGGGACGAAATAAAAACCCGTCCCAAAGTTATGACTTTGAGACGAGCATTGATTTTATCAATATACCCGCGGTACCACTCAAATTGCAGTAAAACTGCCACTCTTGGAATCTATCAATTCCTATGCCTTTACGCAGCAATCACGAAGGGGTTCTACTAACTTTCGCTTTCTTCCCCTCAACTCAGAAGTTACAACGCAAAACTAACATAAATGACTTGCACCGACCGTCATTTCTCTGATATGCTCTGTTTTGCGCACTCTTCGTCAAAGTTTTTACACAGTACAATATATCACAACATTGGAAAATTGTCAATATTTAAAGTTTATTTCTTTGGATTTTTCCGCTTATTGTTTTAGGTAATTCATCACGGAAAACAATAACACGTGGATATTTATAAGGTGCGGTATGGGTTTTAACATAATTCTGGATTTCTTTTTTGAGTTCTTCTGTACCCACAGTTCCCTTGGTAAGTACGATACTTGCCTTTACTACCTGACCTCTAACCTCGTCGGGTGCGGCAGAAACACCACATTCCAAAACATAGGGAAGTTCCATAATAACGCTTTCGATTTCAAACGGTCCTATACGGTAACCCGAAGACTTGATAACATCGTCTATACGGCTTACATACCAGAAATATCCGTCTTCGTCACGCCAAGCGGTATCGCCTGTATGGTACATACCGTCATACCACGCTTCGTTTGTCTTTTCTTGGTCGAGATAATATTCCTTATAAAGTCCGCAAGGAGTTTCCTTATCAGTTCTTATAACAATTTCACCAACTTCACCGTCTGCCACAGGATTACCCTCAGGGTCAACTATATCAACATCATACTGAGGTGATGCCTTACCCATAGCGCCAACTTTTGGAACAGTTCCGCAAAGGTTTGCGATAGTGAGCGTTGTTTCGGTCTGACCAAAGCCTTCCATTATCTGAAGTCCTGTCGCCTCTTCAAACTGACGGAAAACTTCAGGATTAAGTGCTTCGCCCGCTGTAGTCATATGGTGAATTGAAGATAAATCGTATTTAGAAAGGTCACCTTTAACAAGCATTCTAAGCATTGTTGGCGGTGCACAGAAAGTAGTTATATTGTATTTCGCAAACATCGGCAAAATTTCGTCCGCATCGAATTTATCGAAGTCATATACGAAAACCGCTCCCTCGCAGAGCCACTGACCGTAAAGTTTACCCCAAAGAGATTTACCCCAACCTGTATCAGAAATCGTAAGGTGAAGTCCGTCTCTCTCGCAACAATGCCAATATTTAGCAGTAACAAAATGTCCTAACGCATAAGTGTGTTTATGAGCCGCCATTTTAGGATTGCCGGTTGTTCCCGAAGTGAAGAACATAAGCGCAGTATCTTCGCCGCAAGACGAATTTTCA
>JAZRMI010000026.1:0-94045 GCA_045647405.1 Acutalibacteraceae bacterium | reverse complement strand
TACTATTTATTTCTTTGCTTAAAGAAGTAAAATTCGTATCCCGCTTTTTACTGTTTGTTAATAAATATTCTTTGCAAATTTATCTTCTGCACACTATCTTTACGGCAGGAATCAGAATTATACTGATACGCTTAAATGTTACACAGTGGTGGATACACATAATAATGGGTACCGTTTGCGGACTATTATTCTCGGTTTTGGCGTCGGTTATTGCAAAAAAGATTAAGTTTTTAAACTTCTTCTTTTTCCCCACAAAAACAGTTAAAATATTGAAGAAAAAGCCACTATAATATAAATAGAGAACTTCAACATTTGCTTTAAATATGTAAGAGGTAAATTATGTTTATAAATACGTTTAAAGTGAAAATGTAGGGTTAACAATAGGTTACCTTCACGAACAAGATAATGGGCTATCTCACTAAGAAAATAGTGAGATAGCCCATTTATTATACTTATGTATTGATATTATATTTTTCTGTTTTTAATTGCAGAAAAATCAGGTTCGCCAAAAAGTTGAGCATATTCATCGCAAAGATTACATGCAAATGAAGAAAAGGTTTCAAAGCCTAAATCTTTATAAAATTCAAGGTCTGCTTTAATTTGCTCATTATTTGGAGTAAACGGAACAAGTTTATTACCTGCACGGCGGTAGTAAATTGAGTTATCATACCAATATTCAAGAATTTTTGAATTTTTCGTGCCGAAAAATTTTATTATTTTTTTAACGAGTTCTAAGTATTCACCTTCAAAAGCAAATGTTTCAGGTTTTATATAGCGTTCAAATGGTGCATATTCAAGAAATACACCATCTTTCGGTGATATATCTTCAGGAATTGCAACACCTTCGTAATAGGCAAGATAACATATTTTCGCATCGGGGATTTCTTTTCGTAATTCGGTAACAATTTCGTTCATAAGGTTAAGCTGATGGTGTGCAAACGAATGCTTTTTGCATTCATCACAGTTGCACGCGAGGTGCATTGCATCATCCAACCAAAAATAATATTCATTGCAACTTCCGTACAACTCTTTAGCTAACTTTACTGCGTTTTTACATATTATTTCCCGTGCTTTTGGATTAGAAAAACAAAAATTGCCGTGAGTTGTTCTTTTGCCAGTGGCGTCTTGACGGAAGTATTCAGGATGCTCTGAAAACAATTCTCTCGGCAACAGATAGCTGAGAGCGTGAAACTCATAACCTATTTCTATACCACTGTCTGTGAGCTTGTCAATTTGGGCGCGGAAATTTTCGTCTTCAAGAGTTTTAAGTAATTCTTGCAATGTTTCATGTGCGTTCATACCGCCAATAGGATGGATGCTGACCCTGTCGAGCTTGAGTTCTTTTGCAAGAGCTATCCAGCGGTCAGTAAGTTCATGAGGATGAATAATTAATTCCATTTTATTTTTTGCATTTTTCATATTAAAACTCCTTATTTATTTTTTATCAAGGTCAATAGGATTACTTTGCCTGTATCTGTTAGGGGATATACCCATATTCTTTGTGAATTGTCTTATGAAATGTGAAGAATTGGGATATCCTAAAATTTCGGAAATTTCATTTATAGTTTTATTTGTTCCGTTAAGTAGAGTGAGTGCGTGTTGCATACGAATCGCAATAAGGTCTTGCATGGGAGAGATTCCGTAATATTTTTTATAGGTTGCATAAAGATAAGAGGGTGACAGATTAATAAATTTTGCCATACTTGAGATATCCCAGCGTTTATCATAATAAAGAGAAAGCTGCAACCTAAGTTGTTTTAGTTGCTCCTTTGTTTGGAGATTAATAGTAGTATTTGAAATATTTTCCAAGGTTACTTCACGGGATAAAAGGGCAAATAATTCATTAAGATATATATCACAGAGTTGAATGTAATAATTGTTCTTTGTTGTGTTTTCAACCTCCATTTTACGAATCAAAGATGTTATAAAATTGTAATTTTTCGGATAATAAATAACATCACATTTCAAATTATATTTTTCAAGCAATTCTTCAACATTGCCAACCATTCTGAACCAATCGTGGGTAGAGGCTTCGCTTGAATGGTAATTTTGTGGGGTTTCTTTTTTGTAAATAATACAAGCATGAGGTTTGGTTATGATTTTTTCGCCGTTTAAATTTATTTCAAAGGAATTCCAAAAATGAAGAAAAAGATATTCATTAATGCCATTGGGCCTATTAATTGTCATTCCTGGCTTTTCAGGCCAATTGTGACGTATATAGCTAGGGCATATTCTTATTAAATTCATATTAATACTCCTTAGTCAAGTGTTTAAATTGCGTTCATTAAATTAATTATACATATTTGAAAAAAATTTGCTACGAGCCATAAGGAAAAAAGTAGTTTTTGACAATTATAAAGTAGTGAATGATATTGATGTATTTTGTCTAACCTTTTATACTTATAATGAAACGAATCTGAAAATTTGTTTATTTTACCTAATTTTTTTGAAAAATCAAGGTTTGTAAAAGAAAGATTATTTCAATATTTATGTTCTTATTAACAAATAAAAATACAAATTTTGGAGGGAAAATTGTGTCGGCTAATGCTAATTATACTGTAATGCCTCAAGCAATTGAAGAGAATGGGGTAAAGGCAAGAGTAATAACACCCGACGACGGTGGGCATTACTTCTTTGGTTATTACGACCTTCAACCGTTTGACTCTACGGGAAGATACCATCTGTGTCATAAGGCACCTTTCGAGGATAGACTTCCTAATGCAGATGATATATGTGAATTGGGTGTAATAGATTTACAGACAGGAAAGTTTATTAAGTACGCTGAAACGAATGCGTGGAATTTTCAGCAGGGTACTCTTTTGCAATGGTACAAGGATGATGATCACATCATTTATAATGTACGCGACAACGATACATATAAAACATGCATAAAAAACATTAGAACAGGTGAGACGAGATTACTTCCAATGGCTTTTGCTAATCTTTCGCAAGATTGCACAAAAGCGCTGTGCGTAAATTTCTCACGTATATATGATTTCCGACCGGGTTATGGTTATGCAGGCATTAAAGATCCGTTCACTGACCAAAAAGCACCCATTGAAGATGGTGTATTTTTGATGGATACACAGACAGGTGAAGTGAAACAGATATTGGATTATGTATCTTTGCGAGATGCTTATTTTAACGAAACTTTTTCTAACGGAAAACTTTTGGTTAATCATATAAACTTCAATCCGTCTGCAAATCGTTTTGCGATGCTTTTCAGAAATTTCAGAGAGCCGGGGGCTCCGTCCTGGAGAACACAGCTTTTGACCGCAGATCTTGATGGAAATATTTTTGAAATGTCACCGTGGGGATTTCATTCTCATTATCATTGGAAAAATGACCAACAACTTTTGATATTTAGCGCTTATGACATTGTCAACCGTCAGGATGGCTTGTGGATATTTACTGATAATACTGATAAAGCGGAAAGACTCCCTGAACCCAACCCGAATAAAGATATTCATTGTCTTTATTCACCTAATAGACGATATATTATGGGTGACGGTTATCCCGACGCAGAGGGTTACCGTTGGTTGCATTTTATTGATACTAAGACCAATACGGACACAATACTTGGTAAATACAAGTCACATATCAATAATGCGCAGGATGTCGATTATCGTTGTGATCTTCATGCACGTTTTGACCAAACGGGAAGATATGTGAGTTTTGATAGTATACACACCGGAAAGCGTACCATATGTATCATTGATTTAAGTACACTTGACGGTTATGAATATTAATAATGAGGTGTTAATTATGAGTAAATTTAAAAGATTGTTCACAGCGGTTTTGGTTCTTTTAATGTTCGTAACTCTTTCCGGTTGCGGCGAAAAGAAAGCGGATAATAATGGGGATTCTGAGGGTTTTGTTAAAGAATCCAACATCAAGTTACCCGAGTTAGAAATAGATTCTGATAAAGTATATATGCTTACTTGGGAGGACCCATCTGTTTTGACTACCCCTTCAGCTTATATGTATACCGTTAATGAGAAACTCAAACAGGAATACGGTGTAAGTCTTGAATACATAAGAACAATTAATACAGAAATCGAAATTAAAGCGGCTCAATTAGTTCTTTCAGGCAATTCGCCTGATATGATTACTCTTCGTGACCGTGATTATCCAAATTTTGCAATTAAAAACATTGCACAGCCTTGGGATGATTATATGGACTTCAAAGAACCTGTATTTGAGGGTATCAAGGAAGTAAATGACAAGTATCGTATTAACGGTAAAGTTTACCGTTATTTCAACACTTATTTCAATAACGGTTATACATGGTATTGGGTGAAAGATTTCGAAGACCTTGGTCTTAAGACACCGCGTGAGTTATATTATGAAGGCAATTGGACCTGGAAAAAGCTTGAAGAATACGCAAATAAGCTTACTGTAAAGGACAGTACAGGTTCTATTTCAAAATATGGTGTTGGTTATGAAGCACCGATGCATCTGGTTACAGGTGAAACATATGTTAAGGCTAAGAAAGATGGTACTTATGTTAATAACCTTAACAGTTCAAAGCTTGCTGACTTTTTCAACTATTCTACACGCTTAGGATTTGAAAGTAAGGTTCGTCCTACTGTCGAAAGCTGTTCTGAACTGTTTAAACAAGGCAAGGTTTCAATGCTTGTATTTGAACAGTATTATGGTGCTAACCACCTGCTTAATGAACGTTTGTCAGGTGAGGTTGAATTTGCTCCTTCACCTAAGTGGGATGATGCGGATAAGTATTACACTCCCGGCAGAGGTACCGGTGCTTGGCTTGCAAAGGGTGCAAAGAATCCCGAAGAGGCAGTGGCGTTTATGGCAATTTGGCGCCTTTGCAGCGGAAAAATCGACCCTGTTGTAATTGAAGCGCAGAAAAAGCGTGATACAGCGCTTTCGGGCTGTGATGAAGAAGACTTTAAGCTTATTGATGAAATGAATGACCCTTCTAAGTTTGAGATTATAGCAACTCTTGACGATGGCTTTGGTGCAACCTGGTCCTCCACTGAAAGACAAGTTTTCCAAAAGGATGTACTTTGGTATAACAAGCCCTGGGCAACAGCTATTCAAGAGTACACACCATTACTTAACAGTGCTATTAAAGAGTACGCTGATACCTTGAAAGCTATTAGCAAATAAATTTATCTATATATAACCGACAGTGAAACAGAAAGTGTAATTTTCTGTTTCACTGGACTTTATATTAGGAGGCCAATAATGAAGAACTTAAAAAAGACATTTGTTATGGCGCTTGTGATTATTATTGCCACGATTAGTGTTAATGCATACACGGTTTTTCAAACTGTTGGATATAATCCGGGAAATTACAATGTGTGTTCATTTGGCGCAATCGCAAATGATGGAAAAGATGATACATCAGCGTTTATAGCAATGGGTTCAAATTCAAAGGCAATATATATTCCTGCAGGAGAGTTTGAAATTTCAGAAACAATTGAACTTTTGGATTCTTCACTTATAGGGTGCGGTGCGGAAAAAAGTGTAATAATATGTAAAAATGAGAGTGATCGCGACCCGATTATCGAAGCAGGCGGTCGTTGCGTTATTAAGGATTTGACTATACGCTATGATGATAGCTGTATAAAAGGCAATGAATTTGCGGGTGAACGTGTAGGCATATATACCGGTCAGATGGAGAAAACGCTTAAAAGGGGTACTTCAATTACAAATGTTAATATTAAGAATGTAGGAACCGGTGTTTATTCTCCTAAAAGAGATATTGTTAAATTTAAAATGGGCGCTGCATCATTCTCGGTAACTTATGAATCTGTTTCTGTTACTGATTTTACTTATCGTGGTTTTGATATGGCTGATGAAACCCGTACAGGAAATATTTACAGAAATATATATATTTCTACTAATGGTAAAGAAGCTAATGCAGGTTTCTTCTTGCAGGAGCGTGAAACCGAGTGTGAAATAACCGACCTTACCGTTGCTAACAGTAAGCTAAAGTCACCTGTTAAGTTTGAAGTTTGCGAGGCGCTCAGTGCAACTAATATTAATATTATTGATACTGAACTAACAAAGGATAATACAGGTTTTGTTTATTTTGATATGACCAACGCAATTATTGGAAGTATTAATATTTATAATTCTATACCCAAAGGCAAATTACAGTCATTCGTTAGACTTGGAAATAATATGTACCGCGGGTATGAATATGATTGTATGGGTAATGTACATATTGGCGATTTTAACATTATATGCACTGATAATGATGTTAAGCCTGAATCGGAACAATTTGTAATTGCTCGAAAGACAGGTTATGTTAATCCATACAACATTACAATTGATAGATACAATATTGTTGCTCCTAATGAATTAAAAGCACAATATGAAAAATTTTCGACTAATGGACGCGAAATTAATTTAGTTGTTAGACAAAAAGTGAAGTGAGGGGGAAGAGGTCGCAGATGTCGTTAAAAGCTTTTACAAATAAGATAACTGTTTCAGTAATAGTTTTAGTTTTATTATCGCTGTGCTGTTTTGCTCCGCTGACTTCTTCTGCAGATACTTTGTCTAATTTAGATGAAGGTTTTGTAAATATTGAAGAGTTTGGTGCTACAAGAGATGATAATTCGGATGACTATGCCGCATTTGAAAAAGCGATTGCTTCAGGAAAAAATATTTACGTTCCGGTAGGAAAGTTTATTTTATCTAAACCTATTGTTATTGAAGATAGAATAATTCGCGGTACAAGTTCGGGTGTTTCTATTATCACTGCAAATTATGAAGATAAAACACAACCTATCATTACTATTAAAGGCAAAACCACAATCACAGATTTATATATTGGATTTTTTTCAACTTGTATTGCAGCAAATGAAAAGCAGGGCGAGAGAGTTGGATTGCAAATTGGCGATGATAATCGCGGACTTGAAGCCGGTTCAGCTGTAAGAAATTTATTTATAGACACTGTTGGCACAGCAATTTATACACCGAAAGGTTCTTCGTGTAACGGAGTATTGTTTGATACAATCGAAGTACAGTTTTATAGCTTTCGCGGTGTAGATATGAGGTGTAATAACCGAATTGGTAACACCTATAGTAATGTTTATGTTAACAATCAGGGACGTTACATAAACGCAGATGCAGCTATGATTCTGACAGGAAGCGAGTATGGTCCTGTTTTTAATCAGATTAATATTGAGCATGGACCTTTGCTTTATGGAATGGTTTTAGAAAATGTAAAGAATTTTAATATAGGAGCAATCCATTTTGAAGGTCTTGGAATTTCACAAGACGATATGGGTGTAATTTATGCGGAAAACTCTAGCGGATATATTGCAAACCTCACATACATTCTTAACTTTATAAGATGCTACAACTCAAGTGTAATACGTTTTGGAAACAGCCAATCAAGTGATACCATAAAAATCGGAAACATAAACATTCGTGGTGTTAACCAACCTGATGAGGGACTTTTAAAAGGACAGAAAGGTTGGTTTGAAGAGATTGGTTCGCTCTCAAATCGTGGTCTTAATACTCCACAGGCCAAAACCTTTGTTGTTTTCGAAAGAGAAAAGGGTGCCAAGGGTAAATATAAGGTTGTATATGAAAATTATGCTTTTTACTCTTATTGGCAAAATGAATATGACTTCTTGAAATCATTACCTACCAGAGGCGGAATTCCTGTAGTTAAGTCTACCGAGATAGGAGGTACTTCCAAGTGAAAAAGGTTAAAGTACTTCTCATAATAAATATCATTCAAATTATACTACTAATTGGCTCGATTGTTGCAACGGTAATAATTTTGCCGAATGTTATGCTGTTCAGTAATACAGAAGTTCCTGCGGCGGTGGTTATCGGAACTACTGTGGATGTGCAAAACGGATATGCACAAGTAACATCATACGGAGCTATACCTAACGATAATAAGGATGATACTAAGGCTTTTAAAAAGGCGCTTCAAACAAACGCTTCAATTTATATTCCTGACGGAGTTTATGAAGTAAATGAAACGCTTGTAATTGAGAATAAAAATATTAAAGGTAGCGGTTCAGCGAGAGCAATAATTCGTTCTAGTGCTTCTGATTTTGCGATTTCTGCAAAAGGAAATTGTGTGATAGAAGAACTTGGTATTGAGTTCTCCAATTTGAATGGAAACGAAAATACAGGAAAAAAGGTTGCTATTTATGATAACGGATTAATTAACGGCTCTATGGTAAAAAGTGTTGCATTTAAAAGTATCGGCACAGGCTTTTTAAGTGATTCTGATAACAATGGCGCTTTTTGTACAACCATTGAGGCTGTCACCTTTGAGGGTTATTCTCATAAAGCAATTGAAATTAAAAATGGTCTTTCTACAGTACTACGCTCTGTCACAATAGGTAAAGGTAAGAATGATAAACTTATTCCTGTAACGCTCGGAGGCGTTGTTACTGTTGAATCGATTACTTTTAATGATAATACTTGTGAGTATGCATTAGAATTAAAAAACAGCTTATCAACAGTTTTAAGAAGTGTCATTTTCAATAAAATTAATGCAGCTTCTTCAAATTTTATTCGTTGTGATTCGTCACGTTTTACAATGCATACAATTACTCTACTGGATTCTTCGGGAAAAAATCTTATATATATTGCTGATGCGCAAAACAGCACAACCAAAACTAACGGAACTATTTTGATGATTTACAATAACGGAAAAGATATCAGCGTAAGTAATGACAGTAATATTACTTGTGACTGTATTACGAAGTAGGGAGGCAATATTATGACAATTAATAGTACTATTGCAATAATTTTAATTTTGTTTATTGCTCTCCTTCTTATAAGTACCGTTATGGTCTCTGTAACGCTTTTTAAAGAGATTAAGAAGCTTAGAAGTGAAACAAAAACCTCTTCAGGTGAGGAGGCAGACGAATGAAAAAAATTAAATGTTTAGCAATATTTTTGCTGTTGTTTGTTCTTGTTTCTTCTTTTTCTTTAACCGCAAGTGCAGCTACAAATAAGATTGTTTATAAAAACAACTTTGAAAGCGGTAAGCTTGATGATACATTCCAAATCAATTATGGAACATTGAAAGTGGTTAGTGAGAAGGGTGAAAAGTTTCTTCGTTGTACTAATGAGTCTAACAGAATACAATTTGCTTACGGACCTACCGAACAACGTGATGTAGATATAAGTTTCCGTTTGAGAGCTACCTTATTCACCAATGCTAGCTCGGCAACGATATCGCCGTTTTTCAGAAGTCCGCATATACCGGCTTGGGATACCGTTTCATACCAATTACAGTTTAAAACATTCCAAACATCATTAATTTTTGCTGACCGTTTTGCTGATGAAAATACACTGACTCCGCTTACTGATTATCCTGATTTTGGAATCAGCATAGGACTTTGGAATAATGTTCAAATAAGCACACGCGGTGAAAGAATTATTGTATACGTAAACGGTGACCGTATTTTAGAGACTTCTGACAATAATTACGGTGAGTACGGCGGTTTCGGCTTTGCCGGTTTAATGTCTAGCTTTGATATAGATGATATTGTAATAACAAGGCATTATGGCAGTAATTTGCCTGAGCCACAAGCAAATGAAAAGCCGCTTTGGGCGGGTGATTTTTTAGAAAAGGAAGAGCTTGATATTCCAGATACAGGTGTTCTTCGTATCGACCTTACCACTTTAGGTCAGGAAAAAGTACCTGTAAATAATGCTATCAATTTTACGAATCCGTTCAAGGCATCTATATATACTTGGATTGCCTTAGCGATTGCGGTAGTTTGCGGTTTGACTGCAGCACTTGGTTTCGGAATACTAATTCGCAGAAAAAAGGGGGTAATGCTTAAATGAAAAAAGTTATAAGTTCTCTTTTGGCAGTTGTACTTATAGTCAGTTGTGTGAGCATTAACCTCGGTACAGTTTATGGCGAGTCTTCTGATGCGGTTTCTGCTGACCCACAGGATAATATGATTACTATTTTTGATAGTAATGCTTATTATTCTTCATCTAATGTAAATCCGAATATTGACATTACTGAGACTGATAAAGGGCTATGGCTTCAAAATTCCGAATTTAATACTTCAAAGCCTAATAAAGATATGCTTAGTATTAGCTCTTGGCAAGTTTCTAATAAAATTCTTGAAAGAAACAAGGCTCTGACTTCTGATATCACTGATTTTGAATGGAATTTCGATTACTTAGGTAACGGTTCTAATACTCGTTCTGCGTTTGTTTTCCACGTAAACGAAAAGAGTGATATGTCAAGCTTTTGGAATAGACATAATGCATTTTCTTTTATGCTGTGGGGTAGTGATTTCAGCTATGCCGGAACTAAGAATAAAGACCCAATGGAAAATGCAATGCCACACTCGATAGCTTTGCAGATTCCGGTATATAGCAAGGATTTAGGTACGAACGGAAAATCCCGTCCTTTTGGTCCGTATTCAAACGATCCAACAACAGGTATGAGAAAATATGACGGTGATACTGGCTATTTACCGCTTGGGGATATCGACCTTAAAAAATGGATGAAAGTATCGATTAAGATGGTAGGCCGTACCATTACTCTTACCGTTACACAAGGCGATATAACTCTTACAAAAGATTTTGTAGTGTCTCAAAATGTGCTTAATAATGCACCTTCAGGTGATGTTGCTATTATTCAGGGCGGTAATCTGTCATACTACAAGAATATGAATGTTAGTATCCCGAGAACAATTTTCAATTCTAACAATTATAATTCCACCGAACAGAAAAACCCGTCAATTAATGGTGTTTGGTTAGGCGGAGACTCTTGGGTAAGCGATAACCCAAGCCTTAAAGACAGTGTTTATATGGGTAAAAACGTCGAGTCTGCAAAGATTCTCGAAAGAAATACTAACTTTGATTCTGTAACAGATTTTGAGTGGCAAACACAGTTTATTGCTGAAGCTCTTGGCGCAAAAGATATGAAAACTTCCTTTGTTTTCCATATCAATGAAAATAGTAATATAAACAGTTTTTCTGAACGTAAAAACGTTTTGGCTGTAACCTATTACGGCGAAAATACCGATATGACTAAGCATTGCGCAGTTCAAAATGCTTTTTCTATTGAACGCGGTGTAGAAAACAAAAACAGTCAATTAGGATATATGCGTCCGTATGATTATGATACTACGGTAACGCCTTGGAAAATTAAGGATAATAGTTATAAAAAACTTGATGATGCTTCTGCCGCAAAATCAATTGATATTACAAAATATGTAACACTTAATATTAAATTGGAAGGTTCAAACCTTAAGGTTTCTTTCTGGCAGACAGCTGATAAGGAAAATACTTATCGTGAATTTAGTGTCATTATGTACACCTCTGCTATGAATTTAAGTCCCAGTGGCGACTTTGCGATTATAAGCCGTCACGAAGAAGGAATACAGCACAATATAAATTATAGAATTAAGGATATGACCGTAAGGGCTTTAGATTTTAAGGATATTGATGTTCCTAAACCGCAAGAGCCGATTGATGACGGTACAGGTGATGTTGAAAAGCTTCCCGAAAACGGAATATTCTTTGAAAACGATTTTGAAAAAAATCAAGACGGAGTAGTTGTTTCTACTACACCTAAGGAGCCTGAAAAAACAGGAATTTTTGAAGATAAGAACGGCAATAAATATCTTCAGGTCACACACGACCATTCACATCAAAACGGTAATGACGGTTGGAATATAATAAAAATTGCTCCTAATAAAAAGTATGATAATTTCACTTTGAATTTCAAGGTTCGTCTTACTACAGAATTAAATCCGATGTATCATAGCAATTGGCATTACGTTCTTGTTGGCTTCCGTTCGCAGAACGGTGTTGTTGATTCTAATGTTTTGCAGATGTCTTCCAGCGGTGCAGCATTTTCTGTTGCCAAGAAATCTGCGGAAAAAGATTATACGAATAATAGAATTGCTTATGCCGATAATGATGCAACCTTTGGAAATACGTTTAATTTACCAAGTGGGTGCCCGAAAGCAGGACTTTCACCTGACGGTGTTTGGCACAAGGTAAGTGTTGTAGCTGACGGTTGGACATATAAGTATTATCTCGACGGCGAATTAATGCTTGAAACTAAAGATACTCAAAAAGAGTATAAAAACGGTAATATTGTCATTGCCAGCCGTTCTGTTAATATGCAACTCGACGATGTTGAAATTCTATCACCCAAGGCTAAAATTGAACCTTTTGAACAGGAACAGCTTGAAACAGGCTTGCTGTATGAAAATGATTTCCAGAGTAAGGGTGATAACAAGCGTCTCACGGTAGTACGTGGTCAGAATTACGGCGTTGTTACTGAAGGCAAAAAGAAATATTATCATATTGATTATGAGCCTAATGCTTCTAATGCAGCAAACGGACCTGTAAATATGACTTTCGGACCGACAGGTATTAAAGACTTTACATTAAATATGCATGTGCGTATTACCAATAAAATTTCTCCGAAATGGCACAGCATTATATTAATGGGCAGAACTAAAAGCGGAGGTATTTCTTCACAAGCAAGAGTACTAAATATGGGAAGCTTTTTATCAGTTCAGTCTGATAAAGATATTTATGAGGTTGCTCGCAGCGGACCTGCAGCGCAAAATACTACATCAACATTCCCGTGCCACGACGAAAAATATGGTATACCGATTTTCGAATGGCATAAGGTGAGTCTAGTTTGTGAAGACTGGAAATACACACTTTATATCGACGGAAAGAAGATAATAGAGGGTGTTGATAAAATCAAGCTTAATAAATGGGGTGGTTTTGCCTTAAGAACAGAGGGTGTCAATCTCGATATAGATAATATTCGTATTTGGGGTACACCGCATTATGACTTAAGCTTTACCGAAGAAGTACCTGCCGGAACGCTTTATAAAAACAATTTTGAAAAATCAAGCCTCGATGGAATAAGCTTTACTTATTATGATGAGGAAAAAACAACCGTAATGTCTGAAGAAAACGGCAATAAATTCCTCAGAGCATATCCTAATATGCGTACTAAGGAAGACGGCACACTTGAGGTAGTGGGTAACGGTAATTTACTGTTTTCTTTCGGACCGCCTAATGCGATGGACTTTGAACTTAATTTCAAGTTAAGGGTTAAATCTAATACGCACGAAAATCTCGGTTCTACGATAATTGGTATACACTCTAAGCCTTCTAATTTGAAGTGGGATTCGGTTTGGGTGAATATTCTCGCACGCGGAACAAGTGTCTCGCTTAAAGACAGTGCGCGCAAATTGGGTATCGATAATCTTATTGCCACAACAGGTAAGAATCGAAGCGGCGGTACGGCTTATATGCCTTCTGATAACCGCGCATTCGGTGTCCGCCCTGACGGTAAATGGCATGATATTAAGGTTGTTTCCAAAGGTTATACTTATACCCTTTATGTAGACGGAAATAAGTACATTTCTGTAACTGATAAGGATAAAACCTTCTATAAGGGTTATACAGTAATAGGTTCTAACGGCTGTATCATTGATGTGGATGATATTAGTCTTACGAATAAATAATTAAAGGAGATAAGAGAAATGAAGAAACTACTTAGCATAGTTCTAACCCTCGCGCTTTTAATTTCCTGTATTGCGGTATCACCGCTAATACAAACAACAGCAGAATCCTCGCTACCTAATCTTAATAATAATGATTGGGCTATTAAAGATTCTTACAAAGAAATCTTTGATACTGTAGAAAACTATCAAGCACCAGGTCATGTAAACCCTAATATTGACCCTGCTGACAATGGCGGTTTGTGGCTTGGTGCATCCAACTTGAGCGGTGATGTAAATAACCGCGCACATGTTTATTTAGGTAACTGGAAAACGACGGGTGAAATTCTTGAAAGAAACAAAATTTCACCATCTAATGTTAGGGATTTTGAGTGGAAGTTTGATTACAAGGGTACTGATATTGAAGGAAATGGCAATATACGTTCAGCTTTCTTGTTCCATACTAATGATAATAGTAAAATTACAGAGTCCAGTGAAGGTAAACAAGATGCTTACTGGAGAAGAGATTATGCATTTTCGTTTATGGTATGGGGCAGCAACTGGAGCTATGAAGGCACCGACGCCAATCCTACAAAAACGAACGATGCAGTTCCAAATTCCATTTCTTTACAAGTACCGGTATACAGTTCAACAGATGAAAGCATGATGGGTAAACCCCGTCCTCTTAATTATACAGTGTCTGACAATATCAGAGTTCCTTCTGAAGATAGTTATCTTGCACTTGGAAAAATTAACTTATCTAAATGGGCAACCATTACTGTTAAGATGGTTGGAACTAAAATTACGCTTACTGTTGAACAGGACGATATTAAACTTACAAAAGATTTTACCGTTGCACAAAATCAGTTAAGTCTTGCTCCTGCAGGAGATTTTGCAATCATTCAGGGTGGCAATCAATCGGCATATAAAAATATGATTGTCAATAGACCAAGTCTTATTTTTGACAGTTCTGCAGATACATTAGTTCAAAACCCCGGCAACGCTGAACAGGTTGTTAATAAGGAAAAAAATACTACAGTTGGAGAAATTACAACTTCAAACGGTGTTTATACAATGCCTGTTTATTCTTCTACAGACGAGTTAATAGAGTCTTCACTTGGTGAAGAGGTTAATCTCACTGATTTTGTATGGGAAACTGAGTTCTCGGTTAACGGTACTAATGCCAATTATGCAGGTATGGCATTTAATTTCCATGTTGACAAGGACCGCACCAAATATCTAAGTAAGTTACCCGGTGATACAGGTGTAGGTATAGGATATAAAAACAGACAGAATATGATGTCCGCATCTGTTTACGGAGATGCTATGGGTACGGCAACAGATGACGCAAATACCGCGGGTACTTCTGCTGTTGTGCTTCAGTCGAGTAATACTTCAAGTAGTGCGGTTATCGGATGTTCTACTGCGGTAGGCAAAACAGACAATGATAAGGACAATGTTCGTGCCACTTCGTATATGCCTTTGTCCAGGTCGCTTACTGTAAATACCTATTACACAATAAGAATTGTTCTTTCAGGTAAAAATCTTTATACATATATTTGGGAAACCGATAATAAGAGCGCAACACTCCGCTCAGTTTATCAAACCCTTACCGATGAACAATACGCTTCTGCTCCAAGTGGTGACTTTGCAGTTGTTATTGATAACAGAGCAATCAACGTTAAGAGTATGAAGATTTGGGATACTGTTGATGTACTTCGTTCTGAAGAGGATTATAGTGAATATACCGACATTCTTGCTCCCACAGTATATGATTTTGAAGATAATGATTTCGGTGGTATTACACAGGGTGCAGGACAGACCAGTAACCTTTCTATTTCAGATGACGGTAGGCTTCAATTAGGCGACAACGATGATGGTAATATTCGTGTTACCGCACTTAATTTCGACGGCGGAAACGAAACAATGAGAGATTTTGTTGTAACCTTCGATTATTCTATAGCTGATCCAGCTTCTACTAATGATAATTGGTTAGTTGACCGTTTAATTTTCCGTGATATTGGCGGAACAAGTCAATATCAATTAGAAATTGATCGCCAAGGTATAGATACAAACAATCAAAATTATTGTACTATTTCAATAATTAAGACAGTTGGCGAAGATAGTGAAACAGTTGGCTCTGCATCACTTTCACGTTCGCTAAATTATGATACAAATTATAAAATTAAGCTTGAAGTAATCGGCAACGTGTTTAAGGTTTATGTTGCAGTTGACGATGTATTTACAACGCCTGCACTTATCTGTACAGATGACTCATTTACTCAAGGATTTATGTATTGGTATCATAACAGTGGTTTAACATATATTGATAATTTCAAGTTATACGATATTACCGCTACAGAGCTTGCAAGTCAAATTAATACCGTAACAAGCGATATAAAACGCGGTATGGATGGTCAGATTGACAGTCTTTACACCGTTTATAACGCAATGCATTCTGCACAGCAGGCAAAGCTTGCCGTACACAAGACTGCTCTTGATAAAGCTGACGCAGAACTTGATGAACTTGAAATGCTCGGTCACGATATAAACGGCACCGGAAATGTTGATATTTGCGACCTTGTTGCTATGAACGAATCTCTTGATGGTAATGATGTTAATTTCAAAAATGATACTGCAGACCCATTGCTTGATGGCTCTCTTGACTCTAACGACATTTCTGAACTTAGAAATTGGTTGTTAGGTCTTAAAAAAAAAATAACTAATATCCTTTGCATAGGAAATAGTTATACGCAAGATACTATGACCTATGTTGCACAGCTTGCCGATAGTATGGGAATTGAAGATTTGCATTTTGCACATCTTTATTCTCCCGGCCGTGATATTCCAAAGCACTATGCTTCGGCGCTGGGCGTGTTTGGTGAAAACTACCCTGAGCTTCTTAAAAAATATGAAAATAATTCTTATTACCAAAACGGCGATTATCTTTACTGGTATGAAACCTATACCAAAGACGGCAGAACATATAAAGAGCATACTACCATTAAAGAAGCCTTGCTCGATAACGAATGGGATATAGTATTTTTCCAGACTTCACCAACCGGCGCCGCCTTTACAAGTGGATTTGAAAAGCTTGATAAGCTTATGGATTATATCCGTAAATACGAGGGCGACGATGTTAAATTTATGTGGCATAATTCATGGGCTTACGCTAATTTGGATTATGATGAAACTATTTTTAATTACGATGATAATATCGAAACTACTCAGTGCACATATGCGGCATTTGCTGATGAAAATGGTGCGTATTCTCAGGATGCAATGCACAATTTAATTGTAAATAAATTTGCTTCACTCTTCGGTGAGGGTGGTATATACGCCGATTCAATTACCATTGATGATGTAATTCCGTCAGGTATTGCAATTCAAAATGCCCGCGAAAGCGGTATTGATTTTAAAATCGGTGATGAAAATTATTGGAACCTTACCCGTGATGGTTATCATCTGAGCAAGAATATGGGAAGATATATCGGCAGTCTTACACTTATAAGACAGTTTACAGGGGAAGAACTTGTTTATAGCGATAATCTTTTCAGAAGCTTAGAAGACGGTGAGCCTACTGAAGACCAAGTAAAAGCAGCCATAGACGCTGTAAATGCAGCTTTCGCTCAACGCGATGCGCTTAAGACAAAATAATTTGTCTTTACGGATTATATAAAAATGATTTTAAAAGGGACGGATACTCCGTATTATCCGTTCCTTTTAAGAAAACCAACTTAAACGGGTGTTTTTTATGCAGTTTAAAATTATAACGTCATTAGAAAAATGCTTTCTTGATGAATCGATAGATAGTAAGTCAGAATATTTAAGCGGCAGTTGTTTAAAAAATGAAATGTTTCATTTTGGTCTGGCTTATTCTAATGCGGACGAGGAACGTACCGAATATGTTTATCTTTCGGTTGAATCACCTATCAAAGATTATATTGAAATTAAGAAGGTAGAGAGGGTACCTGTTCAGTTTGCGGCAAAGGATGACTGTAAGGACGATGGATATTTAAGAACACAGCCTGGTCTTTATCCTGATTTTTTGCAAGCTTTACCCTCAAACGGAAGACTTGCCGTATCGGTATATCTTAAATCTCTTTTTATTGAGGTTAACCTCAAAGGCGAGGTAGAAGCAGGCGTTTACCCAATAACCTTCTGTTTTACAGAAAACACAAAGGAAGCCAAAAAACACCGAGTGACCTTTTCTCTCGAGGTTATAGATGCGATGTTACCCGAGCAGGAAACTATCGTTACCCAGTGGTTTCATTGCGACTGTCTTATGAATTACTACGGCACCGAATGTTTCAGTGAAGAACATTGGCGCATAATAGAAAACTTTATGAAAACTGCGGTTAAGTACGGTATGAATATGATTTTGACGCCGGTATTTACACCGCCCTTGGATACACCGCTTAAAGGTGAAAGACCAACTGTTCAATTGGTTGATGTTACATATAAAAACGGAAAATATACTTTTGGATTTGAACGTCTTGACCGTTGGATAAATCTTGCACTTTCACTCGGCATAAAATACTTTGAAATTTCTCATTTGTTTACTCAATGGGGTGTAAGAAGTGCACCAAAGATTATTGCCGAAACAGAAAAAGGCGTAGAAAGAATTTTCGGGTGGGAAAATGCATCAGATAGCAAAGAATATGTTGAATTTTTAGATGCTTTTTTGTCATCATTGATGGCTCATTTCAAAAACACAGGTATTGCTGATAAAGTATATTTTCATATTTCAGACGAGCCTAAGCTTAGAGATTTGGACTATTATAGAACTGCTTATAAAAATATCAGTAAGTGGACTGAGAACAGACCTATTATCGATGCTCTTTCTAATTATGAGTTTTATAAAGAGGGAATTTGTCCTAATCCTATTCCGGCTACTGATGCTATCGAACCTTTCATTGAAAATAATGTGAAAAACCTTTGGTGTTATTACTGTGAAGCACAAGGCAAAGATGTTTCAAACAGATTTATTGCTTTGCCTTCTTATCGTAATAGAATTATCGGTGTACAGATGTACAAATATGATATCAAGGGTTTCCTTCACTATGGATATAATTATTATTACAATCGTTATTCTTATGAACCTATAAATCCATATCTTGTTACAGACGGTGATATGTATGTTCCGGCGGGCGACTGTTTTGCAGTTTACCCTTCAAGAGATGGAGAAGCGTTGATTTCTTTAAGACATGCCGTTTTCTATGATGCTTTACAAGATATGAGAGCTTTTTCTCTTTGCGAATCTCTTTGTGGCAGAGAAGCTGTAATGAAACTTATTGATGAAGATATAACGATTACCTTTAAAAAGTATCCTCGAAGTGCTGATTATATATTGAATTTGCGCGAGAGGATAAATCAAATAATTAAAACTTCTATCACAGAGGATAAGTAATGTCTCATATTTCTAATGAATTTATTTATTTCGAGCCCGAATTCAGCGGCGAATTCGGTGATTTCACAGATGAAAATGTATTTACCGCTAAACAAAGATTCGAATTTTTGCACAATTATGCTAAGTTTTTAAAAAACAGTTATTCACTGCCGTCAGAGTCTCAGTATGCGGTAGATAAATCTGAAGTAATTAACTTATTGAAAACTTTTCAATCCAATTCAGGTGTATTCTCCAAAATGCAAGCCTTTAAAAGTGATATGCCTGATAAATTCAGTGATTGGATTTTATATACGCAAAAATCGGTGGTAACTGGTAGTAAATTGATTTTTAAAAATGCCAGCCTTCCGCCTAACCCCTGTGCTACTTATAGATTAAACAGTCAAAAAAAGTTAGAAGAAATACACCTTAAATTCAAGATGGATAGTGAATTTAAGGCAGAAAATCACGGTGTAATACGTGATACTACCACAGGGCGCACAATTGAATTAAGAAATGGAATAGACGATATTTTAAAAATCGGTTTTTATTCAAACGGTGAGTGTTATGCGAGACATTTTTCAACAGACCCTTATCATTCTAAATTTATAAAAATAGGTGATTTTGAATTCGACGAGGAAAATGAATTTAAGCTTTTGTTACACGAAAATACTTTTGATGTATGGCTTAATGATAATTTTGCGACAGAAATACCGTATAACAATACTATTGCGCCGGATATGATTTTCTTTTCCAGCGGAATGTTTCATTTTGGCGATTGGGAAATTGAACCTATTTCAATAAAATATTCAAATGAAACAATTACCGAATTTTTTGTAAAACAAGACAATAAGCCTTGCGAAAAAACTTTAATTGGCGAAGTTGATTTGCCTTATGCAATCGGCTGCTATGAAAACCGAGATAAACAATTAATACTTGAAAAAGAATTTGATTTGCCCGATACACCTTATGCAGAATTGGTTTTTGATTCACTAGACCCCGGCGGAGAGGTTTATATTGACGGTGAATTGAAATTTTCAACCGATGGATTTGACGATTTTTCAATTGATGTTTCAAGCCTTGACAGAAATAAAAAACACTTACTTCAAGTAAGAGTTTTTCCGCGTGCGCCAGAAACACTTTTTGCTTGGCACAGACAGAAAGATAGCTATAACGGTTGGTTTTGTGGTGAAATTCATCTCAAAGCCTATGGCGAGATAAGGTTAAAAAATTTGACTGCTGTTACCAAAAAGGTGCACTCCAATAAAGCAGAGGTGCTTTTTTCGGGTGAGACCAATAAAAAATGCCGTGTTAAAATTTTTGTTCAACAGATATTTGGTGGCAATGATGCCAAAAAAAGTGTGGCAGAAATCGAAGCAGACGGTTTATTTGAAATTAAAGCATTGTTTGAAGCTAGTATTTGGGATATTAATAATCCAAATATCTATAAGGTGAATTTTACAGCGTATGACGGCGAAAACGTTGTTGCAAGTGAAACAATTGAAACTGGTTTTCGTACTATAGAGCAAAAGAACGGTGAAATTCATTTAAACGGTAAACGCATTGATTTAAATGGTGCTCTACTTATGCAGTTTTTACCGCCCTATAACAAAACCTCCGAAACACACATTTGTGCCAGCGATGAACAAATATTATGGCAGGAAATGATGGTTAAGGCTCTAGGCGGTAACACTTTAAGATTGCATATTTTAGGGTATGGTACAAATGATGAGCGATATGCCCGTTATGCTGATAGACTTGGTTTATTACTTATATGGACTACAAGATATATTGATACCATAGAAAGTGTTCAATGGCAGGGAAAGTGGCGTGGCGAAGATGCATTTTTACGTCAAATAAAAAAACATATTAACCATCCAAGCATTATTATGTGGGAGGGTTCTAACGAGTTCCGTCCTAACATTAAGCAAATTAATGACGCTTTTAACAAATTTGTGCCGGCGATTAAAAATGTCGATTCTTCACGACTGATTTGTCCTATTTCGCATTTGTATTACGCTGCAGACCTTTATCCTACACGAGATTGTGAATATTTGAGCACGGATGGATTCACTAACCATAACGGTGAGCCTGTAAAAGCCTCTCCTTATTGGACAGACAGTCTTGTTGTTCGCAGCGCACATACGTATTCTTTGATGTGTGGTTATGGGTTCGGTTGGGATAAAATGCGAATGCAACCTTGGAAGGAGCAAAAAAAGCTGCTTGAAAGTAAAGACAATGCGTATATTGTTTCAGAATATGCGGTTATTGGTCGTCAGGACCCTAATACAAAAGAAGCTGTTGGGGATTACTTTAATACTTATTCTTACGAGTTTTCTGACGAAAAAGTAATTGGAATTGACTTTACAGAGAATGATTGGCTGGAAAGTCAGGCTTATCAGGCACTTTGTGCATATCAGACTACTAAAAGAATGCGTACTGCAGATGTTGACGGTTTACTTTGGTGCTGTCTTATGGGCGGTGCGAATGACGGTGGATATTTAAAGCCGGTTATAGATAATTACGGTTATGCAAAACTTGGTTTTTACACAATGCGAACTGCTTTTCAAGAAGAATTTGCATTTATTGACGGTGTAGATACAAAAATCGGCAAACAGTTTTCTTTTAGACCCGCATTTTTTGGCAAAAAAGGACATAATTACAATATCAATATTTCAATTGTTGATATTGAAGATAATATCATTGAGGAATTTACTTATAATAATATTGTATCATCCGATAAATTAAACTATCTTCCTATTTATAATTCTAAAATATCAAACCGAGGTTATTACGGCATTCGATTTATGTTAAATTCTATTGATTGATTTAAATATTGTAGGTGGATTAATGAAAAAGAAATACATATATTACATATAATTCTTGGCTGGATATTGAAAATGACGTAGTTTATACAGAGAACATTATTTTAGAAAAATTTGAAACAAAAATTGTGATAAAGATATAAGGAGATATCTGAAATGAAAATTCCAAGACAGGAATATCCGCGACCGCAATTTGTTCGCGAAAATTGGCTTAATATTAACGGTGAATGGCAGTTTGAAATAGATAATGGTGGCAGCGGTGAGTCAAGAGGTTTCACTACCGTAGGGTTTGGTTTAAAAGATAAGATTATCGTGCCTTTTTGCCCCGAAAGTAAGCTTTCAGGAATTGGTTATACAGACTTTATGTATGGAGTTTGGTATAAGCGCACCGTTAATTTAACAAAACCTGACGGTAGGGTTGTTCTGCATTTTGGCGCGGTTGATTATTCTTGCAGAGTTTTTGTAAACGGCACAGAAGTTGGTAAGCACAAAGGCGGTTATGTATCTTTTTCATTTGATATTACAAATAGCGTGATAGATGGTGAGAATGAGATTACTGTATTTGCCGCTGACGATTCTCGCAACGGAATGATTCCTTCAGGAAAACAGTCTGATAAATATGAGTCTTATCGCTGTATGTATACTCGCACAACCGGAATATGGCAAACTGTTTGGCTTGAATTTAAACCTAACAATTTCATAGATTCGGTTAAATATTTCCCGAATATAACTGATGGCAGCATTACTATTGAGGCTGACCTTTGCGGAACCGCAGATTTTTCTTGTGACGTTTCCTTTGAGGGAAAACCGATGGGAAGCTATAAGGTAAATGACGCTGCCGGTAAACTTATATATACTGTTAATCTTGAAGAAAAACACCTTTGGGAAGTTGGTAAGGGTAATCTTTACGACGTAGAATTTACATTTGGTGAAGATAAGGTTAAGAGTTATTTTGGTCTTAGAGAAGTTCGCCTTGATGGACATAAGTTCTTAATTAACGGAAAGTCCGTTTTCCAAAGACTTGTTCTTGATCAAGGATATTATCCTGACGGTATATATACTGCTCCGACCGATGCGGATCTTGTACGCGATATAAATCTTTCTCT
The DNA here is from genome assembly GCA_045647405.1 of Acutalibacteraceae bacterium. Lineage (GTDB taxonomy): Bacteria > Bacillota > Clostridia > Oscillospirales > Acutalibacteraceae > UBA737. The sequence continues at coordinate 71,271 of JAZRMI010000026.1, read as the reverse complement.
TGCTTGCGGCTTTAACGGTGCTCGTCTGCATGAGAAAATTTTCGAAGAGAGATTTTTATATCATGCCGATAAAATGGGTTATATCGTATGGGGAGAGTATCCTGATTGGGGTCTTGACCATACCGACCCATTAAATATTTATTCAATGCTTCCTGAGTGGATTGAAGAGGTTAAACGTGACTTTAATCATCCTGCGATTATTGGATGGTGTCCGCATAATGAAACACACAATAAAAACGGAAGACAACAGTACGATCCTGGCATAGAGATGATTTATGATGTCACAAAGGCGCTTGACACAACAAGACCTTGTATTGATTCAAGCGGATGGTACCACGTGAAAACCGATATTTTCTGTGTTCATACCTATGAGCAAGACCCTATTAAATTCAAAGAAAATTTTGATAAGCTTATGACCGAAGGCACTCTTTATGATGAGTGCTGGAGAAGGCAGACCTATAGAGGTGAGCCCGCATTTGTCAGTGAATATGGCGGCATTAAATGGAGTTCGCAGGACGGTGGATGGGGATATGGTAATGGACCTACCACTATTGAGGAGTTTTATGACCGCTTTAAAGGCCTTACTGATGCGCTTATTGATAATACCGAGATGTTCGCACTCTGTTATACTCAGCTCACAGATGTAGAGCAGGAACAAAATGGTCTTTATACATATGACCGCAAGCCCAAATTTAACTGTGAAAGACTGAAAAAGGTAATGTCACGTAGGGCCGCTATTGAAAACTAGGAGTAATTATGAGCAAACGTATTGAAGTGGACCCCAATTTTTTAACAGATAATGTCCAAAAAGACGGAATGGTTTTTTTCGATATAGAAACTGAACCATTGAAGATTTATGGGGTTTTTAAAGAGAACGGGCTTTATCGCAGAATGCCGGAAGCGGTTGCAAAATCTGTCTCTGATGGGGTTTATAATCTACATACTAATACTGCCGGTGGACGGGTTCGCTTTAAAACTAACAGTAAAAAAATATCTGTTATTGCAAAATTTCATGATATAGTGTTAAGACCGCATTTTGCCCCCACAGGAAGAGCGGGACTTGATATGTATGAAACCGTACAAGGTGTGCATAGATATTCCGGCACCTTTATACCTGTTACAGGCATTTGTGACGGTTTTGAAAATACAGTTGTCAGAGACAACTGTGAACTTAGGGATATCACAATTAATATGCCTCTTTATACCGATATTTCAAGTCTGCAGATAGGATTTGAAGTTGACTCAATTATATTATCGCCCACACCTTATACTATTGAAAAACCGATTGTATATTACGGTTCATCTATTACTCAGGGTGGATGCGCCAACAGAGCAGGTACAAGCTATCAGGGTTTCATTTCCAGAGCGCTTGATTGCGATTATATAAACTTGGGATTTTCGGGCAATGCTATGGGTGAAGATGTAATGGTTGATTATATCAAAGGCCTCGAAATGTCTGCTTTTGTTTATGATTATGACCATAATGCACCTAATTGCGCCCATCTTGAAGCAACTCACGAAAAAATGTTTAAAGCAATAAGAGCCGAGCATCCAGAAATTCCTATAATTATGATGTCAAGGCCAAAGTTCTATCTTGATGAGGACGAAAAAAAGCGTCTTGAGATAGTAAGAAAAACATATAATAACGCGGTTGCTCAAGGCGATAAGAATGTCTATTTTCTTGAGGGTCCAAAACTTATGGAGCTTGCAGGGGATGAGGGTACGGTGGATAATGTTCATCCGACCGATTTGGGCTTTTTTTCTATGGCAAGTGCAATATTGGATATTTTGAAAAAAATTTTTACTCGGTGAGGATTATGAAAAATATATTGTTGATTGGTGACTCAATCCGTATAGGATACGATAAATCTGTAAAGAGCACCCTGTCTGATATAGCTAATGTGTATTTTCCAGAGGATAACTGTCGCTTTGCTTCTTACGTTTTGAGATATATTCATGAATATAAGAGTCTTGTAAAGAATGGAAATATAGATGTGATACATTGGAATGCAGGCCTATGGGATTGTGTTCGTATTTTGGGAGAAGATCCTCATACCCCTATTGAAGTTTATTCTTATTACATTGATCGTATTTGCAAGAGAATAAAAAAGATATGTCCTGATACTAAGGTTATTTTTGCTACATCTACAAGCGTACAGACCGAAAAGATGAGTCCGGATTTTATACGCTATAATAGTGACATTGAAAAATATAATGCGGCTGCTGTTGAGGTTGTTAAAAGATATGGCTTTGAGGTAAACGATCTCTATAAAATCTCGGTCAAGCTTCCTTTGGAAGCTCATTCGGATGCTGTTCATTATTATACACCTATTGGAACTAAGGCTTTTACAAATAGTGTGGTTTCACATATTCTTGCTGCTCTTGGATTAAAAGACAATGTGAACTACAAAGAGGAAATACACAAAGATAAACCTATCGGTTTTTGAATTTAATAAAAGCGTCGTTGGGTATAATAAATAATTAAAAGTAGTTTTCGTCGAAATGCAATAGTAATGTCAATTGTAAGAATTTGAGTTTTTTATTATAATAGTCGTATATTTTAGAAGGGAAAGTATCTAATATGATTAGAATGTTTGAACGGCACGAAGTTCGTAAGCAGATAGAATTAGGCGGAATTTGGAAAATGCAGCAGCTTTCCGACAATGAAAATGTGATAGCAACCTTTATGTCGGTTGTTCCTTCTTGTTGGGAGAGTATGCGCGGTCTTGAAGATTTTCGTGGACGTTGTAAATATATAAAGACTATCAGAACGCAAGCCACTGATCTGCGTCTTAATTTTAAGGGTGTAAGTCATACTGCTGATGTATATTTCGACGGTTTGCACATAGCACATCATTATAATGCATATACCGAGTTTGATGTAATAATTCCAAATGTTGCTGCTGGTGAGCATATAATTGAGGTTATTGCAGACAACAGATTTTCCAAAGAATCCACATTACATTTTGCAAACGATTATAAAAGTTATGGCGGTATAACACGACCGGTAGTTGCAGAAGAATTGCAAGGAGCATACATCCGCTATTTACATATAACACCAATTAAAAATGACAGTGGTTGGGATGCAGATATTCTGCTTCAGATTAACAATATAAACTTAAATTGCGCAAAGCTTAAAGCTATTGTAACAGTTGGCGGTGAAAGAGTAGAATTTTACAATTGCGATTTCGACGGTGATGTTGCAAGGGCTCATGCATGTATTCATTTTGAAAATGTAAAAGAGTGGTGTCCAGAGGAAGCGGCGCTCTATTTTGCTAAAGCTGAGCTTTTTTATGATGATAAGATAATAGATGATTTGAATGAGCGCTTTGGCTTCAGAGAGGTTAAGGTTGAGGGAAACCGAATCCTTTTAAACGGAAAACCACTTTATATTAAAGGCTTTAACCGCCATGAAGAGTATGCAACTCTTGGCTGTTCTGTTCCTGAAAATGTAATGAGTATGGATTTGGACATGATAGCCGATATGGGTGCAAACCTTGTCCGTACAAGTCATTATCCTAACGACCAGCGTTTCCTTGATATGTGCGACGAAAGGGGTGTGCTCGTGTGGGAGGAGGCTCATGCCCGTCAGATATTTGCTGACAGAATGGAACATCCCAATTTTAAAAAACAAGCAGTTGATGGAATAGACGAAATGATATTAAATCATTATAATCACCCATCAATAATTCTTTGGGGAGCTCTTAATGAGTGTGAAAGTTATTCAGAGGTTGGAAGAGAAGCTCACATTCTTCACTTTAATCGTATAAAGGAACTTGATAAATCACGTCCCACTACTGCGGCAGCTAATAAATTTTTTAAGGATATCTGCCATGATTTGCCTGATGTTCTATCCTTTAATTTTTATCCTAAATGGTATTATGAATTTGAACCAGAAGAATTTTTAAATAGGGTAAAAGAGTATGCCGAAGGACTCGGAGCGATAAACAAACCCATGCTGATAAGTGAATTTGGTGGCGCTGCTATTTACGGCTATCGTTCTTTCTCTGAGACAAAGTGGACTGAGGACAGACAGTCTGAAATACTTGGTAGCCTCATCAATACGTTTTATAATATTGATTATTTATCAGGTATGATAATTTGGCAATTTTGTGACGGAAGAGTAGATTCTGAATTTAAGGAATTTACGACAAGACCAAAAATGCAAAACAACAAAGGCGTAGTTGATATTTACAGAAGACCCAAAATGGCTTATTACACTGTACGTGAAAACTATAAGAAAAAGGGAAATTATATAGAAGACTGATTTAAAAACAATTTTAAGGAGAACTTAGTGTGTTTGAAAAACTAATTTCTGTTGTGCTTACATTGGGGATTATTTCACTTTTGTTATTACCTATAACAATAAGCGCGGCTTCCGAACCAGAAGTTTCTGCACAGCTTTCATTAAAGCCCGGTACATATTACTCATATCTCGCAGAGCTTGAAAATCCTGAGCAGAAATATCCAAAAGAAAATATAATAATAGATGCCACTTCCTATGCCGAAACTTCCGGTCTTGGACTTGTAACCTTGTTAGGTAAAAAGGGTGCAAGACTTGAAAAGATAGGTGATAAGCTTACTGTTAAAGTAACTGTTGAGGAAAGTGGATTTTACAGTATAGCGCTTACTTATGCTGCTATTGTTGCAAATGGTTCGGATATTGAATATACTCTCGAAATCGATGGTAAAACAGGCTTTGACGGTATGAAAAAGCTTACATTGCCACGAGTTTTCGCTATAGCTGAGGGCGATTTTCCGAAGGATAACCGTGGAAACGAACTTTGTCCCGACCAGAGCGAAGCGCAGATGTGGAAGGAATATGTTATAGAGGATGCGGAGGGTATTGTTGAAAAGCCTTACGGATTTTATCTTACTGCAGGTGAGCACGAACTTTCCTTTACTCTTAAGAGAGAAAAGGTTGCTATAGCTAATATTCGTGTTTTTAACGACCAAGAACTACCCAGCTACACCGCTCCGACTAACGCTAGTAAGGTTTCAGCAGAGCCTATTGTTATTGAGGCTGAGCATGCAAAATATACCACATCATCAATGCTTTATCCTTTAAGTGTTATGAATAATCCTAATACAACACCTTCAGACCCAAGCCTTGTACGCCTTAATACTATAGGCGGAGAAAATTGGGTTTATCCATCTCAGGCTTTAACTTGGGAATTTGATATCCAAGAAAGCGGATATTACTCTCTTGGATTCAGATATTTACAGGATATTAACAGTGGTATGAATTCTCATAGAAGAATAAAGATAGACGGAGAGTATCTCTTCAGTGAAATGACCGATCAGTCATTTAGCTATAGTACAAAATGGAAGAAAGTTACTCTCGGCGATGAACAACCATATTATTTTTATTTGGAAAAGGGACCACATACACTTGAAATGTCAGTGACAACAGGTGATATTGCAAAGCTCATCGCTAAGGTAGACGACGCAGTATACAAGCTAAGCGATATATACCGTAAGATAATTATGATAACCGGAACCTCGCCTGATATCTATCGAGATTATTATTTAGATGAAATGATACCAGACCTTATGGAGAATATGAGTGTGGTATCCGAGGCACTTAAAGAATGTGAAACTCAATTTATTAAAAAAACAGGAGTTAAAGGCGGGGAAACCGCAACCCTTACTCAGATATACTATCAGCTTGACGATTTCGTAAAAAGCCCACATAGTATCCCTTCGCGACTTTCTACCTTTGAAACTAATATTTCATCGTTAGCTACATGGGTTATGGATAACCGTGAACAGCCGCTTGAAATTGATAAAATATACATAAACGGCTACGGCAGCGATCTGCCTGTTGATGAATACAACACTATTGAGTCCATTTGGTTTTCTATAAAGTCTTTCTTTATGTCATTTGTTACCGACTATTCTTCTGTAGGTAATGTTTATGATAATGATGAGGTAATTACCGTATGGATGAGCTCTGGTCGAGATCAAGCTGAAGTTGTAAAGTCTATGATTGACAGTGATTTTACAAAGAACACACAAATTCCCGTTAACTTCGCTATTTCAACTGCACTTATGCAGGCAGTAATGGCGGGCAAGGGACCGGATGTTGCTATTAATATAAGCCGAGGTCAGCCCGTAAACTTAGCACTTCGCGAGGCAGTTTTACCGCTTGACCAATTTCAAGATTTTAAAGAAATAGCAGATACATATAGTGAAACCGACCTTTTACCTTATTATTTCAATGGGAACTGCTATGCTTTACCCGAGACCAAGACGTTCTATATGATGTTCTATCGAACAGATGTCTTTAACGAGCTCGGAATATCTTATCCTGATACATGGGATGATTTTTACTATGTGGCTGAGACGCTGCAGAGAAATAATATGAATATCGGAATCCCATATTCGAGCATGAGCGCAACTGAAGCGGTAAACAGCGGTGTTGGTTCACATTCTATTTTCCCGACATTGCTTTTACAAAATGGTGTTAGACTTTATGCCGATGACCTTCGCTCGACTAATCTTTCAGGTGAGGTAGGATACAATACTTTTAAGAAGTGGACTGAGTTCTATACTCTCTACGGTTTACCGGTTGAAAAGAACGACTTTAACCGTTTCCGCTCTGGTGAGATGCCTCTTACTATTTCAAAATACACGTTCTACAACCAACTTTATGTTGCAGCTCCTGAAATACGCAATCAGTGGTCTATGGTGCCTATTCCTGCAACCGTTCAGAAAGACGGCACTCTTAATCGTACACAGGTAGGTGCAGGAACTGCTTGTATTATGTTGAGAGGCGCTGAAAACAAGGAAAACGCGTGGAAATTTATTAAATGGTGGACTGATGCTGATACACAGGGTACATACGGAAAGCAGATTGAGTCGGTGCTTGGACCGGCGTCACGTTATTCACCTTGTAAAGAAGAGGCAGTAAGTCAAATACCTTGGTCAGGTGCTGAGCTTGAAAGTTTGCTTGGCCAGTTCAATAATGTTTATGAACTTGAGGAGATACCTGGCGGTTATTACTCATCAAGAAATATTGACAACGCTTTTAAAGAGGTTGTTTACAATAACGAAAACGCGAGAGAAACACTTAATTATTGGAACGATAAGACCAATGACGAGATTATCCGTAAGCGTAAAGAGTTTGGTCTTGAATAGAAAAGGAGGAGAGTGCTTTGAAAAAAAACAATGCTACAGGTGCATTACATTTAATGCGTAAAAATTGGCAGAGCTATGCTCTTATGTCTCCTTTTTTAATACTCTTCTCACTTTTTACGCTTATTCCTGTTATTATAGCAATAGTTCTCAGCTTTACACAGTTCAATATATTTACAACACCTGAATTTGTGGGTTGGGATAACTATGTAAGAATGATACTTGATGATGACATATTTTTAATTGCTATTAAGAATACATTTATCTTTGCGATAGTTACAGGACCGATAAGTTTCATTCTTTGTTTCTTTTTTGCATGGATAATTAACGATTATCCAAAGCAGATAAGAAGCTTTTTGACTGTTCTTTTTTATGCACCCGTTCTTTCGGGTCAGGTATTTACTATCTGGAAATTTGTATTCAGTGCAGATGCATACGGCCTTCTTAACGGATTTTTAATGAAGTTCGGTTTTATATCAGAGCCTATAGGTTGGTTTAATGATGCCAATTACGTATTACCGCTTGTAATATTTGTTCAACTCTGGCTGTCGTTCGGTACAGGTTTCCTTACCTTTATTGCGGGACTTCAAGGTGTTGACGGCGGACTTTATGAAGCAGGTGCTATTGACGGCATTAGTAACCGTTTTCAAGAAATGTGGTATATCACACTTCCTTGTATGAAGTCACAGCTTCTCTTCGCTGCTATTATGCAAATAGTTTCTTCGTTCTCGGTAGCTTCCGTTCCGGAAACGCTTGCGGGTTTCCCAAGTGTTTCTTACAGTGCGGAGACTATAGTTACACATATAAAGGACTACGGTAATATCCGTTACGAGATGGGTTATGCTTGCGCTTTGGCATCGACTCTATTCTTGTTTATGGTTATTACTAAGTCTCTTATTACGAAAGTATTGCAAAGGGTGGGTAATTAAAATGGTTAATGCAAGAAAACTTTTAAAATTACCGCCATCAGACACAAGAAACAGTAAGCGTTTTTCAAGAAGCACCGGTGGAAATATTGCCATTACAGTTGTTGTTTTATTAATGGCTTCGGTTTTGGCGTTACCGCTTGTATACGCGGTAGTTTCAGCCTTTAAACCGATGGAGGAAATTTTTATCTTTCCACCGAGATTCTTTGTTCAAAACCCGACATTTGATAATTTTCGCGATCTTGGAAAATATATATCTGACCTTTGGGTACCTTTCCCGAGATACTTTTTTAATAGCCTTATAATCACAACTGTTACAACTGTCGGAAATATAATTATCTGCAGTGCTTGCGCTTATCCGCTTGCTCTTCATAAGTTTCCCGGTAGAAATGCTATTTTCCAAATAATTGTTGTTGCCCTTATGTTTGTAGGTCAGGTGACTTTTTTACCGAGATATCTTGTAATGGCAAAATTAGGAATGATAGATACATGGTTTGCTCTTATTCTTCCCGATATGGCAACCTCACTAGGTGTATTCCTTATGAAGCAGTTTATGGAGCAGCTTCCAATGTCAATAATTGAGGCTGCCCGCATCGACGGCTATAGTGAGTTAAAAATTTATTGGCATATTGTAATGCCCAATGTAAAGCCTGCTTGGCTTACACTTGTTATATTCTCGTTTCAGGGAATTTGGAATGACACGTCGGTATCTACAATGGTATTTACCGAGAGCCTCAGAACTCTCCCATCAGCTCTCAGTCAGGTAAGCGGAGGCGGTATTGCCAGAGTAGGAGCTTCATCGGCAGCATCACTAATTCTTATGTTGCCACCGATTATAATGTTTATCTTTGCACAAAACCGTGTTGTTGAAACAATGGCGTTTGCAGCTATTAAGGAGTGATAACGATCAATGATGAAAATTAAATCATTTTCGGTTTCTCAATTTATAAAGGTCGTTTGCATTACTCTTACAATGATCTGTCTTTTATCAACTACTGTTTTTGCTGCAAAGGACCTTTCATATGACGGATACAATTATGATGCTTACGGAACATCAACCCCTGTACCCGAGGGCTATGAGCCTGTTTTGCGCTTTAGTGGCAACGATTTGCCCTGCGGTGCTTTCAAATCACCACAAGATATTTTCGCCGATGATAGCGGTAATATATACATAGCTGATACCGGTAATAACCGTATTGTTATACTGGATAAAGACTATAAGTTTATAAAAACTTTTGATACAATTGAAATTGACGGAAAACAGGAATCTCTTATAGCGCCAAGCGGTGTTTATGTTAAAAACAAAAATATTTATATAGTTCAGACCGATAAGCAACGCGTTTTACGTTGTGACTTTAAGGGCAAAGTACTTTCACAATTTTTGCGCCCTGTTTCTGATATTTTTAGCGATGAAATGACTTATAGTCCTACCAAGGTTTTAGTGAACAATTCTGGCACTGTTTATATATTGGTTAAAAACTTTGTTTACGGTGCTCTTTCGTATTCACCTGAAGGTAATTTCCTTAACTTTTACGGAAGTAACAAGGTTACCGCATCACTTGAAGTTTTGATGGATTATTTTTGGAAACAAATACTTACCACTCAACAGGTTAATCAAATGAAACGATATGTTCCTATTGAGTATTCTAACTTCTGTATTGATGATGAAAACTTCATTTACACCGTTACTAAAGGAAGCACAATTAATCAGGTGCGTCGTCTTAATACACTTGGACAGAACGTGCTTATGGAGTATAAACGTAATATTTCTGGGCATACAGGTATGTTTGGTGACATTGAACGCAATAAGTTAGATGGTGTTTGGACATCTAATGCCTTTGTTGATGTTGCTGTTGATGCTGATGGATTTATAAATATTCTCGACCAGAATAACGGCAGAATTTTTCAATTTGACCCTGAAAGCAGATTAATGCATATATTTAGCGGTAATGCAAATGCAGGTTATGGTTTTGCTCATGTTGTGGCTCTTGAAGTTATCGGCGATAAGATTGCAGTCCTTGATTCTGAAAAGAATAATGTTACAGTTTTTGCTCCTACAGAGTACGGTTTGCTTGTTAAGAATGCTATACTTTTATACAATGATGGTTTTTATTCTAAGGCAAAGGTCGAGTGGGAAAAAATAATACAACGAAATCAAAATTTCGAGCTCGCTTACGACGGACTTGGTAAGGCTGCTTTTGAAGAAGGCAATTACAAAGAAGCAATGAAGTTTTTTAAGCTTGCATACAGCCGCGAAGGTTATTCAGATGCTTTCAAGGAATACCGTGCAAGTATACTGAGGGTGAGTCTTCCTTATATTGCCACAATACTTATTATAGTAATTCTTGCGTTTTTTATAATTCGCAAAAGAATACATATAAAAACCGGCATTACAGAAAATAGGACTGTTCAGGTTCTTTTCCATCCGAGTGATGCTCTGTTTGAAATAAAATATCATAAACAATTCAGTTTAAAAACGGTTTTTGGCGTACTATTGTTTATGTTCATTTCACTTATCTGCACAAGGCAGCTTACTGCCTTTACTTTTAATCATAATAATGTTAACGAAGGCAATATGTTGGTAGTGCTTTTGGCAATGTTATATGTATTTATTGCTTTTTGCACTGTCAATTGGTGTATCACTTCGCTACTTGACGGTAAAGGTAAATTTAAGGAAATAGCGTGCAGCACCTGTTATGCAGCTATCCCTTACATTGGTTGTTCTTTTATCTCGGTTATTATGAGTTACTTCCTCACAATTGATGAAGGTATGTTTATTACTATTGTTACCGCTATAGGTCTTTTATGGAGTGTAATTCTTTTAATATCCGCATTTAAAACTATTCATGAATATAGTTTTTCAAAGGCGATTATCAGTATAGTAATAACTCTCATCGGTGTTGTTATTTTGATATTCCTTTGTATATTGCTTGTTGGTTTATTACAGCAGATTGTTTCATTCTTCGTTACAATTTATAATGAACTTATGTACCGCTAATTTACTGAAAGGAGCAAATTTAATGAAAAATTTTAAATTTAAAAGAGTAATATCGTTTTTATTGATGTTGACTATGCTTCTTTCAGCATTTAATTTCCCTTTAAATGTGTTTGCTGACAGTGATACGGATTCCGTTCAGTTTGATACAAGTGAAGAATGGCAGTTTATGGCGGAAGATTCAGGTCTTAAATTGTATTTAAACAAGGCGAATACAAACTTTTTCGTGGAGGATATAAAAAGCGGTAAGCGCGTTTATGCTTTTCCGAATGATGTTTCTAATGAAAAAATTGCATCTCCGCTTCATATTGTGGAAATGCAGTCAACCCTTGTTTTTACACTTTGGGAGCCTGAGAAAAAAACTGAAACCCGTAAAAACACTAAAGCTGCAAGCGTAAATGGAAATAACTTTAGTATTCGCACCCAGGAAAACGGTTTTTTTATTGATTATAACCTTAAGTCTGTCGGTGTGTCTGCCACGTTATCTGTAGTTTTAAAAGACGGTAGGCTTAATTGTTGTATACCTGCGGGTTCTATTAAAGAAACTAATCCAACAAAATATCAGGTATTGACTGTGTCTATTTTACCTTATATGATAAGTGGATTCGGTGGCACCGAAGGTCAAATAATTCTACCTGATGGTTGCGGCGAAGTTCTTGATTTTTCAAAACATCGCGCGTGGGCTTCAGTATACCAAAAGCCGATTTACGGTAGAAATTTGTCAATGAACCTCTTGGTAGAGGAAAAGATGGGGTATGATATTAAAACTCCATATCTTGCACTTTTATATGACAAAGTAGGAATTTTATCAATTCCTACTTGTGCGGCTGCTATCGGTTATGTAAACGCTAATCCCGCGGGAAAACTTAGCGAGTATGCAAACGCTTATTACAGTTTTCAGTATAGAGCAAGTGATGTTGCTATAATTGGTGACCACACCAATAAAACTTCACAGAGCACCCTCGTTATTGATGAAAATGGATATGACGGTGATATAAATATTCGCTATGATTTTATATTTACTGATGCTGAAATTAATGACCTCGCTAAGCTTTACGGTGAATATTTAGCTCCTGCAAGTGAGTCTGCTTTTAAATCTGAAAATTCAGCTGTATTTGATATATACGGTTTTGTTAATGAAAAAAAGAATTTTTTAGGTTTTCCTTATACTTCGGTAAGTGTACTTTCAAGCGGTGAAGATATTATTAAATTCACACAGGATGAAAGTTATAAAAATATTGCTGTTAATCTCAAAAATTTCACTAAGGAACAGCAAAAATATTATATTGATACGAATCTCAAACCTATTTCAAAGGTTATGACTTCTGCCGAGTTAAATAAGCTTACTTCAAGTGATGCTGCTGTCTATATGAATGCTAACCCTATATCTTTTAAAAGAAATAGTTTTAAGATTAATAGCTTTTGGAGTGCTGCAAAAACTCTATATGGTGCACCAATTAGACTTCCTGAGTTTAGGGAAAGCACACATCAAATCAACAAATATGTTCAAAAAAGTTATTTGTTAAAATATAATTTGCTTGAAGGTGTAAGTAAAAAACTCGTTTCCTCAGCTAAAAAATTGTCGTTAACGGGTGTTTCTTCTGATCAATTGGCATCAGTATCATATCATGATTATAATAAAGGTGGAACTCTAGTTGATACACATAACGCACAGGAGAAGGCTTGTGCTTTAGTTTCAAAGAGCCAAGCTTTAATGCTTTCTAATCCTGCTGATTATGCTATTAAGTATTGTAGTATGCTTCTTGATATTCCTTCAAGCAGCAGTAATAATGATTTATGTGCTGGTTCTTTTCCGTTTATTCAAATGGCATTAGGCGACAGTATACCTTATACAGTGGAATCGGTAAATCTACACCGTTCGCCTGAGAAAGCGTATCTAGAAGCTATGTCAAACGGTTCGTTGTTACACTATAGTTTGGTGCTTACTGATAATCAACCACTTATTGGAAGTGATTTAAATTATCTTTATAGCGCAAATTATACTGTGTTAGAAAAGCAAATTAAAGCTCAGTATGCCGCTTGGTGTGAGGTGCGAAAAACTACTGACGGTTCAGCGCTTTGTGAATACAAACATACCGAAGACGGTACGGTATCGGTTTTCGCAAACGGTGCTGTGATTGAAATAAATCACGGCAATAGCACATATAAAATTTCTAATTGACGGTAAATACTGTAAAGGAGTGTTTTCGTGAAAAAAGGTAAGATGTCCTACGAGAAGAAAAAGTCATTAGCTGGCTATCTGTTTTTGGCTCCGTGGTTAATTGGCTTTTTGGGACTGTTTTGTAGAACATTTATAACTTCTGTAATGTATTCCTTTAGTGATGTAAAGCTTACAACAAGCGGTACAGAGCTAACATTTATAGGATTTCAGAATTATAATAAAGCATTCTTTATTGACCCTGATTTTGTGCCGCTTATTACGGAACAAATACAGGGGATGCTTACAACAGTTCCTGTAATACTAATATTTAGTCTGTTTATTGCGGTGCTGCTTAATCAGGAATTTCGTGGCAGAACTTTTGCACGTGCGGTATTCTTTTTGCCGGTAGTTATAGGCTCAGGTATTGTTATTTCTATTATTCAAGGCGATGCAATGAGTAATGAAGTTTTAAACGGTACTCGTGCGGCAGGATTATTTGAGTCTGGTTCGATATTTGATATTCTTGAAGAAAGCGGATTAAGCTCCGACCTTGTAGCTTCAATGATAAGTATTGTAAATAATATTTTTGAGCTTTCGTGGCATTCAGGGCTTCAGATAATACTGTTTCTTGCTGCACTTCAAACCGTTCCCGATCAGCTTTACGAGGTTGCTCATGTTGAGGGTGCTACTATGTGGGAAACCTTCTTTAAAATCACCCTCCCAATGATAACCCCCATTATGATAGTAAATATTATTTATACAATAGTTGACAGTTTTACCGATTATGGAAATACACTACTAATGTACATATTAAATCTTGGTCGCAAGCTGAATTTTGCTTATAGTGCTGCACTTGGTAATATATATTTTATTTTAATTTTTGTAATTGTAGGCTTGGTTTTCCTACTGATAGGAAAAAAAGTAACATATGTTGAAAAGTAGGGAAGGAGGTAACCCGTAATGGAGAAGTTAAAACTTTTAAAAGCTAAGTTTGAAAATCCGGATTTTAGTAAAAGAAGTATTGCAAAGGCGGGGAGCTTAGGCTATAAAATTTTCCGTTTTGTTCTGCTTTTTGCAATGTGTTTTATTATTATTCATCCTGTGATTTATATGATAAGCGTGTCCATAAGGGAAACTTCTGATTTATATGACCCTACTGTAATATGGATACCTAAGAATTTCACCCTCCAGAACTTTGTTTCTGCAATTGAAACAATAGATTACGGTCGGCTTTTTGGTAATACAATGTTTTTTGCATTAGTCGGTACATTTCTTAATATTGTTTCTTGCGCATTAGCAGGATATGGCTTTGCTCGTTTTAAATTTAAATTCAAAGGTTTGTTATTTGCTTTTTTGCTGTTTATGATAATTGTACCGCCACAGGTGGTCTCTATACCACTATATTTGCAGTACAGTAAATTTGATTTTTTTGGATTCTCATGGTTGCTTGAAAAGATCACAGGAATACAAGCGTATGCGAATTTCCTTAATACCCCTTTAACAATTTTTATACCTGCTATATTCGGCAATGGATTGCGTTCGGGATTTTTAATTTATATGTTTCGTCAATTTTTCCGCAATATGCCCGCGGCACTTGAAGATGCAGCTTCAATTGACGGTTGCGGAATATTTTCTTCTTTTGTCAAAATTATAATCCCTAATGCTACGGGTTCATTTTTAGTGGCATTTTTATTGTCTTTTGTCTGGTATTACAATGACTTTTTCTTTACTTCAATGTACTTTTCAGAGGCACCTACTTTATCTGTTGGTCTTGCAAGCTTAAAGGATATGCTTAAAGCTATGTTAGAGGCTGACACCAATGCTGACCCATATTCTTATGTTACGCAGCTACAAGCGGGTTCTTTGCTTGTAATAATACCGCTTATTATTGTTTTTGTTGTTCTGCAAAAACGCTTTATTAAGAGTATTGAGTCAAGCGGTATTGTGGGATAATATTTTCAAATTATAGTAGTATCTACAATCTATTATAATGACACCGCCTTTCTCGTGGGAGACAGGCGGTTTTTCTTTTACTTGTGAAAAAATACATATAATTTTGCTGAAAAATACACCAAAAATTTACATATGGTGTTTGTTTAACATTTACCCTCCCATAGCCGCACTCACACCATAAGTGCCCGAAACCCGCTAAATTAAAGGAAAATTTTGGATGGGTAAAATTTATGGTGTTCTCTTGACATTTTCCCCTGCTGCAGCCTCTACCATAACTCATTATTTTAAGGATACTAATACTAATCCTGAAGATTATGATGTAATTTACACTGGCGACCTTGGGGTTGTTGGAACACAATTATTGTATGATTTGATGGATAGGGAAGGATATGACCTTCGTTGCAGACATTCGGATTGTGGCAATTTGATTTTTGATGGTAAAAAACAAGATACACATGCAGGCGGTTCAGGTTGCGGATGTTCTGCATCGGTGCTCTGCTCATTTATAATGCACAGATTTGAAGAAGGACAATTTAAAAATATCTTATTTATGTCAACGGGTGCTTTGCTTTCGCCAACTTCCTCTTTTCAGGGAGAGAGTATACCGGGTATTGCGCATCTGTTAAATATTAAAAAAGACGTTTAGCACGAATTGTGCTAAACGTCTTTTAAATTAGTCTTTGAAAAATAGGGGAAGTTTTTCTAAGAAGATAATATCATCACGGTCTGCCGCATCGCCCTCAGCCAAGAATGCACAGGAAGCCGCCTCAATAGCGCCTGCTTCTTCAATGAGTTTTCTCACGGCTTGCAAAGATTCGCCTGTGCTGATAACATCATCAACTATGAGAACTCGTTTATTTTTAATTAAGTTTACTTCGCTTTCACCTAAGAACAGATGTTGTTCATTCTTGGTTGTGATAGAAGTTACAGAAACATCAATGGGATTTCGCATATAAACCTTAAGACCTTTGCGGGCAATTATGTAAGGTTTATTGCTTTGGCGTGCCAATTCGTAAGCAATCGGTATACTTTTGGCTTCTGGTGTGATTATAACATCAAATTGGGGAACTATTTTAAGAAGTTCTTCGCAACCCTTGATTGTAAGTTCAACATCGCCAAAGATAATAAATGCTGCAATATCCAAATTTTCATTTACAGGAAACTTTTCAAGTTTTCTTTCAAGACCTGCAATTTTCATTGTATAAAATTCTGACATAATTAAACACTCCTTTTAATCAACCGGGTGGCCAAGCAAGATTTCTGCGGGCGAGAAGATGGAAATGAATGTGACCTACAGTCTGTCCGCCGTCTTCTCCACAGTTATTTACAACACGGTAGCCTTTTTCAAGATTTTCCTGTTTAGCTATTTGAGCAACCGCTTCGAAAATCTTTGCAATATAGTGGCTGTTTTCGGCGTTTATCTCATCAGCTGAGGAAATATGTTCCTTAGGAACAATAACGGCGTGAAAAGGGGCCTGCGGAGCGATATCGGCAAAAGCATAAACAAATTCATTTTCATAAATCTTTGTGCTTGGAATATCGCCGTTTATAATTTTACAAAATAAACAATCTGTCATAATATCACCTTATGAGATTTGATTTTTAACAGTATCGGCAACTGAATCTAAAGCAACATTAAGTTTTGAAGCATCTTTTCCGCCGGCCATAGCACTGTCGGGCTTACCGCCACCGTTACCGCCTGTAAGTTTTGCAATTTCACGCACAAGATTACCTGCGTGAGCGCCTTTACTGATAGCGTCTTTACCGCAAGCAGCGCAGAAAGTAAGTTTCTCACCGTTGACGCTTGCAAACACCACAACAACATCGCTGTTATCAGCCTTTACGATATCAGACATTTTTCTGAGTTCGTCAGCAGAGGTGTTTTTAAGTTCTTTAGCAATTATACGAATACCATTTATTTCAATAGCACCGTCTAAAATACTGTTGATTTTTGAATTTGCAATTTGTGC
Organism: Acutalibacteraceae bacterium; assembly: GCA_045647405.1. GTDB lineage: Bacteria > Bacillota > Clostridia > Oscillospirales > Acutalibacteraceae > UBA737. The sequence continues at coordinate 54,129 of JAZRMI010000026.1, read as the reverse complement.
TTCGGCTTTTTCAAGATTTTTCTGAGTTTCTTTGAGTTCATTTACAACCTGAGTAGCACGTTTTGAAATATCGTTAATATTTGCGGCTTTCAAGGCATCGGCTGTATCGGTGGCTAATTTTTTATAATTTTCAATAACATTAAGAACGTTAGCGCCTGTTACTGCCTCAATTCTGCGGACACCTGCAGCAACACTCGATTCGGAATTAATGTGGAACAAACCGATTTTAGCGGTATTATCAACATGAGTACCGCCGCATAATTCTACCGAAACATCTTTGGCATTTACTACACGGACAACATCGCCGTATTTTTCACCGAACAATGCCATAGCGCCTAATTTCTTAGCGTCTTCAATCGGCATTTCGGTATTTTCAACCGTAATACCATTCAAAATTGCATCGTTAACAAAGTTTTCAACAGCCTTGATTTCATCCTGTGTTAAGGCTGAAAAATGCGTGAAGTCAAAGCGAACGGTGTTTTCGTTAACAAGTTGTCCTGCCTGTTCAACGTGAGTTCCGAGTACCGAGCGGAGACCTGCTTGTAATAAATGAGCGGCTGTATGGTTTCTTCTGATTGCATTTTTGCGGTTTACATCAATTAAAGCATTAACTTTATCACCAACACTGATTGTACCATTAAGTACAGTACCGAAGTGGGTGAATACACCGCCTGAAGTTTTAGTTGTATTAGTGACAGAAAATTCAGCACTGTCAGTTCTAATAATACCGATATCGCCGACCTGACCGCCGCTTTCACCGTAAAACACAGTGGATTTAAGAACAATTATTGCTTTTTGGTTTTCGTTAGCAAATTGAGTGTGTTCACCCTCAACAACGATATCTAAAACTTCAGTTTCGCAACTGTTTTGGGTATAGCCTAAAAATTCGGTTTCTAAAATATTCTCAAAAGAAATGCCGTCGCTTTTCCAACTTTCTGCATCAGCGGCTTTTCTGCCTTTACGAGCCTTTTCTTTTTGCTCTTGCATTAATTCTGCAAAGCGTTCTTCATCAACTGACATACCTTTTTCGGCTAATATATCCTTTGTTAAATCAAGAGGGAAGCCGTAAGTATCATAAAGTTTAAAAGCATCTTCTCCTGAAAGTTTACCGCCGTTTACGGTAAGGGTATTCAACATATTAAGACCTTGGTCGATAGTCTTATTAAAGTTACTTTCTTCATTAGAAATAACTTTTTTAATAAGGTCTTGCTTTTCAACAAGTTCGGGATAACCTTGCTTATTCTCAGCAATTACTGTATCACATAAATCACTTAAGAAAAGATTATTAATGCCTATTAGTTTTCCGTGACGTGCGGCACGGCGTATAATACGGCGTAAAACGTAACCACGACCTTCATTAGAGGGGATAATACCGTCACTAATCATAAAGGTTGATGCTCTGATATGGTCAGTAATAGCACGGATTGAAACATCGGTTGAACTATCCTTGCCGTAGTCTTTGTTTGACAGTTTGCATACATGGTTTATGATGTTTCTTATGGTGTCAACCTCAAACATATTGTCAACACCCTGCATAATACAAGCAAGTCTTTCTAGACCCATACCTGTATCAATGTTTTTATGTTCAAGTTCGGTATATGTTCCGTCGCCCATATTATTGAACTGCGAGAAAACATTGTTCCAGATTTCCATATATCTGTCACAGTCACAACCGGGTTTACAGTCAGGGGAACCGCAACCGTATTTTTCGCCACGGTCAAAATATATTTCACTGCAAGGACCGCAAGGGCCTGTGCCGTGTTCCCAGAAGTTGTCGGCTTTGCCGAGTTTTACAATTCTTTCTTCAGGAACACCGATAACATCACGCCATAAAGCGTATGCTTCGTCATCTTCTTCATAAACAGACGGCCAAAGCAAGTCTTCGGGGATTTCCAAAGTTTTGGTTAAAAATTCCCAAGCCCACGGAATTGCTTCGTTCTTAAAATAATCTCCAAATGAGAAGTTACCAAGCATTTCAAAATATGTTCCGTGGCGTGCTGTATGTCCAACACGTTCAAGGTCAGGTGTGCGGATACACTTCTGACAGGTTGTAACACGGGCGGATGGGGGAGTAACTTCACCTGTGAAGTATTTCTTCATCGGTGCCATACCCGAATTAATCAAAAGCAAAGATTTATCATTATTGGGAACAAGGGAAAAACTTCCTAATCTTAAATGACCTTTAGATTCAAAAAAAGAAAGGTATTTTTCTCTTAGTTCGTTAAGTGAGGTCCATTTCATAAAAAACATCCTTATAAATTATTTAAACATACTTAATAATTATATACTTATTGGAACTATTTGTCAACCGCAAGTGCGGTGATTTTATCGGCTATTTGTGCAAAAATTTCACCGCATTCCTTAGTTTGACGCCTTGAATTTTCACAAAAAACAATTACTGTGTATTTAGGGTTTTCTTTAGGAAAGAAACCGCAAAACCAACTGCTAAGAATTTCACGTCCGTTTTCGTATTTTCCTGTTTGTGCCGTTGCGGTTTTGCCGGCGGCAGAAACTGTTTTTGGTTTGGCTTGCATACCCGTACCTTGCTCAATAACAAGGGAAAGTCCCTCAGTAATTTTTTCTGCAGTTTTTTCACTCATAACTTTTGTTGGATTTCCGATGTTATAAGGGGTGATTTTTCCGTTTTGGGCAGTGGCTTCAACGATAGACGGAATATAATATTTTCCGCCGTTTGCGATTGCGCTGTAAAGGTTTAACATAGAAACCGGACTTGCCAAAAAATCGCCCTGACCGATACTGAAGTTTGCCAGATGCGCAATATTATCTAACTTTACCTTTGTTGGTATACTGCCTTTTGCGGTATAAATTCCGTCGCAAATTTTTATTTGTTTGCCAAAATTTAGATTACTTGCGGTATTGTAGATAGACTCTTTTCCGATTTTAAAGGCAAAATTATAAAAAAAAGTGTTACACGAATTAGCAATAGCGTTACTTAAATCCATTAAACCGTGACCGTCGGCTTTATGACATTTAAATGTTCTGTCAATTATTTCAAACTTTCCTGTGCAGTTGTGCAAAAAGTTTGATTCTTCGTTTTCAATACCCGCCGCCGCAATACAGGGCTTAAATGCGGAACCCACATTGTATGCGCTTATTGTGCGGTTAAAGAGGGGAGCATCCAATAAATCAAGATATTCTTTAATATTTGTTACATCAAAGTCCGGTCGGCTTGTTATTGCTCTGATTTTTGAGTTTTCACAATCTGCAACAATAACAGCGCCACACTCGATATTGTCTGATTCCTCTTCAACAATATTTTGAATGTTTATATCAATAGTACTGATAACGCCGCTTGCAATAACAGAATTATTGTTATTAATTTCGGGCGGTATACCTTGCAAAATATTTCCTTTTCCGTCACAAGAATAGCGTATATAAACCTCTTGGTCGGAATATAAAATATCATTATAGGCTTTTTCTAAGCCTGAAATACCGTTAAAATCTGTGTCAATATAGCCGATTGTATGAGATGCAACGGTTTGGCTTGTGTTGTGAGTGTAAATTTTTGTGCAAACAATACCCTCGCAAGTGATTTCTTTAGGTACTTCGCAAGTGACAGGTTTTCCGCTTTTTAATTTTTCTAAAACATTTTCTAATTCTTGACCTTTAAGAATTGAAGAAATTGCAGTGACCGCACGGGGTGTCGGTGAAATGCAGGCTATAATCTTAGTTTCGCTATTAGTGATGGGTACCATATTTCTGTCGTATATAGTACCTCTTTGATTAGAAATTTTTATTTTTAAACTACTTTGATTTTGCTGAACTGATGAATAGTCAGAAGTTGCAATTACATATATTCTTAAAATACAACTCAAAAACAAAGCGATTATCACAAAAAAACATACTGCACTTCTTCTGGCAAATAATTTCCAAAAAAGTTTTTCCTGCATTAAAAACACCTCTTGTTTAGTATTAACAAGAGGTGAGAAAATTAGTCTGCTTTCATACGAAGCAAAGAACCTTTTTTTACAGGGTTAGGGAATGGGATTTTAACTGACATCATTGGGTGGGGAGCAACATCAATTTCGTTGTTATTGCCGTCAAAAACAGTATCCGCTTTAACAATGAAAGGCTTATTTTTAGGCTCTAAACAGTCAAATTCCTGACCTTTTAAAAACTTATTTTTAAGAGTTGCAACAATCATACCGTCTTCATAGCCGTCAACTATTGCGGCAACTGAATAATCTCTTACATAACCCGCATTAGCGTATGTCTGTGCATTTTCGGGTTTTCCTAAATAAAAACCTTGCGAATAATTGCGGTGGCTGATTTTATTAAGTTCTTCTAGCACCCATTCAGGACAAGTCCAGTTTTCGTCAGAATTTTTAAGGCTGTCCAATGCGCCTCGGTAAGCATTAGTGGTTACCGCAACATAATAATGCGATTTTGCTCTGCCTTCAATTTTAATACTGTCAATACCACAGTCACGCATCTTATCAAGATACTGTGCCATACACATATCATTTGCATTTAGAATATAAGTACCTTTGTCGGTTTCGGTAATATCAAAATACTGTCCCGGGCGTTTTTCCTCCATAAGAGAATAACTCCAACGGCAAGGCTGAGCACAGTCACCACGATTTGCATCTCTGCCTGTCATATAACTTGAGAGAAGACACCTTGCAGAAAATGAAACACACATAGCACCGTGTGCAAACGCTTCAATTTCAAGGTCTTTTGGAGTTTTTTCTCTGATTTCGGCAATTTCTTTTAATGATAATTCTCTTGCTAAAACAATACGCTTTGCGCCTAAATTATAAAAAGCATTAGCCGTTTCGTAGTTACAAATACCCGATTGTACCGAAATGTGTAAATCGGCATTAGGGGCATATTTTTTAACAAGACCTATTGTACCTAAATCGGCGGCAATTACAGCATCCACACCGATATCGTTGATTTGTTCTAAAAACAAGGGGAGACGGGGAATTTCGTCATTATGAGGGATAGTATTGCAAGTTATATGAACTTTTACACCGTTATCGTGAGCATATTTAACACCTGTTTTTAAATCCTCAATACCGAAATTTGTTGCCGCAGTGCGCATACCAAATTCTTCACCCGCGAGATAAACCGCATCTGCGCCGTAGTCAACTGCGGCTTTGAGCCGGGTTAAATCACCTGCTGGGCAGAGAAGTTCAGGGAGTTTTTTATCAGTTAAAGTATTCATAAATCCAATTTTTTTCCTGTTTGAGTTTATTGATAGTTTTGTTTTGTTCTGCTAAAGTTTTATGGAAATAAAATTTACCGTTTTTATCCGTTACAAAGTAATAATATTCCGAACCTTCGGGACTCAGTGCTGCTTTTATTGCATCCATACTTGGTGAACAAAGCGGTCCGGGCGGTAAACCTTTAATATCATAGGTATTATATCTTCCGTCGTCGTATTTAAATGAATCGCCGTAATAACAGGTCGGGGAAGAACCAAGAGTGGCGAAACTATCACTCTTAAGACGGTTGTAAAATACGCCTGCAATCTTAGGCAATGCAGAGGTATCAGTACCTGCTTCCATTTGAATAATTGAAGCCATTGTCAGAATTTCATTCATAGAATAACCTAATTCTTTTGCCTTGTCATACATTTCGTCGGTTATTCTATTTTCACTTTCTTCAATCATTTTCTTGACCGCAAGTTTGGCACATTCTGCCGAATCATAATTATAAAAATCGTAAGTTTCAGGGAAGAGATAACCCTCTAAAGTATGATATGTTTTAACATCATCAGCGTTTGATAAGAGTTTAGATTTCAGTTCAACTTCATTAAGAGCCTTTAAAAAATCACTTCTTTTGCAAACACCGTTCTTTTCAAGCAAGGTTGCAATACCGGGGACTACAACCTTTTCGCCGTCAACATTTTTGGTATAATCGTTAATACCTGTGCCTTCGGGGATTGTAACCTTAACACTTTCGGCTTTTGCACCTTGTGTTATAAGCATATTTGCTATTGAATCATATCCTGCTTCGGTGTTGAAGTTATAAACGCCGTATTTAAACTGACTGTCATAACCTTTGAGTTTGGCATATAATCTGAAAAGCATAGGCACTTTAACGGCACCGCATTCTTCTAATTTTTCAGCAATGACCGAAGTGGGACTGCCCATTTCAATCTCGATAGTAACATCATCACCACGACCGAAAGCAATACCAACATAGTCAGCACCTGCATAAATGATACCAAATGCAAGACCAATAGACACTAAGAAAATCATTACAATCCAAATAATATTTTTTAAAGTGGATTTTTTCTTTTTGGTCTTGGCTTTTTGGGGTTGTATTTCAATTTCTTCAACTTCAAAACCTTTTCCAATGATAAAATCGTCATCAGGTATTTGTTTATTAAAATTCTCGTTCATTTTTTATACTCCAAATTAATTAAATCTCATTTGAATTTTAAGTTTATCAGCAGTTTCTTTATTTTTTAAATAGGTGAGAATTGAAAAACCAAATTCGAAAGCAGCACCTGCACCGCAAGCAGTAATAATATTTCCGTCTGTAACAACACTGTTTTCTGAAATGTTTGCACCGTAAAGTTCTTTTTCAAAACCCGAGTAACAGGTAGCATTTTTATTAATCAAAATGTTTTTATGACCTAATATTGACGGTGCGGCGCAAATAGCGCAAATAAGTTTATTATTTTTTGCACAAAAATCAATAAATTCACTTACGGTGTTATCTTTCTCAAGATTAAGTGTTCCCGGCATACCGCCCGGAAGTATAATTCCGTCTAAATTATCGGTAGAAATCTCGTTAGTTTCAAGGTCACATACAATCGGTATACCGTGAGAACCTGTAATAGTTTTTGAAGTCACACCCACAGTCTTAATTTCAATATTCTCTCTGCGGAGAATATCTATAGGCGCTAATGCTTCGCATTCTTCAAAACCGTTGGCTAAAAAAATATATATCATAAATTTCACCCTAATAAATTTCTAAAACACTTTTTAAAACATCTTGTGCAATTTCTTCTACGGTTCTTGGCTCGCCGTTTTCAGAACAGGGGATAATATCCCAATTTGAAAATTTTGCAGTAAATACCGCCGCTTTTCTGCAGCGGGAAAGATATTCAGTATCACTTTCGTGAATATCTTTTTTACTGTCATCGCCTTGATATCGTTTTGATAAAAGTTTTTGAGAAACTTCAATCGGCATATCAAGGAAAATAACCTTATCAGGTTTTGGAATACCAACCTTTTTATATTCAAAATCATATAGCCAATTTAAAAAATCTTCCCATTGGTTTTCGGGCAATTTTGAACATTGATGAACGGCGTTAGAGGTTGTGTATCTTCCTGCGATTACAGTTCCACCGTTATTGTAAAAATCACCCCAAGAGGCTTTATAAGAAGCGTAACGGTCAACACAATAAAAAGTAGATGCCGCAAAAGCGTTTACATCATCAGGTTTATTTCCAAATTTACCCGCAAGGTACATTTTAACAAGTGTACTCGACGGATTATCATAATCGGGAAAAGAAACAGTTTTACAGTCAATTCCGTTATCTGATAAATTTTTTGGTAAAAGTTCCAGTTGGGTCGATTTACCGCTGCCGTCAAGACCTTCAATCACAATAAGTTTACCCATTATCTTTAAGTCCTTTATAAAATTCTCTCATTTCTTTGATTTTACCACAAGTCATTTTACCCTCGGGACAGCCTCCGCTAACACAGGCAGGACCTGCATTTTTAAAGAGATTAGGCGCAACCGATAAAACAAGTTCTAACATCTGGTCGGCAACATCTTTAATTTCCCATTGAGCACGGTTGCAACAACGGTGTTTAAAGAAGTTCATAAGTGAACGGGCATTCATCGTCATTATCATTTGAGTTTCGCAAGCATTTGGTAAAACAAAGCGAGCGTCTTCAATCGCTTTCTTTTCCGCTAGGCGGTTGGCAGTTTTTTCGTCTTTGCCCTCGCTTAAAAAAGTCTTTAAATGTTTTTCTTTTAAAATCTCGGTAAGGCGGTCATATTTTCTTTGGTCTTCTGCCATGATTTCATCAAATACCGCTTTTGCCTCCGGTATTTCTGCAATTTCAGGCGGTGTTACATACTCAAAACTGCCCTCACGGACATAGCGTTGGCTCTTTACCGAAAATGATGCCATTCTATGTCTTGTAATCTGTGCTAAAAGAGCACGGGAAACGCCTTCAATACCAAAAGTAAATGAAGCGTGTTCTATTGGACTTTCGTGTCCGATTTCTGCCAGCATTTCAACAAATTGCGCTGCGCTTTCATCGGTTAGATTTTCGCGAAGACCTGAAATGGTTGAACTGCTGTAACAAAGTTTTGCAGCAGATGCCACCGTATGTTCGGGATGGGGGGTATGAGCCAATAAGTAAACCTTAGCCATAAATTAAACCACCTTTAAAATTGATGTCATAATATTATACCAAAATATAAATGTCAGTTCAACAAAAAATCACAATCTTTGATTATTTTTTTAAATTTTTTCAACTTTTTGTAAGATATTTCAAAAAAAAATTAAATTTGAGTTAAAGATTATAATGTTTTTTTGAAAAAAGTACTTTTTTTGTCGAAACAAATGTGTTATTATATAAATAATATTATTTAATGTGGAGGGCTTTATACTATGGCATGTATTGATTTTAAACACACACCTTATGGCGACCTTGCAATTATCAGTATGCGTGGTTGTGACGACATTTCTTCAAAGGTTGACTACTATCTCAAACAATGGCGCAATATTCCTGAGGATGAAACTTTTGTTATTCCTGCAAACTGTCCTCGTTTTGGAACAGGTGAAGCAAAAGCAGTTCTTAAACATACTGCAAGAGGCTTAGATGCTTATATTATTTGTGACTGCTTCAATTACAGCGTTGAATACAAAATGTACGGCAAAACAGTTCCAATGAGTCCAGACGACCATTTCCAAGATTTAAAACGTATTATTGCAGCTCTTGGCGGTAAGGCAAGAAGAATTACAGTTATTATGCCTATGCTTTATGAAGGTAGACAACACAGAAGAACTGCCCGTGAATCTATGGACTGTGCAATGGCATTGCAAGAATTGGTTGCAATGGGTGTTAAGAATATTATCACATTTGACGCTCACGACCCCCGTGTTAATAATGCTATTCCGCTTGATGGTTTTGATAATGTTCAGGCAGCATATCAAATGATTAAAGCCCTTTTAAAAACTGTTCCTGATATCAAACTTGACCGTGAACACACTATGATTGTTTCACCTGATGAAGGCGGTATGGGAAGATGTATTTATTATTCTTCTGTTTTAGGTCTTGAACTCGGTATGTTCTATAAGCGCCGTAATTATTCTGTTATTGTTAATGGCAGAAACCCGATTGAAGCCCACGAATTTTTAGGAAACGATATAAAAGGCAAAGATTTGATTCTTGTTGACGATATGATTTCTTCTGGTGAATCAATGCTTGATATTGCCGCAAAACTTAAAGAAAAGGGTGCCGGCAGAATTTTTGTTTTCTCAACATTCGGTTTATTCGTTGAGGGACTCGATAAGTTTGATGAATACTATGAAAAAGGTTTAATTGATAAAGTCTTTACTACTAACTTAATTTATCAAACACCTGAACTTTTAGAGCGTGAATGGTATTGCAGTGTAAATATGTCAAAATATATTGCTCTTATTGTTGATACACTTAACTATGATAATTCTATCAGCAGTCTTTTAGACCCAGTAGATAGAATTAAAAATGTTGTTGCAAAGTATCAGGATAATTAATTTTCACCAATTTTAAGGGGCGATAAAATGCTTAGCGATGTTTTTGTTCTTATACCGTCATTAAATCCTGACGGCAGACTTAAACAAACAATTCAAGGTTTAAAAGAAATCGGATTTTCAAGATTTATTATCATTGATGATGGCAGTGATAATGAACACAAGGTTAATTTTCCTATTAGTGATTTAGAAAACGATTTCATTGTTTTAAGACATAGTTTCAACCGTGGCAAAGGCGCCGCTATGAAAACAGGTTTTAAGTATTTGCTTAAAAATAATTATGAATTTAAAGGCGTAATTACTGTTGACGGCGACGGTCAGCATCATCCCGAAGATGTTAAAAACTGTGCTATTGCTTTAATAGAGAATAATGATTCTGTTATTTTAGGATGCAGAAACTTTTCACTCGAAAATGTTCCGAAACGAAGCCGTTTTGGAAACAAAACCACTTCGTTTGTCTTCTCTGCGCTTTGCGGTCTAAAAATATCAGATACTCAAACAGGTCTTCGTGCATTCCCTTATTCAATTCTTTCTTTTTTGACAACCGTTAAGGGAGACAGATTTGAATATGAAACTAATATGCTTTTAAAATTCAAACAACAGGGAATTGACATTAAAGAGGTTGAAATCAAAACGCTTTATTTTGAAGAAAACAGCGGTTCTCATTTTAAAGTTGTGCGTGACTCTTTGAGGGTTTATGGCTTTATTCTGAGTTATCTTTTAAGTTCGGTTGCATCCTGCCTTGTTGACCTGTCTTTCTTTTACATAATCTGTAAGTTTTTCGGTAAACTCTTTGGCGGAAGTACCGTTTTATGTGCCACCGTGATTGCAAGAGTTATTTCCTCACTCACGAATTACGCTATTAACAGAAAATATGTGTTTGATTCTAAAGATAAAGCCAAAGATACCATTTGGAGATATTATGCTCTTGCGATACCTCAAATGTTAGTTTCGGCTTTGCTCGTTTGGTTCTTGACTTTATTATTCAGCACAAATCCCGAACTTAAAACGGTTATAAAACTTATAATTGACACTATTCTTTTCTTTATAAGTTACCGTATCCAACAATGTTGGGTATTTAAAAAACCGCAAAAAACCGAGAGAGTAAAAACCAAAATCACACCAAAACAGGTTGTATTACGTTCTTTATTGTCTCTTGGTACTGCGCTCGTGTTGATAATTGTTACTGCGTTTTCCGCTTGTCTTGTTTTGGCACGTGGACCGAGTGTAACAATGCGTGATATGTTGGTTTTGTCTGCTAAACAGGCAAGCGCAACAAAATGGTTGCCTGGTTTATTTTTATCAAAAGATACGGTTGAACAGATTGTAAAGGATAGTACAAAACTTAATACCGATACAGTCGATGCTGACAGTTACATTACCGAAAGCGACGAGGACGAATGGGCAGACGCTATTGACGGTGTAAAACTTATTTTCTTGAATAAGCCAAAATTTAAAGCATATCTTTTAATGGTTAAAGACCCCAAAAAAGTGAAAGTCGGCGTAAGTTCTTCTAACTTTAAGACTGCAACCGGCGGTATGCGAATTTTCGATATGGCTGAAAAATATAAAGTTACCGCCTTGATTAACGGCGGTGAATTTGCCGATAACGGCGGTAGGGGAAGCGGTGCTAAACCTATCGGTATTACATATTCTTTCGGCAAAATGGTATGGAATGACGGCGTTAAGCGCTCATTCTTCGGTTTTGACAAGAATGATAAACTCATTTGCCGTGAATCTATGACTGCAAAAGAAGCGGAAGAATTAGGTATCCGTGATGCTGTTTCATTCCAGAACGGAAATGTGTTGATTGACAGTAAAGACGGTAAAGTTAATCTTTATTATAGTGACAATAACACAGGTACAGCACAGCGTACTGCAATCGCTCAAAGAGCAGACGGTACAGTTTTAATGCTTGTTACCGATGGTAGAAGTGCAAGCAGTATCGGTGCTACTAAAAATGATGTTATTGATATTTTGGTTGAATACGGCGCTGTGAGTGCAGGTATGCTTGACGGCGGTTCTTCTGCAATGATGTATTATAAAAATTATTATGATATTTTTGATATTGATAAATCAACCCTTGATGTTTATCAGAAACAAGGTTTGGTTAACCGTTATAAAGCATTTACAAAACCCCGTAGAATACCTACATATTTTATAGTTACAAAGGATTAGAATATGAAAAGTAAACCATTGTTTTATAAAATTTATTTCACGATAATTGCAGTATTTGTTTGTGTTTTGATTGTGGGATTGATTTTCTTATATACTTGGCTTTCTGCCTTTGAATCAGCCCAGCCTGAGACACTTGTTTCAAATATTGTAAGTGAATATTTGGAGAAAGATAATATCATAGGTTTGAAAAAAATCTGTGAATTAAATGTTTCTCCCTATGAAAATGATGAAACAGTCAATAATGCATTTAAAAATTTAGTTAAAAACAAAAATTTTGAAATTTCTTCTTCATCAAAGATGAAAGAAGGTTATGACGAAGTTTATAATATTAAATCTGACGGAGATACAGTTATTACCTTTTATTTAAAAAAGGATAAACAAGCAAGTTATGGTATAAAAGGCTATAAACTCGCCTTAGCAGAATTGCCCGAAAAACTTTATCATTCATATACAGTTAATACACCCTCTGATGCAATTATTTCAGTTAACGGTTTTGAACTTGCAAAAGAAGACCGTAAAGACTTGCAATTACCCGACGGCATTAGTAAAGTTTTAGGTGATAGCAAATATGTTTCTCATCAAACATTTAAACTTGAGCATTTTTTGAGTGAGAAACCTGAATTTAAAGCAAAAAATGCCGATGGTAAAGAATGTAAAATTGAGATTGATAAAAATATTGTTACTGTTTCTCAATACATAAGCGATGCTGAAACTGACGATATCAAAGAACTTGCGGTTTCCGCTTCAAAAGGCTATGCCGCATATATGCAAAACGACCAGTCGATTGGTAATATCTCAAAATATTTCGATACCTCTACAGATTTTTACACTAATCTTAAAGGTAGTATGGTTATGTTTGCTTGGGACCATAACGGATATCATTTTGAAGATGTTAAATTTAGTGAAATTCATAAATTTAATAATACTCTATACAGTTGCCGTGTATCTTTAAAACAGGTTCTAATTAACGGCGGAACAAAATATACAGATAATTTTGATAAATACATTTATATCAATAAAACCGATAAGGGATTAAAAATTATTGATATGCAAAGTGTTGGGTGAATTTTATGAATATGTTTGAAATAGGTCTGCTTGATAAAATCGGTGAGATTTTTGGTTGCGCCTTTTTAGATAAGTTTATGCCGATAATCACAATGTTTGGTGATGCAGGCATATTTTGGATTGCTTTAGCCGTTATTTTTCTGATATTCAAGAAAACCCGTAAAACAGGACTTTCGATGGGAATTGCGCTTATAATTGGTTTAATTATCGGTAATTTAATATTAAAAAATGTTGTTGCCCGTATAAGACCTTATGACCTTAATCCTGAAGTTATGCTTTTGGTTGAAAAACTTCACGATTTTTCTTTCCCCTCAGGTCACACTTTGGCGTCTTTCGAGGCGGCAACGGCAATATTTATTCGTAACAAAAAACTTGGCATTCCTGCTCTGATTTTAGCGGTGCTGATTGCTTTTTCAAGGCTTTATTTGTATGTTCATTATCCAACCGATGTTTTAGCAGGTACTTTATTGGGAATTGGAATTGCAATTCTTGCAACCTATATAGTAAATAAAATTTATTCTAAGTTTGAATTAAAAAGTGCTAACCAGTAGGTTAGCACTTTTTGTTATCTATTAAATATTTTAGTTTCAAAATTGCCGTTTGTGTTTTAGCATCTTTAATTTCGCCTGAAATTATCATTTCTATGGCTTTTTCAAGCGGTATTTTTTCAACCTCCAAAAATTCGTCTTCATCAGGATTTTGTTTGCCAAACTCAAGTCCTAATGCGGCATACATCCATATAATTTCACCGCAATAACCAGGGGTTGGATATAGTTCACCTAATGGAATGAATTTTTTAGCGGTTGCGCCTGTTTCTTCTTTTAATTCCCGTTTTCCGCATTCTAACGGATTTTCATCTGCTGAGTCACGTTTTCCTGCGGGGATTTCTAAAATTTCTTCCATATACGGATATCTGAATTGTCTCACAAACAATACTTCGTTTTCATCAGTTAAAGCCGCAACACAAACACCACCGTTATGTTCAATAACTTCACGGTTTGCGGTTGTGCCGTTTGGCAAAAGGGCAGTATCTTGTCTTAAATTTATTATTTTGCCTTTGAAAATATAGTTACTTGATAATTGTTTTTCAGTTAGATTCATTATTTTCACCTTTTATAAATATATATTAATTAGGAGTTGAGAATAAATGGAAGCAAATGTAATATCTAAGGAATACGATTATTATGAACGCCAAAAATTAATAAATAATCTGTGTGACGAATTTCCTATTTTGACACAGACTGTTATCGGGAAAAGTTGTTTAGGCAAAGATATAACTGCTTTGAAAATTGGTAAAGCAGACGAATATTGCCTTATGGTTGCCGGAGTTCACGGCAGCGAGAGAATAACTTCAACAATACTTTTGATGTATATTGAACAACTTTGCAGGGCTATTACATATAACGGTTGCATTGAGGATTTAAATGCTAAAAAGGGATTAACAGGCAGGGGAGTGATTTTTGTTCCTTGTGTTAATCCTGACGGATGTGATATTTCACTTTTAGGAAAATCTGCCTGCGGTTGTCATTATGAACAGTTAGCAAGACTCTGCAAAAATGATTTTTCCAAATGGAATGCAAACGCAAGAGGTGTTGATATTAATCATAATTTTGACGCCGATTGGGAAGAAGTCCGTAAAAAAGAAAGAAGTATGGGTATTTATGGACCTGCGCCCACCCGTTTCGGCGGATATAAGCCTCATAGCGAGCCTGAAACATTAGCCCTTGTAAACTTGTGCCGAAAGGTAAATATTCGTCATACAGTTGCTTTACATTCGCAAGGCGAAGTGATTTATTGGACATTCGGAAACAAAGTACCGCCGAAATCAAGAAATATGGCGGAAATTATGGCAACAGCATCGGGATATGCATTAGATGTACCAATCGGTATAGCAAGCGGTGGAGGTTTTAAGGATTGGTTTATTGATAAGTTTAACCGACCCGGTTTTACTGTCGAACTCGGTCTCGGTGAAAACCCACTTCCCGCCGAAGATGCATTTAAAATTTATAAAACCGTAAGAGAAATGTTTGTGCTTTGCAGTATAATGTAAAATTATAGAGCATATTGAAGTGAAATTCAATATGCTCTTAAAATTTTTATACAGATAAATCCTCAACAACTAAATTGCGAACTGTTTTATCAGCATCACGAACTGCGAAGAATTTTTCAGCAACCTGTGGGAAAAGGGCATAACTCAAAACATCTTCATCAGATTTACCGATGCCTTTTTCTTTCATTTCTGCCTTGTATTTTTCAAGTTCAGGTTCAAGCAAATCAGCAGGACGGCAGGTGATAACTTTTTCATCGCCGATAGCCTTTTTACGAACTTCTTCATTAACCTCTGCAGGAAGCCTTCCGTATTCACCACGAAGCAAACCTTTTGATTCTTTTGGAACCATCTTGTAACGCTCGCCTGAAAGTACATTAAGCACTGCCTGAGTACCAACAATCTGACTTGTTGGTGTTACAAGCGGAGGATAACCAAAGTCTTTACGAACACGTGGAACTTCAGCCAAAGCATCATAATATTTATCTTCAGCGTTAGCCTGTTTCAACTGTGACAAAAGGTTGGAAAGCATACCGCCTGGAACTTGATATAAAAGTGTTTTAGTGTCAACATTAAGCACTTTCGGGTCAAGAATACCGTCTGCTTTCATTTTATCAGCAACCTTACGGAAGTGAGCCGCAACATCGCTTAATTTTTCAAGGTCGAGACCTGTATCGCGCTGAGTGCCGTTAAGAGTAGCAACCAAAGCCTCGGTAGAGGGTTGTGCAGTACCGTTTGCTAAAGGTGATAAAGCAGTATCAACAATATCAACACCTGCCTGAGCAGCCATCAAATACACCATATCACCTGTACCGGTGGTGTTATGTGTATGCAGATGAATCGGAACTTTAACATTTTCTTTTAACTTCTTAACCAATGAATAAGCATCAAAGGGGAGAAGCAAGTTAGCCATATCCTTAATACAAATAACATCAGCACCCATTTGTTCGAGTTCTTTTGCAAGTTTTACAAAGTATTCTTCGTTATGAACAGGGCTTTCGGTGTAACTCAATGCAGGCTCGCAAATACCGCCGTATTTTTTTCAACTCTTAATTGCTTGTTCAAGGTTACGAGTATCGTTAAGCGCATCGAATATACGGATAACTTCAATACCGTTTTCAATAGATTTTCCAACAAAAGAATCAACAACATCGTCTGCATAGTGCTTATAACCTAAAATGTTTTGACCACGGAAAAGCATTTGAAGTTTAGTATTAGGCATATACTTTTTGAGTGTGCGAAGTCTTTCCCAGGGGTCTTCGTTCAAAAAACGCATACAAACATCAAATGTAGCGCCGCCCCAACACTCTAAAGACCAATAACCAATCTGGTCAAGTCTTTCGAGAGCAGGAATCATATCATCTATTTTCATTCGTGTTGCCGCTTGTGACTGATGGGCATCACGGAGAATAGTGTCTGTTATAAATAACTTTTTATTTTCCATTTTTATCTCCTTATAGTATAGGAATTAGCCGAATAAAGCAATTAAAACGCCGGCTGCAATGGCAGAACCAATAACGCCTGCAACATTCGGACCCATAGCGTGCATAAGTAGGAAGTTTGAAGGATTTTCCTTTTGACCTACAGACTGTGAAACACGCGCCGCCATAGGTACAGCAGAAACACCGGCAGAACCGATGAGCGGGTTCATCTTGTTCTTAGTAAACAGGTTCATAAATTTAGCAAGTAATACGCCGCCTGCAGTACCAAGACCGAATGCAACGATACCCATTGCAAGAATTTTAAGTGTTTGCATATTAAGGAATGCACTTGCAGTGGCAGTAGCACCGACAGAAATGCCTAAGAAAATTGTTACGATATTCATAAGTTCGTTCTGTGCTGTTTTGCAAAGTCTGTCAGCAACGCCTGATTCTTTCCAAAGGTTGCCAAGCATTAAGCAACCAACAAGGGGAGCAGCCGAAGGAACAAGAAGTGCAACAAATATTGTAACAGCGATAGGGAAGATAATCTTCTCAGTCTTTGAAACCTGACGAAGCGGTTTCATAACAATTTGGCGTTCTTTCTTTGTGGTTAAAAGTTTCATAATAGGCGGTTGGATTACAGGAACCAAAGCCATATATGAATAAGCCGCAACAGCGATAGGACCTAATAGGTCGGGGAATAGTTTAGAAGTTGTGTAAATTGCGGTAGGACCGTCGGCACCGCCGATAATACCGATAGAAGCAGCGGCTTCTTGCGGGAATCCGAGGTATACACAACCTATAAAGGTAACAAAAATACCAACTTGAGCCGCAGCGCCTAATAATAATGACTTAGGATTGGAAATTAACGGACCAAAGTCTGTCATAGCGCCGATTCCAAGGAAAATCAGACAGGGGTAAACACAAGTTTTAACACCGATATATAAAATATCAAGCAGACCGCCGTCGTGAAGAATTGTACCATATCCAATTTCGCCTGCCATAAACTTTGTCCACAATTCGCTGTGGTACATTTCAGCACCGGGCAGATTGGTGAGCAGCATACCAAAGGCAATGCCGATTAAAAGTAAAGGTTCAAATTGCTTTTTGATAGCAAGCCATAAAAGAAGTAATGAAACTAAAATCATCACAAGATTTTTCCAACCGCCATCAGCCATAAAACCGTTTATAAGCATATAAAAGCCGGTTTGTTCAATAAAATTCCAGATAGCATCCATTTTTATTTCTCCCAAAAACAGTAATTAGCCAATCACACAAAGAACAGCACCAGTTTCAACAGAAGCACCGTTTTGAACATTTACAGATGCGATTGTGCCATCACATGGAGCAATAATTTCGTTTTCCATTTTCATTGCTTCCAATACCATCAAAACATCACCTTTTTTAACTGCAGCACCGTTTTGAATATTTACAGAAAGGATTGTACCAGGCATTGGGCTTTTAACAGTTTCACCATTTGCATTAGCCACAGGAGCAGCAGGTGCAGGTGCGGGTGCGGGAGCAGGAGCAGCAACTGGTGCAGCAGGTGCTGGAGCAGCCTTAACATCAGCAGCGTCAACAACTTCTAAAGTGATTTCGTAAGCAGTACCGTTTACAGTAACATTATATTTTTTCATAATTAAACACCTTTTTTTCTTAAATTTTTTTAAATGATAAAATTCTTATTGCTGAAACATCAGTTCCAAGTTCTTCTGCAATAGCAGCCGAAACAGCAGCGATTATTTCACCGCGGTTTTGAATAACTTCGGGTTGTGAAACAGGGGAATTAGCAACTGTTTCTACAGTGGGTTGACTTTTAGCAGTAGATTTGTTACCGCAAAAAGCACCAATTATTTTGCAAAGTATTATTAAGCAAATCAGTCCAACAAAAACTGTGCCAACACCAAGCAAAACAACAAATAAATTTGACGGTTCGGTCATTTGACGCACCTCCTTGGAAGATAAAAATTGGCAATTCGAATGTAAAAATTCAAATTTTTGCCTATTTACATTAATTATACCTTTTAAATCAAGAATTTACAATATATATATACTAATTTTTCAAATTTTTTACCTTTTATACAAAATATTGATATTTATTTTATGTAATATTAGTAACAAATATATCATATTTAAATATAATGATATGGGACCGAAAAATTTTTAAAGGAGAAAGCAATGGACAGAAGAATGTTTGATATGACTGACTACTATAAAGATTCTCTTTTTAGAAGTCGAAATGAAAATGATTATCCTAAATGTACTATTGACAAAAGTTACTGTATTGAAACAGCGCCAAAAGATTATTCTGATGTTTTAACCATGGCGTTTGTAAATATGCAACCTATTGAAAGTGTTTATGAAACTGAAGATGCGTTCACAAGAGGAAGTCTTTTCCCGAATATTGACAAGCCTTTGTTAGGAGGATGTAAAAGATGAACTCTAAAGAAAATTTGAAGAAAAAAATCCATGCGCTCGATTTTGCAATTCACGAATTGGTTTTATATTTAGACACTCATCCCACAAGTAAAAAAGCAATGGAACTATTAAAAGAATACCGTAATAAGAGAAAAGAATGTATAGCACTTTTTGAAGAAAAATACGGACCTTATATTGTAACACCTGCTGATGTTCCCATAAGTGCATGTTGGCAGTGGTTAGAATCCCCATGGCCTTGGGAAAACGAGGAGGTATAATTTATGTGGCAATATGAGAAAAAATTACAGTTTCCCGTAAAAATCAAAACCCCAAATCCAAAGTATGCGCAAATAATCATTAGCCAATACGGCGGTCCCGATGGTGAACTAGGCGCTTCAATGCGCTATCTGACTCAAAGATTCGGTCAACCTTTCAATGAAGTAAAGGGTATTTTAACAGATATAGGTACCGAAGAATTGGCGCACTTGGAAATGGTATGTGCAATGGTGCATCAGTTAACCAAAAATTTAACAGAAGAGGAAATCAAAAAGAGCGGTTTCGATAAATATTTTGTTGACCACACTGCAAGCGTTTATCCTGTTGCGGCTTCAGGTCTTCCTTGGCGTGCTGAATATATTCAGTCTAAAGGCGATGTCTTAGCAGATTTGCACGAAGACTTGGCAGCAGAACAAAAAGCAAGGGTTACCTATGATAATTTAATTAGATTAATTGATGAGCCTGATATTTTAGAGCCTCTTAAATTCTTGCGTCAAAGAGAGATAACACATTATCAGAGATTTGGAGAGGCCTTGAGAATTTCGACTGATAAACTTAACAGTAAAAACTTCTATGCATTTAATCCTAACTTTGATATGAAACCTACAAAAAGATAAAAAATAACAGGTGAGCGATAATCGTTCACCTGTTATTTTTTCTATATGATAAATAATCTTCAAGTATTATTACTGCCGCAACAGCATCTACAACATTTTTCCGTTTCTTGCCACGGGTATCAGTAAAATTCAATGCCGTATGAGCAGAAATTGTGGTACATCTTTCATCCCAAAGGATAATTTCTTTGCCGCTGATTTCACCGATTTTTTCTGCAATTTCCTTACATTCTTCTGCACGGTTACCCACACTGCCGTCCATATTTTTCGGAAAGCCGACAACCACTAATTCAGCAGAAAATTCATTAATGCAATTATTGATTTTTTGAATTAATTTATCTGTATTGTATTCTGTAATTACTGTCTTAGGAAAGGCAAAACTCTCACTACTATCAGAAACGGCAATACCCGTCCTTGCTTTTCCTAAATCTACTGACATTATAATCATAATTATTCCTCGTTAATATATGAAACTATTCTACTTCTTGTGGGAATCAGTTCAGCGGGTAGGTGAGAGGCATCGTTATAAAAAACAACATTAATTTTAAAATCATCGTCAATTTCTAAAAGTGAAACGGCCGTATTTTCACTCCAAGGAATGTTTTTCAGTTCTTCAATATTACCTTTTAAAAGACGGCATAAAAGACATCTTGTAACACCGCCGTGTGTAGTACATACTACGGTTTTTCCTTTATTATTTTCATAAATATAACGCAATGTGTTATATATTCGTTCATAAGCGTGACGCATAGGTTCGCCGTACTGTGGGGCAAAGTCTTGCGGATGGTTATTCCAAGTGTCAACAAGACCTGGAATATTGTTAAAAGCCTCTTTAAAAGGTTTGCCTTCAACAATACCTCCATTAAGTTCAATGAGTCCCCGTATTTTTTCGATTTTCATATTTCTCTCGCCGATAACAGCCTCAGCAGTTTTGACCGCCCTGATTAACGGACTTGAATACACTTTGTCAAACTCTATATTTTTAAAACGTTCTTTTAAATATTCAAGTTGTTTAGCGCCGAGTTCACTGATATTTGTATCAGTTGTTCCCTGAAAAATACGCATCACATTTCCTTGTGCTTCACAGTGTCGCACAAAATATATTTTTGTCAAAATAATCACCAAATAAAGTATAACACGCTCAAAAACAAAAAACAAGTTTAAATATTTATGGCATTTTTACATTTGCCGCTTTCAAAAAATTCTTTTAAATTATTAAGAGTGGTTTTTGCTATTGAATCAAGTGCTTCTCTCGTTAAAAAAGCCTGATGTGAAGTAACAATAACATTTGGCATAGAAATTAGGCTTGAAAGCATATCGTCTTTAATTATCTCGTCGGAAAAATCCTCGAAAAATAGTTCGGTTTCTTCCTCATATACATCAAGACCTGCGGCGCCGATTTTACCGCTTTTAAGACCGTTAATCAAACTTTGTGTTTCAACGAGCTTGCCACGTGAAGTATTTACAATATATGCGCCTTTTTTCATAATTTTTATTGTTTCTTCGTTTATTAAATACTGATTATCTTTAGTTAACGGACAATGCAGAGATACAATATCACTTGTTTTTAATAATTCTTCAAGGGTTACATATTTTCCACAAAATTCTTTGTTTTCGTATGGGTCATATCCCAAAATGTTCATACCAAAACCTTGGCAAACCTTCGAAAAAGCAATACCGATTTTACCTGTTCCAATAATACCAACAGTTTTATTATTTAAATCAAATCCCGTAAGCCCCTCAAGAGAAAAATTATGGTCTCTTGTTCTGATATAAGAACGGTGTAGTTTTCTGTTTAACATTAAAATCATACCCATTGTATGTTCTGCAATGGCGTATGGGGAATATGCAGGAACTCTCACAACCGAAACTCTGCCATTGGCATATTTCATATCAACATTATTATAACCCGCACACCGTAATGCTATAATTTTTACACCAAATTGTTCTAATTTTTCAATAACCTCTTTATTAATTGTGTCATTAACAAAAGCGCAAATTCCATCACAACAAGCCGCCATACTTACCGTATCTTCATTTAATTTGTTTTCAAAGAATCGTATATTAAACTCATCGTTGTTATTTGCTAAAAAACTCTCTTTATCATAACTTTTTGTATCAAAAAAGGCTATTGTTTTCATAAAATCACTCCAATTCACTAATATTTTTTATTATTTTCTGAAAATTTTGTCATATACACTATTGTTAAATTAAAGATTTTTTTGTATAATAATGTTAATATGTAATTTTTGAAAGGAAGTAAAAAAATGAAAAAGTATTTGAACCGTCTTTTTATTGACGGACTATCAGGTATGGCTTACGGTTTGTTTTCGACGCTTATAATCGGTACGATTATTTGTCAGATTGCAAAACTTGTTGGTTCAAATGTCGTTGGTGATTACCTTAACGCTATGGGCAGTGTTGCAAAAACACTCACAGGCGCAGGCATCGGTGTTGGTGTTGCATGTAAATTAAAAGCGTCTCCGCTTACAACTGTTGCTGCCGCAGTTACAGGTATGATTGGCGCTTTTCCAAACATTTCTAATAATGCCTTTGCAGTTGGCGCACCAGGCGAGCCATTAGGTGCGTTTATTGCGGCTTATATTGCTATTGAAATTGGTTTCTTAGTTTCAGGCAGAACCAAGGTTGACATAATCGTAACACCAATTTGCTGTATTCTTACAGGCGCTACGTCGGGTTATTTCGTTGGACCTTACATATCAAGCGCAATGAAGTGGATCGGCTCTCTTGTTAACATAAATGTTGAGCAAAACCCAATAATCGGCGGTATAATCGTTTCTGTAATTATGGGTATTCTTTTAACTTTGCCGATTTCTTCGGCGGCAATCGGTATTTCAATGGGTCTTAGCGGTCTTGCTGCAGGCGCTGCTACAATCGGTTGCTGCTGTAATATGGTTGGCTTTGCAGTTATCAGTTACCGTGAAAATAAAGTCGGTGGTTTGATTGCACAGGGTGTGGGTACTTCTATGCTTCAGATTCCCAACATTGTAAGAAATCCACTTATTTGGTTACCTTCAATTATTTCAAGTGCAATTTTAGGTCCTGTGGCTTCGGCTGTACTGAAAATGGTTAGCAATCCTGTGGGTTCAGGTATGGGTTCTGCAGGTCTTGTAGGTCAGTTTATGGCTTATGACAGTATGGTTGCAAACGGTGTAACACCTGTTATCACATTACTTGAAATTGCAGTTATGCACTTTATTTTGCCCGCAGTAATATCTTTAGCAGTTGCTGAGGCTATGAGAAAATTAAATCTCATAAAATCAGGTGACTTAAAATTACAATCTGCTAATGCGTAAACAACAAAGAGTTTTAGAAGTGGTAAATCGCCTTGAAAAACTATATCCCGAGGCGATTTGCTCGCTTGACTATAAAGATGCTTTTCAGTTGCTTATCGCAACAAGACTTTCTGCACAATGCACTGATAAGCGCGTTAATATTGTTACACCGCAGTTATTTAAAGAGTTTCCCACACCCGAGGCAATGTCAAACGCTGATATAAATAGGGTAGAGGAACTGATTAAAACTTGCGGTCTGTATAAAACCAAGGCTAAAGATTTGATATTGATTGCACAGAAAATTATGTCAGATTTTGACGGAAAAGTGCCTGATAATATTGAAGATTTAACAACGCTTTCGGGTGTTGGCAGAAAAACTGCAAACTTAGTTTGCGGTGATGTCTACGGAAAACCTGCGGTAGTTACGGATACTCATTTCATAAGAATTTGCAATCGTTTAGGTTTTGTTAAAAGCACGAATCCTTTAACGGTTGAAAATGAGATGCGTAAACTTTTACCGCCCGATAAATCAAATGATTTTTGCCATAGAACAGTTTTGTTCGGCAGGGATATTTGTATTGCAAGAAAACCAAAATGTGAAACTTGCGTTTTGAATGATATTTGTCCTAAAAAAATTTAAAGCATTAATAGGTGTTGGATGTTTAAGAAAATAGTAGTATTGATTTGTCTGTGTTGCTTTTGCAGTATTTCTGTATTTGCCGAGACTTCACAAACTCAAAAACCGAATATTACTTCAGCAGGCTATGTGTTATATAACCCCGATAACGATGAGGTTGTTGACTCAATAAATGCAACTGTTAGGATGTATCCTGCTTCGCTGACAAAAATGTTAACCGCATTGATTGCGGTTGATTTGTCGACCGATATTGATGCTGATAAAGCAACTGTATCTGAAAATGCTATTAAATCTTTATACGGCACAAGTTCTTCAACAGCAGGATTGAAAATCGGCGAAGTTCTTACAGTTAGGCAGTTATTATATTCATTGATTTTACCATCGGGTAATGATGCGGCTAATGTTTTGGCAGAGCATTTTTGCGGCGATAATTATTCTTTTGCAAATCTTATGAATGAAAAAGCGAAAGAAATCGGTATGACCGATTCTAACTTCGCAAATCCTCACGGTTTGCACGATGATAATCATTATACCACCGCTAAAGATTTAGCAGTTTTAGCCGATAATTTTTTAAATAATGAAACTTTAGCAAAAATAGCACAAACTATTAAATACACTTTTCCTGCTACTAATAAACAAGGCACAAGGGATATTCGCACAACCAACTTTATGAAAATTGAAAACAGCGGATATTATTATAAATATGCAACCGGTCTTAAAACGGGTAATACCGAGCAAGCAGGTCGGTGTTTGGCGGCATCTGCCCAAAAAGACGGCGTAAGATATATTTGTATACTCTTAAATTGTCCTGAAAAGTGGGAAAGATGGGGATATGTTCGTACTGAATTTTTAGAGGCGGCAGAAATTTTTAAATATGCTTTTAAAACTTATGAGACTGTTAAAGTTGCCTCTAAAGGTCAACTTGTTGCTAAACATAATGTTTATGAAACATATAATAAAAATGTTGATATTGTGCTTGAAAACGATGTTTTTGCAACATTGCCTAAAGATACTGATTTAAGTGGTGTTTCAATTTCGTATAAATGTGATAAATTGCGTGCTGATGGTTTATTACCCAATCCTGTTAATTATGGTGATAATTTAGGAAAAGCCACTGTATTGCTAAATAACAGCGTTTTAGGTGTATCAGATACGGTTGCAAATAATACAGTTAAAGCACACCGTTGGTTATCATTTTGGCATAAAATTGATTTTTATGTATTTTTAACACTAATTATAATTGGTAGTTTGGTTCTAATTTTTTTATTGTTGATTATTAGAAAGAAAATAGTAATTTATAAACGGAAAAAAGAAAAATTAAGAAGACTCGAAAAAAGAAAAATTCTTCAAGCAGAATTTGAATCAAAAGAGCCATTAGATTATTTTAATATTAAAAGCGGACATTAAATTGTCCGCTTTTTTGTATATTTAGCAAAATTATGTAAATTTTAATATTGGGAGTTGATTATATGGTAAATTTCAAAGAAAGTGAAACAAAAACAAATTTAATGCGTGCTTTTGCAGGTGAAAGTCAGGCAAGAAACCGTTATACCTTTGCTGCAGAAATTGCTAAAAAGCAAGGGCTCTATGTTATTGAAGCAATTTTCAATTTCACCGCAAATCAAGAATTGGCACATGCAAATGTTTTTATGAAGCATCTCAGCGAGTTATCGGGTGAAGATATTAAAATTGATGGCAGTTATCCTGTTGAAGTAACAAACTCGGTTGTAGAGTTGCTCGAAAACGCAACACATAATGAATTTGAAGAACACGATGATGTTTATAAATCGTTTGCCGAGGTTGCTGAGAGGGAAGGGCAGATGCAGGTTGCAGGCTCTTTTAAAGATATTGCGGTCATCGAAAAAACACATGCAGAACGTTTTCAGCATTTTGCAAAACTATTAAAGGAAAATAAACTATTTGTATCAGACGTTGAATGTGAATGGATGTGCCTTAATTGCGGAAATATTTACAAAGGTAAACAAGTACCTGAGGTTTGTCCAGTATGCCATCACGAAAAAGGTTATTTCATTAGATTAGAATTAGCGCCATACGCAAAGATATAGTATATATTTTGTTAATTTTTTAACAATAGGCAATTTATGATAATTGAATAGGTAATAAAAAAAGACGATTGCTTATTGCAATCGTCTTTTTGGTGCCGGTGGCCGGACTCGAACCGGCACGCTGTCGCCAGCGGTGGATTTTGAGTCCACTACGTCTGCCAATTCCATCACACCGGCAAATTGACTTGACTTTGCTATTATACATTATTAGAATCATAAAATCAAGTCTTTTTTAACATAAATTTAAATTAATTTGTGTTTTACTGAAAAGTATCAAAATTTCTCATCGAATAGAAATTTTTAAAATGATGTAGGTATCATTTTTAAAAAAGTTATCGGACGGGTGAAAATCTTAAAATTAATAGAATTTATATTGTTTGATTCTTTTAATAATGAAATATTTTAATAATATAGAATTACTATCTTTTAAAATATTAATTATCGTATTTAAAAGGTGAAAATAGCAAAACCGCTTAAATATAGGCTTTGTTCACTACCCTTAATTATACTAAATATTCATTTAGTATAATTGAATATAAAATTTTAAAGGGTACTTCTCTATTGATTATATAACAAAAAATTAAGGATTGCCGAAATGACAATCCTTAAAAATATCAAACTAATCACAACACTCATCTTTTTTAGCGGGTTTAACGGGTTTTTGCGTTGATTTTGTGTTATCGCCAAGACCTGTTGTTTCCGTAAAAATTGCATTGTTTGTAACAGCGTTTACAGCATCGGTTGGGATTATAAGTTTTGAAGCAGTTCCGTTTGACATATTAACAAGTGCTTCATATTTCTTTAATTCGAGCACTGCATTATCTACACCTGCTTCCTTTAATGCTTTAAGACCGTCTGCTTCGGCTTTCTTGGCAAGATAAATCGCCTTTGCTTCACCTTCGGCTCTTGCTATTCTTGCATCACGCTCACCCTCGGCCTCAAGTATCATTGCCTGCTTATCCCCTTCTGCACGGGTTATAGCAGCAGCCTTATGACCTTCAGCCTGTAAAAGAACTTCACGGCGGTCACGCTCTGCTTTCATTTGTTTTTCCATTGCGGATTGAATTTCTTCGGGCGGGATGATATTTTTAAGTTCAACACGGTTTACTTTTATACCCCAAACATCAGTTGCATCATCCAAAATTGCGGTCATTTTACCGTTTATAGTATCTCTTGAAGTTAAAGTACCGTCAAGTTCCATCTCACCGACAATGTTTCTAAGGGTTGTTGCAGTTAAGTTGGCAAGCGCATTAATCGGATTAACAACACCGTAAGTGTATAGTTTTGCATCAAATATGCGGTAATAAACAACTGTGTCAATTTGCATTGTAACATTATCTTTAGTGATAACGGGTTGAGGTGCTGAATCAAGCACTTGCTCTTTTAAAGTAACCTTCTTAGAGATTTTTTCAAGAATCGGTATTTTAATATGAAGACCTGCGCCCCAAGTTGTTTTATATTTTCCTAAAAATTCAATAACATATTCGGTTGCCTGAGGCACAATCTTTAAACAAGAAATAAAGATTATTAACAGTAATACTAAAATTATCCAGAATAACATATTATCACTCCAAATTATTTAATTAAGGCAGATTTTAACTTTTTGTTTTTTGCAAAGAAAGGAATAAACATTGTATAAGAATTAAGGAAATGTTTGTTTTCGTCAAGCATTTCAACGATTGCTTTATCAACATCAGAATTATTGAATGAAGAAGCAGTAAGTAAAGCAACAATTAGATTTACGGTATCTTTATCACCTTTTGCATAAGCATCTTCGATAACATCATAGAATTTTTTGATTTGCTTCTTTGTTCCCTCACTGAAAAGCCTTACAAGGCGAGGTACTAAATGTTCACCGAAGAAATTTAAGTAAAGGAAGTTTCCGTATATTGCAATATGATTTTTATATTCGTCCTTGAGCGCCGGGAAAACATCGAGCATTTTCTTTGTAAAAGCAGAAATATTATATCCGTCACCTTTTGAAGCGGTTGGTAAATCAATCTGATTATTTACGATTCTCTTATGTTTGATACCTAATTCTTTTCGTAACGATGCCACAAAATCAATACCAACCGATTGAGCATCTTTAGCGTTTTGTGTATCATCAAAAAGCCAAGAATTGATTTCACGATATTCACCGATAATTCCCTCTTCGATATCTGCAACCGACAAAACAAACATTTGACGGTCATCATCATATTTTACTGTAAATGATTTGCTATCATTGGCGTATGCATCACCAACTGTGTTAATGTTATTTTCCTCAAAAAAGGGTTGCATTTCATTAATTACGTTTTCTAAATATCTGTTATCCAATTAAAATTCACATCCAAAAAATATTTTATGTATATTATACATCATAAATTCCCGTTTGTCACCTAAAATTTTATTGTAAAATTAAAAGTTTTAAAGTATAATATAAATAACAATTTTAGGAGATAAAAAATGAATCTTTCTGACATTAAAATAATTGAAAAAATTTTAAAAAAACACGGATTTTCTTTTAAGAAATCTTTAGGGCAAAATTTCCTTATAAATCCAGAGGTTTGTCCCCAAATGGCGCAACAAGCGTGTGACCAAAACACAGGTGTATTAGAAATAGGTCCAGGTATCGGTGTGCTTACACAGCAACTTTCAAAATTTGCAAAAAAAGTTGTTGCTATAGAACTTGATGAACGTCTTAAAAATATATTACCCGAAACTTTGGCAGACTGCCAAAATGTTGAAGTCATTTTCGGGGATGCAATGAAACTTGATTTGCACGCAATCATTAAAGAAAAGTTTGCCGATTGCGAGAGTGTTTGTGTGTGCGCTAATCTCCCATATTATATTACTTCACCGATTATTATGATGCTTTTAGAAAGCAAACTCCCAATTAAAAATATTACTGTTATGGTGCAAAAAGAGGCGGCAGAACGTCTTTGCGCCGAAGTTGGCACAAGAGAATCAGGTGCTGTGACGGTGGCAGTTAATTATTACGCCAATGCGGAAATTTTATTCCATGTTGACCGATACAGTTTTATGCCTCCGCCCAATGTTGATTCTGCTGTAATTAAACTTGAAATTAGAGAAAAACCGCCAATAGAGATAAGCGACGAAAAGAAATTCTTTTCGCTTGTTAAATCTGCTTTCGCCCAAAGAAGAAAAACTCTCGTCAACACGGTCTCAAACACATCTAATTATTCAAAAGAACAAATTAAAAATGCACTGTTAGAAATTGGTTTAAATGAGACTGTCCGTGCCGAACAATTAACAATGGAAGATTTAGCGAATTTATCAAATATACTTTAAGGAGTGGCAAAAGCCACTCCCTATTTTATGCTTATAGCATCTGATTTTGAAAAAGAATAAATAACTTTTTCTTTAACTTTATACCCAAAAATCTTTTGACAGGCAATAGCATAAATTGAAAGTTGTTCACCGTAAACATCGGCTAAAACATTAATATCATCTACCCTGTCGGTTTTAAAATCTAAAATTACTAATTCGCCGTCTTCAACAAAACAAATATCAACAGCACCTTGAATAATAACGGTTTCATCATCAAATTTATTATCAAGGGTGTTATCAATCAAATTTGCTTTAACCTCTGTCAAAAAGCGCATTTCTCTTTTTACTAATGAGGAATTTTTAATTCGTTTAAATATTTCACTATTGAAAAAAGCTTGTAATGCCTCAAGATTTAAAGAGTCTTTTTCTGTTTCGGTGATAAATTGCCATTCGTAAAGCCGTTCAATTTCTGATTCTATATCATTGCATTTATGAAAATCAAAAAACTGCATAACTTTGTGCATAGCGGTGCCTCGCTCAGCGGCAGTCATACCGCCGTCACACATAAATGACGGTTTAGAGTTAAAAGCATATTTATCGCCTTCAGCCTTATTTGCAAGGACAGATACAGAAGTTTTTGACTGAATACCGATAATTTCATTATACGGATATTGGAATTTGAAATTTTCCGCTATTTCTTCGGCGATTTTATTATCAGCCATAACGGTTGTTTTATCTGATGTTTTAGCGATTGGTAATAAATCTTCACCCTTTATTATATTGATTTTTACTTCGCTGTCATTATCTTTTACAAAAAGACCGCTTCCCTGTTCCCTTAATGTTTTTCCGTCGGGATGCATCATTAATGAGAGTATAAGCCAATCGGCATAAGCGTTTGTCCGTGACAGTAAGGAGTTGTCAACTTCACAGTTGGTTGAAAGCAACAAGTTTTTATATTTCTCTATAGATTTATCAAGATTAGAAAAACTTGAAACAAACACCAATTTGTCCTGTGCACGAGTCATAGCAACATATAAAAGTCTCAATTCTTCTTGAATTGCGGTCTTTTTTATATCACTGAGAATCACTTCACGTGGAAGTGTGGTGAACTTTGTTTTTTCATCCTCATCAAAATACTTGAAACCAATACCGTATTTTGTTGAAAAAACTGTACTATTTCTCACCTCGGCATCATTGAATCTTGATGAAGTTGAGGCTAAAATACAAATCGGAAATTGTAAACCCTTTGAGGCATGAATGCTCATAATCTTAACCGTATCAGCACCCGAAGAAGAATTAGTTTTACCTTGGTCGGTATGTTTCAAAATATACTTTATAAAACCTGATAAATTTGAAGTGGCGCTGTTGGAATACTGCGAAGCGTAATCACAAAGCAGTAACAGATTATTCTTCCTCTGTTCGCCGTCAGACATAGCGCAAACTATGTTGAGATACTCTGTTTCAATAAGTAATTTGAAAATGAGTTTCGGTAAAGACAAAGTTACTGAATATAGACGGAATTTTTCGATAGTTTCAAGGAATTTTTTTGCGTGTAAATTCCCTTTTTGTGCAGAAAAAATCACCGCAGAATATAGATTTCCGTTTTTCTTTTCAGTTCTGATTTGCGCCATCTCATCGGGTGTAAAACTGAAAATCGGTGACATCAATACTGTTAAAAGTTCAATATCACTTTGCGGGTTATCAATTACTTTCAATAAGGATAAAAATGTTGAAATTTCAGTACTTTCAGCAAAATTATTAAGGGAAAGATTAATGGGTATTCCCTGCTTTTTAAGTTCGCTGACAAGTTCGGGCGCCTTATTCGCAACAGAACGCAACATAATTGTAAAATCGCCGTAACGGGCGTTTCTTAAGGTGTTATCATCCTGTTTGATACAAGGCGGACCATTAATAGTATCTTTTATAAAATTGGCAATTTGCCTTGCCTCTAAAACGATAGACTTTTCATTCGATTCGGCGCAATCAATAATATCAAACTGAACTGAAATATCTTCACAACTTGGGAAAACTGAAGCCGGTATAAGTTCTTCGTCTGCAGAATAGTTGATGTCCCCTGTTTTATCGGTCATAAAAAGCGAAAAGAAATAGTTTATAAACTTACAAACTGAATCTTTCGAACGGAAATTATTGCCTAAAATTATCTTTTTGGGGTCGTTTTCTCTTGCACTATCAACCGAAACGTAGCGGTTTTTCTTATTCAAAAAGTTATCGGGATTCGCACCTCTGAAAGCGTAAATACTTTGCTTAACATCACCCACCACAAATAATTTTTGCTCAAAATTTGAGAGAACATAAAATAGCATATCCTGTAAATCGTTTGTGTCCTGGTATTCATCAACCATAACTTCAGAAAATCGGTCTAAAAATTCTTTTGCATCAGGATTTACAGAAATAACACCGTCTTTTTCTTGACATAAAAGCGATAATGCTAAATGTTCGGTATTGTGGAAAGTGAATATGTTTTGATTTTTATATTCCAAAAATAGTTTTTCGCTAAATTCTTTTAGTATTTCAATTAAAAGCAGTATTGGACGGTTTATCTTTTTTGCCTGAGAGTTTAAAAATTCAAAATCACTATAAAAAATCTTATTAAGTCCCTCTAATGCCTTATCCCCCAAGAATTTATATATATCTTTAGCGGTCATAACACAACTGTAACCCGATAGACCTTTAACAGTCGGAAGTTTCGTTAGAGAGAAATCTTTTAAAGCGTTATAGAATGTATCCCAATCGTTAGTATTGCAAGCATCATATAAATTAGAAATCTGCATAGCCGCATCAGAAAACAAATTAAGATATTTATCTGCCGCTTCTTCGACTGACGATACCATATCAATAGCGTTTATAATAAGGTCTTGCATTTGTTTTACGGTTGTTTTTGCCGTATCAAAAGCATATTTATAACATATATTTTCCTTAGAAAAAATGCCGTTTTCAAAATTATCTGCCAAACTGTTAAACCATTTTTCAGGGAACGGCATCTGGCGTGAAAATTCATAAATCTGCAAAACAACATCTGCAAAATTTTTCTCATCAAATTCAGCGCCGATAATATCAAGCAATTCAATAAAAACAGGGTTTTCTTCCTCTAAATATCGGTTAATGATGGAATAAATAACTTCTTCATTAATAGATTTAAGTGAATTTCCGTCACTAATTTTAAAATCAGGCGAAATATCAAATTTATCAAAATTTTCTCGAACAAAATCAATGCAAAAAGAGTCAATAGTACAAATTTTTGCATTACTCAGCAAGTGCTTTTGAAGAAGTAAACCGGTATCGTTGGGACAAAGCCTACATTCTTCATCAAGGCGCTTTTCTATTCGTGAGCGCATTTCATTTGCGGCGGCATTTGTAAAGGTTACAATTAAGAGTTCATCAGCGCTTACGGGAGAATTTTTATCTTTTAACATTGAGATAACTCTTTCAACCAAAACCGCTGTTTTACCTGAGCCTGCCGCAGCAGAAACCAAAATATTACCCTTTTCGGTAATGGCTAAACTTTGTTGTTTTGTTGGTTTAAATGCCATTATTCTCCCCCTTTTCCATCATTTCGAAAACTTCGCTGTTTTTAAGGTTTGGAACTTTAAAGGTTTCCCTGTTTTCAAAACCGCAAACAGATTTATAATCACAATAGTCACAAGCGCCCGATTCTCTGCCGTCTATGGGGTTTACGGCAATATCACCTTTTGAAATACTGTCACCTGTCTTTTGCATAAGATTTTCAATATAATCAAAAATCTTAGTAAATTCTTCCTGTGTTATATAAGAGGTTGCAGTTTTTGAAATGCTGCCGTCTTTATTAACTGAAAGTTTTGGTATAAATTCGCCGATATTTTCTTTTTCCATAGCGAAGACAAGGTCTTTATCTGCCTTGATAAGACCGTTCATAGCCATTCCGTCACCGTTAAGGTCTCTTTTGGACGGCATATAGAAAATACCTGCCGCTTTATCATCTGATTTTTTATTTGCACGGATAACTGCATAAAGATATATAAGCATCTGCAAATTAAGACCAAATAAAATATCGGGTAATTTAAAAGATTTGCTTCCTGTTTTATAATCAACAATGCGGATATATCCGTTATATTCGTCCACGCGGTCAATACTTCCGTTAATCTTAATATTGCCGTCATTATATGGGAAAGAAAGCGGTAAACCGTCATTGCCGCCGATTTTAAGTTCACAGGCAACGGGTTTAAAATCAGATTGCTTAAACTCTTGCGCCAAATGGAAAACAACCTCTTTTAAAGAACGTGAAATTTTAGAAATTAAAAATTTATGCTTTGAAGTGATTACACTTTTAAAACCCGAAACCGAATCAAGATATTCGTTGATATAATCGTCACACAGTTTATCAAGTTCGTTATTTTCTAAATTTTTAATTTCTTCCTTATATGTTGAAATGATTTTTTCAAGCACATAATGAACAATAGTTCCACGTTGTAAAACATCAAAATCGGCAGGTTGGAGTTTCTTTGTTTTAAGACCGTATTTACAGAAAAATGAAAATTTGCAACGGTTAAATGTATCAAATTTAGTTGCCGACATATTTATATCGTTACCATATAATTTTTTAGCATTTTCTTTTAAAATACTTTTTTCTTTTTGCTCTAAAATCTCTAATAAATTGGAAATTTTATAATCGTTCCCGAGTGCTGTTTTAAGGGTTAAAGATTGTTCGGGATTTTGAGTTCTTCGGCAAAATTCAGAAAATGCGGAACTTCTGGTTTCGGGAAGATTATGGTTTTCAAAGTTTTCGCTAGGCTCATAGACTATATAAGGCGATAATTTTTGACAAACTGAGTCCACAAAAGCCGACGGCTCGGTGGCCTCGCCTTTTAAAGAATTAACGCTGTAACAAATATAAAGTTTTTCTGTCGGGCAACACAAATTACAATAGACAAGATAATCTTCGTCTATTGAGGTGTAAACAGAATTATCAGCAATCTCAATTCCAAGTTCAATTAGTTTTTTTCTTTCATTTGTGGCAAAAACACCTGAATTTTCAGCAAATTTTGGAAATACCCCTTGATTAGCACCTAAAATTATTGCAACTTTCGGTCTTGATGGACGGATGCGGTCAGCCGCACCAAAAACCGCTTGGTCGAGTGTCTGAGGTATAATGCCAACACTTTCAAGTGAGATAGCAAGTGCTAATGCTTCATAAAATTCTTCAGTATTTAAGGTTTTATCACCAAAACATTCAACAAGACTGTCTAAAATGCGTAAAAATGCGTCATAACTTTGTTTTAAAGCGTCACTCGAGAAAATGTTTGATTCGTTTTCAAAACGCTTACACATTGATTTTAGCGACTCTTTTGCATTGCAAGAATCAAGTAATTCTATTATTGCCTTTGACATATTTTTAGCGCTATTTTTAAAGTTCTGCTTAAATGTTAAAAGTGGTTCAATGGCTTTTAGACGTATTGTGTTTATAGCTTCAAGTTCGGCAACTTCTTTTTCGGTGACTTCATCAGTAACAAAACCACGCACATCCATATTCCAATTATCAAGCCAGATTTTTCCATCAATATTCCAAAGGTATGTATAATTTTCGAGTTTTGAAACCTCATCAAGCGAAAGATTGGAAACGCCTGATTTGTGAAAACGCAAAATATTTTCGGTTGAAAAATTAAGCGCTTTTATCGCATAATCTGTGGCAACACAAAGCGGAAATGATGCTAAAGGCAGTTTATCATCAAAAAAGCAGTTAATATCATTCTTTTTACAAGCATAATCTACCGCTTCTTTGTATCTTTCAGTATCACGAGCAATGATAACAAAATCAGAAAAACGGTAATTTTCTTGCCTTATAAGTTTTCTGATTGTTCTTGCGGCAAACTCTGCCTCATCAAAAGTGGTAGATGCTTTACAAACGGTTATAGAATTGTTATCAATTTCGCTTGTAATTTCGTTTCCTGAAATAAGTCTTTCAAGATTTGAAAGACTTGAATTTTTATAATAAGGCTTGTCCAAAACAATAGGATTTTCAACTTCAACATTATGCAACTTTGCAATGTTTTCAATCCTTGAAACAGCCGTGCGGATATTTGTGAAAACATCATAATCCCTGTTTGAAGAAATATCATTGGTAAGGCTTATATAAACGTCTTTTGCCTGTGCTAAAATACGGTCGATGATTTTAAACTGTTGACCTGTAAAGCCTTTAAAACCATCTAAAAATACAGTTTTACCCTCAAAAAAACGATATTTTTCAAGGTTTTGATATAATTTTGTAAGGTTGTCCGCCGGGTCGATAAAACGCTCTGCAGTTAGTAAATCGTATGTTTCGTATATAAGGGAGATATCCTCTAATTTAGCCTTTAAGGTTGCAGACTGTGAAATTTTTGAGGCGTTTTTAATATCATTAACACTAACTGCATTAATTTTAAATTCACCAACAGTATCAAGCATAGTTTTTGCAAAGTTTATTGAATGGGCATACTTCCCCCATAAATTAAGGTCAGACGCTACCTGCAACAAAGCCCTGTGCATAAAGATAATCTTATCGCTGTCAGTTAAAATTTTAGCACAGCCTCCGCCGATTACACGCTGAATTTCATCAAGCAAACGGCTGAATGATAAAACATTTACCGATAAGGAAAAATTGTCACCAACAGTCCTTAAAACCGCCTTTTCACTTTCAAAAGATGACTGTTCAGGCACGATTAAAACAGTTTCCTTCTGTTGCTCAGTTAATTTTTTGATAGTCTCTAATACGGTATGAGTTTTACCCGAACAAGGCAAACCGAAAATAAATTTTAACATACATATCCCCCCCTATGCTTTGTAAATATTATAAAAGATTAAATGTCCCATAAATGTCACTTAAACAAAAATTATATTAAAAATCAAAAAACCGATTATTGCGGGAACGCCTAAAATACTGCCTCCTATTGCGGTATATTGATTAATAGGAAACTTAATACCTGTAAATTTTTCTGTAAAATGTAAAATCAGCATAAGTGCAAAACCAATAAGTGCATTTAAAATTAAAAATTTAAAGGGCTTTCGGCTTTTAATAGCAATAATAAGAATTGCAATTATTCCGATAAATACGACACATAAAGCAATATATTTTAAAATTTCCATAACATCACCAATAATTTAATATGAAAATTTTAACAATAAAATACTTTATTTCAAAAAATGCCATCTCGAAACAAGAGACGGCATTTTAAATTTTATTCTTCTTTTGAATCGGAAGTTACAACTTCAACATCATCAAAATCGTCATCATAATCCAACGGTATAATGTCCAGTTTTTTGTTAGTTTTGTTGAATAGATATACAATCAACAAAATAATAAGCGCTAAAACACCAATTATCGCAACAAACAGGCAAACAATTATAATTTTACCGTTAGTTGAAAGTGAATTAAAACGGGAAACAAAGTTATCTTTAACTTCTGGCTGTACAACCGTTGTTAATTCAAAATCTGGGTAACGCTGTAACGTGCATTCAAGATTATCATATCTATACAATCCAAAATTACCGTTTGTGAAGCAGTATACATAATAAAAATCCGACATATTTGAATTTGAATCTGCCAAACATTCAACAGAGAAATCTTTAATTTCAACATTAGAAGCGTAAAGATTTGACGGGGTTACAAATTCGGTTGGAATTTTTGAGAAAATATATGTATTTTTGTCAACAGTTAAGTATTTAAGTTTTTCAAATTCTTCAAGTTCGTTATCAAAAATATAAGGGACTAATTCTTCGCTGTCTGCAGATTTCAAATAATAGATTTTATAGGTTTGATTTGCATCAGTCAAAACTTGAATTTTCTTGCCGTTAAATTCAGCATCGGCAACTTCAAAACCTGAAAAGATTTGATATTTTTTCGGGATTTCGGTTGCAACAGTATAGGTAGTGCCTGCAACTGTTGTTTGTAAAGAAGTGTCTTGCTCTTCTTCTTTTTCTTCCTTTTCCCCGCCTATTTTTTCACCCTGTTTTAAGCGTGTTACAGTAATGGTATATTTCTTTTGTGTTCCGTTAGCGGCTTGAACAACAACAGTAACAGTATTTTTTCCAACTTTTAAATTATTGTTACCGCTGACACTTGTAACCTTTGCATCCTTATCATAAACTGTTGCATAAACATTTACCTTGGTTTTTTCATATAAAACCTCTGATTTATATGAAGTTTTCGCCATAGCAAATGCAGGTGATAATTTAGCATCGCCGAGATAAAGTGATTTCAAGCGTGCATCTCCCGATAATGCTTTATCTTTAACTGTAATATTAGCGCTCGCACCGCCGAATTTCTTTTCATCGGCGTTAAAATCAGTCCAAATACACTCGTTTACGGAAATATTGCAAGTTCCTGTTTTAATAGCGGTAAATGTTAAAGAAGTTGAAAATTTTGTTTCACCTGAGGGTGATTCAACAACTTTTAGAGAACCTGCGCCGCCCACTGCTGAACCTGTCTTATATTTTAAAACTTCTTCGTTATAATTTAAAACAAATTCAACGCCTGTCATCTTTTTACCTGGATTTATCGTAACGGTAACTGAAACAGTATCACCGACATTAACAGTATTTTTACTAAATGAGATTACAGCACTTGAAGCAGCATTTGCTGAAAATGTAAAAGCAGTAAAAATTAGTATAAAAGCAGTTAATAAACTAACAATTTTTTTCATTTTTAATTCCTTCTTATTTTAATATTATTTCACCTAATAAGTGAAGCCTTACCTTTGCTAAATCTGATAGAGAAATTTTTCCGTCTTTATTAGCATCTGCACCTGTAAGATTATCACCTTTAAGTGTGATTTCTTTTAACAAATGCAATCTGATTTTTGCTAAATCTGATAGAGAAATCTTTCCATCACCGTTTGCGTCACCAACTTTAACATTTGGGGTTTCAACAGTCGGCTTTTTTGTTGTTATAGATAATGTGCACGCTTTAGAAGCGTCAACATTAATAACATAGGTATTTTTATAACCCGTTTCAGACTTAACAACAAGTTTTACTGTGTTATCGCCTTTTTTAAGCGAGAAACTGTCAGCGCTTGTTATACTTGCACCCGTCGGAACTTTAACATAAACACTTGTATCATCGCTCACCGATAAACTATATTCATAAGTAAATCTTGAAAAACTCGGCGTAAGACCGCTAACTTTAATGGTATCAAAATAATAGTTATTATATTTGTCATTCTTTGCGGGCAAAGGAGAAACCTTTTTAGGCAAAGATTTATAAACAGGAATTCTGAATGTTAAATTTATATCCTTTTTATCGGCATACATTTTTTGAAGTTTTTTAGCCGACGAATATGAGTCTTCAACGTTCTGTGCATATTGATGCCAAGTATTTTCAGGGTCTAAAACATTGAAGTTTTTATAAAAATATGTATCCTGTCCATCGGTAATATAACCTGAACTGTATTTTTTAGCACCCTCAATAATTGCTTTTGAACGGATAAACCATCCGGCATCATAAGCATATTTAGCACCATTATTTATAACATCTTCATTTGTTGAACCGCTTGCACCCCAGTTAAAGAAGTTATAAACTGTTTTCTTCTTATAAGTAACACCGCTTGAAAGTGTTGAACCTTTAGTTCCCTGCTCTTGAATCAAAGTCGACGCTAAAACATAAGGGTTTACCTTTGATTCTTTTGCGGCGGCGATAATTACTTCAGCATAGGTTTTTCCGTTATAATCATCATTTTTATCACTTATTTTTGCATCCAAAAAAGTACCCTTAATAATCTGTTTAACACCGTCTACAGTTTGGGTATTTGCATCGTATTTTTGTTGCATATACATGTATATGTCATTAGCGTTAAGGAAATTTCGAGGGTCCATAAAATATGTAATAACTTCTCTTGAAGCACCATACCAACCGCCACTGTTTGTAAACCATACTTTATCCGACCAATCGTAATAACCTTTTTCCATTGAACGCCAAGAAATATATTTATTATGGACTAATTTTCTAAATAAAGTTCCTGTTTGCAATTTCACAGCCGATTCCAAAGAGTTTGGAACTTTATCAGCCCTGAATATCCAATTTGGATACATTGCATGCAAACTTTTTAAAGCGTCGTGATAAGCAGTTGGAAATTCTTTTAACTGTTCTTCAAAAGTTGGGTCGGTATTGTATTCAGAAACCTCAACAAAGTTTTCTCTAACATAT
The DNA here is from genome assembly GCA_045647405.1 of Acutalibacteraceae bacterium. Taxonomy (GTDB): domain Bacteria; phylum Bacillota; class Clostridia; order Oscillospirales; family Acutalibacteraceae; genus UBA737. The sequence continues at coordinate 14,940 of JAZRMI010000026.1, read as the reverse complement.
CCTGTAACGGTATTTCCCGAAGTAACATAAGTGATTTTATACCAAATATATATTTTTTGTGTATCTGGATTAATTGTTTTTTCAATTTCTTCTTTTGAATCGAGCACTGTAACCACTGTCTTATCAGGAACATTTGCTACCCTGTCAGATTTTGTTGAAGAATCCGAACGGACAATTATTCCAACTTTGTTTTCACCAGGCTCTGTTATTATACCTATTTTAATTATTTCAGCATTAACTGTTGTGGAAACAAAGATTGTCATAAACAGTATAACAAAAGACAAAAATAAACTGTTTAATCTTAAAAATTTATTCATACAGTATTCCTTTCGACAAAATTACCGCATATATATTGTTATTATATATTTTTTTTAGGTCTGTGTCAACCATATATAGTAATTTATACCATATAAAATACTGTAAAATTAAAAGGAAGTATATTTCATACTTCCCTTAATTTTCATAATGTTATTTTTTAGTGATTCTCGCTTCAACATAAAAACGCTTATCTTTCGCGTGTCCCATTGAGAAAGTCTTGCGAGGTAAAGAGCCGTCTTGTTTTATAGCATCAAACAGTTCGCTTTTTTGCATACCCTCAAAAATAAAGCCGATAGTATTATCCTTTTTCGCAAGAGAATATACAACATCTTCACCGTGAATATAGTCAATTTCTGCTTGGAGGTTATTTTTTAAATATTCGTCAAGATAAGTCTGCAAGGTTGCAACAGAAAGTTTGCCTGTAGGTTTAACCGAAATATTTATAACTTCGTCACCGTAAACACAGGTGAATTTTTGAGCATCTTCACCGTCATATTCACCGCCGTGCTTAGAAACAAAATCTTCAAGCAATTCCTTAGGATTAACACCAAACACAACACGGTAAATAGGTTCAAACTGGAGTGAAATATCGTGAATATTAACCACTTCGACCAAAGCGTATTTTGAGGTGTTTTCTTTATCGAGATTATAACATTCTTTAGCTGTTGCAAGCGAATGATTACCGTCACCAACTGCAAATAAAAATTTATCATCGCAGTTTTCGACAAGTTTTGCCAAACTCTCTTGAATTTTCAAAACAGTGCTTTCATCAACAGCATACCCTTTAATATGTCCGCTGTCTTTCATTAAATCAAAATCATAAACCTTTTTAAAGTTTTGTGTATTTACTGCCAACGGCTCAATAACTGATTTCTCACTGTCGTCAATCAACAGCATAATATGCGGTAATTCAAGTTGGGCATCTTTTCTGATTTTAACCCTTGGGGGTATACGCTCAACAACTGTTGCCTCAGTAGCACGAATAAGCGAATTACTGTTCTTTTGATAAGAATATTCTTCAAGGTCAATGAGTCCCACAATACCTTTTCGTAATTTTCCGCCTGTAACTTCTCTTTCAACATAAATAAATGTGTTATCTATGCTTTGGAAAACATCATTTTCAAGATATTCTTTCATTTTTGCATTAATTTGCGAAATCTCTTTGCTATTATCTTTAGAAAGATAAACTTCGGGCAAAATAAGATTTAAAGCAGAAGGTGTTCCCCCTGTTATTTGTTTAACAGATTCCCAATATTCAGGTTCAGAGGTGTATTGGTCGCAAGCAACAACCGCCCATTTTTCGAAATCTTTTTTAGGTAATAAAATGTTTGCAGGGTAAAAATATGTATTCATAAAAAATCTCCTTAAAATATGGTTGCCACATTTGTAGCAACCATTGAAAATTATTTATAACAAGAAAATTCAATCGCAGTAATTGCATCATCAACTAAATCAACATATATTCGAATTTTATTACGGCGGTCACGTTTTTCCAAGAAATAATCAAAATAATAATTATCTTCGGTCATTTGATAAAAATGAGACGGAGTACCTAAGATATGAATAATATCAGTTATAACCGATTCGTTTGTAACACCGCAAATATTAAAATCAAAATTTCTTTTCTTAGATTTTGAATTATTGTTTTCTATGCGGAACTTAACAATTTTACATTTCGAAAGACGGACAGAAGAATTAGACGCATTATAAAACAAAGCATGAATTTTAGCACCGTCAGTACTAATAAAATCTAACGAAACAGTTTCTTTAGCAAAAACCAAGGAATTTTCGTCATATTCGCTTCCCTTTTGAAGTTCCCAACCGTTAGAAGTAAGGATATCCATAGTTGTTGGAACAATTAAATCTGTTCCTGCATAATCTGCATCAATCGTGAACTTCTTGCCTAAATATATATCGGCATAATTTTCTTCGTCAAATAAACTGATATCAAAATATTTAGACATTTTACTGTCAAGAGACATAATTTCGGGTAATGATTGTTGGGCAACAGAATTTTGCGAATTTCCGTTAACATCACTTACCACACCGAATTTTTTATCAACCTTACTGCACGAAGCAAAAATCATACATAAAGTTAGGGTCAAGGTGAAAAATTTAATAAATTTCATCATTTTACTCCAGAAGTTTTTATAATATAATAATATTATTAAATCTATAAAAAGTCAATATTTAAAATCTGCCTTAAAGTTGTTTAAGTTTTCTTTGAAAAATTTATAAATTTCTATCACAACTTTTTCAGTATCAATCAAGAAACTAATACCGTGTCCGGCATTTTTTGATAAAACAATTTTAGCATTTTTTCCGCATACAGAATATGCTTGTTTTGACATTTCACAGGGCACGAAATCGTCCTTTTCACCATGTATAAAGAGAATTGGAATATCACATTTTTTAACAGTATCGACTGTTGAAATATTCTGAATAGAAAATTTACCAAAAATTTTACAGGCAAAATCTAAAAACGGAATAAAGAAATCGGCATTAATCTTAAAATTACGCTTTGCAACACATTTAATAATATCAACAGGTGAAGTAAAACCGCAGTCGGCAATTATACCTTTAATATTGTTTGGTAAAGGTTTTTTCAAAGATAGAAGTACTGTAGTAGCACCCATAGATATACCGCTTAAAATAATCTCTTTAGGAGAAAATTTAGCATTCAAAAAATCAACCCACGAATGAACGTCGTCACTCTCTTTGATACCGAAAGTTATCAGTCTCCCCTCGCTTCTTCCATGTGAACGCTGGTCAACAAGTAAAACATTAAACCCAAAATTAAAATACATATTTACCGCACAGGAAAAATCGTGAGCCGCAGAAGAACGGTATCCGTGAAAAAGCAGAATAGTTCTATCGCTATCGTTATTGTAATACCGAGCAGCAAGTTTCTTACCGTCAAATGAAGTTGTATAATACCATTTATGAGGTTGGTTTTGAATGAATTGATTTCCCTCATCAATAACATCTTTATATTTTTCCAAAGATTTATTAATACTTGGGTCTAATTCTGCAACAGCATCATTTTTATTTTTAACAAACGCCAAATTAAAGAAATACAGTATCACAAATAATAAAACAATCAGAATAATAAATAAGATTAAAAATAACAATTTTTATCACCTATAATATAATACCACAAATTTTGAAGTTTTGTAACTATTTTATAAAATAAATTTTAAAGCAAAAATAAAAATCGACAAGGTTATGAAAAACCTTGTCGATTTTTGGCGGAGTAGGAGAGACTCGAACTCTCGCACCGGGGTTTAGCCGGCCTACGCCCTTAGCAGGGGCGCCTCGTCACCAACTTGAGTACTACTCCGTATGATTACGTTAATTATTAGTATTTAATTTTTAAAATAAACTTTAGTAGACTCGGCTTGCGTGCCCTCTTGCGGTTACCCTAAACTTTTTTACGGCTTGGTGCGCCTAAAAGTTTCGACCGCTACGCCTTTTCGCATTCGCTTGCTCTGCCACTGGCAGCGCTCTTGCTCAAAGCCCGTCACCAACTTGAGTACTACTCCGTATGATTACGTTAATATTGAAATATTTAACTGTAAAGAAATAAAAAAATGGCGGAGAGGAAGGGATTCGAACCCTTGTGCCTTTTGGGCAAACGGTTTTCAAGACCGCCTCGTTATGACCGCTTCGATACCTCTCCGTGCGACTTTGCTATTTTAACACAAGTTAAAGCAAAAGTCAATAACAAAATTAAAAATTATAAACTATATTTTTAAAAGAAAAATCGCAACATTAAAATACACAGCAAGTGAAATGGTATCAACTATTGTTGTGATAAACGGACTTGCCATTACAGTCGGGTCAAAACCGATTTTTTTAGCAATGAGCGGTAATATGCAACCCACGATTTTTGCAATAATAACTGTCGCAAACAAAGTAAGACAAACAACAACAATTTCCATTATCTGATGTCCTGTATCAAACGTGTGCAGTAATAAATAATCCACAAGGTACATTTTGATAAAATTAACAACCGCAAGAACTAAACTGCAAATAAATGCAACCCTTGTTTCTTTCCAAATAACCTTAAAAATATCTTTAAACTCAACATCGCCTAAAGATAGCGCACGGATAACCGTAACTGAAGATTGGCTTCCCCCGTTACCCGCAGTATTCATAAGCATCGGAATAAAGGTAATAAGGGCAGGTAAAACAGTTAATTTTGCCTCAAAACTTGTTATAATGGCGCCTGTGAAAGTTGCAGAAATCATCAAGAGCAAAAGCCAAGGGATTCGGGACTTAAAAGTATCAAAAATACTGATTTTAAAATACGGTTTATCAGTCGGTAAAATAGCCGCCATTTTTTCAATATCTTCGGTTGCTTCTTCTTGCAAAACATCAATAGCATCATCGACTGTAACAATACCAACCAAACGGTTTTCCTTATCAACTACAGGAAGCGCTAAAAAGTCATACTTATCAAATTGTGAAACAACATCTTCCCTGTCATCAAGCGTATTAGCGAAGATAATATTTTCTTCCATTATATCGCCTATGATACAGTCCTTGGCATTTAACAATAAATCTTTAACAGTTACAATTCCTAAAAGATGTCGTGACCTGTCAATAACATAACAGGTGTAAATTGTTTCAGTTTCAAAACCAACACGGCGAATTTTATCAAATGCTTCTTCCACCGTCATATCTTTCTTAAGGTCGATATATTCAGGTGTCATAATGCTGCCTGCAGAATCCTCTGGATACGCCAACAACTGATTAATAAGTTTTCGTGTGGCGGCATCGGTCTGCCTTAAAATTCGTTTTGTAACATTTGCAGGCATTTCTTCAATAATGTCAACCGTATCATCCAAGAACAATTCATCAAGAACCGCTTTTAATTCCTTATCACTGAACTTTTCAATTAAAAACTGTTGCATATCGCTTTCAATATATGCAAATACTTCAGCAGCAAGTTCTTTTGGCAAAATACGGAAAACAATCGGTAAATCGTTTTCGCTTACCTCGCCAAGAATAACCGCAATATCTGCAGGGTTCATTTCTGCAAGTACTTGTCGCAAACGAGAAAAATTCTTTTCGCTGATATAATTCAAAACTGTTTCTTGCATAACAATTCCCCTTTCAGATAAAAATAATCTCCGCCAAAACCTTCTCTGACGGAGATTTTACACTATTATTATAACTTTTCACCAAATTTATGTCAACCTAATTTTGCAAATATTTATTAAGATAATTAAGCGTTTTCTTTTTGTCTGCTGACCACATTGGTGCGATAAGTTCTTTTTTTGGACCGTCACCCGTCATTCTATGAACAACAATTTCTTTCGGCAAAACTGAAATACAGTTCTTTAAAATCACGGCATATTCTTCTAATGTAAGCACCTTTACCTTGCCGTTTTCATATTCTTTAGCAAGCGGAGTATTTTTGAGTATATGCAAAAGGTGAAATTTTATTCCGTCTGTACCGCTGTCAACTGCAAATTCCGTAGTTAAAACAGGGTTGTCGGACGGAAGTCCTATAATAATATGGGTTATAACATTTATCCCAGCATTTTTAAGGCGAGAAACCGCACATTTATAAACATCAGTTTTATAACCTCTGTTTATATATTCTGCTACGGCATCGTTTGATGTCTGAAGACCTAATTCCACAGTTACTGGTTTAATTTTATTTAATTTTTCGAGTAATTCTATAGTGCTGTCGGGAAGACAGTCAGGTCTGGTAGCGATATTAAGACCGTCAATGTAATCAGGGGTTATTGCCTCATTAAATAATGTTTCTAATCTATTTTTAGGCGCATAGGTGTTAGTGAAAGACTGAAAATACGCAATATATTTGCCATTTTTAATCTTTGCCTCTACCCTATTTTTAGCCTTTTCTAATTGTGAATTTATATCAGTTCCGTGTTCAGCAAATTCACCGCTTCCAAGCGCTGAACAGAAAATACAACCGCCTGTAGAAATACTTCCGTCTCGGTTAGGACAGGTAAAACCTCCGTCGAGAGAAAGTTTATACACCTTGCAACCGAATTTTTCCTTATAATATTCATTAGCGGTTTTATACATAACATCACCTGCCCTTAATTATTATAATATACAAACTTAAAAAAAGCAATTCTATAGCGAAAAGGCTTGACCAAATCGGTCAAGCCCTTTTGTTAGAATAAAGTTGTAATCCAATATATAATTCCATATATTACACTCGCCACCGTTCCGTAAACAATTACAGGTCCTGCGATTTTGAACATATTAGCACCAAGCCCTAAAACAAAACCCTCTGCTACTGTCAATATAGGACACAGTGATTTGCAAAATTATTTACATTAAGACAGTGGTGTGGTATAATAAAATAAAGCGAGGTATAAAAATATGAAATCTATAAAAAGTTTATATAAAATCGGATTTGGACCATCTAGCTCACATACAATGGGTCCCTCCTATGCAGCGCTCGATTTTTTAGGTCTATTTCCGCAAGCGGATTTTATTAAGGTTGTTTTGTTCGGTTCTCTTGCAAAAACCGGAAAAGGACACGGAACGGACAGAGCGGTTTCGGAAACCTTGGCAAATATTCCACACGAAATTATTTTCGATTATGAAACCAAAACAGATATACACCCAAACACATTAGAGTTCATTGCCTTGAAAGAAAATACTGAAATGGGAAGAAAACGATATTACAGCATTGGTGGCGGTGAAATACAAACGGATGCAAATTGTGTTGAACATACAAAACAAATTTATCAAGAAAGCACTTTTGAAAGTATTGCAAAAGTATGTAAATCTAGAAACATTCGGCTTTCTGATTACGTTTTTGAAAACGAAGACCCGGACATTAAACCATATTTGATGGCGGTTTGGAAAACAATGCAAAATGCCATCAACGAAGGTTTAAGCAAAAGCGGAATTTTACCGGGCGGTCTTTCTGTAGAGCGAAAAGCGCAATTTTTGTTTAATCAAAAACACATAGATGAAAGTCCACAAACCAGAGAAAACCGATTGGTTTGCTCTTACGCATTCGCGGTTAGTGAACAAAACGCCGACTGCGGTGTTATAGTTACTGCACCTACCTGTGGTTCTTGTGGAGTATTGCCCGCAGTTTTAAAATATATGCAAGACAAAAATAATTTTACTGATGAAAATATTATATGTGCACTTGCAGTTGCAGGTCTTATTGGAAACATCGTCGCTACTAATGCGTCCATAAGCGGTGCGGAGTGCGGTTGTCAAGCAGAAATCGGGACAGCGTGCAGTATGGCAGCTGCCGCTTTGTGTGAATTGTTTGAAATGGGAATTGACCAAATTGAATATGCAGCCGAAGTAGCAATGGAGCACCATTTAGGTCTTACCTGTGACCCTGTTTGCGGTCTTGTTCAAATTCCCTGTATTGAACGAAATGCTGTTGCTGCTATGCGTGCAATTAATGCCCTAAGCCTTGCAAATTTTTTGTTTGCAAGCAGAAAAGTATCATTTGATGTAGTGGTTGAGACTATGTATCAAACAGGAAAGGATTTATCACATCTTTACCGTGAAACATCTGAGGGTGGTCTTGCAAAACTATATATTAAAAAGGCTTGACCGAACGGTCAAGCCCTTTTGTTAGAATAAAGTTGTAATCCAATAAATAACCCCATAAATCACGCTTGCAACAGTGCCATAAACTATTACAGGTCCTGCGATTTTGAACATATTGGCACCCACGCCTAAGACAAAGCCCTCTGCTTTAAATTCTATTGCAGGCGAAACAACGGCATTTGCAAAGCCTGTTATTGGTACTAAAGTACCAGCACCCGCAAATTTTGCAATTTTATTAAATAACTTTAATGCAGTTAACAAGGCTGATAAAAATATGAGTGTTACAGGCACTAACATTTTTATTCTTTGCTCGTCAAGGTTTAAAACCGTTCCGTAAAATTCATTTAAAAGTTCACCTAAAGCACAAATAAAACCGCCGACACAAAAAGCCCAGATACAGTCTTTCAATTTTGGAGACGGCGGTGAAAGTTTTTTTGCCATTTTAGAATATTCACTATTAGTGGGACGCATAAAACAAACACTCCTTTTTGGTTATTTTTAACCGTAAGGAGTGTTATATTCATTACAATTCAATAATTTCTATGGTCTCAATCAAAACATCATCAACGGGTTTATCCTGCGGACCAACCTTAACATCAGCAATAGCATCAACCACTTCCATTCCCTCATAAACCTGACCAAAAACACTATGACGGAAATCAAGCCAAGGTGTTCCGCCCATCTCGGCATAAGCCTTTGCACATTCGGGCGGATAAGCATCTTCTAAATCTTTCATTTGGTCTAACATATTCTGAGGAACGCTGTTAGCCTGAACAATAAAGAACTGACTTCCGTTTGTGTTAGGTCCAGCATTCGCCATTGAAAGCGCACCTCTGATATTATGAAGCAATGGCGTAAATTCGTCTTCAAAACTTCTTCCCCAGATTGATTCACCGCCGATACCAGTGCCCATCGGGCCACCGCCCTGAATCATAAAATCTTTAATTACACGATGGAATTTAAGACCGTCATAATAACCGTTTTTAGCGTGTGTGGTAAAGTTTTCGAAAGTTTTCGGCGTATGTTCTTTAAACAGTTTTATCTTGATATCGCCCATTGTGGTGTGCATAATTGCAACCGTATCCCCCGCAATCGGTTTATTTAACTGAATATTTGACATAAAATATCCTCCTAAATTGTAAATTTACTCTTGTATTTTACCACTATATGTTGTATAATACAAGTAATTTATTTGGTAAATTTTAAAAATAAAGGAGTATACAGTATGAAATGTCCTTTTTGCGGTTATGAAGAAAGTAAGGTAATTGATTCCCGTCCTACTGACGAAGGTCAAAGAATTCGCAGAAGACGAGAGTGTTTACAATGCACAAAACGCTTCACCACCTACGAAATTATTGAAAGTTTACCCATTATTGTTATCAAGAAAGATAAATCCCGTGAAACCTTTAACCGTGATAAGATTATGACAGGTCTTTTGCGTGCCTGTGAAAAACGTCCGGTATCTATTGACACGCTCGACAGAATGATTGACGAAATTGAAACAATCATTCAAAATTCGCTTGACCGTGAAGTAAGCAGTGAAAAAATCGGCGAACTTGTTATGGAAAAATTAAAAGGTATTGACGAAGTTGCTTATGTTCGTTTTGCATCGGTTTACCGTCAGTTTAAAGACATTAACACCTTTATGTCCGAACTTAACAAACTTCTTTCCAACGATTAAATATTATTCAAAGGGTATTAAGCAATACCCTTTGTTTTTTAAAAATAGGAGTTTTTATGTCACAGAATAAATTACTTGCAGATTTACTATTACCAAATATCACAAAAACACCCGATTATTATGAAAACCTTTATCCTAACAGGAATTTACCCGAGGGCGCAAGGGTGACAAGAATTGCCCCAAGTCCTACAGGATATTTGCATTTGGGCGTTTTATTTGCTTCCCTTGTAAACCGCATAACCGCAACATCTTCGGGCGGTGTGTTCTTCACCCGTATTGAAGATACTGATAAAAAGCGTGAGGTTGCAGGCGGTATAGAAGATATTATTGACGGACTTAACCGTTTTGGTATAACTATTGACGAGGGCTTTATAAGCGGAATTGAAGAAAAAGGCAAATATGGTCCGTATCAACAAAGCCGCCGTGCAGAGATATATCAAACCTATGTTAAACAGTTAATAATTGACGGTCTTGCCTATCCGTGTTTTTGTACTTCCGAAGAACTCGAAGAAGTTAGAAAAGTTCAGGAAGAACAAAAAATTCGCACAGGTTACCATGGAAAATGGGCAAAACACAGAGATATCACCTATACCGAGGCAAAGGAACTTATTGAGCAAGGCAAACCCTTTGTTATCCGTTTGAAATCTCCAGGCAACGAAGAAAACAAAGTTGTTTTTGAAGATACCATAAAAGGCAAAATTGAAATGCCAGAAAATGACGAAGACTTTGTTCTTTTGAAATCAGACGGCATCCCGACATACCATTTCGCCCACGCAATAGACGACCATTTGATGCACACAACCCATGTGCTTCGTGGTGATGAATGGATATCGTCTGTGCCAAAGCATATTCAACTGTTTAAAATTTTAGGTTTCAAACTGCCAAAGTTTGGTCATATTTCCCCTATTATGAAGTTGGATAACGGCGCCAAACGAAAGATTTCCAAGCGCAAAGACCCCGAGGCCGCAGTTCACTTCTTTGCTGAACGTGGTTTTATGAGCGAATGTGTTATTGAATATTTAATGACCATTGCCGCATCTGATTTTGAAGACTGGCGCCGTGCTAACCCCGACGCCTCTTATAAAGATTTTAAATTCAACTTAAAGAAAATGAGTGTTTCGGGCGCTTTGTTTGACGGTGTTAAACTCCTTGATGTTGCTAAAAACCGTGTTTGCAGACTTTCAAGTATACAAATGTATGATTTAGTGACCGCTTGGGCAAAAGAATTTGACAATGAATTATATCAAATATTAACTAAAAATCCCGATTACACAAAGGCAGTCTTTGCAATCGACCGTGATGTTCCAAAACCCCGTAAAGATATTGCGAAGTGGGATGAAGTTAAAGAATATTTCTCATATATGTTTGACGAGTTATATACACCAGATTTCACATTGCCTGAAAATATCGAAAAACCCGATGCTATTGCTTTCCTAGAAGAATATAAAAATGTATATTCCTCCGAAGACGATAAGCAAACTTGGTTTAATAAAATTAAAGAGATTGCACCGAAACTTAACTTTGCTTCTGAAACAAAAGAATATAAGGCAAACCCCGAGAATTACAAAGGTCACGCAGGTGATTTGAGTACGGTGCTCCGAATTGCAATCACAGGCAGACGCAATACACCCGACCTTTGCAGTATTATGCAGGTTTTGGGCAAAGATAAATGTATTGAACGAATTGAAAAAGCGATTAGAGGTTAAATTATGGAAGAACTTATCTTAAATAACGAAGAAAATAAATCTTCTAATTTTATTCACGATTTTATTGATGAAGATTTGGCTGAGGGCGTTTATAACAAGGTTCAAACCCGTTTTCCGCCCGAACCCAACGGTTATCTTCATATAGGTCATGCAAAGGCTATTTGCATAGATTTTGCTACTGCTGAAAAATACGGCGGCACTTGCAATCTTCGCCTTGATGACACTAACCCCACAAAAGAAGATGTTGAATATGTTGATGCAATTAAAGAGGACATTAAATGGTTAGGCTTTAATTGGGATAACGTGTATTTTGCATCTGACTATTTTGATTTCATTTATGAGTGTGCGTTAAAACTTATTGATAAAGGTCTTGCCTATATTGATGAATCAACACCCGAACAAATTCGTGAAATGCGTGGCACTTTGACTGAGCCCGGTGTGAACAGTCCTTACCGTGACAGACCCGTGGAAGAAACAAAAGATTTATTCCGCAGAATGACCGAGGGCGAGTTCGAAAACGGCGCTATGGTGCTTCGTGCTAAAATTGATATGGCATCTTCTAATATCAATATGCGTGACCCTGTTATTTATCGAATTATGAAAGCCACACACCACCGCACAGGTGATAAATGGTGTGTTTATCCCATGTATGACTTTGCGCATCCGCTTAGTGATGCAAAAGAAGGCGTTACACACTCTTTGTGCTCTCTTGAATTTGAAAACCACAGACCGCTTTATAACTGGTTCTTGGAAGTTTTGGAAATCCCCACCCCACCCCGCCAGATTGAGTTTGCAAGAATGAATGTAAACTACACATTAACAAGTAAACGTAAATGCTTAAAACTTGTTGACGATAATTTGGTTAGCGGTTGGGACGACCCCAGAATGGCAACAATTTGCGGTATGAGAAGACGCGGTTATCCTGCCGAGGCTGTTCGCAACTTTGTTGATAAAATCGGTGTATCTAAAGCATACAGTGTTATCGACTATGCACTTTTGGAATCTTGTGTAAGAGATTATCTTAACGAAAATGCCGAGCGCTCAATGGCTGTTTTGCGTCCTTTAAAGGTTGTTATTGACAACTATCCAGAGGGCAAAACAGAAGAAATTTCGGTTGACATTAACCCAAACAAACCCGAACTTGGCAAAACAACGGTTACATTCTCTCGTGAAATATTTATTGAGCAAGATGACTTTATGTTAGACCCACCGGGTAAATATTTCCGTTTATGCCCACTAAAAGAAGTTCGTTTAAAGAGTGCATATTATATCAAGTATGCTTCACATGAGACTGATGAAAACGGTAACATTACTGTTGTTCATGCAACCTATGACCCCGAAAGTTTCGGCGGTGAAACACCTGACGGAAGAAAAGTTAAAGGCACTTTGCATTGGGTATCAGCCCAAAACTGCATTGATGCTGAGGTTCGTTTGTATGAACGCTTGTTTAATGTTCCAAACCCAAGCGATGAAGAGGGTGTTTCTTCCTTTGCCGATAACCTTAACCCTGATTCTTTGACCGTTTTGAAAGGTTGTAAACTTGATAAATCTTATAACAATGTTAAAGTTGGCGATACTTTCCAATTTATGCGTCAAGGTTACTTCTGTGTTGATAAGGATTCTACTGAAAACAACATTGTGTTTAACCGCACAGTAGCGCTTAAAGACTCATTTATTAAGAAGGCTTAAAAAATGACAGTACAGAATATATTTGATTTTCTAAATTCAAAGTTCCCTGCCTCTACTGCTTGTGATTTTGATAATGTTGGTATACTCGTCGGTGATAAAAACCAAGAAATCAACAAAGTTTTAATTGCGCTTGACTGCACAATAGAAACAGTTAAAAATGCTATAAATAACAACTGCCAACTGATAATTACCCACCATCCTGTTATTTTTAATCCTTTAAAAAATGTTTTGAGTGACAGTATTGTGTATCAACTTATCCGTAACAATATTTCTGTTATTTCGATGCACACGAATCTTGATATCGGTATCGGCGGTGTTAATGATTCGCTTTGCGAAATCATTAACCCGATAGACTGCGTTTCTGTTATAACTGATGACGGTTATACATTGAAAAAATGCACCGTCTCCCCTATTTCTGCTGATGATTTAGCTAATAAACTTAAAAGCAGTTTAGGCGGTGCAATAAAATACACGTCAAATAACAATAAAATATCCGAGATATTGATTTGTTCAGGAAGTGGTGGTAATTACTTAACCGAAGTCATTAAAAACAACTGTCAGGCTTTTATAACTGCCGATGTTAAACACAGTCAGTTTTTAGAAGCCTCGCATAATAATATTGCTTTATTTGATGCAGGTCATTTTAATACCGAAGATGTTGTTATTGAACCGTTAAAGAAACTGATTTCTCAAGAGTTTTCTGAAATAGAATTTATAACAGACCACACTAATTTAATTAAAAACCGCTGAAATCAGCGGTTTTTTTATATTGTCAGAAAAAATGCCAATACTATTTACGGTGATAAAATGATAACAACAATAATTAGAACCGTAATTTTATATGTTTTTATTACATTTGCGATTAGAATTATGGGTAAAAGACAAATTGCCGATATGCAACCAAACGAATTGGTTATTACACTTTTAATGTCTGAAATTGCTGCAATACCGCTTCAAGACCTATCACAGCCAATATTAAACGGCGTGGTGGCTATTTTTATGTTAATTATTTTAGAGATTGCTATGTCGGTTCTTGCAATGAAAAGCACTTTCGTCAGAAAAATTATGAGCGGAAAATCAGTTGTGATAATCAAGAACGGCGTTATCGACCAAAATGCTATGAAAAACGTTAGAATGACAGTTTTAGATTTGGTTGAAATTTTGCGTGGGCAAAATATTTTTGATATCTCAACTATTGCTTTTGCAGTACTTGAGGTTAACGGAAATCTGAGTGTTCTTCTTAGATCACAAGAACAACCCGTAACACGCAAAGATATTGACATCACAACCGATGATGAATCTTTGCCTTTACCCGTTATCAGCGACGGCATTATTCTGAATGATTCGTTAAAGGCATTAAGCATCACAAAACAAGATGTTTACGATATTTTAAAATCAAATAACACAGAGGTTAAAAAAGTATTTTTAATGATGCTTGACCGATATAATAATATCAGTATCATAAAGAAAGGCGGGAACGAAAATTGAAAAGATTGATTCCTGCAAGCGTTTTGATAATTTTTGTGGCAACAATTTATTTAATGAGTTTAAATTATATTAACGAAAGTTGTAAAGAGGCTAACGAATTATTAGAATCTTCTGTTACTGAATATGAAACAAATGGCACTGCTTACGAAGAAACCAAAAAATTAAATGATTTTTGGGAGATAAAAGAAAAATATTTATCCTTTTTTGTGAATCATAATCACATTGACGAAATAGAACTTGCCATCTCCGCACTTGTTGTTTATTCAAAGGACAAAAGTAATATTTTATATTTAGAATATGCCGATAAAGTAAAGGTTTTACTTCATCAAATCAAGGAAGAAACAAAAATTTCAACCCATAGCATATTTTAAAATGCATATTTCATAAAAATTATTGCATAATTGCATATTTATTCATTAAATTATTGACAATAAAATATTATAATGATATAATGAATAAAAAATTTAAGGAGAGTAATTTTTATGAAAA
>JAZRMI010000025.1:0-9288 GCA_045647405.1 Acutalibacteraceae bacterium | reverse complement strand
GAAGCAACACCTACTATTCAGGTTACGGGTGATAATACTAATGTTTCTGCTGGGGCAGCGGCTGGTACATTTAATAACGATGTAAATATTAATGTCAAATCAGCAAAATCAGTAACATTTACCTCGAAAACAAGATTTCCTAAAATAAAAGGTAATTTAACGGCAGTGATAAATGCCAAGACAATTACCGGCGCTGATATTCTTGCGAGCATTGATGCAAGCAGTAAATGGATTGTAAAAAACAGTTCTGCTGATGCAACTGTTTCTGCAACTGAAACAGAGGGAGAGTTTGCAGTTACTGCACCTGCTGGCTATCAGGTAACAGCAACTTCTGGTGAACAGAGTGTTAATGCTGAAAACGGCGTTTTGACATTGGAACAGGGCGTTTGGGATATTACTGCCAAGAGAGTTCCGATAGTTAAGACATATTATGTTTCAGTTGGCGGTACAGGTGACGGCTCTAAGGGATCTCCTGCTGCAAGTGTTAAAGAAATTATGGATAAACCTGAAATTCAGGAGTTAGAAGAAATTGATATTGTTAATGTCAAGATTGTAGGAAGCAGTTTTGCTAACAAAGCAGTATTATGTTTTAACGGTGAAACTATAAAAGCGCATAAAGCAAAGTTGGTTATTTCTGATAGCGCTAATGGCAAAGCAAGTGTTATGGTAGGTACAACCGGTGGTGAAAGTTTGACATTAGGCGGTCCAACAGAATTCGTAAATACCGATGTTTTCGCTAATATTAATGGCGCATTTATAGGTAATGATAAAGATTTCACATTTGGCGACGGTTCTAATTTATATAACCAAGACTATACTAAAATATATTTATCACGTATAAATCCTGCTTTAGATGCTCAGTATCCTGGTACAACAGCAACATTTAACAACGCAGTGATTAATCAGATTTATGTACCAACTGCAGGTTATGTTAATAAATCAATTTACACAAGTGACGTTAATCTTGTTGTAAATAATGCTAATGCTAAACCGAGAATATATATAGGTAGTCATACCGGATATGGTGCAACATTTAATAAAAATTTGAATGTTAATATTAAATCGGCAAACAGTGTTTCATTTGGCGAAGTTACAATGATTCCTACAATTAAGGGTGCTTTTCAGGCTGTACTAAATGCCGATAAAGTCAGCGGTATTCAAAATCTTGACAGTATTACTGCAACAGGCGGTAAATGGGTTATCACTAATACCACAGGTGTTGACGGTTTGATTTCTATGACCGATACTGCTGGTACTTATGCTGTTAAAGAGGGTTATAACGTTCAGGCTAAATGCGGTGACGTTGTTAAGACACCTGAAAATAATCAGTTAGTATTAGATGCCGGCGCTTGGGAAATTTCAGTCGAACAGGCTATTACCGTAACTAACGGTACTGCAACTGCAGAAAAAGCATTCCCCGGTGCAACAGTTACACTTACCGCAGATGCTCCTGCTAAGTATATGGAATTTGCAGGTTGGGAAATTGTAAGCGGCGATGCAACTATTGACGGCAATGTTTTGACAATGGGCAAACAGGCTGTTAAAGTTAAAGCAACTTACAAAGCAATTCCTGCATTTATGGACATTCGCGACCTTGTAAGATTTAACGAATGTGCAGGTTCTGAGGCTATCGGTGAAGACTTCGAAAATTATCTTGGTATGGAAGGCGAAGAGTTATCAGTAGAACTTATCAGAACATGGTTACTCTACTCCGTTGCTGAATAATTAATTGCTGAAATTTATTTTATACAAATAGTTTTCATTTAATAAAAGAACAACCTTGACGAAAGTCAGGGTTGTTTTACTGTTACAAAAAAGACACTTTCAAATAATGAAAGTGTCAAATTTAATACTATACCATCTTTTTGTTTCGGTAGTTCCTCGGTGAAACACCAAAATGTTTTGTAAACGCCTTGCTGAAAGAATAAGCCGAAGTATAATTAAGCATTTCTGCAATTTCGCCTACAGTCAGTTTATTATCAAGAATTAACTGTTTTGCGGCATTCAAGCGTTTATCAAGATAGTAGTTTGAAATGGTGTTATTAGTGGTCTTTTTAAATACGGTGGACATATATCCGTAACTGTAACCCATAACGCTCGAAAGTTCGCTCAAAGATTGAATTGAATATATATTGTTATCAATATAATTCATAATTTCATCGCATAAAATTTGCGGTGAGTTTTCGGGATTGATTATATCCTCAGTCGGTGTTTTGCCGTAACTTCTGATTGAAAAAATTATAATCTGTTTGATAACAGAAAACAGCAACTCTTTGGAATACATTTTTTCACTGCTAATCTCAGAAACAGCGCTGTTAATCAACGAGCTTATTTTGTCATCCCGAGAGGTAAAACATTTATTAACATCAGATTCATCTAATATGTTTTTAAGGCTTGTTTCAAACTGTTTTATATCACAGTTAAAAGACAGTATACCAAGTTCGACAATGCTTTCGCCGTTGTTTTCAAAAGCATAATTATCCTTTGAGGAACAAAGCAGAATATCGCCACGTTTGATTTTGGCGGTAATATCATTTTTCATAAAGAAACCTGAGCCGTTAATAACAACCGTCAGTCTGAAAAATTCAGGTGTATCAAACGAATTAATTTCAACTCTGTTGTTACAGAATAATTTGCCGATTTGATATAGATTTATACCTTCATAATTCAAGGGGGATTCTAAGAAATTTTTAATTTTATTATTCATAACAACACCCCTCAAAATTAGAATATGTATTTAAGTTTCATATACTAAAATACATTTATTTTTTCCTTTGTGCTAATTATACAACATTTTTTTTAAAATGCAAAATTCTTTTAGAAGATAAATGTAATTTTCGCAAAAATTGCAATTTTTTATGTAATTTTTAAGTGATTCTAACTCGAAAAAGCCAAATTTACATATTTCAAAATGAAAAAATTGCATAAAATCAGCAAAAAAAGAACACCTAAACATTTAATATAAGTGTTTAGGTGTTCTGTATTTTTAGAGGATAATTTCTTTTGCGCAAGTCTCTTTTGCACAGTCAGAAATCCACTTGTGACAGGTGAACATAATAATCTGTCCGTCGATTGAATATTGCTTTAAAAATTCAAGAGCAGATTTTGTTCGGGTGTCATCATATTGAGCCAAAGCATCGTCAAGAAGTAATGGAAGTTTTTCGCCGTTTTGCGCTATGAGTTCAGAAAGCGCCAATCTCAAACTAAGATACGCTTGGTCGGCAGTTCCGCTTGAAAGGTAATCAATTTCTTTACTTCCAAATACATCAGCCTTTTGCGTTGCAATATCAAATGATTTTGAAATGGTCATATTTACATATCGTCCGTTGGTGAGGCGTGTGAAAATATCGCTTGCCTTTTTCTCAAATACCGAGCCGTAACTACGGCGCATTTCAATAAAACTTTCTTCCAAAACCGAAAGCGCAATATCTATAGTATCGCAGTAATCTTTTTGCGCAGTCATTTTGTTTTGGATAGAGTCTTTTAGGGAAATGAGACATTCTGGAATTTCAAGATTTTTTGAAATCGCCTTAACTTCGGCTAAAATGCCTGCAACGGTTGTCTTTTTATCTGTTATAGATTGTTGCAGTTGCTGATATTCGCTTTTCAAAGTATTAAAATCAGTCTCGGCTTCATATTCGGTGTTTAACTGCTCTAATTTTTCCCTTGCCGTCTCATACGAAATATTGCCGATATCCTTTAAAATATAGTTTATATTCTGCTTTATTTCTTTTTGTTTTAAAGCCTTTTCGGAGATTAGGGTAAGTTCCTCTTTAATAAGCGTGATATCGTAGGTGGGTTTATATCGGGCAAAAAGTTGCAAAAGCGTATCGCTTTCAACCGATTTTTCTTGTGTCAACAAACCGAGTTCCTGATTGTTTTGGTTTAGCAACTCTTTTTGTTTTTCAATAATAGCGCAGTTACTGTTAAGCGCTGTGTTAATCGCTGTTAGGTTTGCTTTTTCGGTGGATATCAAGGATATCAACTGGTTTTCTTTAAGCCTTAAATCAACCATTTCGGCTTGAAGTTTATCTGCCTTTGCTTTAGCGTTTTGCTTTAACACAAACGACAGACAAATTGAAATAAGACCTAAAACACAAACCGCACCGCCGAGTATTACATTTAGTGTGCAAGCAACAACGCCCGCAACAAGCAATACAATACCGATAATTAAAGTGGTAAGGCTGACCTTTTTAGCATTGTTTTTACTGAGGTCATTTTGGGTTTGCTCAAGAAGTGAAATTTTTGAAGAAAGGTCTTGCTTTTCTTGTTCGAGTTTTTCGACTTTTGCGGAAATCTCTGCCGCTTTTTCGGGTGTCATATCGGGTGACGGATTAAGGCTTAAATCAAGGTTTTGCTCAATGATTTTATTTTCGTTTTGCTTGGCGGTGATTTTTGCCTCAATATTTTCGATTTTCGAAAGGCAAAACTCAATCTTTCTAACAAACATTTCGTCAACAAGTTGTCCGTTTTCAAGCGTTAGGGTTTGGTTAAGTGTGTCGAGTTGTGATTTTAAATTCAAAAGTTCCCGTAACTTTTCGGCATTACGGAAATCCTGTTCTTTCTCAATTTTTTTACTTAGCGTATCGGCTTTATGTTGTAAATTTTCAATTTCGGCAATGATTTTACGGGCATTCTCTTTTGCAAGAGAAATTTGCTGTTGCTTTTCAAGAGAGGTCTTAAGTTTTTCTTCAAGTTCTTTTAATAGCATTGCGTTCTTGTCATACTCTCCAGCACGTCCGCTTTTAGACATAAGCGCATATTTGGCGCTTTCAAGCCTTACCTTTACTTCATCAAAAGAAACGCTCTCGTCGCCCGTCAGGGCTATATTAGACAGTTTGCTGTTGAGCTCGCCCTCGGCAATGGCATTACTTTCGGGGAAACCGAACTGACCGATAAACACACTACGTTCAAAAGCAGCAGGGGAAAGGGAAAGCAGTTTCGTGCCGATATCGGCGGCAACATTTTCTCTTGTACCTAAATCAAGGTTAATAAGGGTGACTTTATCGGTTGAATTGGAATTACCAAACTGACGCTCGATTCTGTAATTTTTGCCCTCCAGTTCGAAGTCGATACTGCCTGCCATAGCGCTGTTATCCCAAGGGGTGTATTTTTTGCGTAAATTTTTAGAAATTTGCGCTGATGAACGTTCAGTACCGTAAAACATCATTTTTATAAAGTTCATAATGGTGGTTTTTCCGTTCTCGTTTTCGCCGTAAACCACGCTGAACGGGTTGTCAAAGCAAAGGTCTTTGTTTTTAAGTCCTCCGAAAGAGGCGATATGTAATGCTTTAATCTTCATTGTATTTCACCTCTGTTAAAAATGCTTTGAGCCCTAAATTGAGCGCTTTTTTATATTTTTCTTTATCGTCGGCTTGCTCTATTTTTGCAAGCATATTTTTCACGAAAATGCCCTTGAGCGAAGTTTCCTTTGCTAATGCTTCAAGGTCTATTTCAAATTCTGTGTTGTCTTTGACCTTGACAAAATAAAGGTCTTGCGACAAGCGTGCGGTTATTTCAGCAAGGTTCAAAACCGTATTCGTCGGAATTGTGCCTGTAAGTTCAATTTTATATAGATTTTCACCGAAATTTTCGTATTTTTCTTTTAACAAAGATATAACAAGCCCAGGGATATCAAGTGTATCGGTAATATCGATTTTTTCAAGTATATGCTGTCGGTGAGAGGTTGGTAAAAATTCTAAATTTGCCTCCGCCTTTGAAACAGTACCTATATATATACCTTTTGGGTCGAGTTCGTCAAAACCTTGTCCCTCGGGACAACCGCAATATGCAAACGAAGTATTTCCGATTTTTTCAACGGGGGTGCGTTTATGAACATGACCTAAGGCGATATAATCTATTCCGCTTGTTCTTATAAATTCAGGGGTTATTGAGTTATAGGATGAGTTGAGGTCGCTTTTCAGTTCGCCGTGCTGAACCATAATATTTATATATTCATCATCGGGAACGTTTATGGAAAAACGCTCCTTGCCTTTAAGAAAAGCGTTTTCAAAGGAACGTCCGTAAACCCTTGTTTTGATATCCTCGAAAGTGATACACTGGTCGATAGTATCTAAAACATAAAGATTCTCAGGCAAAACACGAGTTTTGAAAGGTGAAGTGGCATTCAATGGGTCGTGATTGCCGGCACAGTAAACCACTTTTATCTGCGGTACGGACGCAATTTTACTAAGCACTCTGTCAACGAAAACGCTTTCAATATTTGCGCTATGAAAAAGGTCGCCCGCAATGGCAACTATATCAACGCCGTTTTGCCCTGAAATATCAATTATTTTTTCGAAAGTAATAAGAGTTTCAAAACGTCTCGGTTCAGCGTTCACTCCCAAAAAACTCTCTTTAGCACCTATATGTATATCTGCACAGTGCAGAATTTTGACAAAATTCATCGAAACACATCCTTTTATAATTAGTTTATCATTTTTTGCAGTTTATATCAAGAGATAAATTGACTTTAACGCTTTTGTGTGTTAAAATGTTTTCAAATAGATATAAAGAGGTATTTTTATGCAAAAAAATGATTTTTTAGACCAGTTTTTTGATGCTATATTAACTCTTGAAAACAGGGATGAATGTTATAAATTTTTCTCTGACGCCTGCACGCCAAAAGAGGTGGGTGCAATAGCCCAACGCTTTGTTGTGGCTAAAATGCTTAACGATAAACAGGTTTACAGTGAAATCGTTAAACAAACAGGCGCCAGCACCGCAACAATCAGCCGTGTAAACCGCTCAATTAATGAGGGATTTGAATTGGCGTTTAAAAGGTTAAAATAATATGTATAGTGATTTTGCTGAAGTTTATGATAAACTTATGTGTGATGTCGATTATAAAAAACGCACAGCGTATTTAATGAAACTTTTTAAAAAATACGCCGATGCACCGACGCTTCTTTTGGATGTGGCTTGCGGTACAGGCGGTTTTTCTAATGAATTTGCTAAATTGGGTTTGGAAGTAATCGGTGTTGATATGTCGGAAGATATGCTTGCTGTTGCAAGAGAAAATTCCTCAGCGCTTGGTACGGATGTTTTGTTTTTGTGCCAAAAGGCAGAAGAGCTTGATTTATACGGTACGGTGGACGGTGCGGTTTGCTGTCTTGACAGTCTTAACCATATAACCGATTTTAGAATCTTATGTAAAGCAATAGAAAGGATATCGCTTTTCTTGGAAAAGGATAAACTTTTTATTTTTGATGTTAATACAGAGTATAAGCATCGGGAAGTTTTGGGTAATAATACCTTTATAATTGAAAAAGATGATGTGTTTTGCGCTTGGCAGAATCAGTATGATTCGCAAACGGGGATTACAGATATTTATTTGGACTTTTTTGTGGGCGACGGAGAAGTTTATGATAGATACTGTGAGGAGTTTTCAGAGCGTGCATATTCAAATGAGGAACTAAAATCGGCAATTGAGCGCGCAGGTCTTGAAATCGTGGGGGTTTTTGACGATATGACCGAAGCCCCTTTGAACGATAAGAGCGAGAGAGCGGTTTTTGTTACAAGAAAATTAGGTGAAAATATTGGGTAAATTAATAAGATGTATTACAAGTGAAGGTGCGATTATGGTATCGGCGGTTGACAGCACCGATATCGTAGCGCAAGCAGAAAAAATTCATCAGAGTTCGGCTGTTGTTACTGCTGCATTGGGCAGAATGCTTACCGCTGCTTCTATGATGGGCAATATGCTTAAAGGGAAAGATAATAGTATTTCTATTAAGATTGATGGTGGAGGACCTGCGGGCGCTCTGACTGTTGCGTCAGATTCAACGGGAAATGTGCGAGGATACGCTCAAAACAGCGTGGTTGAAATCCCGCTTAAACCCAACGGTAAATTGGATGTATCGGGCGCTGTTGGTACAGACGGTAATTTATATGTTGTTAAAGATTTGGGTCTTAAAGAGGCGTATAATGGGTTTGTGCCGATTGTTTCGGGTGAAATTGCAGAGGATATAACTTCATACTATGCAACAAGCGAACAAATACCTACCGTTTGTGCTTTAGGTGTTTTGGTAAATACAGACCTGTCGGTTAAAAAAGCGGGTGGATACATTCTTCAACTTTTGCCTTTCACAGAGGATGAAATTATAGATAAACTTGAAGAAAATCTTAAAAAGGTGAAACCTGTAACCCAGTTACTTGACGAGGGCTTTGATATTGAAGATATTGTAAGGGATGTTTTGCAAGGTTTCGATGTGGAAGTCATATATTCGCAAGAAGTTGAATATAAATGTAAATGTTCAAGGGAAAAAGTTGGAGCAACATTACAGGGTTTGGGTGCTGACGAACTTAACGATATGTTAAAGGAAATGCCCTCTGTTGATGTCAAATGTCACTTCTGTAATACCACTTATTCTTTCGATAAGAATGATATTGAAAAAATTTTAAAAAAAATTAAAAAAAATTAATTTTTTATGCAACAAAAACAAAGTTTTTACACACTTATTAGATGAGGGTGGTAAGGAGGGTCGATTTTGAGCGCTCAGATAAACGAACTCGTTACTCTTGCAAAATCCGGAAATGCCGATGCATTCGGCGAACTTTATGAGCTCTATTATAAAGAAATGTACTGCTACGCCTGTTACGTTACGGGCAGCGAAAGCCTTGCACAGGACGCTGTGTCTGATGCAGTGCTGTCTGCATTTAAGCAGATAAAATTTTTGAAAAACCCAAAGGCGTTCAAAGGTTGGCTTTTTAAAATCCTTTGCGCCGCTTGCAAAAGATACTACACAGAAAATGAAAAAAAGAAGTCTTTGGTCTATCTCGATGACGAAAACGGGGGATTTGAAGAGCCTGCAAGCTTTGAAAGCATTGAGCTTTCGCTCGAGCTTAGCAGAGCGCTTGATGACCTTTCGCATGAAGAAAGGGAAATTGTTTTGCTCAGCGTTCTGGGCAACTATAAAAGCCACGAGATAGCAGATATTCTTGATTGTCCGCCGTCAACGGTGCGTTCCAAGCTAAAACGTTCACTCAAAAAGCTCAGGGAATCACTCAGCGGCGAGAATAACGGGAAAGGGGGATGAAAATGATGAAGAATAAGGATAAGCAGACCTTGGATATGCTTCGCGAGGAGCTTGCCAAAAGCTCCGAAACAGCGAAAGTGCCTCTGCGGCTTCAAAAAGAAAGCATGGTTGCAATGCTTAAGAACAGTGACGGAAACGAAAAGGATTTTTCCGATAAAACGGGGACTAAAAACAACATAATTGTGTTACGCAGAATGATTGCCGCTGCAGCAGTGCTTGTGGTTGTTGTTATCGCAGCGCTGGCTTCTCA
>JAZRMI010000024.1:0-19138 GCA_045647405.1 Acutalibacteraceae bacterium | reverse complement strand
CGCTTATACCCAAAAGACCTGACTTGCGGTTAAGCAAATCTTCAATACCGTCAGCATCGAGTCCCTTTAATTTCATAATATAAGGGATAACTGTCGGGTCAATAGTACCGCTTCTTGTTCCCATTGGAACACCTTCTTGAGGGGTGAAGCCCATTGATGTATCAATAGCGATACCGCCGTCAACCGCTGTTATTGAAGAACCGTTACCCAAGTGGCATGTGATAATTTTAAGTTCTTCAATCGGTTTTCCAAGCATTTCTGCCGCTTTTGCTGAAACATAGCGGTGAGAAGTACCGTGGAAACCGTAACGACGAATTTTATTTTCTTCATACAATTCATAAGGAATAGCATAAATTGTACGGAAATCTTCCATTTGAGAATAGAAAGAGGTGTCAAACACTCCCACTTGCGGTGTGGTTTTCATAAGGCGTTTACAAGCACGGATGCCCTTAATTGCAGGTGGTCCGTGTAAGGGGTTTATCGGAACAATAGTTTCAAGATAATCTATTGCTTCATCGTCAATCAAAGTAGAACTCTTATATTTTTCCCCGCCGTGTGCAATACGATGGCCTACTGCATCGATTTCATCAATGCTTCCGATAACGCCGTATTCATCACTCTGGAGAAGTTCCAAAACGAGCGCTAATGCCTCATCATGTGTCGGCAAATCAACTTCTGCAAAATAATTTTCTTTATCTGGGCGCTTATGGGTTATTGTACCGCCCGCACCGATGCGCTCACAGTTACCCTTTGCAAGAACTTCACCGTTATCCATATCAAAGAGTTGATATTTAAGTGAAGAACTACCTGCATTAACAACTAAAACTTTCATATTCTTTACCCACTTTCGTGAACTAATATATTAAATCTATTCCTTTATCCTCAAAATATTCAATCCAATGTTTCGGCGGCTCGGCATCAGTTACAACAACATCCACACCGTCAGCCTCGCCAACACGGACAAAGGAAATTTTATCAAACTTAGTGCTATCAATAGCCAGAATTTTTTTACTTGCGGCACCGAAAATTGCCTGCTTAATTTCAGAATCCTTTTCGTTTGAATCGGTAATTCCCATATTTATATCAATACCCTTACAGGAACATACAGCAAGATTTACATGGAAGCCACGAATCATACGCTCTGCCGAAGTTCCCACCAATGACAATGCGCCTTTTCTCAAAGCACCGCCTGTTGAGAGGATATTCCAATCGTCCTTATCTGCTAACTCTATTAAAATTTCTACCGAGTTCGTGATAAGTGTTATATTTTTGTGATTTTTAATCCTTTGCGCAACATAAACCGCCGTTGAACTTGCATCAAGCATAATATAGTCACCGTCATTTATGAGTTCAGCAATCTTATCTGCTATGCGCTGTTTTAATTCAACATTAGTGCGTTTACGCTCTTTAAAGGGCAAATCAGAATTAAGATTCTGATTAAGCACCGCACCGCCGTAAGTCTTTTTAGCAAGACCCTCATTATCAAGTTTTTCTAAATCGCGGCGGATAGTTTCTTCGGTAACATCAAATTCACGGCTTAAATCAGCAACGATTACCTTGCCCTGAGCATTCAATCGTGCCAATATAGCATTTCGCCTTTCAATCGCTAACATAGCGTCACACCTTTACAGAATTTTCTGCCAGAGTTTTTCATCGGGACGAGGGATTACCGCACTATCAAGGAACATACCCTCTTCGCCTGCGGTTAATTTTGCTCGGTCGATTGCGGCTTCAACTGCTGCAACCTCACCTGTTAACAACAGATAAGATTTACCGCACATACCACGCGCAAGTCTTAATTCAATAAGGTCAACCAATGAGGTTTTAGCCGCATTATCTGCCGCAACAATAGCAGCAGCCGCCGAAAATGTTTCGAGAACACCTAAAGCGTTAGGATTACCGATTTCATTAGAGCCGTAAAGCGCCCCAAAGATTGATTCGTGAGGATTTCCAAGCACAAATCGGTCTATTAACTGTTCGGGGTCTAATGCACAAGCGGCTTCAACCGATGCCTTAACTGCACTGAGGTCACCGCTTATAAGGGCTAAAAATTTACCCGGACAAACCGTATCTGCCTGAATAATATCAACCTCGGCAGTCTTAACCATAATATCTGCTGCACGCATACCGGAAGAAACCGTTTTAAATTCAACCATACCTATAGCCTTTTTCATATTCAGTTTCCTCCTTTACGCCTTAATAATAATTGCATTTTTATTTATTTCTGCCACCGTTCCGTTAATCGACGAATGTATTGCAACGCTCAAAGCGTTTTCCATAGGGGTTGCAATCATTTGTCCAACGGTAACAGTATCACCCTTTTTAACACAAGCAACTGCGGGTGCGCCAATATGTTGAGAAAGTTTAATTTGAACCTTTTTAGGCTTGAATTCGACTTCCTTAATTCTTGCGGTATGATTATAAGCATTAAGCCCTAATCTTGAACGCAGACGGGAAACAGGAATCATACGGTATTCCCTTGCGCTGTCAACTTGGCTCATTTTTGGGTTTTTAGGCGGTTTTACACCTTTCTCACGCAAAGAGCCTTTACACTCAAATATAAGTGACCTTGGTGACAACCCCTGTCCGCAAGAATACATTTCGCAAAGACCACACCCCGAACAAAACATTGTATTTATATAAGGTGCAACATTTTCTGTCTTACCGTTAGATGCCGCAAGCATAAATGCACTTGGGTCTATCGGGTGTCCTAACAAATTCCTCGGGCAAAGCGAAGTGCAATAACTGCACTGACAGCAAGCCGACATTGCCCTTTTAATATCAATAGAAGTTTTGCTGAGTTTTTTTTGCACAAGCGGTAAGTTTGGCGGTAAAACCAAAACCGCATTAGTAGTTTTAGTAACCAAATCGGATAACGAGCCGAGCCGTCCCATCATAGGACCGCCTAAGATATATGCAGGGTCTTCTATCAAAGCCCCGCCCGCCATATCAACAAGTTCTTTAACTGTAATACCAATAGGCGCATAAACCGTCATCGGCGTTTTTACCTCACCCGTTATTGTTACATATTTATGTGTAACGGGTTTACCTTGCATAGCGCAGTAAATATTATAAACCGTTTCAACATTTAAAACCGTAACGCCAACCGAAATAGGTATTTCTCCGGGGGGAACAACCCTACCCGTAGCCTCATAAGTCAAAACAACTTCATCACCTGCAGGATAAACCTCAGGCAAAGTGCAAAGTTTTATATTTGGAAAAGAAGCCAACTGTGATTTAATCGCAGAAACTGCCTGCTTATAAGAATCTTTAATACCAATATAACCCGTGTTGACTTCAAGAATATTCGAAACTAAATATAACGTGCTTAAAATTTCGTATGTATATAATTCAAGCACCTGTCTGTGCAGACGGAGCAATGGCTCACACTCAGCACAGTTTAAAATTAATACATCGGCGCGGCCATCAAGTTTTGCATAGGTTGGAAAACCTGCACCACCCGCGCCGACAATTCCATTGTCACGCAAAAGCGCTTTTAATTCCTCTAAATTCATGAATGAACCACTCCAGCAAGACCTGTACCGCTGTCAACTATACCGACAATAGCGGCATCCACAGGAGAATCTGCCATACCGCAACCAATACGGGCTGCGCTACCGGTAGCCACCAATACGATTTCACCGATGCCGGCGCCTACATTGTCAACAGCAACAATCTTTGCAGAAGAATCACCCAACTCGGCAAGCGGTTCAATAACCATAAACTTACTGCCGATAAGATTTTCATTTTTGCGTGTAGAAACAACGCTACCAACAACTTTTCCGACGATCATCGTCTTCACCTGTTCTTTCAATCATTTCAATTAAACGGTATCAAGCAGGGGGAAACTATTACCGTTTCCCCTAAATCTTGACAGTTACCGTTTTTCTGCCATTATTTTAAAGAAGGCAGAATTTTTTCCACATCGTCATGAGGACGGGGAATAACATGAGTTGCAATGATTTCGCCTAAGCGTGCTGCAGCAGCAGAACCTGCTTCAACAGAAGACTTAACAGCGCCAACATCACCACGAACCATAACAGATACAAGACCTGAACCGATTCTTTCAGTACCGATTAACTGAACATTTGCAGCTTTTACCATTGCATCTGCTGCTTCGATTGCAGCAACCAAACCTCTGGTTTCTACCATACCTAATGCTTCAAGTGCCATTTTTATATCCTCCTTAAAGATTATATATTATTTCAACGACGGAAGAATTTTTTCAACATCGTCGTGAGGGCGTGGAATAACGTGTGTTGCTACGAGTTCGCCTAAGCGTGATGCAGAAGAAGAACCTGCTTCAACTGCTGATTTAACAGCGCCAACATCGCCACGAACCATAACAGATACAAGACCTGAACCGATTTTTTCAGTTCCGATTAACTGTACGTTTGCAGCCTTTACCATTGCGTCTGCTGCTTCGATTGCAGCAACCAAACCTCTGGTTTCTACCATACCTAATGCTTCGAGTGCCATTTTCTTTACTTCCTTTTTTGGTTGTATTTTTTCGGCTTCATTAGCCGGTTTTGCTGTAGTTTTTGTAGTTTTACTTTCTGCCATAAATATTAACTCCCTTTCTTACGAATTCTGGAAGCGCTTATATCAACCATTCTCACAGTTTCACTGTGAGGACTTGCGATAACAGCCTTAGCAACTGGTTTTACGATAGAATTTTTAAAAGCGTTTTCAACTGCGGCAGTTACCGCCGAAACATCGCCTTCAACTATAATCGTTACTAGCCGTCCGCCAAGTTTTCGCTCCCACGTTACAAATTGGACTTCTGCCGATTTGCACATAATATCCAGACAATCTATTGCGCCGGTTACACCCGACACTTCTACAAGTCCTAAAGACTTCATATCAGAATACTCCTAATTAGAATTTGGGAAGGATTTTTTCCACATCAGCATGAGGACGTGGAATAACGTGTGTTGCTACGAGTTCACCCAAGCGAGATGCGGTTGCAGAGCCTGCTTCAACAGCAGCCTTAACAGCGCCAACATCGCCACGAACCATAACAGATACAAGACCTGAACCGATTTTTTCGGTTCCGATAAGAACAACTTCTGCTGCTTTTACCATAGAGTCTGCTGCTTCGATTGCAGCAGTAAGACCGCGAGTTTCAATCATACCAAGTGCTTCTTTAGACATTTATAATTCCTCCAAAAATTAATTTTTATCAAATGCGCTTAATTTTAACATCGGCTCAGTGTCCGATTCAGTGTTAGTTAAAATATGTGAGGTTACTACACCGGAAACCTGCTCGGCGGCAATTTTTGCCGCTTCAACTGCCGCTTCAACATCGGCAACGCTTCCACGGAATTTCACCGCAACGATAAGCGGAACTTCAAGTGCATCCGCATTACCGGGCTTATTTTTATCAAATGTTTCAACCGTAACATTTGCGGCTTTACATCCTGCATCACAAGCAACAAATGCGGTAACCAAACCGTAAACCTCAACAATACCTGTTGCTTTTCCCATAAACTATCTCTCCCGTTTATTTATTAACGATAGCAATTTTCAAACCTTCCATTTTGAGATTGGTTTGCAATGCTTCGTTAATTTGTTCTAACGGATATTTATGAGTTATAAGTTCTTCCAAAGGAAGACCTATTCCCTTAGCGCGCTTTAAGAAATCAAATGTGGTTACATAGTCACGCAAGGTGTAAACCCAAGAACCTACAGTTGTAATTTCCTTTGCGCATATATCAAAGTGCGGATTGATTGTAGCGTCACCGCCATTGATGAAAAATCCTAATTCACAAAGTCCGCCGCCGTTACGGATGAACTTATAAATATTGCTGTGGGCTATAGGTGAACCTGTGCATTGGAAAGCAAAATCAGCAGGGTATCCGCCGAATGCTGACTCAACAGCGCCTGTCAATGCTTCAATTCCCTTATAGTCTTTGAAGTTTACAGTGTTATCCGCACCCATCTTACGAGCAAAATCAAGACGCTTTTGTTCGCCGTCAACAGCAACGATATTTTCTATACCCATTGTGCGAAGTATTGCAATGCAAATAAGACCGATAGGTCCGCAACCCTGAACAACAACACGACTGTTAAAACGCAAAATTCCGGTTGTCTTAGCACGTTCTACTGCGTGAATAAGCACTGCGCAAGGCTCAATGAGGATTCGTGAATCCAAATCCAAATCGCTTACATTAAATACTGTTGAACCGCCTCTTACCAATATGTAATCACTAAACCAACCATTCAAATGAATATCATCATCAGGTAACAAGCCGTATACATCAGCACCACCGACATTCTGTTTATTAAGGTCATACATTGTAATATCGGGGTTATCTTTAAATATCATACAGGTAACAACCTTATCGCCAACTGCCAAAGGTTTACCCGCACTATCTTTTTTAACATTTTTACCCATTTTGACGATTTCGCCGGTACCCTCATGACCTAAAGCCACCGGAATAAGACCAAAGGGGTCACGTTTAAATTCGTGAGCGTCTGTTCCGCAAACGCCGCAACCTTCAACCTTAACCAAAATATCGTCGTCGCCAACCTCGGGCATTGGATATTCTTTGATTTCAAATTTTTCCAAGCCTGTCAACATAGCAACATGGGCGGTAGAAGGAACATTGCCTGATGCCGAAGAAGCAGCAGGGGCGCTGCCTTTCATATCACTAAGCACCTGACGGACAATTTCCTCAATATTGGAAGCATTTATATCCATTTATATTCCGCCTTTCTCAAAGATTTCTTTTCCATAAGCCGCCAAAGCGGTATCCTGTTCTTCACTGCCGCCGCTTACACCCAAACCGCCGATAATCTGTCCTGTAGGACTGCATAGAGGTTCGCCACCGCCGAAAATAACAATTTTTCCGTTATTGGTAAACTGTATTCCGTAAAGCGAGCCCCCCGGTTGTGCCAACGGTTTCAACTGAGCGGTTGACATTTTAAGAGAAACCACAGTGAATGCCTTTTGCACCGCAACATCGTAACTTGCAATATATGCATCATCCATACACTCAACTAAAATAGGATTGGCAGTTTTATTCGAAACCGCAACCACCGCATTAACACCCATACTTTTTGCCTTTTCACGAATTTTTTCGCTAAGGCTACGGGCTTTATCAAGTGTTATTTCAGAATATTGCGAAGTTACCTGACGGGCAATAGTATCCACTAAAGAACGCAAAGAGTTTTCGTCCAAGCGTCTCACCTCTTATTTGCCCAACTGTTCAAGAACACGGCGTGTGATTTCAGAAACCATATCAGCGTTACTATTACAACTGCAGTTGCCGCCGCAACCGTGACAACTTGGTTTGCCGTTTTTGGCATTGGGGCAAAGGTCAGCAGGATGTTTACCCTTTAAACCAAACTGACGACGGATTTCATACAAACGTTGAACCTGTGCTTCAGAAAGTTCCTTAGGACCGCCGAGTTGATTTGATATGTAGAGCAACTTAGCATAAAATTCAACAGATTCCATTTTATGATAAGCATTAAGCAAACTATCAGAGAAAGAAAGTGCACCGTGATTTTCAAGAAGCACAGCATCGAAAGACTGCAAATACTTTGAAACAGCATCGGGAATTTCTTCGGTTGAAGGTGTGCCGTATTCAGCAATCGGAACGCAACCTAATGCGATAACTGCTTCAGGCATAATCGGTTGTGTAAGCGGAATGCCTGCAATAGCAAAACCTGTTGCATACATCGGGTGAGCGTGCACAACAGAATTAACATCAGGACGCTCTTTATAAACACGCATATGCATTTTGATTTCAGAAGAAGGTTTGAAACCAGGGTTTGCCTGAATAACCTTACCGTCACGGTCTACTTTACAAATGTATTCAGGAGTCATAAAGCCCTTACTTACACCTGTAGGAGTGCAAAGGAATTCGTTGTCATTCAACTTAACAGAAATATTACCGTCATTAGCAGCAACCATTCCTCTGTCATAGATACGCTTACCTATGTCGCATATTTGTTTTTTGATTTCATACTCGTTTACCATAATGTAATCTCCTTACTTTTTGGTTTTTATTTGTTTTTAAGTCCTTTATGGGACCATTTTACCATAATTTTTTGAAAAAGTCAATAAAAAACAAGCACTTTTTCTTTGTTTTTACTATTTTTTATTGGTTTTTTGTTGTTTTTAGGTATTCAAGAACCTCTTGTACCCCGTCACCCGTTATAGAATTAACAAAAAACACTTTTTTGCAACCCGATAAATTAAGCCATCTTTTTGCTCTTTCGGGGTTTGCTTTATCAATTTTCGTTACAATTCCTATTACTTCACGGTTGACAAGACAGGTGATACAAGGCGGGAAAAGAGAATAATCATCGTCAGCAGCAATTAAGAGTGCCACGATGTCAGCCTCGTAAGAATAAAGTGCCAAAGCACAGCCTAAATCGTGATTTTCTGCATATTCACCCGGGGAATCTATTAAGAAATCTTCAAATACCATTCCTTGAGTTTTTTGATAGTGGGGTTTTTGACCCATAAGCGCTTGGGTTAAAGAGGTCTTACCGCAACCGCTTCGTCCTATCAATAAAAGTTTCCTCATGTTCGGGTCATCTCACAAACATCAAAGCCTAACTTCTGCACAGCATACTCTGTTACCGCAACCAAAGCAGCCTCAACCTGAGAAACACTGCCTGTTATAATAACCGTTCCGCTAAATCTGTCAACAAACCCCAAAGTCACACCCGATGCTTTAAGGGCGATATCACCTGCAATAATTGCAGTTTCGCTTGGACTAAGCGTTAGTATTCCAATAGCACCTGAATGTGCTTCGGCAGGGTCAAGACCTAATTTATAATAGAGAATATCGTCGGGATTGGCGATGATATGTGCCAGAGTAATTTGTTTGCCAGGTACAATTTCCTGAATTATACGAGCCTTTTCTCCCGAAGATAAAATATTATCTATATTCATTTTTTAACCCCCTAACCGTGTTATCAGTCCGTAACTCTTTGCTACGCTGAGAAGTTGTTCCATTTTTTCTGCCGTGGGCGGTAAAATATCACCCATAGAATAAGGTCGTGAAAGACCTTCATATTTATCCCGTCCCATTCGGTGATACGGTAATAAATGTATCTCATTTACATTTGGAAGTGTTGCTGCAAATGATGCTATATCTGCAATTTCCTGTTCGGTATCATTAAACGTTGGAATAACAGGGACACGGATTATAAGTTTTTTTGCCTTTTCGGCAATAAGCCTTGCATTCCCTAATATTTTCTCATTTGGTTTCGTGGTAAATTCCTGATGTTTTGCGCTGTTTATATGTTTTATATCCATCAAAAACAAATCAACATAGGGGATAAACCTTTCAACCACAGAACTGTCTGCAAAAGCAGTGGTTTCAATAGCGGTATTGATTCCGTTTTCTTTACAGGCTTTAAGTAAAGATATTGCAAAATCGGGTTGCAACATCGCTTCGCCGCCCGAAAGAGTAAGCCCTCCGCCCGAACGTCGATAATAAGGTCGGTCACGAAGCACCTCTTCAATCACTTCTGCCACCGTAACATCCTGTCCGATAGTTTTAATCTTACCTTTTTGGTTCATTTGCTGAATTTCAAAGGATTGTGACTCAGGATTACAGCACCAACGACAACGAAGAGCGCAACCTTTCAAGAAAACTATCGTTCTAATCCCTGGACCGTCGTGGGTCGAAAAACGCTGAATATCAAATATCCGCCCTTTGACCGTAAGAAGTGAATCATCCATTTAAAATTCCCCCTGTTCAGTACGATTTATAATATCGTCCTGTAAAGAACGGGAAAGGGTTGTAAACAAAGCACTGTAACCCGCAACACGCACTACCAAAGATTTATATTTTTCTGGATTTTTCTGTGCATCACGCAAGGTCTCACGGCTAACAACATTAAACTGCATATGACTTCCCTTTTGGTCGAAATATCCACGAACCAAAGCCACAAAACTTTCAAGACCGCCTTCACCCGCAAGTGCGCTTGGGTGGAACTTCATATTAAATAATGTTCCGTTAGATGCAATATAATGGTCTAACCTTGAAACCGAGTTTGCAGCGGCTGTCGGACCTTTTATATCTCTGCCTGCGGCGGGTGAAACACCGTCTGCCACAGGAGTGTAAGCCAGACGTCCGTCAGGTGTAGCGCCTGTCTGTGCGCCAAGCGGAACATTAGCCGATACAGGATAAAGACCTGCTTGGAACTGACCGCCTCTTGGGTTTTTATAATTAAGTAACGGACGGGTGTATGTATACGCCACATCTCTTGCAAAATCATCAACTTCGGGGATATCATTACCAAACTTCGGAAGTTGCGAAATTTTATCAAGCAAGCCCTGATACTCTGCCTTTTCAATTTCAGAGCAAGGATTAGTGCCAACTGTTTCATAAATTTTCTTAACATCCTCGGCAGTTAAAGTCTTACCGTCTTTAACCAATCTTTTTGCAACCTCGGAAGTGAGTTTTTCCGCCTGTTTAGCATCCATATCTTTACCGTAGTTATTATCAAGAGCATTTTTAAACTCTTGCAAAGTTACAGCCTTTTGTTCAAACACCAAAGTTTTGATAGCAAAAAGTGCATCCGCCATATTTGCAATACCAAAACCTTGCGGACCTGTGAAGTTATAAACCGCACCGCCCTCTTGCAAACTCTTACCCCTGCCTATACAGTCTTCCACCATTGAAGACTGAAATGGCAACGGGCAAAGTTCAGCGTGAGCCAAATCAATAGCGTTATCAGCGTTAACCATAAGTTCAATGAAATACTTCATTTGAGTTTTATATGCATCATAAAACTCTTCAAAAGTTTTCATTTCACTAACATCGCCCGTTTGCGGACCAATTTGAACCCCATTGTCCATACCGTTTGAAAATACCATTTCAAGCGGACGGCACATATTAAAGAATGCTGCATCGTGCCAACCGTCTGTCTTACCCCATTTTTGAGGCTCAACACAACCTATTATGTTATAATCACGTGCATCTTCTAATGTAAGTCCTCTGCTTTGCAAAGACGGGATAATAACTTCGTCATTATAATAAGCAGGAA
Organism: Acutalibacteraceae bacterium; assembly: GCA_045647405.1. Lineage (GTDB taxonomy): Bacteria > Bacillota > Clostridia > Oscillospirales > Acutalibacteraceae > UBA737. The sequence continues at coordinate 8,122 of JAZRMI010000024.1, read as the reverse complement.
GTCCCACGCCTGTTCTTGTAACCTCAGCCGCACGCAGCATAAATTCGTGAGGAGTTCCGTTCCAAACACGAACCGAGAATGACGGTTGAGGTAAATGAACGTGCATTGTAGCATTCATACACATATAAGATATATCGTTAGATACATCTCTGCCCTCTGAATCCTGACCTCCAACAATAAGGTTTTGGAACAAACTGTAACCCGCAAAGCCCTCTGCCGAGGCAGCATCACGGACTTTATTAAGGTCGTTTAGTTTTACCCATATACAGTCGATAAGTTCCTGTGCAAACTCCCGTGTAATAACACCCTTTTCCAAATCTGCTTTATAATAAGGATACATATATTGGTCAAATCTACCGGGTGAAATTGAGTGTCCGCTCGATTCGGTCTGTAATAACATCTGAACAAACCAAAAAGATTGGCAAGCCTCATAAAACGAGGTGGCACTGTTTGCAGGCACACGCTCACAGTTAGAGGCTATTTTTAATAATTCAGCCTTTCGGGTTTCGTCACCGCAAGCAGAAGCCTCTTTTCTTGCCAATTCAGCATAACGCACCGCATATCTGCAAACCGCATCGCAACTGATTATTACCGATTGCAAGAAATGATAGCGTTTAGCATAATCGCTATCGGCAACATTAAGTTTATTTAAAGCGTCTTCTGCTTCTTTCTTAATTCCCTTAAAACCGATTCTTAAAATCTTACCATAATCTACAGTTAGATGACCGATACCGTTATAAAAATAGTTACCCGGTGTAAACATATTATGGTCAATAGCAGTAAGCGCCTCATCAGACATATAAGAAGTTGCAAGTTCGCTTGTGGTTTTACCTTTCCAATAAGGATATACCTTTTTAAGAGTTTCCTTAGTTTCTTGCGATATGTAAAACGGGTCGGCACTTCTTGTGGCAACAGTATCAAACTCGTCCTGAAGCCAAGTGTAAGAATATTCAGGGAAAACCTGACAGCTTCGAGGCGACTTTGTGTTACTGCCGACAATCAGTTCCAACGGACGAATTGTAATCGGCAATCCATCTAAAATATGTGAGAAAGCCTTCGCACGACGCAAAACAATCGGCTGTCCCTCTGTTTTACGGTACGATTCTGTAAGCAATACCGCACGATCCGCCTCAATCTCAGGCATTTTTTCAAACAAATGCTCGATAAGTTTCGGTATGCGGGCACTCTTTTCAATTTTTTCAGTATAAACAGAAGCCATAATTTACCTCCCGTAAGATATAAAACGGGCAAAACCCGATAATTTTACTATTTTACATTGTCATTTTATCACAAAACCACACCATTGTCAAGCAAAACCACAATAAAAAACAGAAAAAATAACACAAAACCACATAATTTATGCCATTTTTTCTGACAATTTTAAAAAAACCAAGCCTTTCGGCTTGGTTTTGATTATTTCACTTGAACAAAATTTCCATAAGTTTCGTTAACCGTCTCATTGAAAGAGAATGTATTATCATATTTTTTCAATATGTTCTGCAGTTCAACCAACTGATGTCTGTTAATAACACAAATAAGCACTGACTTTTCATCCTTGCTGAATGTGCCTAATGCAGAAATTTGAGTTGCGCTGTGCCTGAGAGTCGTCATTATTTCTTTAGAAATTTCTTCTGGGTGGGTTGTAATTATTGTAAACTTGCAAGCGGTTTTTGTACCTCTTATTATATAACTGCCGATAAAACTTGAAATAAAGCAATACAAAACACAAAGACAAACAGGCTTGTAATCATAAATCAAATTTTGGTTACTGTCGGGCTTTGCATAAACAAAGAACGAAACAATAGCAACTATGGTGTTTAAAATAAAGGTTACCCAGAAAAAATTGAGTTGCGGTTTTTTAATGCTTATATATTTTGAAATTATGTCAGTACCGCCTGTCGAAGAATTTGTCCTAAAACAAACTCCGTAAACAAAACCGCTTATAACACCGCTTAAAAGCACAGGAAAGACCGTATCGTGTCCTTGGGCGTTGTACTGAAACTGTGTAAGCCCGATTTTTTGCAGATAAAGAAATACAAACGAATATGTAAGACAAAAAGCCAAACTTCGTTTAGCAAACTTCTTATCAACAAGAAAATAAGCCAACAAACAAAGCGGAACATTTACTATAAGCGACATATAACCGATACTAAAACCTGTTTTATACTGAATCATAGTAGCAATACCGTTAACACCTGCAGGGGCGAACCCATTTTCCACTATAAAAAGTTGATAGGTAAAAGCAAGTAAAATTGCAACTGAGATAACCAATAAATACGAAAACAAACTGCTAATCACGGTTTTTTTCATCTTTTTTCACCCTATTTACGCTGTTTTTATTCTTCATATTTTGGTGTTTCTTCAATTTCAAGCGCCTTTGAAATTGAAGAAATAACCGCATTTGAAATGGTTTCCCTACCGATTTTGGTATCAAAATGCATAAAATTAGAATATGCCTCTTTGGGTAATTGTTTTGTAATTGAATAAAGGTCGTGAACTTCAAAACCGTATTTTTTAACAATTTCTACTGCTGCTGCATTATATTCTTCAATATCCTTATTTTCACATTTACACTCGCTTGGAACTAATTCGGGACAAACACTTGTCGAAGTTGCGAATATAATCTTAGCGTAAGGATAAAACTTCTTAAAACGCCCACAGCAACGCTCGATATAATATTTATAAATTTCTATAGGTGTATGAGGTTCATCCTCACCGAAAAGATACGTACAATCTCCAATTCCTATATTCCAATAAACAACGTCAACTCTGCCCTCTTTTACTATCCATTTATCTTCGTGAAGATAGCGGAAAAGATGGGAAGAAAACCTATAGTTTCTTTTTCTGAAACAAACATCAACTTTGTCCGCAAGAGTTTCTTTAACAATATCTTCATAAAGTTTACGAACTGAATCGCCTATAAGTACTGCATTTTTCATTTACATACACTCCCTCTTAAAAAAATTAAAAACCTACAGGCTCATCTGTATATAAGTCTTCTTTGTATTCGGGTATTTCTTTTAAATCAAGTGCCTTTCCGATATGGCAAAGCACCTGATTCGTAAAGGCCTCCGTTCCCATAGGGGTGTAATAATGTGTAAAATCAGAGTGTGCCTCTGGCGGAAGTGTGGCCGAAAGAGCATAAAGGTCATTAACTTCAAAACCGTATCTTTTAACTATCTCTACAGCCGCAGCATTATATTTTTCAATATCTTCATTATAGCGTATGCCGTCTTTAGGCATCTTTTCAGACTGAACTCTTACAGAAGTTGCAAAAATACCCTTTGCATTTGGATACATAATTTTAATGCGTTTGCAAATACGCTCAATATAATATTTATAAATTTCAATCGGTGCGTGGGGTTCTTCTTCATAAAATAAAAAGAGGCAATCCCAAAGTCCCGCATTCCAATGAACAACGTCAACCTTTTCATTTTCAACAAACTTTTCTTCTGCTAAAAGACGCAAAAGTTCTGCCGCAAATTTACAGTTTTCCTCAGGAAAATACACATTTGCTATTCCTTCAAGAGTTTTCCTTGCAGATTTATCATACCCTTGGCGGATTGAATCACCAAAAAGCAATACATTTCTCATTTTCACACACCACTCTCAAAATCCGATAAGATATAATCACTATAATTGAAATATATCATAATTCAAGTCGCTATTCAACACTAAAAAAGCCAACTATTTTAATGAATTTCAGTGAAACCGCAACTTTTTTAATATTGTATATATGAAAACACTAAATCTTGTTAAACTTGTCAAGAATTTCGGACAGATAAAAGAGTTAAGAGATAAAAAATAAAATCGACAAACCTCTATCGAGATTTGTCGATTCTGGTGGGAGCGGGTGGATTCGAACCACCGAAGTCGAAGACAACAGATTTACAGTCTGCCCCCTTTGGCCACTCGGGAACACTCCCATATTAAATTTTAAATCAGTCCGACTAAGACTTGATTTCAAATGGAGCTGGTGGACGGACGCATCCTTTTTCAAAAGTATGCCGTGTTTGCGGCATAGCCGCTACACACTTCGCGTCTGAAAACATCACACCGTGATGTTTTCTTAACGTCGCTCACCCTCTTAGGCTTCAAGTCCGACTAAGACTTGATTTCAAATGGAGCTGGTGGACGGACTTGAACCCCCGACCTGCTGATTACAAATCAGCTGCTCTACCAACTGAGCTACACCAGCGTTTTTAAAGCGCCTAAATAATATACCATAATTATTATATAATGTCAAGCAAATTTTTTTGTTTTTTCATATTATTTTATTTTGACTGATAATTTTGAAAAATTGTGGAAAAGTATTAACATAAATTTATTAGGAGGTTTCCGAAATGAAAAATAAAATAATATCATTTTTATTATGTGTGATTTGTGTTTTTTCTTGCATTTCACTAGTGGGTTGCGGAGAAAACAGCAAAACATCTGAAGTTTATTTTTTAAACTTCAAACCCGAATCAGCGGCAGTTTATGAAGAACTTGCGAAAAAATACAAGGAAGAAAAAGGCGTTAATGTAAAGGTTGTAACCGCCGCCGCTAACACTTATGAACAAACATTAAAATCAGAGATTGCAAAAACTAATGCACCCACCATTTTCCAAGTAAACGGTCCTATCGGTTATGATACATGGGATGATTACTGCCTTGATATTAAAGACAGTAAATTATATTCTTATTTATCTGATAAATCTTTGGCAATAAAAGATGATGACGGAGTTTACGCCATACCTTATGTTGTTGAGGGCTATGGAATAATTTATAACAACGCCATTATGAACAAATATTTTGCCTTGCCCACCAAAAAGACAAATATAAAAGATATGCAGGAAGTCACAAGTTTTGATGCACTCAAAGCAGTTGTAGAAGATATGACCGCACAAAAAGACAAATTGGGCATTGAGGGTGTTTTTGCCTCCACTTCCCTTTCAAGCGGTGAAGATTGGCGCTGGCAAACCCATTTGCTTAACATCCCGCTCTTTTATGAATACCGTGACAATGAAGAGAAATTAGACCCAACCTTAGCGCTTTTAGATGCAGATGAAATCGCTTTTAAATATGAAAAGAACTTCAAAAATATTTTCGACCTTTATACCGAAAACTCTATTACCGCAAAAACCCTTTTAGGCTCAAAATCTGTTGCAGACTCTATGGCGGAATTTGCGCTTGGCAAGGTTGCGATGGTTCAGAACGGTAACTGGAGTTGGTCACAGATTTCAGGTATTCAGGGCAACACAGTAAAAGCAGACGATATAAAAATGCTTCCTGTTTACACAGGTATAGACGGAGAAAAAGGTCAAGGCATCTGCATAGGTACCGAAAACTACCTGGCTATTAACAAAAATGCCACTGAAGAACAGCAGAAAGCATCACTTGACTTTTTAGATTGGCTTTTCTCAAGCGAAACAGGTAAAAGTTATGTAACAAATAAATTAGGATTTATAACACCTTTTAACACCTTTTCCCAAGATGAAATTCCCGATGACCCGTTAGCACATGAAATCACACGCTATATGGAGGATGACTCGACAGAAACTGTTCCGTGGATTTTTACCGCTTTTCCAAGTGAAGAATTTAAAAAAGCAACCGGAAGCGCTTTGCTTGACTATGTTCAGGGAGAGAAGAAATGGGACGAAGTTAAAAAAACCATTACTGATAAATGGAAGAGTGAACGAGATTAAATGAAATCAATAAGACGGTATTTTCCAATATTTGTTATGCCAACCCTGATTGCTTTTTTAATTGCATTTGCAATACCGTTTGTTATGGGATTTTTTCTCTCATTCACCGAATTTACCACCGTTACCAACGCAAAATTTGTGGGCTTTTCAAACTATATCCGTGCTTTTAGTGATGATAGTTCTTTTTTAAACTCACTTTGGTTTACAATAAAGTTTGCATTTACTTCTGTTATTAGCATAAATGTATTTGCCTTTATACTAGCCCTGCTTCTTACCCGAAATATCTTTGGCACGAATGTCTTTAGAACCGTATTTTTTATGCCTAACCTTATCGGCGGTATTGTCCTTGGATATATATGGCAACTTATAATAAACGGTGTGCTTTACCGCTTTAATTATTCAATAACCTCCGATGCCACCTTTGGTTATTGGGGACTTATAATCCTTATGAACTGGCAAATGATTGGTTATATGATGATAATTTATATTGCAGGAATCGGTAATATTCCAACCGATATTACCGAAGCCGCCAAGGTCGACGGTGCAGGCAGTCTTACCACACTTTTCAGAATAACAATCCCTTCGGTTATGCCGTCAATCACTATATGCCTATTTTTAACCATTACAAACTCATTCAAACTGTTCGACCAGAACTTAGCACTTACAGCGGGTGCGCCAGGGGGCAGAACAAGAATGGTTGCCCTTGACATTTATGAAACATTTTATTCAAGAAATGGTTACGAGGGCGTAGGACAGGCAAAATCGGTTATATTTTTCTTGCTTGTAGCGGCTATTTCGTTGGCTCAACTTATGTTTACCCGCAGAAAAGAGGTTGAACACTAATGAACAGCAAAATCACAAATGTCTTGTTTTTTATACTGTTGCTCGTACTTTCAGTAATCTTTACGGCGCCTATCCTGATAGTGCTTATAAACTCTTTTAAGCAGAGATTTTCCATTGCAACAGAACCTTTTATTCTGCCAAACGCCGAAACATTTACAGGACTTTTGAACTATTCAACCGGACTTACCACAACAGGTTTTTTGCAAGCATTTTGGTGGTCGCTTTTTATAACAGTATTATCTGTTGCAGCGATAGTAATTTTCACCTCAATGACTGCTTGGTATATTGTAAGGGTTAAAACATTGTTCACAACAGCATTTTACTATGCTCTGGTTTTTTCGATGATTGTCCCCTTTCAGATGGTTATGTTTACCATGTCAAAAACCGCCAATGTTTTGAGGCTCGACAATCCTATAGGTATCATTTTAATCTATTTAGGCTTTGGTGCAGGGCTTGCAACCTTTATGTTTTCGGGTTTTGTGAAATCTGTTCCAAAAGGTGTAGAAGAAGCCGCCACAATCGACGGTTGCACACCGCTTCAAACCTATTGGAAAATTGTTTTTCCGATTCTCAAACCAACAACAATAACCGTAGCAATTTTAAACACAATGTGGATTTGGAACGACTATCTTTTACCTTATCTTGTAATCGGAAAAGATTATAAAACCATTCCGATTGCAATTCAATATTTAAAAGGTGGTTACGGTTCAGTAGATATGGGCGCTATGATGGCGATGCTGGTGCTTTCAATAATTCCCGTAGTTATATTCTATCTTTCCTGTCAAAAATATATTATAAAAGGTGTTGCCGCAGGTGCGGTTAAAGGCTAAAAAAAGGACAGTCACCTGTCCTTTTTTTATCCTATTAAATGTTTTGCATATTCATAATCCTTGCGTGAAACAAAAATCTTATATTCATAAGCAGAATCGCTTTTAACAAACGGAATACCGTGATATCTGCCCATATTTGCAGGGAAATTACTGATTGATGTGTATTTTATACCGTTTTCTGAAAGTTTTGAAGCGATAGCATTATACATTTTTAAATCACGAGTGATACATAATTCTTTCTTAAAAAGCATTACTTTTTACCTGTCGAGCCGAAACCGCCCTCGCCTCTGACAGTATCGGTGAGTTCTTCAACCTCGTTATATTCAACTGCTAAAAACGGTGCTATTACCATCTGAGCAATACGTTCAAAATCTGAAATTGACTGCTCCTCATTAGAATGATTATGTAATGACACCATAATCTCGCCCCTATAGTCGCTGTCAACCACTCCAACCTTATTAGACGGCGCTAAGCCACGCTTATTTGCTATACCGCTTCTCGCATAAATAAGACCGGCATAACCCTCAGGGATTTCCATTGCAATCCCTGTGTGAATAAGTTTAGTTTCACCCGGTTTAAATGTTATTGTCTCGCCGTTTGTGCAAGCGTATAAATCGGCGCCTGCCGCATACTCAGAACCATAAGTCGGCACCTTTGCATCTTTGTTTAACTTTTTAAAATTTACTTTTACCATTTTAATCACCTATTCATAAATATTTCCCGAACCCATTGTTCGTTGCCATACACAAGTCGGAGGCCAAG
>JAZRMI010000023.1:0-19876 GCA_045647405.1 Acutalibacteraceae bacterium | reverse complement strand
CACCCTGAAACAAATATCAACCTATATTTCTTTTTTATTTGACTAATGCAATGTTCTATGTATACTCGGGCTTCTTCATAATTTTGATAATCTCTGCACCCTGCAACTACAATTCTTTTTATCAAACGCCCACCCCATAATTCTAAATTAGAATTATTTTTATTATAATTCTGTTACGGAATTATGTCAAGAATGTAAACTAATATAATTCTTGTAAAGAATATATTAGGGGTGTTTACCTTGAAGACTCGCAAAATCATATATGGCGATTGTAATATGGTGGGTAGAAATATCGAGCGGATGCGCAAAGAAAAAGGTATAAAACAAAAAGATTTCATATCAAAAATGCAGATAATGGGTTGTGACATTAATCCCACCAGTTATTCTAAACTTGAGGGACAAATCCGTATGGCTACTGACAAAGAAATTTATGCGATTGCCAAAATTTTAAATACCACTATTGATTCTCTTTTTACATCTGATAAAAACTAAAATGCAACCTTTTAAAAAGGTTGCATTTTTTATTTGCAAAAACTTTCAATATAATCTGAAATTGCTTTATCAACAATTTCTATTGCCTTTTGCCTTCCGCTAACTTCATTGACAGCGGTTTCTTTATTTTCAAGATTTTTATACACCGTGAAAAAGTGACTCATTTCATCAAAAATATGTGCGGGAAGTTGACTGATATCATTATAACAGTTATATGTCGGGTCGTTTGACGGAACTGCAATAATCTTTTCGTCATTTCTTCCGTTGTCAATCATATTGATAACGCCAATCGGTTTTGCTTTAACAAGGGTTAATGGTTCTAGAGTCTCGGCGCACAAAAGCAAAACGTCAAGCGGATCGCCGTCGTCACCGTAAGTGCGGGGAATGAACCCGTAATTTGCAGGATAGTGTGTAGAAGTATACAAAATGCGGTCAAGCATTAAAAAACCTGTTTCCTTATCAAGTTCATACTTCTTTTTACTGCCCTTTGGAATTTCTATAACACAGATAAATTCCTCAGGTGTTATACGCTTAGGTGAGATATCGTGCCAAATATTTGCCATATTATTCTCCTTTAAAACTCAAAAAGTTCTGTGCTGAAATATCTTTCTCCCGTATCAGGCAACACAGTAACCACCGTTTTACCCTCGCCCAACTTTTTAGCCAAACGAAGCGCCGCCGCAACATTCGTTCCGCTTGAAATACCGCAAAGGATACCCTCTTTTGCTATAAGTTTTTTAGAAGTTTCAATCGCCTCATCGTCGGTTATAATACAGGTATCTTCAAAAATATCAAGATTCAAATTTTTAGGGATAATACCGTCACCGATACCCATTTGCAAATGAGTGCCGATACTTCCGCCCGAAAGAATTGCCGCATTTTCAGGCTCTACCGCCCATATAACAATATCGGGATTTTTTGATTTCAAGGTTTCGCCGATACCCGTAAGTGTTCCGCCTGTACCCACACCCGAACAGAAGCCGTGAATCTCACCGTCAAACTGTTCTAAAATTTCAACGGCGGTAGTATTACGGTGAATTTGCGGATTATCGGGATTTTCAAACTGTTGCGGAACCCAGACATTCTTATCTTCCTTTGCCATTCTGAGCGCAGTTGACAAACATTCTTCAATACACTTTCCAATATCACCGTCATCATGAACAAGCAAAAGTTCTGCGCCATAGGCTTTAACCAATTTTCTGCGTTCTTCGCTCACAGAATCAGGCATAATTATGCGGACTTTATATCCCTTAACCGCACCGATAAGCGCAAGACCTATACCTTGGTTACCGCTTGTTGGCTCAACGATTATAGTGTCCTTATTTATTATGCCCCGTTTTTCTGCTTCATTTATCATATTAAGAGCGGTACGGGTTTTAATCGATCCGCCTATGTTAACACCCTCATATTTAACTAAAATATCGGCGCTTCCCTTTGGAACAATACGGGAAAGTTTTATAAGCGGAGTATTGCCTACCGCATCAAGCACGCTTGAATATACCAAAATTCAGTCCCCCAATTACAATATAAAGTCATTTTATCACAAAACTTCAAAACATTCAATACTAACATTTTATGCTAAAAGAAAAAAATGAGTGCGGCAAAACCGCACTCAAATATTTTTAGAACTGAACTAACTCTTTAATCTTAACAGGCATACCTGTTGCGATTGCTTTATTTGCCGCAATACCTGTTAAAATACTCATTGCGCCGTCTTCATAAGAAGCCGCTCTGTGAAGCGGGTCGTAAGGAGGATTCTCGCCGAAGATATCTTCCAAAAGAACAGTGTCTCCGCCGCCGTGGCCGCCTTCAATAGTCTCAACTTCAACTTCATACCAAGGCTCGAACATTGGGAACACACGAACATATTTATCCTTAATTGCGCCCTCTTGAGAACCGTCACCGCCTGCGTTTACATAACTCTGTTCGGTAACAAACATTTCAATTCTGCCCTTTGTGCCTGTGAAAGAAACATTAAATCCTTCTTTTGGTGAGAATGCGTTAAGTGAATAAGACATTGTAGCGCCTGTTTCATACTTAACAATAACATTCATTACATCTTCAATGCTAATACAGTCACCAAACACGCTCTGGTCGCGAAGATAACCGTCTTCGTGCTCAGCGTTTAAATACAAATCTCTTAAATACGGACTGCATCCCAAATCCATACCGAAGCCTGTGCCTTTAGCATTTTCCGCACCTGTTGACCTGTAATAGAATTTGGTTTCACCACGGTTTTCAGCGTTTTCCCTGCCATAGAACATCAAGTCACCGTAAGCAAAAACTTCTTTCGGTTTTGTGTTAAGCCAGAAGTTTACAAGGTCGAAGTGGTGGGTAGCCTTATGTACCAAAAGACCACCGCTGTTTCTCTTGTCTCTGTGCCATCTTCTGAAATAGTCAGCACCGTGTTCGGTATTGAGCATCCATTCAAAGTGAACCTGTTTAACATCACCGATAACACCGTCTTTAATAAGTTCACGAACCTTTGTATGATAAGGAGCATATCTGTAGTTAAATGTAACACGCAAGTTTTTGCCTGTGCGCTTGATTGTATCAATAATCTGCTGACACTTATCAGCGTCAATAGTCATTGGCTTTTCGCTGATTACATCACAACCCATTTCCATAGCCTTGATGATATACTTATGGTGAGTTCTGTCAATAGAAGTAACAATAACAACATCAGGTTTTTGTTCTTCAATCATCTTTTCAAACTCTTCCATACCGTAAAACTTTGGTGTGGGATAGTCATATTTTTCTTTCATAAGCCTTGCAGCCAATTCCATACGGGTGCGGTTAAGGTCACAGAATGCAGTTAATTCGCTTGTTTCGGAATATTTTTCAGCAATAGCGAAATAAAACATTCTTGCACGGCCGCCGAGACCTACTTGTACATAGCGTTTCTTTTTACTCATAATAATTTCCTCCTTGAAATTGAGTTCACACTAATGTTATCACCGATTTTATTGAATTTCAACACATATATTGCTATATATACGCTTATTTTCAACATTTTTTGTCTTTTCGGTGTTGATTTTATAACACACTTTATGTATAATTACAATAAACAAACATTTGGAGAATCTTATGAATAAAACAAATATCTTTCAAAAAGAAGAAAACCGCAATCTTGCACGGTATTCCAAAAAATTGTTTTCAGCAGACCGTGTAACAACAAATGCCCCACGTTCTATGAATAAATATCACTTCCACAACACCTACGAATTATACTATCTCTTTTCAGGCGAAAGATACTATTTTATCAAAGATAAAATGTATCACGTTATGCCAGGTGACTTGGTCTTTATCAATGAATATGATATACATTGTACCACCAATGTTGAAAACCGAGGGTATGACCGTGCGGTAATTGATTTTCGAAAAGAATTTTTAGAAGATTTTTTAAACTGTATTGAAAACATAAATCTTTTCGAATGTTTTAAAAAAGAAATTCACATTATACATCTTGAAAACCAAGAGCGTGTTTTGTTTGAAAATCTGCTTAATTTAATAATCAAAGAATACAAACAAAAAAATATCGGCTATGAAGATTACCTTAAATCTATGCTATTACAGATTTTATTCTTAATTAACCGCCACAGCCAGCACGAAACAAATTCACCCTTGCAATTTGCCGAAAAGCATAATACTATTTCAGACATTGTAGGCTACATAAATAATCACTTCGACGAGGATATTACACTTGATTTAATTGCAGAAAAATTTTTCATAAGTCCGCATTACTTTTCAAGAAATTTTAAAAAATCAACAGGTTTCAACTTTGTTGAATATCTGAACAATGTGCGTGTTAAAGAGGCCCAAAGACTGCTCTTTAAAACCGATTTGACGGTTGCAGAAATCGGCAGAATAACAGGATTTAAAAGCACCACACATTTTGGTAGAGTATTTAAAAATATTTCAGGCGTATCACCCCTCAAATATCGCAAAATCAACCGCAATTAAAAACCGCAGAACATATCGTTCTGCGGTTTTTATCAATTCAATTCGTTTGCCATTTCGTTAAATCGGTAATAAACACCATTTCTCTCAAGCAACTCAGTATGTGTGCCCTGTTCAACTATACCCTCATCAGTAAGCACCATAATTCTGTCAGCCTTGCGTATGGTAGAAAGCCTATGAGCAATAGTAATTGTTGTTCTGCCCTCAGAAAGTTTTGCAAGCGATTTTGCCACCGCAAATTCACTTTCATTATCAAGTGCGCTTGTGGCTTCGTCAAGAATAATAATCGGCGGATTTTTAAGGAAAACTCTTGCAATGCTAATTCTTTGTTTTTGTCCGCCCGAAAGTTTTACACCGCGTTCTCCGACATAGGTGTTGTAGCCGTCTTTAAGTTCACTTATAAATTCGTGTGCACCTGCTCTCTTAGCGGCAGCAACAACTTCTTCCATTGAAGCGCCGGGTTTGCCGTAAGAAATATTTTCATAAACCGTACCTGAAAACAGATAAACATCCTGTTGCACCATACCGATGCTATTACGCAAACTTTTAAGAGTGTATTGTTTAATATTTTTACCGTCAAGTAAAATCTCACCGTCAGTCACATCATAAAAACGGGGTATTAAATTGCAAAGGGTTGTCTTTCCTCCGCCCGATGGGCCAACAAAAGCAATCTTCTCACCGCTTTTAACCTTGAAATCAAGCCCTGTGAAAACTCGGTTATGGTCATCAGGATATTCAAAAGAAACATTTTTAAACTCAATATCACCTTGCGGATTTTCAAGGTCTACGGCATCAGGCTCATCGAAAATTTCAATATCAGCATCCATAATTTGCAAAAAGCGTTCAATACCCGTCATACCACGCTGAAACTGTTCAGCAAACTCAATAATTCGGCGCACGGTCGCAATAAATGTTGTCACATAAAGCAAATATGCCACGAGGTCGCCCGCATTAATTTTACCTTTAATCATAAAAATACTGCCCGCAATAACAACTGCAGCATACATTATTCCGTCAAACATACGGGTTGTGGTAGAAAAAGCACCCATAAATCTGTATGACAACTTTTTAATTCCAAAGAATTTTTGGTTATCCTTTTCAAACTTCTCACGCTCAACGTCCTCGTTTGCGAATGCCTTAACAACCTTTTGACCTAAAAGCGAATCCTCGATTCTCGCATTAAGTTCACCAATCATCTGACGCTGACTTCTGAAAGTTTCACGCATTTTGTGATTAAGATTTTTACAAATCAAAATCATAATAGGAATTATAATAAAAATTATCAGGGTGAGAGGTATATTTATATTAAGAAGAATTATAAAAGAAACTAAGCCTTTAACCCCTGCAATCAAAAATTCCTCAGGGCAATGGTGGGAAAATTCAGTAACATCAAAAAGGTCGTTTGTAATGCGGCCCATAATCTGACCGACCTTTGTGTTATTAAAATATGTATCGGATAAATTATGCAAATGTGAATAAGCGTCTCGGCGCATATCGGTTTCAATTTTAGTTCCCATCACGTGACCTGTATACGCCATATAATAGTATGCCGCAGAATCTATAATCCGCAAAACAAAATACAATAAACCTACTCCCAAAACATATCTAACCGTCAGCACCGACAAATCATTCATACCCGCATTTGTGATTTCGCGCATAATAAGAGGCAACACAATTTCACAAACAGTTGTAAGGCAAGCGCACACCAAATCAAAAACAAGTGTTTTAGTATATTTCTTATAATACGGTAAAAATCGCTTTATTAGCATAGCCGATTTATATTTTTTGGTTTCTTTCATAATTTTTCCTTCTTTATTTTTTCTAAATAAATTATAAACATATTTGCCTCTAAAATCAAGGCTTAAAAGCGGTTACCACCCGAATTTTTTCAAGTCAATACGTCCGTCTTCCTCAAAAATTATACCTTCTTTTTCAAGCAGTTCTCTTTGTGTCTGTCCACCGCCGAAGGCAAAAGCCTCTGCAACTTTTCCCTCACGGTTTACAACCCTGTGGCAAGGAATGATAAACGGTTCAGGATTATTATGCAAAGCGTATCCCACAACCCTTGCCCAACGGGGATTACCCGCCAATAATGCCACCTGTCCATAGGTGGTCACTTTGCCTTTAGGTATTTGCCTGACAACATCATAAATTCTCTCGAAAACCGACATATTAACACCTCTCAACCTAATTATACCACAGTTAGCAAGTATAATACAGCACAGCATTTCAAAAAGCAAATTATATTTCTTGAAAACCAATGTTAACACATAAAAAATAGCCGACTGAACAGTCGGCATATATTTTATAATATTTAATTTAGACTTCTTTCCAAAAGTCTTGTTGGTTGATTTGTTCAACAATAGAACGAATTGGTAAATCTTCATAGGCGGTCAGCATAGATAATATCTTTTCTCTACCTTCTTCAGTTAAAACAGAATCGGTAATACGATTAAATTTATCACATAACCATGACAGACCAATATTTTCTTTGGCTTCACCACGAGGTTCACATTCATCAGAAGCAAAATGTTTTCCATTTTTCGTGATTATTTCAACTTTGCAAATACGCTTTTCAGGAAAACGGGCATCTATGTCATTATCAACCACAAAGGTTAACCGTGACATCATATCAACAACTTCACTATTTTGCAAATTTTTTTCAAGTATCTGTAAAAGCCCAAAATCACCATAAACTAATGCGGCCGCAACGGGATAAGCAATATTATACTGTGCTTCATCTGCGGTTTTCGGTACTATTTTAGAAAGCAATGTTGCACGTTCAAAAGTGTAAACTATGACTTTTTCAATATCATCTGCTGTTAGTTGATTTTTATTCATCAATCCTATGCAAGCATCTATCGCAGGATGCGCCCATCGGCAACACGGATAAGGCTTAAAATACAAATCCATAACCTGATACTTTTCACCGAGGTCGTCTAAGTAAAAACGATACTCGTCCGCTTCAAGTAAATGTTTGTTACCCTCAAATCCGCACATAGTATTGAGAACCGCTAATACACCTGTCATAACGCCAAAAGGCACACCGTCTTTATTCATAGATGGGTATTCTACACTGCGGATGCCGGGAACTAAAGGAGCATTAAATTCCGCTACCGATAATGCATTATTTATTTGTTCCTTTGTAAAACCGTAAAGCCGTCCCACACCGGCGGCTATACCCACTGCCCCGAAGGTACCGCTGCTGTGTGCATACTTATAGTAATCCATAATTGCAGCGCCCATACGAATGGTTGTTTCATACGCAACAAGCAAGGACGTTAAGAATTCATTTCTGGACACATTTTTTTCGTATGCTGCCGCTAAAATTGCTCCTATAAATGATGTGCCGGGGTGAGCACGGGTTATATTATGACCGTCATCAATGTCATACGCATTTGATGAATGTCCCATTGCGGTTGCAGCACCGGCAAAAGAAAAACGCTCACCGCTTCCTATTACGGGTATATCACCTTTACCAAAAACATTCTTAGCCAAACATAATCCAACTTGAAATTGACGGCTTTTGCTACCTACTATCAAAGCGCCAATTAAATCAACAAAACATCCTTTAAGTCTTTCTTGAACATTTGTCGGCAGTTCATCCCAACGAGTATTTATTATATACTTTTCTAATCTGTAATCGGTTTCAAAATGCATAATACACCTAAATTTTAATAAAGTTATTACTGCGTGTTGTCGTAGCAGGCGGTGCAAAATCTAATTTCTCATTCGCAATACCAAGAATATCCTCCGGTCTTATCCAAGGTCTGTTTTGTATACCGCTTGTTTCCTCATGAGTTAAATAACCCTTATATGCAGTTAAACTACGTCTTATAAATCCGTCCCGTACACAAGCCTCTTTAATGCCGTTATTCATTATATTAAGAAGCATAGGTAATGTTTCAGCCGCAAGCGCCACAGATGTTGAATGAGCAACAGCACCAGGAATATTGCTAACACAATAATGAACAACACCGTTTACAACATATCTCGGATTATCGTGGTGGGTTTCGTGGCTTGATTCAATAGCGCCTGGGTCGTCATTTGAAATATCCACCAACACACTGCCCTTTTCCATTGTTTTAAGCATTTCCTTATCAATAAGAAAATCTTTTCGCTGTTTGGGCCATTTAACACAGTTTATAACCATATCTGTCTGCGGAAGAACCGATGCAATCGTTTCTTTTGTGCAAAACATTGTGCTTATCTTGTTGTCATAACGGTCGCCAAGCATTTTCAAAACGCCCATATTTATATCCATGACAGTAACATTTGCGCCTAAGGCATACAGTATCGAAAGCGCACCCTGTCCTACAATACCGCCGCCCAGAATAAGCACATTCATTCTCGGCGCACCCGCAAATCCGCCGACGAATTTTCCTTTTCCGCCATTAATTGTAAGCATTGATTCAAGACCAAACAAAGCGCCCTGTTTTCCTGCCGCCTCACAGTTAGGCGAGCCGTAACGGTGACTGTCTTCTGCGGTAATTGCTATACACTTGCTGTCGAGTATCGCCTGTACTTCTTCAGGATGACCTGCAGGATGAATACAGCAATAAACAAGTTGATTTTCCCGAAGAAAACCGTACTCCGATTCCTCAATCTCTTTAACCTTGGCAACAAAATCACACTGGGACCAAATTTCCTTTGCAGTTTGCGCAATTAAAGCGCCTGCCTTTTCATACGCTTCATTACTAAACCCAGAAGCCAATCCCGCATCTTTTTGTACCATCACTTTATGACCTGATGCTACAATAGATGCCACCTCTACCGGTGTACAGATAACTCTGTTTTCACCGACTTTAATGTCCTTTAACACACCGAAAATCATTGTTTATCCCCCTAAATTTACAAACAATATTATTATATATTTGACTACTAAAAATAATCATATCATAAAAAAATATATTGTAAAATTGAAATTCAGCCGTTATAATATAGAGTAGACTCAATATTTAATCGGGAGGGAAAAATTATTATTACACAAAATGAAATCGAATGTTTTTTAGCAATATGCCGTCATAAAAGCATAACCCTTGCGGCAGAGAGTTTATATATAACACAACCCTCTCTCAGCGCAAGACTTAAAACCTTAGAAATAGAATTAGGCGGTTCCCTTTTTATCAGAAAAAAAGGCAACCGAGAAATCTGTCTTACCTCAACAGGCGAAAAATTTTATCAATTAGCAATACAGTATGAGGCCATAATCACACAAATGGCTAATATCTTTGAAGATAAATCCGACACCATCAGAGTTTCTGCTATAAATAGTATCGGTACATATTTTTTACCCTTAGTCTATAACCGCTTTCTGAAAAAATATCCAAATTACAATTTAGAAATTCAGGATATGGAATTGCCCGCTGTAACTAAAAGCATCTTAGATGGCAACACAGATTTAGCCTTTACTTCAGGCAAATCATCTGACGACCGTCTGCTCCAAACACCGATATATTTTGAAAAAATGGTTTTGATTGGCGGGAAAAACTTCAATAATCCAGTTTCATTCGAACAACTTAAAAAAAGCAAAGAAATATATGTTGAATGGAGTCATCATTATGCCGTATGGCACAGGCAAAACTTTAAAAACAATCATCCCCAAATTACAATTTCCATTATGTCACAACTCAAACAATTCTTAGAACAGGAGGATTGTTGGGCAATCGTTCCGATAAGTATTGCAAATAATTTATCCGACAGCAAAACAATCATATTAGAAACCAACTTTGATATTCCAAACAGAGAGATATCTGTTTTAACCGCCATTGATAATAACAATGATATTATTAAAGATTTTTTCAAGTGTATAAAAAAGGTCACTAATGAAATGTCCGATGTCCAATCCTTAATTTGAATTATTTAATACTCAGCAAAAAAGACACCCCTTTGGGTGTCTTTCGTTTTGGTTGCGGAGGCTGGACTTGAACTATCGACCACGGGTTGTGGTACCCAAAATTGCTTTTGTGTCTTGGAGCGACACGCAATTTTGACCACTGCCCCTTTGATATCTCGCTTCATCATCCACCGGGTGCGCTCGATATCAAAGCAAGTTATTCGCCCAAGGGCTCATAACCCTAAACTCATTTATCCAAATTAAATCTCTATAATGAAAAATCAATCCCCGCCATTTTGGCGAGGATTGATTTTTGGTTGCGGAGGCTGGACTTGAACCAACGACCTTCGGGTTATGAGCCCGACGAGCTACCAGCTGCTCCACTCCGCGATATTTAATTTTCTTCTGCCTTATTATTATACACAAAAACCGTTATTAATGCAACCCTTTTTTTAAAATATTTTAATCTTTTTTAGGAAAAATTTAAGACCGCCGAATTTTCGACGGTCTTTTACATTTTTTGTTTTAGTACACACATCATCGGCGCCTTTACCAAATACATTTTGGTAATTGACAATGTGAGTACTAAAATCAGAGAAATTAGATTAACTCGATAATTGCCATCTCTGCAGCATCGCCACGACGGGGAGCTGTTTTGATGATTCTGCAATAACCGCCATTTACATCCTTATACTTAGGAGCGATTTCGTTGAATAATTTTGCAACAACATCTTCCTTAGTAATGAACGCCATAGCCTGACGCTTGTTGTGAAGGCTGTTATCTTTAGCGAGTGTAATATACTTCTCAGCCATTGACCTAACTTCTTTTGCACGTGTTACTGTGGTTTCAATTTTGCCGTTTTCAAGCAAGAAAGTTACCATTGCACGAAGCATTGCTTTTCTATGGTCACTGGTTCTTCCAAGTTTACGAATACCTGGCATTTCTATTCACTCCTTAAAGTGTTTTATTCATCTTCTTTTTTGAGGGTGAAGCCGAACGAATTCAACTTAGCAATAACCTCTTCAAGAGACTTACGGCCCAAGTTTCTTACCTTCATCATATCTTCTTCAGATTTGTAGATAAGGTCTTCAACCGTATTGATACCTGCACGCTTCAAGCAGTTGAAACTACGCACAGATAAATCAAGTTCATCGATTGTTAAATCAAGAACTTTTTCTTTTTCGTTGTCACTCTTTTCAGCCATAATGCTCTGAGTTTCGCTTGCACCTTCTGTAAGGTCAAGGAAGAGTTCAAAATGGTCCATAAGAACTTTAGCAGACATTGAAACTGCTTCATTTGCTCTGATAGAACCATCGGTCCAAACTTCCAAAGTTAATTTGCCCTTATCGGTAACATTACCAACACGGGTATTATCAACAAAGAAGTTAGCCTTGAGCACCGGTGTGTAAATAGAGTCAACCGGAATTAAACCGATTACATTCTGGCTGGGTTTATTCTGGTCAGCCGAAACATAACCTCTGCCCTTATCGAGAGTCATCTCCATATTGAGTTTTGCGCCCTCGTCAAGAGTTGCGATATACATATCGGGATTGAGAATTTCAACCTCTGAATCGGCTTTGATTGAAGCGGCAGTTACCACACAGGGACCTTCGGCTTCAATATAAATCTTTTTCGCCGTATCTGCATGAAGTTTTGCAATAAGGCCCTTGATATTAAGGATGATTTCTGTAACATCTTCCTTTACACCAGGGATAGTTGAAAATTCATGCACTACACCGTCGATTTTAACGCCTGTTACAGCAACACCGGGGAGTATTGAAAGAAGAACTCTTCTCATACTGTTACCGAGAGTTGTAGCATATCCGCGTTCCAACGGTTCCATAACGAATTTACCGTATTTTCCGTCAGGAGTAATTTCGACGGTATCAATTCTGGGCTTTTCAATTTCTATCATTTAAAAGCTCCGTTTCTCCGTACCGTAAATTTTAATTTCGCAACACTTGGTACGGTAAGTGCTGTGAGAATTCTAACTATTATTTAGAATAGAATTCGACAATAAGTTGTTCTTCAACAGGTGCATCGATTTGGTCTCTGTTAGGGAGATTAATAATCTTTGCACTGAATGCGTCACGATTAACGTCAATCCACTGTGGAACAGGTCTTGCACTGTTTGCTAGGGTAACAGCCTTGATTTTTTCACTGCCGCGACTCTTTTCACATACAGTAACTTCGTCACCAGCTTTAAGAAGATAAGAAGCGATATCAACACGCTTTCCGTTAACTTCAAAGTGACCGTGACCTACGAGCTGTCTTGCTTCTGCACGAGAAGATGCAAAACCTACTCTGTAAACTACATTATCAAGACGGCTTTCAAGAATTCTAAGCAAATTGTCACCAGTAATGCCTTGCTTTCTTTCAGCAATCTCAAAATAATGATGGAATTGACCTTCCTGAACGCCATAGAAACGTCTTGCGGTTTGCTTCGCACGAAGCTGCAATCCGTATTCAGATGACTTCTTTCTACCTTGTCCGTGTTGACCGGGAGCATACGCTCTGATACCAACAGAACATTTTTCAGAATAGCAGCGTTCGCCCTTTAAGAACAATTTCTGTCCTTCACGGCGGCAAAGTCTGCAAACTGCACCGGTATATCTTGCCATCTATTACACCTCCAAATTATTTTGCAGTTATACTGCAATAGATATTTATTGATTATACGCGTCTTCTCTTGGGAGGACGGCAACCATTGTGCGGAATTGGGGTAACGTCTTTAATCATACTTACCTCAAGACCTGCTGTCTGCAAAGCACGGATAGCAGCTTCACGTCCAGCACCCGGACCTTTAACATATACTTCAACGGTTTTAAGACCATGCTCCATAGCAGCTTTTGCTGCAGTTTCAGCAGCAGACTGTGCTGCGAAAGGAGTAGACTTTCTTGAACCTCTGAAACCTAATTCACCGGCAGAAGCCCATGAAAGAGCATTACCCTGTGTATCGGTGATGGTTACAATAGTATTGTTGAAGGTAGACTGGATATGAGCGGCACCACGTTCAATATTCTTTTTTTCACGACGACGGCGTGTAGCAGTCGACTTTTTAGCAGTAGCCATTTATTTCTTCCTCCTACTTATTTCTTCTTGTTAGCGATAGTCTTCTTAGGACCTTTACGTGTACGAGCGTTTGTCTTAGAACGCTGACCTCTTACAGGCAGGTTCTTACGGTGACGCAAGCCACGATAGCTACCAATTTCGATAAGTCTTTTGATATCAAATGCGATTGTACGACGACGGTCACCCTCTACCTGAAGGTTGTGGTCGATATATTCACGCAACTTTGAAATATCATCTTCAGTTAAGTCCTTACATCTGATGTCAGGGTCGATACCTGTATCAGCAAGGATTTTTTTAGATGTAGTAAGACCGATTCCGAAAATGTAAGTAAGTCCGATTTCAACTCTCTTATTATTCGGAAGGTCAACACCAGCAATACGTGCCATTTATCAAAGCACCTCCATTTAATCTCTCACGCAAATTAACCCTGTCTTTGTTTGTGTTTGGGGTTTTCGCAAATTACCATAATCTTGCCTTTGCGCTTAATAATTTTGCATTTTTCGCAAATCTTTTTAACAGAAGGTCTGACTTTCATTTGGATTATACCTCCTTCAAATTTTGACTGTTTATTTTGAACGCCAAGTAATGCGTCCTTTTGACAGGTCATACGGGGACATTTCAACCGTTACTTTATCACCGGGGAGAATTCGTATAAAGTTCATACGAAGTTTACCCGAGATATGAGCAAGTATCTGATGTCCGCCTTGAATTTCTACTTTAAACATTGCATTAGGCATTGCTTCAACAACGGTGCCTTCAAGCTCTATCATGTCTTGTTTAGACATTACGGTTCCTCCTTAAGTGTTGCAGTGCTTTTATACACCGCAAGTGCCTTTTTTAATGATTTATTTGTTCTATAACTGTTTCCCGTGAGGACGGTGTTTGTAAACTGCAGATGTTTTTCGTTTTTGCGTTTCGGTCTTTCGAGCGGTCGCTCTTTGCCGTCACACACATAAACAAAACCGTCTTCGCATTTCACAACAACCATAAAGTAACCTTTATCCCGTCCCGCTTTTGAACATACAATCTTACCAACCATAACGCACCTCAGACTAAAGTCATAATCTTAGGTCCGTCAGCGGTAATTACCACTGTATGCTCGAAGTGAGCCGAGAGTGAACCGTCCCAGGTTTTAACAGTCCAACCGTCCGGCAATACTTTAACATCATAACCTCCGGCATTTACCATTGGTTCTATTGCCAAAGTCATTCCGGGCAAAAGGCGGATTCCACGTCCGGCTGTGCCAAAGTTTGGCACCTCCGGTGCTTCGTGCAGTTGAGTTCCTATTCCGTGCCCGACATATTGCCGCACAACCGAAAACCCTTCTGCCTCAACAGTCCTCTGAACTGCGTTACTTATATCACCGATTCTGCTGCCTGCACACGCCGCTTTGATGCCCTCATAGAGTGCATTTTTAGTCGTGTTCATCAGCCGCTTTGCTTCGGGCGAAACATCACCGCAAGCAAAAGTGGCAGCGTTATCTCCGTGATAACCGTTAAACTTTGCGCCAAGGTCAACACTTACGATATCACCCTGACAAAGTTTACGCTTTCCAGACGGAATGCCGTGAATAACCTCGTTGTTTATAGATATACAAGCGGTAGCAGGGAAGCCATGATAGTTTTTAAAATTGGGCTGCCCGCCCTGAGACCTGATATACTTTTCAGCCAAAGCATCAAGTTCAGCCGTAGTAATACCGGGCTCTACCGCATTGCCTACTGTTTGTAGCGCTCCTGCCGCAATTCTGCACGCTTCTTTCATAACGCCAAGTTCTCGGCTTGTTTTGAGCACTATCATAATTAACTCTCCAATGCCTCAAGCACAAGACGGGTTGTATCAGCAACCTCATCCTGTCCTTCGACCGTGATGAGTTTTCCGCAAGACTTATAATATTCTTTAAGCGGTTCAGTTTGGTTGTGGTAAACCTCAAGCCTGTTCAAAACAGTCTCGGGTTCATCATCCTTACGGATAACCAACTTACCGTCACATAAATCACATATACCGTCTATTGCGGGTTTCTTATATTCGGTGTGAAAACTTGCACCGCACTTTTCACAAACGCGTCTGCCCGACATGCGCTTAACGATTTCGCTGTCTGCAACTTCTATTGAAAGCGCAACATCGATATCAAAGCCCATTTGATCAAGCGCTTGTGCCTGTGGAATTGTACGGGGAAAGCCGTCAAGAATATAACCATTCTGACAATCGCTTTCCTTGAGACGTTCCTCGATAATACCGATTACAACATCATCAGGAACCAAGTTTCCCGCATCAATATAAGATTTTGCCTTAATTCCCATTTCTGTACCGTTTTTAAGAGCAGCACGAATAATGTTGCCGGTAGAGATAGTGGGAATGTTGTACTTCTCGGAAATGATTTCCGCCTGAGTGCCTTTACCTGCACCAGGAGCACCTAAAAGAATGAGTTTCATATTCAATCTCCTTAATCAAGGAATCCCTTATAATCACGCACCACCATCTGAGATTCAAGATTACGAACTGTATCAAGTGCAACACCAACCATAATCAAGAGAGAAGTACCGCCGAGAGAAATATTAATTCCGCCGACATTACCTATAATGATAGGAAGGATTGCGATAACGCTCAGGAACAAAGCACCGAGCAATGTTATTCTTGACAAAATCTTTGAAATGAAATCAGATGTGGGCTTACCGGGACGAATACCGGGAACAGCACCACCGTTTTTACGCAAGTTATTTGCCATTTCAACAGGGTTGAACTGGATTGTTGCGTAGAAGTAAGCAAAACCGATTATCAACAAGAAATAAACTATCGCATAGAATATGCCTTGAACACTGAAAAGTGAAAGGAGTTTATACATTGTTGATGTGGTATTGCGCATAAATGAAAGTATCATTGTTGGCAACATCAAGATTGATGAAGCAAAGATGATTGGCATAACGCCAGACATATTAACCTTAATCGGAATATGTGTGTTCTGACCGCCATACATCTTATTACCAACAACACGCTTAGCATACTGAACAGGGATTCTGCGCTCAGCGTGGGTCATCCAAACAACAAACATAACGATTGCCAAGAAGATAACTACGATTGCAATAACAGCAATCTGTCTGCCGAGTTTCCAATAAGCAAGCAACGCATTGAATGCCTGAGGAGCACGAGAAAGAATACCTGCAAAAAGTATCATAGAAATACCGTTGCCAACACCCTTTTCGTCGATACGCTCGCCCAACCACATAACGAGGGTTGAACCTGCAGTAAATGCAAGCACAATAACGAAACCTGCAAATACCGAAGCGCCGCCTTTAACACTTAAATATCCACTGTTTTTAAGATAAATAAAGTATGCCGTACCCTGAATAAGTGCCAAAGCAACTGTTATCCAACGGGTAAGTTGCGCAATCTTCTTCTGACCTTCTTCACCTTCCTTGGACCATTCCTGAAGTTTGGTGAATACAACAGTCAAAAGTTGAATGATAATTGAAGAGTTGATATACGGAGTAACCGACAAAGCGAAGATAGCACCGTATTCAAGTCCACCACCTGTCAAAATTGACAAGTAACTGAAAAATTCGTTAGTCGAACCCGATTCATTTGCAGCCTTTAAAGCAGCAACATCAATATAAGGAACCGGAATAACCGAACCAACACGGAAAACCAAGATAATCATGATGGTAAAGAGAATCTTATAACGGATTTCTTTAATTACCCAAGCATTTTTTAATGTCTGTAACATTAAATCACCTCAGCCTTTCCGCCAGCAGCAGCAATTTTCTCAGCAGCAGAAGCGGAATAAGCATTGAGTTTAACTTCAAGTTTCTTAGAAACTTTTCCGTTGCCCAAAACCTTTACAGGAAGGTTTGCTTTCTTGATTATTCCCTTTTGTGCCAAAGCATCAGCATCTACAACGCTACCGTCCTCGAACACTTCAAGAGCGGAAACATTTATTGCTATCCATTCTTCAGCAAAAATATTATTGAAACCACGTTTCGGAACACGTCTTTGCAAAGGCATCTGACCGCCTTCAAAACCTATTCTCATACCACGGCCTGCACGGGCTTTTTGACCTTTATGGCCTTTGCCTGCTGTTTTGCCGTTACCTGAACCGTGACCTCTGCCTATACGCTTAGACTCTTTAGTTGAGCCTAAAGCCGGAGCCAATTCATGCATTTTCATTGTTCGCACCTCCTTGCTAAATTCGCAAACCGAGAGTTTGCATTGTCACGAAAGTGACTATTTATGGCGAACTTACGCCTTAACTTCTGTAGCTTCAACAAGGTGGCTTACCTTATTGATTTTGCCTCTTGTCTGTGCGTTATCGGGTTGGATGCTTTCGTCGCCAACCTTGCGCAAACCAAGGGCTTCAACAGTAGCGATTTGGTCCTTTTTAGAACCAATGGTACTCTTAACGAGTTTTACTTTGAGGCATGCAGCCTTCTTTGTTGCCATAATGCTGCTCCTCCTTAACCTACGATTTCCTTAACTGATTTGCCGCGGATAGCCGCAACTTCTTCAGCGCTACGAAGTGATGCTAAACCTTGGATGGTAGCACGAACAACGTTGCAAGGATTATTTGAACGTAAAGCTTTTGTACGGATATCGGTAATACCTACCATTTCAACAACCGCACGAACTGCACCGCCGGCGATAACACCGGTACCAGGAGCAGCAGGTTTCATAAGAACACGGCCTGCGCCGAATGCACCGATTACTTCGTGAGGGATTGTTGTACCCTTTAATGAAACTTTAATCAAGTTCTTTTTAGCGTCTTCGATTCCCTTACGGATAGCATCCGGAACTTCGCCTGCTTTACCAAGACCGAAGCCTACGATACCGTTACCGTCACCTACAACAACCAAAGCGGAGAATTTCATAATACGTCCGCCCTTAACGGTCTTAGATACACGGTTAATGGAAACTACACGCTCTTTTAAATCTAATGTTGATGCGTCAATATTTGTAGCCAAAAGTATTCCTCCTTATTAGAACTTAAGGCCGCCCTCGCGGGCACCTTCGGCAAGCTCTTTAACACGGCCGTGGAAAATATATCCGCCGCGGTCAAAAACAACCTCGGTGATGCCCTTTTCAGCGGCACGAGCAGCAATTAACTGTCCAACCTTGAAAGCGCCCTCTTTGTTGCCGCCGTTTCCATCGAAATCTTTTTCGTTAGAAGCAGCTGCTGCGAGAGTTACGCCATTCACATCGTCGATAAGCTGGGCGTAAATGTTGCTGTTGGAGCGGAATACATCAAGGCGAGGACAAGCAGCAGTACCGCTAATCTTAGCACGTACGCGCGCATGACGCTTAAGTCTAGCCTGATTGCTATTTGGTTTACTAACCATTTCTTATACACTCCTTTTTTATTTCTTTGCACCCTTAGCGGCTTTACCTTCTTTGCGGCGAATGTATTCGTCAACATACTTGATACCTTTGCCCTTGTAGGGTCTGGGTGGACGTTTTTCACGAACTTCCGCTGCAAATTGGCCAACCTTTTGCTTATCAGGACCGCTAATAATAATTGAGTTATTGTTCGGTACATCAATGGTGATACCATCGATTTCAGGCATTATAACCTGATGAGAAAAACCTAAGTTTAAAACTAAGTTTTTACCCTGCTTTTGAGCACGGTAACCTACACCGTTAACTTCGAGTTCCTTTTTGTAACCGTTTGAAACACCTTCAACCATGTTAGCAATAAGGGTACGGGTGAGACCGTGTAATGAACGGTGCTCTTTGTTATCAGACGGACGGGTAACAACGATTT
Source organism: Acutalibacteraceae bacterium (assembly GCA_045647405.1). Taxonomy (GTDB): domain Bacteria; phylum Bacillota; class Clostridia; order Oscillospirales; family Acutalibacteraceae; genus UBA737. The sequence goes on along the minus strand of JAZRMI010000023.1, from coordinate 766 downwards.
CGTTGTTCTCCATCGCAATGCTCATTTGGGCATTGAATGTGTTTTTGAGTTCACCCTTAGGTCCTTTAACAGTAACCTCAGAACCGTTGATTTTAACATCAACACCAGCAGGAATTGTAATAGGTTTCTTTCCTATTCTTGACATTCCCTTGCACCTCCTTACCAAACAAATGCAAGAACTTCGCCGCCAACATTGGCTTTGCGTGCTTGCTTGTCTGTCATTATTCCCTTAGAGGTGGAAAGGATTGCTATACCAAGACCTTTCATAACTCTTGGCATATCCTCTACATTTGTGTAGATACGCAAACCTGGCTTCGATACTCTGCGAATGCCGTTGATGATTTGCGATTTGTTTTGGCCATACTTCAAAGTAATATGAATTAAGCCTTGCTTTCCGTCTTCTTCAACGGTGAAGCTTGTAATATATCCTTCGTCAAGTAAAATTTGAGCGATAGCCTTTTTTACGTTTGACGCAGGAATTACTACCGAGTCGTGTTTTGCTGAGGAAGCGTTACGAATTCTCGTAAGCATATCAGCTATTGTATCGGTAATTTGCATGCCGTCAACCTCCTTTAGCTTTGTGCCTTACCAGCTTGCTTTCTTCACTCCGGGAATCTCGCCTTTATAAGCGAGTTCTCTGAAGCATATACGGCAGATGCCGTACTTGCGAAGATAAGCGTGGGGGCGACCACAGATTTTACATCTGTTATACTCTCTTGTAGAAAACTTTGCAGGACGAGCCTGTTTGATTTTCATAGCAGTTTTA
>JAZRMI010000022.1:0-30201 GCA_045647405.1 Acutalibacteraceae bacterium | reverse complement strand
TTTCAAATCGACTTTTCATCTCCTACAAAGCAAAAATAAGGCGAGGTGTTACCCTCGCCATAAAATTTTTACTTATTCTTCTGTGTTACTAGTTCCATCATAATGGAGAAAACTTTTTGTTTCTTTATTTTTTTTATCAATTGCTTTTTGTGTTTGTGCTGTTGATTTTCTGATTTTATTTACTTTTGAATTGTGCTTACGCCCTGCAAATATAAACAAAGCAATAAGAACAATACATATAGCCGCAAACCATTTATAAGCCGAAAACAGCGATAGTACAGCAACAACAAAATACAATAGAATATGTGTACGCATAAGTACAAGTTCAGTAATCATTGATTGAAATTTGGAATTACTTTCGGATATTTCGGATACATCTTTATCATATGGATATTTGGGCCAAATGTTTGTTTTTGTGAGAATAGGTTCGATAATAATAGAACTGGCTCTATTTAGTATAAAACCAAGCTCATACATAACTATTAACAACACCGCAGATACGACTACATCCCAATCTTTCAAAAATGTAAATATTGGTGCCGAAATATCTATTCTTTTAAATTGATCGTGAAATAAAACTACAACAATGAATGTAAATACTGAACCAACAAAGAACATATTTACGACATTGTAAAAAGGTATTTTATCTTTCATATTCATTACCCCTTAGTATCAAAAGAACCAATATAATATCCTGTCGAATCGTTTTTATATCCTTCATCATTAAGAAAATCAACCGAATAATTTGAAGATGAAACGTAAATATGCACCTTTCCTGCTTCGCACTTCAAAGTAATATCTTTTGCAGAATTTTGGGTGAGAGTATGGTATCCTGCATAATAATCAAGGTGTTTTGACGGTGCTTCGCCAACTATAATTATTTGAGGATTCAATTTTTCAAGTACATCAGATGATACTTTACCAGATTCGCGTCCGTGGTGTGGGGCAAAAAGAACGTCAACTTCTTCCCATGTGACATTATCTTTAATTTTTTCGAGAAAATCATGTTCCATATCACCCATCCACATGACTTTCACGCCGTTTTTTAGTTCATAAGTAAAAATAGGAGAAATATTATTAAATGCAGTTCCATCGGCCGCCTTTTGGAGAGCATCTGTGTAGTTGGAGTTGGATGTGTCAGGCCACAAAAAGTTGATGCCTGCGCAACCATTATCATTAGGATCGTTGTCATTATAATCATTCATCCATTTCCTTTTACATCCTTTATGCACATAATAAGACTTTTTTGAATTATCCCGAAGAATACAATAATGTTTAAAGCTATCACTTTCCTCATCTTTAGTTGCAGAATTTTCAACACAGTAGAAATTAAGAATATCAATTTTTTCATCCAAATATTCTAATCCGCAAATATGATCTTCATCTGGATGAGTGGATATAACTCTGGTTATATTTTTGCCCTTTTTCTTTTCAAGAATTTCGTTAACAATATCATCTTGTGTATCATCATTTAAGCAACAATCTATAATGGTAAAGTTACTTGTTGCATGTTGAATATAAAACATGTCACCATCTTCGCCATTTTTATCGCACACAGAAAAAGATTTTATAACACTCACATTTTTAACCCCCTAAATTTTTATTAATATTTGTTTTTTGTGAATTTCACAGATTTTAAATAAGAATTCCATTACAATGATCTATTTCGTGCTGAATAATCTGTGCAGACCAACCAGTAAAGGTTTTGATGCGGGTTTGGAATTCAGCGTTTTGCCATTGTACTTTAATAGTTTTATATCGTTTACACGGACGTGGCCCACCTAAAAGAGAAAGACAACCTTCCTCGGTATCATATGCTCCCGATTTCTTAATAATCTCAGGATTGAACATCGTCATATATGTACCTTCGTTATCAAATACAATAATCCGCTTGCGCACACCAATCATATTCGCTGCCATGCCAACACAACCATCTTTGTTGGCAATAAGTGTGTCCAATAAATCCTGAGCTACCTGCAAATCTTCTTTTGTCGCCATTCCATTCCTTTGTCTTATATGTAGGAATGTTCCAAGGGCGCATTTCGTGGTTTCCGTGTATGCAAAATATGGTTGGCTCAAGTTTTGAAAACGCCTCTTTAAGTTTATTATCCCTAAAGTCGCCAAAATAGTTCGCACCTACATCGCCGAGGATAACTATCGTATCATCCTTAGTCGGTTTGAAGCGCATGCAAAAGGTTACGATTTCAAGAGCTGAGCCGTGAATATCGCCTGTATAGTAAATCAATTTTGTCACCTCTTTATTACTTATAATTATACCATAAATCGCACCTTTTTGCTACTCTTTTGTGGGCAGAAGTGCGATTTGTTTTCCATTCTTTATTGCGTAATCGAGGGCGATTTTGGTGCCGCTTTTGCGGGTGGTTGGGGCGTTTGTTTCGTCGTAGTAAACGATACAATAGTGGCTTTTGTTTATCATTTCGTAGTTACGTTCCACATAGGCGGCTCGGCCGGAGCCGATGATGTGTTCAGGATAATATGTGTCCTCATAAGATTCCAAAAGATAGTTTATATATTGCTCGTTTATATCCGGATATTCTGCCCGTACATAGATTCGTTTTATGTGCGGGTATTTTTCTTTTATATCGGTTACGAGTTCAAGGCACAGGCTATTAAATCGGCTCTTGCTACCGAAAAGGAATGTATCAACATTTTCGTCCACAATCAGTTTTTCGATTATTTCAACTAGTTTTGATTTTAATTTCTCGGTTTCGTTAATAGTTCTATGACCGAAAAAGCAACAAGTTTTTTCTTTCATAATTAAATCTCCTATGTGCGATATATCGTAATTATAACACAAAAATTTCAACTTTGCGATATGTCCCACACGATATATCGAATATTTTTATAAAATTATAGCAACGATATATCGTAGAGGTGGAATTATGAATACTAAAAATGCTGTTGCAGAACGAATTATTAAATTGTGTAATCAGAAAAATATTGCAATAAATGCTTTAGCAAATATATCGGGCATATCTCCGTCCACTCTTTATAGTGTTTTGAATGAAAAGAGTCAGAATCCCGGTATTGTTACCATTAAGAAATTGTGTGACGGATTAGAAATTTCCCTGCGCGAATTCTTCGACGCCGATATTTTTGATGATATAGAACAGGAAATAAAGTAATAATTATAAAGCACAAAACACCGTAACCTATAGTTATTCATAGGTTACGGTGTTTTTATCATAAATATTAAAATGCTACACTACATCTTTTTTGGCGGCAAATAAAAAACTTTACCATCTTTTGCTATAAGTTTAACGTCTTCACTATATATATCCAGACCGCTGTTTTTAATCGGCTCACTCGTTTGCTGTTCAATTCGTTTAACAGTATATTCTGATAATGATTTCAATTTGTATTTTTCATCAATCCAACTCGGAACCGTGTAAATAAGCTTATCCCATCCAAATCTTTTTCTAGTATTGTTTGATACATCAATTTGGTATTTTTCAAAGTTAGCGCTATGCCAAGCATTTAAACGATGTGAAACTCTTAAACTTTGTTCAAAGCATTTGAATGCTACTGAACCACAATAATCTTTTGTGGCTTAACCGAGGTAGTATGTATATTTTAGTTCTGAGATTTGTGCAAGAATTTGTAACAAAACTTGTTGATACTCAAACCATTGTTGAATCTCAATTAAATTTTTCTCATATTGAGCAAAGTCAGAAGTATCTTTCTTGGTATATTTTTCAATGGTCACATTAGCTTGTCCTAATAATTCTGCACAAGTGGTTTCGTATTGATTTAGTTTCGAAATTTCTGACAATCGCATTTCATTATTTTCTACTATTTCAAATTGAAATTGTGATGATGCCTGAATATTAGTAATTAGTGCAATAACTTTACCTTGATACTCAGCATCCTGAAAATCAGAAATTTTCGAAATATTATCATTTATTATATTGAGCTGAGCGTTTATTTCGGACATATAATACTGACCAACTACCATTGAAGCAACATTCATAGCAGAAGATAAGGCATTTTCAGCAATTTGGGCAGTATTATCAACAGTCTTTTTGCTTAATTGCACATGCTCTTTTATTCCTTTTTCTCCTTTTATAAGTCCACGATACTTATCAGTTTTTCCACGAACTTTTATAAGTTTTTCGCCTGCAGGTATAATAGCCTGATAGACAACCTCCCCGTGATTTTGAGCTTTTTGAATTGCCTCACCTGTATTTTTTGCCACGCGTACAAGTTCAGGCATTGTTTCGTTGATTCGTGCCAACATTCTTTCGTCTTTGATTTCTATAAGTTCAGTATTATCCTCAATCGCACTGATGGGAAGTTCTGAAAACGATATAGATAACTGATTAGAATTAGTTGCACTTAATTCTTGAGTAATTACATCATTCTGTTCAATTTTTCTTCTTTTAATAACTACAAAAACAAGTGCTAAAACCACTAAAACACCAAGTATAATAAAAATGATTTCCATATTTATAATTCCTTTATTTTTTAGATTCAAACCAATAATTATACATTTCATCAAGAAATTCTTTAGTCATTGGATAACCCGAACTTTCAGCTATTATTGCGTCAATTCCGCAGTATGGGCAGATAGCAGTACCTCGTCGGTCTGGAACCCATTCTTTAATTTCTATTGGATCAAAAACCGTTGAGCAATAAAAACAACCGCACAATTTATCTTTCTTTAATGCCGGTTTATTGTTTATTGAATGTTTATGTGCTAATTCTAATTTTTCCATAAAAATCTCCTTTGTTATATTTGCTTCATAACAAGGTTTGTTTTCTTCGCGAAATACGATGTGTATATTTTACCATATTTCGACTTTATAATCAACTGACAAATAGCTCTCTGTTTCGGCAGAGAGCTTTACTATTTAGTGTTGTGTTCGTATATCCGCCTCCGAATTGGAAAGAATATCTAATACCAAATAAACGGAGGTAGAATTATGTTTAAACACGAAAAGATGCTATTTCATCCTGTAGCAGTAGAGAAACCAAACCCGCAGTATGCAGCACTTTTACAGGAACAGCTTGGCGGCGGTAACGGTGAGCTTAAAGCGGCTATGCAGTATATGTCACAGAGTTTTAGAATTAAGGACCCTGAAATTAAGGATTTATTTCTTGATATTGCCGCTGAGGAACTTGGTCATATGGAGATGGTGACACAGACAATCAACCTATTGAACGGACACGATGTTAATGCCGATAAAGTGCCATCTGGTGAAATTCAGTCCCACGTGCTTTTAGGTCTTAATCCCGGTCTTATCAATGCATCGGGTTACTCTTGGACTGGTGACTATGTAACAGTTACGGGAGACCTGTGTGCAGACCTCTTAAGCAATATCGCATCCGAGCAACGTGCAAAGGTGGTTTACGAATATCTTTATCGTCAGATTGATGACAAAAAGGTGCGTGAGACCATTGACTTCCTTTTAAACCGTGAGGAAGCGCACAATCAGATGTTCCGAGATGCATTTAACAAGGTGCAAAATTCAGGTTCTAACCGAGATTTTGGTACAACAAAGGCTGCTAAAATGTATTTTTCAATGTCAGATCCCGGTCCCAACGCTTTTGCGACGGGTGATACAAAGCCTGTTTCTTTTGATAAGTAGTAAAAACCTCTCTGTCGAGTGGCAGAGAGTACATAGTTGACTTTTCTTATATTAGTGATATATATTCGATTTACGTGAACAAGTACGATTTTAAGATAGACGAGTTTATGTGCGAGTATTTTAAGCCAAACACCCTATGCCCAACAATGAGGAACACGACCACGACGTGGGACCTGACGAAATGTTCCATTTTATAAAGGTGATGAAATAAAAGCAAACCTCCTCTGCGTATTACGTAGCAGAGGAGGTGAAATTTTACAAATGTGCGAAATTGAAAACAGTAGTTTTAAGCTTTTAGACACCGTTTAAAAACGCAATGCCTATTTAATTTTCGACAAATCAAATTTTCCTAAAAAATTCTTAGCTATATACTCACTTTGGTCCATTGCCGTTGTGTCTGTATTATCAGGTATAATAGTATTCAATTCAAGGTTCATACCGGCAAAACGAAGATGCTCTCGAAATTTGAAATTAATTTCTGTAAATAATTTACCTCCTAAATAACCAATGCAAAAATATTCTTCTTCATTACCATAAACCGATTTGTAATCTTTATTCGAATGCGATTCTCCCTCAAAAACCGCGATGCTATTGGAGAGAGGTAGCGTTAATTTATATGGCACAACTCTAATTTTCCAATCAAAAAAACAACATCATTCATGAATTGAGGTTTTGGCATATCGGAAAATAAATTATCACCTTTGATTTCCATACAGTTATCTTCGCTAGAAAAGAAATCCTTTGTTTCGAAACCACACTCATCAACTACTGTATTGGGGTCTATTGAAAAATACAAATCTTTATTAATATCATTTAATAATTGGTTTTGATTAGCAAAATTCAAGCTTTTAAAATATTCTTGGAAAGATACTTTCTTTTGTGATTTGAGATAAAAATTCAACTCTAGTAATTCAAGTTTAAAGAAAAATACATCAAGGAAGAAATCACTAACATTATCATTTATTGTTTTTGAATTGATAATTTCTGCCTGCTCAATAATAACTCCGTGACATTTTGCCTTTTTAATTGCACCTTCAGTGAATGCTTGGGTCGTTGTGGCTACAATATAATCAAGCTCTAAATCTTCACGTTTTTGGATTAATTGTTCGATCCACATAACATTCTCTTTGTGTTTTCTATCACGGCATTCAATTGCGATCTTTCTATTATATCCCTTAGAATCCATATATTCTACGAGAACATCAACTTCTCTTTTTTCTTCTGCTGCTTTGTCATATAAAAACGCCGGAGAGGTGACTTTATATTTTCTATCCAAATCATAAAGCCACTTATATGCCAATTCAAATTTTCTTCCTTTTCTAGCCATATTATCCTCCCTTTTTAACTATTTTAATTATATCACAGAACTCGCAACTATGAAAGATATATGTAGATAAATTTATCATATAGACACATCACCACATCGCTGAGCCGCCGTTGAGGTGGGGTGCGTGTCTAGGGTTGAACATCAGGTTGCAAGAGAGTGCGATTAAGAACGCAATAGTATAAAATCCGCAGCCCTGCAAATTAGCAATGCTGCGGATTTTTATATAACAATTATTCTTCTGTAGGAGCATCTGTTTCCTTAAAACAAATACCAAAATTAGTATAACGTTCCAAAGAGTGCAAATCCATTTTAATAAAATCCCATGATTCTTTTAAGTTGCCTGTAACAGAAAAATCTGATTCTCCAATAAACGATAAAAATTCTTCCGTCTTTTCTTTATACCTCTTTGCAAATTGAAAAGAATCACTTTCTTTTTCTTCATCAGTACTGTTCAGTTTATTATAGAGAACATGATCTAGGTTGCAAGACATATAATACGCACTATATGGTATACTCCATAGTTCCTTACATCCACAAATCTTATTGATATTTGCACGCTTATTTTGATTGCGGATTTCAATCCCTGATTTATCTGCGGTCCTAATTTCAGTCAAAGAATAAATAGGATTTTCTGCGGATTTGTCTTCTACGATATTTTCATCTGGTATATATGCACCATCCATATCAACAATATGGATGATTTCCTTAAAGTCGCCCTTTTTAAAACGGTATGTGTTTGCATAACCTCGAACTTCATTTCCAAGTTTAGAAAGAATATTTGACGGATCGACTCCATATTCAGAAGTTATGTCCTTACGCAAAACCTGAACCCAAACATTATCTTTATCATATATATTGCTTAAAATTGCGCCAAGTGCATCTTGCTCGGACACACCCTCCACAATAACGAACACTATCTTTTTACGAGCCACTTAATTCACCGGCCTCTCTAAAAGCAAGAGCTATTTCGTAATTGTTAGTAGGTTCGTAAACGGGTTCATCTTGTTCACCAAGAACAATATCGCGATAATAGAAATCTCTTAAATTGTTATTAGCTTTTATGTTTGTAAAACGTATATATCGATTATCAGGATTTGTTGTAGTAAATGCAACAAAACTTTTATCCAAGGTTTCAAGCGGTCTTAAATTGTGAGATGTAAAAATTAATTGACCTTTTCCTTTTTCTGATATAATCCGCAACATTTCGCCAAGTAAATATTCAAACACACCAGAATCAAACTCATCAACTGCAACCGTTATAGATGGTTTATTATATAGAACTATAAGCAGCTGCAATATGGAGATAATCTTCTTTATACCTTCGGACTCGTACTTTAAAGGAATTCCTTTAGGATTTTTAAGAGATACAATCTCTATTTTAGATCTCAATGTGCCATCAGAAGATAACTCGTTACCCAAATTTTTAACATCAATTTTAAGACCAGGCACTAGCTGTGTCAAAACTATGTTCATGTTCTTAATTAGTTTGTTGACAAGTTCATAAGCATCATTAGGAATTAATGTTGGTTTATTCAAATTGATCATCAAACTACCAATCGAAAACTTATTGTTTTCTTCATATCTGAATGCTAATGGTAATGCATTCAATGTAATAAGACCGGAATTTGATGTATTAACAACAAACAATTCATAGTTTCCAAACCAAATCAACGCTTCAATTAAATCATGATAGTAGGTAGGCTTTTCGGCCTTTCTATTTTTCCTTAATTCGTTCAATAACTCTCTTGCAAATATAAAAGATCTTGAAGTTGTTTCAGTAAGTTTTTTATATGAGAGCAAATTAGATTTAGTTTTTTTGTTAGTCCCAATTAACAAATTGTATTTACTTGCAGGGACAAAAACATCATCTGTTCTAGTATCAATAATAGGTAAAAGTTTTATTTTTTCTTCTTCAGTTTTGTACGAAGCAGAAAGAACTTCATTAAAAATAACAGATTTAAAAGTTTGAATAGATGTATCGTTTGTTTCTGTATTTTGTGTAGACTCGTCTATTTCTTTTCGTAAATTAATTTCATATATTGCTTCATATTCACCATTGGTTTTATTATTGACCACTTTAAAAGCATATCTAATAGTTGCATATTCAGCATCAACATTAACATGATCGGCAAAACTAACGGGAATAGTTTTACCAGATAAGCAAAGCTTTAAAAGCTCAATAGCATCAATAAGAGCAGTTTTACCCGAACCATTTTGACCATACAAACCCAATATACTTGATTTATAATTCTTGTTGTTATTATCAAATCTAATAGAACCGAATCTGACATTTTTGAAATTTTCTATTTCAATGCTTTCAATTCTAACAATAGCCTCTTTCATAATATGAAACCTCCACATCTTTTTCATATTAATAATAACATTCCTTTCTTAAAAAGTCAATATAAAATCAGAATTTGATACAAAATGTTTCTATTTTCGGTTTTGTTGTCGAATTTTGGTGCATAATAAATTCCATACACAATCGATTTTCGTACACAAAACTATAATTATCACCACATCACTGCGCCGCCGTTGAGGAGGGGTGCGTGTCTAGGGTTGAACATCAGGTTGCAAGAGAGCGCGATTAAGAATACAAGTGCGATAAAGCAACCGTTGACGATAAGTATTTTTGACATTTTATCTTTTTTGGCTGTATCGGTAAATATTACATAGTAGACAAAGCCGACAATAGCACAAAAGATAAGAGAAAAGCCAAAAGGTCGGCGGAAATAGATGGCGTAAAGTATTCCCCAAAAGCAGACTGCGGTCAGCATAAGGTAGACAAGAAACCTCACCATTTTTGATTTTGCATCCACAAGGACGAGAACTGCGGGAATATACAACATCAAAAGCGCAAATCTCATCACAATGGCATCATCAAGATAGATAAATAAGTAACCGGTAACTATTCCGGCGACAAGTTCGATTAGGTATGTACAAACCATACAACTATTACTGCGGGACACGGTAGATTACCTCGCTTTCAATTAGATTTCGACAGGTCTTATCGGGAAAGAATGGTATGTATTTGGTGATTTGCCTTTGGGTGATTCGGTTATCTGTGATATAATCAGCGATTAGTTTTCGTTTATACTCGTCAAGGGTTTCAACATCGATACCGTTCATTAGTTCCAAGAAACAAAGAACGGGTGCGTTGTGCTTGTCGATTTTGGTTCGTGGTTTACGGAGAGCAATTTGATAATTGCCTAACTTGACCTTGTGTAAATCTCGGCTCTCCATATTGGTATATATTTCGATGGTGGCGGGTTTTAGTTTTGATATTCCGAGTTCGTACTGCATATAACTTCCTGAATAGTACCCAAAAACCCTTTCGCCGTCTTTAATAAATTTCTTTTCAACAACTTTCATAGGTTGAAAAATGCTAATTCCAAAATTCCTTTTGTTCGGGATATAATATAATCCTTTTTCAAATCTAACTATCTTCTTATCCTCACAGAGTTTTCTTAAACCTCTGCTAATTTGATAACGTGAATAGTAGGGATAATCAATTTCCGAAAAAGCAAACGGAGAATCATACCCAAATGTTTTAACTAAGTATTCATAGAACAACTTTACTTCCTCCTTTTTCTGCAATAGAATGAAGATAGTAACCCATACTCTATTGCGGTAATTTTTATGTTTTTTGTTGGTGTAAAAATGATTAAAAAGTGCTCTAAACCCCCTTAAATACTGGATTTGTGTGTAGAAAAAGACCATACCCTCGTGTGTTGGGTATGGTCTTATTTTAACATCATCAGGTGCCATAGCAGCACCCATATTATTCACATCAGTTATGCCGAAATCTTCAATTTCACCGAAAGTTACTGAATTAATATACGGTCCGTCACCGCCGTTTCCTATTACGAGTGCGCCTGAACCTGTTACAGTCCATTGTGCAGTTGGAGTGCGTTGAGAACCGTAATTAAGCGGAAAACGGTATTGCCTTTCTGCTGAGCAAAAATGCGAAGAAGTGACTGCGATAGTTTTTTCAGAAATTCTGCAATCAACAAACAGTGAAGCTAATGCGGTTGAAAGTGCCATTGTTGAACAAGCACCGTAAAGACCGATAAATGGAATACCAAACTGTCTGAGACCGAAAGACGAACCAATACATTGATTTAATAAGTCGCCTGCAAAAATATTATCAATATCCGTATCCTTAAGTCCTATTTTATTTAGTGCCAACTGAACGGCTGTTTTTTGCAATTTGCTTTCTGCTTTTTCAAAACTTTTTTCACCGTAAAAACTATCAGTGATATATTGGTCAAATTCCTTTGAAAGCGGTCCTTCGTGTTCTTTTTTTCCAACAATCGAGCCGTAACTCAAAATATGCGGTTTATTATTTAATAATATCGTTCTATTTCCTATTCTTTCTGCCATAATTCACCTCAATAATTTTATAAAATTATTTTCTGCAAATCACATTACTTATATACAAAACTTCTTAAATTACAAAAAATCAGTACTAAAAAGTACTGATTTTAAATTAAATAAATTTATTAAGTTTTCCAATTGGCAGTCCCACAATATTAAAATAATCACCTTTGATTTTCTTGACAAACAGTCCGCCCTTAGACTGAACTGCATAACTCCCTGCTTTATCATAAGGTTCAGAAGAACTTATATATTCCTCTATTTCTTCTGCTGACAGTTTATAAAAAACAACCTTACTGACTTGAGAAAATGATTTGCAAACTCCGTCTTTCACAACGGCGCAACCCGTGATAACTTTATGCGTTTTACCCGAAAGCAAAAGTAACATTTGTCTTGCGTCTTCTTTGTCTTTCGGTTTGCCTAAAACCCTATTTCCTATAACAACCGAAGTATCGGCGCCGACAACCGTATCATTCGGGTATTTTTTAGCAATATCAAGCGCTTTTAGCCTTGCTAAGTATTCGGGTTGTTTTTCCGCTTTAAGACCGTCAGGGACGATTTCTTCGACATCTGACGGCATAACCTGAAAATCGGATGTAATATATTTCAATAATTCCTGTCTTCTGGGAGAAGCCGATGCTAAAATCAAACCCATAATGCTACCTACCCATTATACCGTCGTTAAATATTGAACGGATACTTCTGCAGTCAAATGTCTCATTTTCAGACAAGTCAAGCGAAATATTATTAATAACAACCTCCGACTCGTTTTTCCATTTAATTTTCACATCTTTAATTCCTGTTTGCCAATAAATATTCTTAGTTTCATTATTATTGGTAGCGGTAACACGAATTGATTCACCAACTGTCAAATCAACATAATAAACTTTAAGTTCTGTAGTTTTTTTAGGAGAAAAATTATTATACTGATACACACCGTCGGGTACGCTGTCGATATTAATAAAATAATTTGTCTTAATAATATAAACACAATTAACGACAACAACAATCAATGCAACAAAATAATAAATATAGAAAAATATTCCCTTTTTCATATTAAACACCTGCTACAAAAGTCGGCACTTGGTCCTCGGAAAGTTTTGCAATTTCACTATTAAAATTCTGAACTGCATATGTGCAATGAACCAGATACGCCAAAACAAAATAAGGAATTAAATAAATCAGCGGAATAACCAAAACAGAAATTAAAAACCAACCCAAAAAGCCAAATAAGAAAAATATAAAATCAAGCAAAGTCTTCTTTGAAATAATGGTTGAAAGATGGATTGCTTCGGCAATATCCATATTTTCATCTGCAACTGCAAGCATTGGTGCTAAATAATATTTAAGCATTACAAAAAACGTTGCGGTCACACACAAAAATTTCAGAGAAGTGATAAAAAACGAAAGATTTGTTGTCCAAATAGGAATAGGAATATCAATAATCTCGTAAAGCCAGGTGCCTGAAATCACTTCGAAAATAATTGTTGGTATTCCAAATATCAGCAAATAGAAAACCGCCCTTAAAGCAAGCGAAAGCGATAACCGAATTGAGCGCGTATAAAGCGAAAACTCAGAGAAATAATAGAACACACAAACAGGGTTGTCCTTAACACCACAAGACATTCGCCAAAAATATCTAACACTGCCTAAAACCATTGGCGAAAGGCCGAAAAAGCAAAGCAAAAGAAAGAGTATATTGGCAACAATTTCTCCCGTTGCCATAAATAATAATGCGCCAATATTATTAAAAATGAAATAACAAGAAATCAAAATAACAGCAACAACAACACAGTTTAAAAAGTTGCCTTTTAAACTGTCTTTTGATATTTTTTTAATTGTACTGTTTGCAAGCGTCATACTAACTCTCCTATTGTGTTATAAATACATTATATCACTTAATTAAACAAATTCAATTAAATAATTGTTAACTTTGCAAAACCTGCCATAATTTTTTTAGTGCCAACATTATCAAATGCTATTTCTAACAACGTATCATTTCCCATAGGCGTGACCGACAGTATCATACCAACACCAAAAGTTTTATGCTGTACAGTCTGTCCGATAGAATAAACGCTATTATTAACCTCTGCTTTTTTAACAAAGGAAGATTTGTTGGCAGAAGTGGCCGTAAAACTTGACGGATATACATTAACATTTACCGTTTTAGGAACATACCCTGTACAAACACAAAGTTCCTCAGGTATTTCTTTTAAAAACCTTGACGGTAAATTCCTTGTGGTACTGCCGAACATCATACGGATTGTGGTATTTGAAATATAAAGATTCTTTTTTGCTCTCGTAATAGCAACATAAGCCAAACGGCGTTCTTCCTCAATTTCTTCGTTCCCGCCGTAAATTGACTGATTGCCCGGGAAAATACCCTCTTCCATACCAACAAGAAATACGCTTGGAAATTCTAATCCCTTTGCGGAATGTACGGTCATCATCACAACCCTATCACTTGTATTATCAAGTGAATCAATATCGCTGATAAGCGAAATCTGTTCCAAAAAATCAGAAAGAGACGGCTCATCGGTTTCAAGTTCATACTGTGCAATATTAGATGCCAATTCCATAACATTTTCAAGGCGGTCTCTTCCCTCTTCGCCCTCATTTTCGAGCATCATTTTATAACCTGTGGCAATCAACACCTGTTCAAATAAATCGCTGATTGAATTATTCTCTGCAAAACTTGATAACTGATTTATTATTTCACAAAACGCCTGTATTTTACTGCAAGCCCTTGAAAGCGCCGCAAATTCATCAGCACGTGATAACACTTCAAAGATAGAAACACCAAGTTCTTCAGCAATTTGTGCTGCGTGATTAACCGTAGTGTCACCTATAGAACGCTTTGGCTCATTAATGATTCTGCGAAGTCTGATATCATCCTTGTTATTGTTTATAAGATGCAAATAAGCGAGAACATCTTTGATTTCCTTGCGGTCATAGAACCTTGTTCCGCCAATAACCTTATACGGAATACCGCACCTCATAAATACATTTTCTATAGCGTTTGCCTGTGCATTCATGCGATAAAGAATTGCATTGTCAGAGAACTTAACACCTTTATCAACATTCTCAAGTATTATATCCGCCACATAGCGTGCTTCCATACGTTCGTCTTCGGCTGTATGTACTGTGATTTTATCGCCGTCGCCGTTGTCGGTCCACAATGTTTTACCTTTTCTGCCCTTATTATTCTCAATAACCTTATTAGCAGCATTGAGGATATTAGAAGTTGAACGGTAGTTCTGTTCGAGGCGTATTGTTTTAGCGCCTTTATATTCATCCTCGAAATTAAGGATATTTTCAATCGTAGCGCCTCTAAAACGGTATATACTTTGGTCATCATCACCCACAACACAAATATTGTTCCTACCGCTTGCAAGAAGACTCACAAGCGCATACTGTGCATAGTTAGTGTCCTGATATTCATCCACGCACACATAACGGAAACGGTTAGTATAATATTCCAAAACATCATCATTTTGTTGCAACAGTCTTACCGTATTGACAATCATATCGTCGAAATCCATAGCATCTGCATTTTTAAGCCTTGACTGATAAAGTTTATAAAGTTGTGCAACAGTTTTAAGTCTATAATCAATCCCTGCGTTTTGTTCAAATTCTTCGGGAGTTATTAGTTTATCCTTAGCACTTGAAATCTGTGCCAAAACATACTTATGAGGCACAAATTTATCATCAATATTATGTTGTTTCATAATATCTTTCATAAGCCGTCTTTGGTCGTCGGTATCATAAATTGTAAAATGGGATGTGAAGCCTAAAAGTTCAGCATAGCGGCGTAAAATCTTTCCGCAAACCGAATGGAAAGTGCCTGCCCAAATATCAAGCGCATCATCGCCCAATTTATCGGCAATACGCTCTTTGAGTTCGTCAGCCGCTTTATTAGTAAAAGTGATAGCGAGAATTTGCCATGGTTTTGCTTCGCTAACACCGAAAATCCCGTTTGGCACTATATCGGTTTTACCGTCAAGATAATCAATACCTGCTTTTATATCAGCGTCACTTACTTCGGGCAAATAATTACTGTTATAACCGTTACCAAATTTTACAAGGTTTAATATGCGGTTAACTAAAACGGTAGTTTTACCGCTACCCGCACCTGCAAGCACCAATACAGGACCGTCAACGGTTGTTACCGCCTCAAACTGCCTGTCATTCATTTTACCGAAATATTTATTTATAACCTGTTTTCTTAAATTAATAAAATCCATAAAATCTCCCAATAAAAACGGGCGTCAAATGACGCCCTATATTACTACTTTTGATATACAAACTTTTCTATCTGCCGTGTTAAATCAATCACAGTTTTGCAATCAGCCTGCATTTTCACAGGTTTTGTTAAATCAAGACTAAAGACTGCCATTATTGATTTAGCATCAACAATAAATTTATCCGATTTCAAAGTTATGTTATATTCTTTCGAGGTTGCAATATCTACAAACTCTCTTACCTTATCAATGTTATCAAGAAGTAAAGTTTTCTCAATCATCGCTTTCTCCTTATAAATTGTATATCAACTAAAGATATAATACTATTATTATCCCAAAAAGTCAATAATTCAAATTATTTTGTTCCAAAATATCAAAAAATAGCACACAATGATTAAAAAACGGCAAGAAAATCCCAAAGATATGGCGTATTATTACAGTTATAGCAAAAACGCAGTATCGGTCGGTGGTTTTATTATGCAAAAGAATAAAATAGATATGTGCAACGGACCAATCTTAAAACAAATGATTATGTTTTGTATTCCAATCCTGTTAACAGGTATTCTGCAACAATTCTTTAACTCTGCAGATGTTATACTTGCAAGCAGACTCGCAACAAGCGGAAGTGATACCGTAGCGGCGGTCAGCACAGCAACCGTAATAACAAAACTTATAATCAGTTTTTTTATGGGATGTTCTACAGGCAGTGTCGTTGCCGTCACACACGCTATCGGTTCAAAAAACAAAAAACTAATAAGTGAAACAGTACATACCGCTATGTTTTTATCAGTTATAATCGGTGCTATTTTAACATTCTTAGGAATAACATTTTCAAAAAGCATACTAAATTTAATAAACACACCCGAAAACATTATTAAGCAAGCTACATTATACTTACAAACATATTTTTTAAGTATGATTCCTCTGATGGTTTATAATTTCGGTGCAGCAATTCTGAGAGCGGTTGGCGAGACAAAGAAACCTTTGTTTTTTCTTTTTTTTGCAGGGCCTATTAAATTAATTTTGACCATTGTATTTGTTTCAGGATTAAAACTCGATGTAATCGGACTTTCTCTTGCTACCGCCTGTTCTATGACTATATCTGCCGTTTTGGCAACAGTCAGTTTATTCAGAAGAAATGACGATTGTAAATTGCGTCTTAATTGCTTTAAACTCTCTCTTTCACCACTTAAAAAAATACTGCGACTCGGTATTCCGTCAGGCATACAAGGAACAACTTTTTCCCTTTCCAACATTGTTGTTCAGTCGTCGGTAAATTCTCTGTCGTATATTGACGGTTTTATCACAGGCAATGCAGCGGTATTTAATATTGAAAGTTTTTCAGACATATTTACAAGCGCATTCTATCAATGTGCTTTGAATTTTACGGGTCACAATATCGGCGCTAAAAACTATATAAGGGTTAAGCAATCGCTTTTTGCATCATCTTTTCTATCAACACTTGTGGTTTCGCTATATTCAATAACAGTGGTGATATTAGCAAAACCGATTTTAAATATATATATAACAGATTCAGAACAAGCAATCGAATGGGGTGTTATAAGAATAACTTTTGTATTTATACCCCTAATATTTCAAGGACTTATGGATACAACTGCAGGCACACTTCGAGGAATGGGTGTTTCTCTGTCAAACACCGTTATTTCACTGCTTGGTGTATGCGGATTCAGAATCCTTTGGTGTCTTACCGTTTTCCAAATGCCACAATTCCACACACCTCAAATATTATATATTTCCTATCCTGTATCTTGGATAATCACCTATATTATGCAAATCATACTTTACAATAAAGTTTTCAAAAAAATGTCGAATAATTGAGTGCGGTATTTTGTTTTTAAAATAAAAACTTGTCATTTTTACAAATATGTGATATAATAACTTCACTTATCTTGAAAGGAAGTTTAAAATGTCGGTTGGTTTTAGAAAAAGTCTCTTCGGCTTTAATTGTGACGATGTTATAAGATATATCGAAAAAACCCATAAAACATTTTCCGCAAAAACAAATTCTTTGAATGAAAAGGCTGATAATTTAGCAAAGCAACTTGAACTTTCAAAAGAACAGTATGAAAATCTTATGGAAGAAAAAAATGTTATCAGCGCTAAACTTAATGAATTTACTGAAAAATATGAAGAAATTGAACGCTTGTCCGAAAATATTGGCAAACTTTATTTAGTAGCCCAAGCCAACGCTCAGGCAATTATGGCAAATTCAGAAAACAGCGCTCAGATATCAAGCGAACAGGTTGAAAGAAACCTTTCTTCGATAGACGAAGCCCATACTTCATTGGGGCAACTTCGTGAAAATATTTTAAAAACAAGCAATGATTTTGTAAATGAAGTTGACTCGCTTATTTCATCGCTTGAAACCACAAGAGAAAAAATAACCGAAAATACCGCTAATATCGAAGTTGCAAAAGAAAATTTCGAAACTGTTTATGAAAGTATCGTAAAATAAATTGATTCCCGATAGGATATCCTATCGGGAATTTTTATATGTATTTTTGATTTGCTTTCTTGTTTACACCTAATATAGCGCCTATAAGCGACGCTAACATAATAATTATAAAATGAAATAAAATATTAATTCCAACAGCGCCGTTATCCATTAAAAGCGAAATTAATGTAATGATTATAAAAGTAATACCGCCAACCGCAAGACCAATTAAAATTCCCTTTTGCCCTTGTTTGTTACCCAAATAAAACGAAGCAACCAGACTGCCGATTGCTATTGAAACGGTTGCAAATATGCTTGAATATTCATACCCGCCCTCAATGAGATACATAATAACCGCAAAGATTAAAACAAATACTAAAGTTGACACAATTTCAATCAAAGCTGTAACGAAAACAGTTATATAACTTAATTTATTCTGTTTTAAAATATTATCATTATCCATAAAACAATCCCTCCTGAATAGATTATATTCAGAAGGGACAAAACTTATAACAGTTTATTTAGAAGGTGCATCATCGTGAACAGTAAGGTTTGACTGTAAAGCCCAACGAGCAACTGTTAATTTACTGTGGTCGCTTTGTGATTCAATAACAATGGTATCTTCCTTCAAAGAGATAACACGGCCGTAAATACCGCCGATTGTTACGATTTCATCGCCAACCTGTAAATTGTTGCGCATTTTTTGCTCTTCTTTTTGTTTTTTGCGTTGCGGACGGATTAAAAGCAAGTACATAGCACCGAAGATTACAACCAAATAAATAATCATACCGATAGTACCGATACCGCCTGCTGCAGCCGCTTTTTCAAGAGTTAAAAAATTCATTTAAAATTCCTCCAAAAATTTATCTTAATAATTATAACTTATAGTGGTAAAAAATGCAAGTATCATATTCTCGTAGAATATATAATTTCTTTTTCTTTCTTAAATTCTCGGAATCTGCCCTCGTCCAAGGCATTTCTGATATCTTCCATCAGGTGATTATAAAACCATAAATTATGCATAACGAGAAGTCTTTGCGAAAGCATTTCCTGACTTTTGAGAAGATGCCTGATATATGCTCTGCTATAACGACTGCAAACAGGACAACCGCAATTTTCATCAATCGGACGCATATCATATTCGTATTTTTTGTTATTGATATTTATAATCCCTTGTGAAGTAAACAAATGTCCGTGACGGGCATTACGACTTGGCATAACACAGTCAAACAAGTCCACTCCACGTTCAACAGCGTTAAGAATATTTGCAGGGGTGCCGACACCCATTAAATAACGGATTTTGTCCTTTGGCATAAAGGGTTCAACATTTTCAATCACATCATACATAACTTCGCTCGGCTCACCTACTGCCAAACCGCCGATTGCATAACCGTCAAGGTCTAATTCACGAATTTCTTTCATATGATTAATTCGTAAATCATTGTAAGTGCAACCTTGGTTAATACCAAAAAGCATTTGCTCTTTGTTTATAGTATTTTCAAGTGAGTTAAGTTCTTGCATTTTTGCTTTGCATCTTTTAAGCCAACGGGTTGTTCTCTCACAAGATGCTTTAGAATATGAATATTCCGCAGGGTTTTCAACACACTCGTCAAACGCCATAGCAATAGTTGAACCTAAATTCGACTGAATTTGCATACTTTCTTCAGGACCCATAAAAATTCGCTTACCGTCAATATGCGAAGCAAAGGTTACGCCCTCCTCCTCAATTTTTCGAAGCGAGGAAAGCGAGAATACCTGAAATCCTCCGCTATCGGTCAGAATAGGTCCGTCCCAAGTGGAAAACTTATGAAGTCCGCCACACCCTTTTATAACCTCGTCACCTGGTCTGATGTGCAGATGGTATGTATTAGAAAGCATAACTTGACAACCGAGAGTTTTAAGATCTTCGGCAGAAACCGCACCCTTAATAGCACCGCAGGTTGCAACATTCATAAATGCGGGTGTTTGCACAGTTCCCCTATTTGTTATAAATTCACCTCTACGGGCAGAATTTTCCTGTTTTAATAATTTATACATCTTATCTCCTAAATAATTAACATCGCATCACCGAAACTAAAGAAACGGTATTTTTCCTTAACAGCGGTGTTGTATGCATTCATAGTATTATCATAACCTGCAAAAGCAGAAACTAACATAATAAGCGTGCTTTCCGGTAAATGGAAATTGGTCACGAGCGCATCCATACACTTGAAAGTATACCCCGGATAAATAAAAATGCTCGTATCATCACTGCATTCCTTGATTTCACCAAACTTTTGCATTGCACTTTCAACAGTTCTGCAACTTGTAGTTCCAACACAGATAACTCGACCGCCTTTATTTTTTGTTTCGTTAATAATTTCGGCAGTTTTTTGTGAAATACTGTAATGTTCAGTATGCATTTTATGTTGTGTGACATCGTCTACCTTAACAGGTCTAAATGTACCAAGACCTACGTGCAAAGTAACATAAGCGATTTTAACACCCATCTGCTCAATTTCATTAAGCATATCTTTGGTGAAATGAAGTCCCGCTGTGGGCGCTGCAGCAGAGCCTAACTCTTTAGAATAAACCGTTTGATAACGTTCCTTATCTTCAAGTTTTTCCTTAATGTACGGCGGTAAAGGCATATTACCCACTTCATCCAAAACTGAAAAAAACTCGCCTTTAGCATCAAACTTTAAAATTCGATTGCCGTCAGGTAAAACTTCAATAACTTCGGCAGATAATTTATCAGAAAAAGTGAAACTGTTGCCAACTTTTGCTTTTTTTCCCGGTCCTGCCAAACATTCCCAGATATTGATTTCTCTTTGTTTTAAAAGCACAAATTCAACAACCGCACCTGTATCAATTCGTGTTCCGAAAATTCTCGCAGGTAAGACCCTTGTATCATTTAAAACAAGGCAGTCTCCCGATTTCAAATAATCTTTCAAATTTTCAAATTTTTTATGTTCAAGGTCACCCGTTTTTTTATCAAAAACCATAAGCCGAGACTGATTTCTCGGTTCAATAGGTGTCTGAGCAATAAGTTCTTCAGGTAAATTATAGTAAAAATCGCTTGTTTTCATATAAACTCCCATAAAATAGTTTGACAAACCATTTTAGTAATGATATTATAGTTTGGTACAATAATATATTATATTGTATAATTATATATATATCAAGTTAAATTTACAATATTTGAAAGGATTGTTTTAAAATGAAAAAGTTTAATGTTGGTATTATCGGTGCTACAGGTATGGTTGGCCAACGCTTTGCGTTGCTTTTAGAGGACCATCCTTGGTTTAATGTCACAGTACTTGCCGCAAGTGCAAATTCTGCAAACAAATCTTATAAAGATGCTGTCGGCAACCGTTGGGCTATGACAAAGCCGATGCCCGAAAACTTTAAAGATATGGTTGTTTTAGATGCCGAAAAGGATATTGACACAATCGTTTCAAAGGTTGATTTCGTTTTCTGCGCAGTTAATATGAAAAAGGACGAAATCAAAGCGCTTGAAGAAACCTATGCTAAACACGAATGTCCTGTTATTTCAAACAACTCGGCTCACAGATTTACACCTGATGTGCCTATGATTATCCCTGAAATCAATGACAACCACGCCGAAATTATTGCTTCTCAAAGAAAGAGACTCGGCACTAAAAAAGGTTTTATTGCAGTTAAATCAAACTGCTCACTTCAAAGTTATGTTCCTGCACTTTATCCGCTTGATAAATTCGGCATTGATAAGGTTTTAGTTTGTACATATCAGGCAATTTCAGGTGCAGGCAAGACATTTGAACGCTGGCCCGAAATGGTTGACAATGTAATCCCCTATATCGGCGGCGAAGAAGAAAAGAGCGAAAAAGAACCTCTTAAAATTTGGGGCGAAATCAAAGACGGCGAAATCGTGCCTGCTTCCAGTCCTAAATTTACTGCACAGTGCTTGCGTGTTCCTGTTTCTGACGGACATATGGCAGCAGTATTTGTAACATTTAAGAATAAACCTTCAAAAGAAGAAATATTAAATATATGGGATAACTTTAAGGGTGCTCCTCAGGAATTAGAACTTCCCCACGCACCTAAAAAATTCCTCAACTACTTTACCGAAGATGATATGCCACAAACCAAACTTGCCCGTGACCTTGAGGGCGGTATGGCGGTTTCTGTCGGCCGTCTTCGTGAAGACAGTCAGTATGACTACAAATTTGTTTGTGTATCCCATAACACTTTAAGGGGTGCCGCAGGAGGTGCTGTTTTACTCGCTGAATTACTTTGTGCTAAAGGTTATATGGACTAAATACTTTTGGGAGTGATTATGTGAAACAACACATTTTCAAAGGCTGTGCAACCGCACTTGTAACCCCAATGAATGACGATGGCAGTGTAAACTACAACCGTCTGGAAACACTTGTTGATACCCAAATCAATTCTGGCATAGACGCCCTTGTGATTTGTGGTACAACAGGCGAAAAGTCTACTTTAAGGTATGAAGAACATTTAAAAGTAATTGAAGTTGCAACAAAATCTGCTGATAAAAGAGTGCCTATTATTGCAGGTACGGGAAGTAATGATACTGTATATTCGGTTGAACTTTGTTCTGATGCCGAAAAATTAGGAGCAGATGCCTTTTTAATGGTTACTCCCTATTATAATAAAACTTCACAAAAAGGTCTTGTGGCGCATTATAACTACATTGCAGACCGTGTGAATAAACCGATAATTCTTTATAATGTGCCGTCCCGCACAGGAATTAATATTGAACCCGAAACTTATAAGGAATTATCCCAACACCCTAACATTGTTGCCACAAAAGAGGCTTCGGGCGACCTTTCGCTCGTGGCACAGATAAAATATCTTTGCGGTGATAATCTCCATATTTACTCAGGCAATGACGACCAGACTGTGCCAATTATGTCTTTAGGCGGTATCGGTGTCATTTCTGTGCTTTCAAATATTCTCCCCACCGCCACAAGAGATATCTGTCATAATTATTTGCGTGGTAATACACAAATAGCGGCAAAAATGCAAACCAAGTATATGGGACTAATTAAAGCCTTGTTTTCGGATGTGAATCCAACACCCATAAAACAGGCTATGAATATTTTAGGGTTAAATGTCGGTCCGTGTCGATTGCCCTTATGCCCTATGAGTGAAGATAAAATTAAAATTTTAAAACAAAAACTTTTAGAATGTGTTATTTAAAATAAAATTGGAAGTGAAAAAATGATAAATGCAATACTTGTCGGCGCTTGCGGAAAAATGGGAAATAATATCTGCGAATGTGCAAAACAAAACAGCGAAATCAAAATAGTTGCCGGTATAGATAAAATCAATACAGGAAAAGACTTCCCTGTTTTTTCAAGTTTCAATGATATTAAAATACAAGCCGATGTTATTATTGATTTTTCAAATGTGGCTTTGCTTGACAGCATTTTGGAATATGCTTTAGATAAAAAAACCCCTGTTATTCTTGCAACAACAGGTTATTCTGAAACACAAATAAAAAAAATAAAAGATGCTTCGAAATCAATTCCCGTTTTCTTTACTTTCAATATGTCAATCGGTGTTAATTTACTTTGTTCGCTCGCTAAAAAAGCGGCTGATATTTTAGGTGACGGTTTTGATATTGAAATAATTGAAAAACATCACAACCAAAAGATTGATGCGCCGTCAGGTACTGCTATAATGCTTGCAAACTCTATTAACAGCGTTTGTGACGATAAGTTAGATTATGAATATGACCGTCACTCAAAACGTGCTAAACGCCCCAAAAATGAAATTGGTATACACTCTGTCCGTGGTGGAACAATAGTTGGTGAACACGATGTAATTTTCGCAGGTTGTGACGAAGTTATTACTTTATCACATCAAGCGCTTTCAAAACAAGTTTTTGCAGTCGGTGCACTTCGTGCCGCAAAATTCATTTTCGAAAAACCCGCAGGGCTTTATGATATGAATGATATTATGAATTTCAATTAAAAAATCAGCAGTTTCAAAACTGCTGATTTTTTTGAATATTTTTAACTTTTCGGGAAAATCTATTAAAGCCCGAAGGAGTGAAAAAAATGTTTGATAAAATTTGTTTAATACTTGTTATTGTAGGCGCACTTAACTGGGGTTTAGTAGGACTTTTCAGTTTTGACCTTGTAGCGTGGGCTTTCGGAGGAAGCACTGCTATTATCAGCAGAATTATTTACACCGTCATCGCACTTGCGGGTGTTTGGTGTATTTCATTGCTTTTCAGAAAGAACGCTTGTTGCAGTGACGAAGCCTAAATTCTTAAAAACCACCGCAGACATTATATTCAGTCTGCGGTGGTTTTTATTTAATCAATAACCCAATTTTTTGCACGCTCAACTGCACGGTGCCATTGGTTAAGTAAATACTTTCGTTGGTCTTCACTCATATTAGGTTCGTAACAAATATCGCATTTCCAAAGTTTTGACACTTCTTCAAGTGAAGATATTTCACCCATTCCCAATGCCGCTAAAAAAGCAGCACCCAGTCCTGTAGATTCAGTCACAGCAGAAGTCATAACAGGTAAGTTTAACAAATCTGCCTGAAACTGCATAAGAAATCTGCTATTACTGCCTCCGCCGTCTACACGTATAGACTTAATATCTACATCGGTTATATCTTTTACTACATCAAAAATATCCTTGACTTGATATGCAGTAGATTCTAAAGTTGCACGGGCGATATGTGCTTTAGTGCTGCCACCGGTAATTCCTATCATCATTCCCCGTGCATAAGAATCCCAATAAGGAGCGGCAAGACCTGTAAAAGCAGGAACAAAAAATACGCCGCCGTTATCCTTTGTTGATAATGCGAGTTCGTCTGTCTGTGCAGAATGTTCAATTAAATTAAGACCATTTTTAAGCCACTTTGTAGCCGCACCAGAAATATATATACCGCCGTCTAAAGCAAAATTCGGCTTACCGTTATGTACAAAAGCCAGTGTTGAAAGCAAACCGTGATTATTGCAAAGAAGTTTATCACCCGTATTCATTAACATAAAACAACCCGTTCCATAGGTCGTTTTAATATCACCATTTTGACAACAACCCTGACCGATAAGAGCGGCCTGCTGGTCAACGATACTTCCCGTTATCGGAATTGAAGCACCTAAAAAACAATCGGGGTCGGTATTACCGAAAAATGTAGCATTCTCACGGATTTCAGGCAATATTTCAATAGGAATTTCCAATAAATCGAGTATGTCTTTATCCCAACACATTTTTTTGATGTTAAAAAGACAAGTTCTGCTTGCGGTAACGCAATCCGTTAGAAATTCCCTACCGCCTGTGAGTTTCCAAATAAACCAAGCATCAAGCGAACCCGCGGCTAAGCGATTTTGCTTTAACAATTCCTTGGCAATCGGTACATTTTTTAAAACCCATCTAATTTTAGTAGCACCAAAATAAGCATCAAGTTTAAGACCTGTTCTGCTGTAAAAGAAATCTTCATATTCCTGATTTAATCGGTCAACTTCACTTGCTGTTCTGCGGTCTTGCCAGACTATTGCAGGATAAACAGGTTTTCCCGTTTTTTTATCCCACAAAATCACTGTTTCTCCCTGATTAGCAATGCCAATGGCTTTTATTTCATCAGCGGTGGCATTAATCTTATCAAGCGCGCATTTAGTTGATTTTAAAAGGGTTTCATAAAGAAGTTCTCCATCATGTTCAACCAAACCCGGTTGTGGGTAAAACTGTTTTACTTCTTCATATCCTCTTGAAACATTGTTCCATTCTTCATCAAATAATAAAGCCGCTGTCCCCGTTGTTCCTTGATCTAACCCTAAATAATACTTTTTAGCCACGCTACCGCCTCCCGCCGATTTAAAATATTAAATTTTATTTTCTTTACTCTGTTGTGAAATTATCGAAATATCCCTGAATATAAACAAAAGGTGTTCCTTTGTCGCCCGAACCTGAAGTAAGGTCACAAAGCGAACCAATAAGGTCGGTTAAGCGACGGGGTGTTGTTCCCTGTGCCGCCATATTTCCAACAAGACTTGAACCGTCTTTTTGAGATATTTTTTCTTTAATTGCTGTCTGTAATTTATCACCGGAAAGGTCAGAAAAATCATTATCAGCAAGGTATTTAAGTTTAAGTTCGTTAGGTGAGCCTTCCAAACCTTTAGTATATGCAGGTGAAACTACAGGGTCTGCAAGTTCCCAAATTTTACCTACGGGGTCTTTAAAGGCACCGTCGCCATAAACCATTACTTCAACATTCTTTCCTGTAATTTCGAAAAGGCGTTTTTGAATATCCTCAACTAAATCCTGACATTCACGCGGAAACAGTTTAATTCGGTCTTCAGTAGATTTATTAGAGCCTAACAAACCGTACTTTTCATTATAACCGCTTCCGTTTATAGACTGGCTCATAATTTCATCCATACCATAAACAATTTCTGCACCCGCTTCTCTCAAAACGCGCTTTGTTTTTTCTCTTGTGTGGATATCACAGTTAAGAACTTTTTTTGTATAATCAAGAATAACACGCGGGTCGTTAGCAAAAACAAATTCTACTTCTGCACCGCTTTCGTTAATGAGTTGCTGATAGTATTCAACATAATCCATACCGGTAAATGTATGTTTTTCATAGCCAAACAATTCACGGTATTTTTTAAAATCCAACACATCGGTATAAGGATTAACATTCGCTGTGTCAAGTTTATCGGGATTAAACAGGCAGTTACCCACTTCGTCACCCGGATAACTCAACATCATAACAATCTTCTTACAACCCTTTGCGATACCGCGAAGGCAAATAGAAAAACGGTTCCTACTTAAAATCGGCAAAATAACACCAACGGCATCACCGCCGAATTTATTTTTAACATCAGTTGCGATATCATCAACTGTAACATAGTTGCCTTGAACTCTTGCTACGATTGACTCGGTCATCGCAATAATATCATTATCGCGGACAGTAAAATCACCGTTTTCAACCGCTTTCATAATACAATCAACAACAATCTGTGCAAGGTCCTCATGCTCACGGATAATCGGAGCGCGAAGTCCCCTTGAAACTGTGCCTATCATACGACTCATTTAAAACACGACCTTTATATTGAAATCAAAAATTTATGAAACATTATTCAACAGTTGCAGTAGCAACAATATCAACACCTGTTGAGCAGATATCAGAAATTATAACATCATAGCGCTTAACAGGAAGTTTTACCTTTGTTGCACGGATTATTTCCATACAATCGAAGAGTTTTTCTTTAGGAACGGATTTATTTGAACGAACCGGCAACAAATCGTTTTCGATTCCTTCTATCTTAACAGTTGTAGTTAAAATGCGAACGGGGTGTGCAAATTCGGCGCTGGCATATTCAAGACCGCGCTTACAAGCATAACCGTTTACGCTCAATATTTTTTCACCCTCGCCCTCAACCTCTATATGACAACCTCTCGGGCAAACAGTACAAATAATTTCCTTTTTCATAACCGTTAATCCTCCTTAACAACTTCAACTGTTACACAGTCGCCTGAAATTTTTGAAGTTTCAATAGTTAAATGGTTCATCTCACCGGGATTAACACGGAATTCCCTATGTTGAGCCAAAACTTCATCACCGCAACGCGCAACCAACTTAACCTCAAGTTCAGGTTGCAATACTCTGAAATAAAGGCTAACCTTACCGTCCACCTGATTAGCATCAATAGTTTGCGGACACAAATAACGAACATTTCTGCCTGTGACAGCGGTAACCGTTTTCTGTTCATCGTTAAGTTTGCCCATAGCATACAAAGCGGCAAATTTACCTGCATTTGCACTTTCTTCACTAACATTATCAACAAGGTCATTAACATGGACAACATTTCCGCAAGCGAAAACCGAAGGTGCGCTTGTTTGCATATATTGGTTTACTTCAGGACCGCTTGTAATAGGATTGATTTTGATACCTGCTTTGCGGGTAAGTTCGTTTTCCGGCAACAAACCAACCGAGAACAACACTGTATCACATTCAACAAATTCTTCTTTTTCCTTAATAGGTTTCTTGTTTTCATCAACCGGTGCTACCCAAACACCTGTTACACGCTCGTGTCCCTCAATGCGAGAGATTGTATGCGCTAATTTAAGCGGAATACCAAAATCGTCCAAACACTGAACACGGTTACGGGTAAGACCTGCAAGGTAATCCATAAGTTCAACTACCATTACAACCTTTGCACCCTCTAAAGTCATACGGCGAGCCATAATCATACCGATATCGCCTGAGCCTAATATTACAACCTTTTTACCAACCATAATATTCTGACGGTTAACAAGACGCTGAGCAGAACCTGCAGTATATAAGCCTGACGGACGTGTACCCGGAATTACAATGCCTGCTCTCGTTCTTTCACGACAACCCATTGCCAAAACTATGCTTTTAGCCTTAACACAAGTTATACCGTATTCACTGCTTGTTGCAACAACTTCATTGGTATCGTGGTTAATCTGCAAAACCATAGAGTTAAGCATATAATCAACGCCAACCTCTTTTGCCTTATCAACAAAACGACCGTAATATTCAGGTCCTGTGAGTTCTTCCTTAAAACGAGAAAGACCAAAACCCGGATGTATACATTGTTGGAGTATACCGCCAAGTGCGTTATCACGCTCTAATATAAGTACCTTTTCAGCACCGGTTTCTTTAGCAGAAATTGCTGCTGCCAAACCTGCAGGTCCGCCGCCGATAATTACTACATCACAATTCACATTATACATTCTTATTCACACCTTTCAAGTTTCGCTTTAGCGAGTTGTACCGGTTACCATATATGAACCGTCGTTATTTTTATTGATTTCGCTTGGGTCACAACCTAACTCGCGCGCAAGAATTTCAATAACCTTAGGTCCGCAGAAACCTGCCTGACAGCGTCCCATACCTGCACGCACACGACGCTTAACCGCATCAACACTTCTGGCTCCCAAAGGACGATGAATTGCATCTAAAATTTCGGCTTCAGTAATGGTCTCACAACGGCAAATAATATTACCGTAAAGTGAATTTTCTTTAACAAGTGCGTCCTGTTCTTCAAGAGAACATTCGCTGAATTTTACAATGCCCTTGCGTTTTGCAATAAAATTATCCTTTAATTTAAATTCAGCACCGTGGTACTGCATCTGCTGAACAACATATTTACCCATTGATACACAAAGTGTAAGACCTGTTGAACGAACACCTGAAAGATTAACATAGCCTTTTAAATCGTCCCAGATATCAAAGTTAAGACCCTCTGGGTTACGGTTGGGACGAAGACCTGAATATTGTGTAATAGTATCTCTAACATTTACATTAGGTACAAGGTTTTTAACATCTGCAGTAATACTTGCAAGTCCCTCAGCCGAAGTAGACTTATCAACTTTAGATTCCTGGTCTTCTGCAGTAGGTCCGACTAACATATTTCCGTGGATAGTCGGACACATAAGTTTACCCTTAGTAACTTTTGTGGGAATTGGGAGAACAATATGTTCAACCTGACAGGAAGTGTTTTTATCAAGAATAAAGAATTGACCTTTACGCGCTACAACTTTGTATTCTGCCTTGCCAACCATCTCAGCAATTTCGTCACAATAAAGTCCTGCGCAGTTAATAACATATGTAGTTTCAATTTCTTCGCCTGTGGTCTGAACACTCTTGATTTTACCGTTATCGGTTGTAATACCTGTAACTCTTGTATTGAGTAAAAATTTTACGCCATTTTCAAAAGCATTTTCAGCCAAAGCCTGAACTAAAATGAACGGGTCAATAATACTTTCGCGCGGAATATACAAACCGCCCTTAACTTCGGGATTAAGATTAGGTTCCATTTCCAAAAGTTGTGCACCCGTTTTATATTCAATATCGTAAACATGGTTACGGAATGCTTTTTCCTTAATTTCTGGCAATTTTTCAAACTGTTCGTCAGTAATAGCAGGCAAAATCGCACCTATACGGGCAAAAGGAACATCCAAATCCTCTACTAATTGGTCATACATAGGGTTTGCTGCAACGACAAGTTGTGATTCTAAAGTACCTGGAGCAGCATCATATCCTGTATGAATAATAGCACTGTTAGACTTTGAAGCGTCGCCGCCGACATCCTCATTTTTTTCTACTACAACTACAGAAAGCTCATACTTTGATAACTCGCGCGCTACCGCACAGCCTACTGCACCTGCACCGATGACAACAACATCTGTTTTAATCATCTAAAAACACCTT
>JAZRMI010000021.1:0-9467 GCA_045647405.1 Acutalibacteraceae bacterium | reverse complement strand
GCAAGAGGGCATATAAAAACAAAAAATTTTTCAATAGGAGAAAATATTATGGAAAAATTTGTACCCGTTGTGGTTATTAAAGAATTAAGCGAAACAGATAAAATTTTAAAAGCACTTAAAAATAACGGCATTAACTGTGCTGAAATAACTTTCCGCACCGCTTGTGCTGCTGAGACGATAGAATATGCTTGCAAAAACTATCCCGATATGTCAATCGGTGCAGGCACAGTTATAAATGCAAAACAGTGTAAAGATGCTTTAAAAGCAGGCGCACAGTTTATCGTATCCCCCGGTCTTTCGGTTGATGTTGCAAAAATTTGCAACAAGAAAAACATCCCTTACTATCCGGGTTGTGTAACACCGACTGAAATTATGCAGGCATTAGACCTTGGCATCACCACAGTTAAGTTCTTCCCTGCTAATGTTTACGGCGGTCTTAAAGCATTAAAGGCTTTATCTGCACCCTTCCCGCAGGTTAAGTTTATCCCCACAGGCGGTGTTGACCGTAGCAATATTGACGAATTTTTAGCATTTGATAAAATCGCTGCCATCGGCGGCAGTTTCTTCGTAAAAGAAGCACTTGAAAAAATGGAGGAAAAATAATATGGCTAAAATAGTTACTTTCGGCGAACTTATGTTAAGACTCGCACCCAACGGTTATTACAGATTCTTTCAAAACGACCAAATGCAAGCAACCTTCGGCGGCGGTGAAGCCAATGTTGCAGTAAGCCTTGCAAACTACGGTATGGACAGCGTTTATGTAACTAAATTACCTAAACACGCAATCGGGCAGGCTGCAGTTGATAGCCTCCGTTATTTCGGTGTTGACACTTCTAAAATCACCCGTGGCGGCGAAAGAGTTGGTATTTACTATCTTGAAAAAGGCGCTTCACAGCGTGGTTCTGTATGTATTTATGACCGTAAATATTCTGCAATTCAACAAGCAACCGTAGAAGATTTTGACTGGGATGATATTTTCGAAGGCGCTGACTGGTTCCACTTCACAGGTATTACCCCCGCTTTAGGCGAAAATGTGGTTGAAATCTGTAAAATCGCTTGTGCCAAGGCAAAAGAAAAAGGCGTTAAAATTTCTTGCGACTTAAACTACCGTGGCAAACTCTGGACAAGAGATGAAGCAAGAAAGGCTATGACCGAACTTTGCCAGTATGTTGATGTTTGCATTTCTAACGAAGAAGATGCAAAAGATGTTTTCGGCATTGAAGCAGAAAATACTGATATTTACGGCGGTAAACTCAACCACGAGGGTTATAAATCTGTTGCAAAACAGTTGGCAGATAAATTCGGTTTTGAAAAGGTTGCTATCACACTTCGTTCTTCAATCTCTGCAAGTGATAACGATTGGGCAGCAATGCTTTATGACGGCGATGATTATTACTTCTCAAAATCATATCATCTGCATATCGTTGACCGTGTGGGCGGCGGTGACTCTTTCGGCGGCGGACTTATTTACTCATTACTTTCAGGCAAATCTTCAAAAGACGCTATCGAATTTGCAGTTGCAGCATCTGCTCTCAAACATTCTGTTGAGGGTGACTATAACCGTGTTTCCGTTTCAGAAGTTGAAAAATTGGCAGGCGGCGACGGTTCTGGCCGTGTTCAAAGATAATTACTTGAGCAAAATTTATAAAAGGCAATCGCTTTTGCGATTGCCTTTTTTTTACTTCATTTTTTCTAAATAATCTTTTGGCGAACATCCAAACTCATTTTGAAACGAGCGGTAAAAAGTTCTTATAGAATCAAAACCGCTTTCAAGTGCGCAAAAAGATATGCTATTACGGAATTCACTCATTAAATTCAATACATTATGTAATCTTAATATTGTAATATATCTCACCATAGTTATACCAAAGCAAGATTTGAAAAGCCTTGAAATATAAGATTGCGAATACCCAAAATGCTGTGAAACATCACTTGGTGAAATTCCGTTTTTATAATTTTCATTCATATATACAAGCATCTCACTTATAAGTTCATTACTTGACGAGACACTGCAGTCAACAAACTCACCGTTTTCCAAAATCAGTCCCATAATAACATTCACAAGCCCGTGCTTTTTTATAATACTTGTATTCTCGTCTTTGATAGCATTAAAACAAGTCTCAAGTTTATCGAAAAGTTCTTTATCGGTAAAGAAAGGTGATTTTAACTTTTTGCCGTCAATTTCTTCCATAAACTCTTCGCAAAGATGTGTGGGTATAATTATAGCAAAAGAGCGTGAAGACTCAGGAGTTTTATAATCGTGACCGATATAACTCAAAGCCACCAGAAATTCGCCTGATTTCAGCATCTTTCGTTTGCCGTCAACAAGCATATCCATTTCACCCTCTTTGACGGCATAAATTTCAATTTGAGAATGAAACTGAAAATTGCAGAAATCGTTTTTATAAGATTTGAATGCAAGTTGATTGGTTTTTTCACGGTTTATATTTAACTTAGGATTCATTTCCCTACACCTCAAGAAAATGCATAAAATTCCACCGGATATAAATAACAATTTGCCTGATTCCGCTCTCATTATAGCAACGCATTTATTGGATGTCAAGGTTTTCCGTATACATAATAATAAAAATTGAAAATGTCAAAAAACTGCACTTCTTATATCAAAATCGGCAAGAAACGTCACATATAATATGTTATTATTACATATATATCTTTTTTTAACTAAAAGGAGAATGTTATGAAACGGAAAATTTGTTCTTTATTATTATGTTTCTGCATTGTATTTGGAGGAATTTTTACCGCCAATACAGCAACTGACTTTTCGTTGGATTGCTCTGCCCAAACTCTTTCAGACCAACCGATGAAAACCATGTTGCAATATAAAACTTCTTCTCAACAGGATAAATTACTTTACGAACTTCCGCAGACACTCGAAAGTGATACGGAATACACTATCAGCATTGTTACAAAATCTATGATAGATAAATTTGATTCTGAAAATCTGTTTCTTTCGTTGTATGCTATTGCGCAAGACACCCCTGTGGGCGAAGATACAAAAACTGCTCTTGAAAAAACCGATTCACTAATCCGTTCTTCTATTGCTAACGCTTCACAATTCGCAATCGGCAAAAATAATAAATATCAGAACTTAAAAACATATACTTTTACCCTCACCCAAAACGAAATCACGGGTAAAAAACTCTATTTAGGTTACACTTTTAAAAATGGAAACGGTGCAGAGTTTTACCTGAGTGATTTTATGCTTTATAAATCCTCTGACACTTCAAAGGAAAATCTGCTTGATATTAATAAATACACCACTTCAACAGCCAAATGGTATGACCAATACGGTGTTAAAAATACTTCGAGCAAATATATAGAATATAACCCCAGTTATTTTAAAACCGCATTATATTTTAAATATACAGGCAGCGGTACTAAACGAGTTGGATTTCAAGTACCAAGTATTAATAAAGAAAACGGCATTATAGAAAAAGGTGTCAAATATACTATTTCTTATGACTATTACTTCATTACCCGCGGGTTTGACTATGGTGTACGCCCAGTTCTTTGGGGAAGTGCAACTGGTCTGTCAAACCCCGCTCATATAAGAACTATTACTTTTGGCAATTATACCCGCTTCAATGATGTAGTGGGTGTTAAACAAAGTAAAAGCGGTAAAGCAAGTTACAGTTTTACGCTTACCGAAAGCGAAACATTAAGAGACCTCTATTTCATAGGTTTTGTTCTTGATAAGGAAAATGGTTTTACCAGCACACCTGAATTTTACATTTCAAACCTCACCTTAACTAAAGAGGGCTCATCTGAAAACCTATTACCTGAAAATGAATATACTACCTCTTTGGAGGGATTAAACTGGAAACAGAATTACGGTTATATTTTAAACAAAGGCGAAGGTTTAGAAGAATGTGCGTATAAGCCCTACGGAACAGGCGACGGTAATATAGACGGTGAATTTGATATCAGAGACCTTGTAAACGTCAACCAAACTGTATCTAAAAACGAATTTAATCCTTTCTCTGATACAAACGACGACCGTAAAATTGACCAAAAGGATATTGAAAATATGAGATATCAACTTTTAGGGCTTGGAATAGTTAAAAGAGAAATACCGCCCGAAATAGCAATAACCAAAACCGCTTCTAAGACGCAATCTCAAACAGTTCACCCTGGTGAAACCGTAACATATACAATAAATCTCGAAAACACAACTAATGAGGATAAAACTGTAACTGTTAAAGATTCCGTACCGACTAACACAAACCTTATAGACGGTTGTGACACAGTAAATAACGGCCAAATGAGTTGGGATGTTACTGTGCCCTCAGGTGAAACCAAAAACATAAGTTACACAGTTAAAGTTGATGAAAACCTTGAACTGTGCAACGGCAGTTATATCAATAGCACCGCTTCGGCTAACGGTGAGACCGCCGAATGTTACAACCTCTATATCGAGAGAACTGCAGGCACCGAAGACCAAAGATTTATTTCAAACGGTATCCGTGCTTTAAAGGATTCAACATACAGAGATATGGAACTTGCAAAGTGGATATATTATGTTGCATTTACTAAATCCATAGTTAACTATTTCCCTGATACTCCAAAGGAAACACTTTCTAATATATTAAACGGTAATGCAACCGATACCACACTCGATATGGTTGCGCCCACACTCTACGGCGGTAAATCTGTAACAGGACAGATTACAGGAATAAAAGGTAAACCTTGCAATGAAGTCACAACCGACAATTTAATTGTTGGCGATATTTTGTTTGTAAATACCGGTAAAACCGTTGAGAACTATATTTACGATAAAGACGGATTTGTTAATCTGTCAGACCCGTTAAGCCAAGTTGACACAACAGCACTTTTAAAATCTCTGTCAGATAACACAATGTTTGCTGTATTCCGTCCAACAATAAATATCCAACGTGATTATATTGTTGGCGATTTACCGGAACTCAACCTCACCCCTCAACAGCAAGCCGTTATTGCAACAGCAGAAAGTTATCTTCTCCGAGGAGAAAAGGTGCAATATGCTGATACACGCTTCGGCGGTAATAATTCCACCGAATTCCGTTGGACAACGGGAGACCTCAACCCCGAATATGCAACAAATGATAAATGGGATTATATCAACTGTGCAGGATTTACATATCAAACATATAGAACTGCTTTAGGTATTGATATTAAATATAGTAGTTATACGCTAAACACTACCGCCTATTTAGAAAAATATGCAAACAGTTTAGGTATCAGAAAATACCACTATACCCGTAAAGAAAACCAAGAAGTAGATAAAGAAACCCAACAAAAAATCAAATCGGAAATCCTCAATACAATAGAACCGGGCGATTTATTGGTTGTACGCCGAAGTGATAGCAGCGGTCACGTTGTGCTTTATATAGGCAACGGTACATTTATACACTCCACCGGTTCAGTATATAAAGTTAGTACGGGAGAAGAAGTATATGAACCAACAACACGATATTATAGAGTAGAAGATTACTTCTTCACCGAAGGAAGCGGTGGATATATATTCTATGATTCAATAAAAGAAAGCACAAAACAAGTAACCGCATTTTTAGTTGTACGTCCCCTTGCAAACGAAAAATACAATGTTGAAGTTCCAACGGAAACTCAAAACCGCATTAACAATATGCAGGGTGTTATGGCGCAAAAACTTTGCTCTCATAATTCAACAACAACTGCAAATCCCGGTGAAGAAATAACCTATTCATTTGAAGTTTATAACACAAATGATAAACCTGTAACACTTGAAATTTGTGATACCGTTCCCCAAAATACCACATATATTTCAGGCGCCGAAACAGTAGACGGTCAAAACCTTTACTGGAATGTAACGATACCTGCAAACACAAGAAACACCTTTTCTTACATTGTAAAAGTCAATAATAATGCAACATTGGGTGACAGTATTCAATCAACAGACAGTACTGTAGGCGGCGTAAATGTAATTTGTCCCAAAGTATACATTAACCGTACCCTGACTGTCCAAGAACAAAACCGCATTATTGAAACTTTCAATAACATAAAAACAAACGGCACCGCAAATACAGGTCTTGCTCTTGTAAACGAAATTTATAATCAGTCATTTGGCACCAATAACGTCTTTGCTGATACCGATTTCTTAACCGTTACCGAAGGAACGGATGGTACATTTAAGATCACCGCACAAGTTAATAGTAATGATTATTATACACTTAATAATGGATCTAAGTATCACGCAATGATGGTTCCAACATTATATGGAGGTCGCTTCTATTACGGTACTCAGCGTACCGACCGCACAAGGTTAGCACGTCCTCACAATATAATGGTTGGTGATGTGTTAATTCGCAGAACTTCACAAGAATACCAAGTATATATTTATATAGGCGGTGATTATTTCATTAATATTACAAAAGGCATTTCAACCGATACATTAAACATTACAAGACGTCTTGAATACTGCCTCGCAACTCAATACTACTACGCAGTTTACCGCCCAGCATTCAATATGGATTAATACTATAATAAAACCCTCGGTAGTTTGACTGCCGAGGGTTTTGTTATGTTCCTTGTTCGATTCCCATCAAAGTAACCTATAAAAAGAAAAACATCAACCACAAGGGTTGATGTTTTCATTTTTGGAGCGGGTGATGGGAATTTGTCTCGGCACTCCCGTGCCTATCGCCTCGCTATCGCTCGTTGCCCCGTCGCACAAACAGTCCACTGGACTGTTTGTTATTGCTCCTTGTTCGATTCCCATCAAAGTAACCTATAAAAAGAAAAACATCAACCACAAGGGTTGATGTTTTCATTTTTGGAGCGGGTGATGGGAATCGAACCCACACAACCAGCTTGGAAGGCTGGGATTCTAGCCGTTGAACTACACCCGCATTGAACAGCACTTATAATATCACAAATTAGAACAATAGTCAAGTGTTTTTATTAAAAAATAAAATTTATTGAAAATTTAGCCAAATAGGTATATAATGTACATACTAATATTTAGGATGTAGATTATGTTAAATATAAAAAACAAATTAAATTTCATTGTTACTGCCTCTTTAATTGCCGCAGTATATGCTTCTCTTACCTTTTTAGGCTCGATTTTCGGTCTTTCTTACGGACCTATTCAACTTCGCATTTCTGAAGTTCTAACAATCCTGCCGTTATTCACGCCTGCCGCAATACCCGGTCTTACTATAGGCTGTTTTATAGCCAACATCGGCTCTTTCAATCTTTTGGATATGATTTTCGGCACACTTGCCACTCTAATCGCCGCAATACTTACCTACCTTCTCAAAAACATTAAATTTAAAAATCTTCCGATTCTGGCTATTTTACCACCCGTCCTTATAAACGCTATCATCATTGGTTTTGAAATTGCGTGGTTCTTCCTACCTGACGGTCTTTCCTTTTGGGGATTTTTAATCTCCGGTATACAGGTTGGAACAGGTCAGTTTATTGTATGCTATGTTTTCGGAATTCCGTTTTACCTATTAATTAAAAAATACAACATTTTCGGAAAAAGTGTATTAAACCTTAAATAAAAAGGATATGATTTTCTGTTATGAATAACTTAGTTAAATTTCGCAAGTCGGTAATGCTTGTCATAAAAATGCTGTTAATTGCCGCTCTCACCTTTTCTTTTATAGAAACTTGGGTAACTTATTATACCGACTCGCTTTTTAGCCGTAACGGTAACTATGTTGTTATCTTTTCATTTGTATTCATACTTATGCTTTTCTGTTCACTCTACGGCGCATTTAAAATCGGAATTTACCGTTTACATGAGTTGATTTACAGTTTTTCACTTTCAATTTTTATTACAAACTTCCTAATGTATCTCGAACTTAGCCTAATCGCTCGTAAAATGGTTGCAATAGCGCCAATGCTGATTAATGTGCTGTTCCAGATAGCGATTGCTATTATCGGTTGTCTTTGCGCCAATACCATTTATTTTAAACTCTATTCTGCAAGACGGCTTGTGGCAATATTCGGTGACGATAACACTGGGTTCAAACTTATAAACCGAATGAGCCATATCCCCGACCGTTTTAAGATTGAACGAGGTGTCAACGCAAATACCACCCCTTTGGAAGAAATTAAAAAAATAATTGAAAACTATGAGGGCGTTGTAATTTGCGATATTGATAAAAATATTGAAAAAGAAATATATGCCTATTGTTACGCAAAGCAAAAACGCACCTATATGTTGCCCGCTATAACTGATATAATAATAAATCACAGTTATGAAATACAGATTGGCGATACACCTGTAATTATGAGCCGAAACCGTGGGCTAACAATGGAACAGAGAATCATAAAACGTACAATAGATATTGTTGTATCCTCTTTAGCGCTTATTATTGCAAGTCCGTTTATGTTATTTGCGGCGGTTGCCATAAAACTTGACGACGGAGGTCCGATATTTTTTAAGCAAAACCGAATAACCAAAGACGGTAAAATTTTTAATGTTCTCAAGTTTCGTTCTATGATAGTCGATGCCGATAAAGACGGCGCTAAAAAAGCCGAAAACAACGACGACAGAATAACCAAAGTGGGTAAAATTATCCGTGCTTGCCGAATGGACGAACTCCCCCAACTTATAAATGTTTTACAGGGTGATATGTCTATAGTAGGTCCACGCCCCGAAAGAATTGAAAATGTATACGAATATTCAAAAGAGTATCCTGAGTTTGAACTAAGACACCGTGTTAAAGGCGGTATTACAGGATATGCACAACTTTACGGCAAATATAACACAAGCCCCAAAGACAAACTTAATATGGACTTGATTTATATTGAAACTTATTCAATAATTCAGGATATAAAACTTATGATACTAACATTTAAAATCTTATTTATGAAAGAAAGTACAGAGGGTTTTGATGCATCAGCAAATGCCAATATCCACGCTTCGAAATCTAAAAAGGAAATAAACAAAAAGCCGTAAATTTACGGCTTTTGTTTTTTCAACATAATAATTCGAAACTTATTACTTCCCAAAGACTTTTAAAGCAAGAGTGAAAAGTTAATAAGTAATAATTAAGCCCCAAGAACTTATCGTCCTTAGGGCCGTGGAGGCACCACCCGGATTTGAACCGGGGCGTAAAGGTTTTGCAGACCTCTGCCTTACCGCTTGGCTATGGTGCCTTATATTATTTTGAAAAGAAAGGGTGCTTTTTTAAAGCACCCTTTTGGAGCGGATTACGAGGCTCGAACTCGCTACCTCCACCTTGGCAAGGTGGCGCTCTACCAGATGAGCTAAATCCGCATATAAATGGTGCCTCCGGTCGGAATCGAACCAACGACACGGGGATTTTCAGTCCCCTGCTCTACCGACTGAGCTACAGAGGCGAATGGCGACCTGGATGGGGCTCGAACCCACGACCTCTAGCGTGACAGGCTAGCGTTCTAACCAACTGAACTACCAGGCCACATGGTGGGAACAACAGGGCTCGAACCTGTGACCC
>JAZRMI010000020.1:0-44438 GCA_045647405.1 Acutalibacteraceae bacterium | reverse complement strand
TAAGCCATACCGCCGCCGATAATAAGGGTATCAGCCTTGGTAAGAAGATTTTCGATAACAGGGAGTTTGCTGTCAACCTTAGCGCCGCCCAATATGCAAACAAAAGGACGAACAGGAGTTTCAACAGCGTTTCCGAGATATTTTAATTCTTTGCCGATAAGATAACCTGCAACGGCTTCTTTAACGTGTGATACAACACCAACGGTTGAACAGTGTGCTCTGTGAGCGGTGCCGAAAGCATCGTTTACAAAGATATCAGCAAGTGAGCCGAGTTCAGCCGAGAATGCTTCGCCGTTTTTGGTTTCTTCTGCACGGTAGCGGGTGTTTTGTAAAAGAACAACATCGCCGTCTTTCATATTAGCAACAGCATTTTTTGCGTTTTCGCCAACAACATTGTCGTCAGCAGCGAAGATAACTTCTTTGCCGAGTTTTTCAGAAAGGCGTTTCGCAACAGGTGCTAAAGAAAGTTCAGGCTTGGGTTCACCCTTCGGTTTGCCAAGGTGTGAACAAAGAATAACTTTTCCGCCGTCCGCAATCAATTTTTCAATTGTCGGTAAAGCGGCATTGATACGGTTTTCGTCAGTGATTTCGCCATTCTTGAGCGGAACGTTAAAGTCACAGCGAACGAGAACCTTTTGACCTTTTACATTAATGTCATCAACGGTTTTTTTGTTAAGTGCGTTCATTTAGTAACATCCTTTCAAAGATTGTTAATTTTTTTACAATTACTATTTTACCACAAATTTAACTTTTTTCAACACTATTTTTGCCAAAATAATGTAGAAATATTTAAATGTCTTCCCATTTGTAATTATGCAATTCACCAAAATTCTGCAAGGTGGGGTAGTTCCACTGGCGCAAACATTCATAAACTACAATAGCAACCGAGTTTGAAAGATTGAGACTGCGAATTTCGGTCTGCATAGGAATTCTCACGCAATTATCGGGATTTTTGATTAAAAGTTCCTCGGGTAAACCTTTTGTTTCCTTGCCAAAAAGCAGATAGCAGTTATCGGGGTAGGAAACATCGCTGTGGGTGTGTCTGCCTTTGGTTGTGAAGTAATAGAATTGTCCCTCATTTTTCTCGAAAAATTCGTCAATGTCTCTATAGTATGTAATGTCGAGATACTGCCAGTAATCGAGCCCTGCCCGTTTTAATTTTTTATCGTCAATTTTGAAACCCATAGGACCCACAAGATGAAGACGGGCACCTGTTGCGGCACAGGTTCGTGCCACATTTCCCGTATTTTGCGGAATTTCGGGTTCAACCATAACAATATTAAGTTTAGCCATTTTTATCACCAAAAATATTATACCTGATAATTTTAACTTGTCAAGAAATAGAAAAGGTAGTATAATGTAAAAAAACATTTACGGAGAAGATTTATGAAAATTTATTATAATGTTTTGGAACGAGTTAGAGCGGTCGAGGAAAAAAGAGGCATAAAATATGCTAAACCTGACGGCAAATTATATATAACTCTCAAGGTGTTTTATGTAATCGCTTTTGCTTATACAATGGGTATAAATTTATTGTTTGCATTGGGTACGGTTATAAGCGAAATCAATTTCAAAAATTTAAAAAATTCTTTAATAACGGTTACGGCACTTTCGGTTTTGCTTATTGCATCACTTGTTCTTATGCGGTTTAAAGATAAACTGTGGGCTAATATCACAACAGGCGTTTTAAATGTTCTTTCAAGCGTCGGTTTGCTTTTAAGTTTTGCAGTTTTGATGGAAGACAGTATTGGTTTTATGGGGCTTAAAACTAGTTTTTACTGGCGTCATTTTATACCGCTTGTTTTAATGGTAATACTTTCGGTTTGGATGACTGTTATTGCTGTCAGAGCAATTCTCAAAACTAATTCGGCTTATAAAAAAGTGGTTGAAAACATTTATGCTTTACATAAGGTTTCAGCCGAAGAAAGCAACTTTACCGAAGAACAATGGGATGAAATTCTCAGAGATTATGACCCTAAAAATAACAGAAAATAATTTTAAAAGCCTTGTTTATACAGGGCTTTTTGTATAGGTGAATTATGACAGGACAATTAAGGGTGATTGCAAAAATCAAGACCGATTTTAAAACAAAATTCGGCATACCCCGTCAAAGCGGGCTTGTTAATACAAAGGCAAAAATAATTTTTGAAAAGGAATACCGTGATGAATCGGCGTTGCGTGGACTTGAAGATTTTTCGCATTTGTGGCTGATTTGGGAGTTTTCTAAAGCGGATAAAGAAGAATGGTCTCCCACAGTCCGTCCTCCAAGACTGGGCGGTAATAAACGGGTTGGTGTTTTTGCTACACGCTCGCCTTATAGACCAAATAATATCGGGCTTTCAAGCGTGAAAATTGAAAGAATTTTTAAAGACGGCGAAAACGGAACTGTTATTGAAGTTTCGGGAGCGGATTTGCTTGACGGAACACCGATTTTTGATATAAAACCCTATATCGCTTATACCGATTCTCACCCCGCGGCTAAGTGCGGCTTTTCCGACCAAGTGTTTTCTCAGAAATTACAAGTTGAATTTCAGTGTGAAACAGATATTGCCGACGGTGATTTAAGGGCGATTACTGATATTTTAGAAAGTGACCCAAGACCGCATTATCAGAATGACGAAAATAGGGTATATGGGTTTGAATTTTCAAAATATCATATCGAATTCAAGGTAAAAGAGGATATATTGACAGTTTTGAATGTTAAAACTATTGATTTTTAAGTATCTTATGTGTTAAAATATAAAGGTTAAAGTTGTTTTAAAGGACGGCGTAAAATGTATAAGATTTTAAGCAAAAAAATATTAAACCCCA
Organism: Acutalibacteraceae bacterium; assembly: GCA_045647405.1. Taxonomy (GTDB): domain Bacteria; phylum Bacillota; class Clostridia; order Oscillospirales; family Acutalibacteraceae; genus UBA737. The sequence continues at coordinate 41,627 of JAZRMI010000020.1, read as the reverse complement.
CAGTTACACAAATGGATATCGATGCTCCACTTGTGGCTAAAAAAGCACAGGCAGGGCAGTTTATAATTTTGCGTGTTGACGAAGATGGCGAGCGCATACCTTTGACGGTTGCAGGTTTTGACAGGGAAAAGGGAAGCGTGCGTATAATTTTTCAGGTTGTGGGCGCTACAACCAAAAAACTAAACGATAAAAATGAGGGTGACTTCATTTGTGACTTTGTTGGTCCGCTCGGAAAGGCTACCGAAACTGATGGACTTAAAAAAGTATGTATTGTAGGCGGCGGTGTCGGTTGTGCTATCGCTCTGCCTATTGCCCAAAAACTTAAGGAATTAGGTTGTGAAGTTCATTCAATTATCGGCTTTAGAAATAAAGATTTGGTTATTTTAGAAGACGAATTTAAAGCGGTTTCTAAAAAACTTGATATTATGACTGATGACGGCTCTTACGGACAAAAAGGTGTTGTTACATCGCCCTTGAAAGAGGCGCTTGAAAACGGCGAGCAGTTTGACGAGGTTATCACAATAGGTCCGCTTATTATGATGAAATTCGTGGTTGCAACAACAAAATCTTTCGATGTTAAGACCACCGTTTCTATGAACCCGATTATGATTGACGGCACAGGTATGTGTGGCGGTTGCAGATTGACTGTCGGCGGTGAAACTAAGTTTGCCTGTGTTGACGGTCCTGATTTTGATGGTTTTTTGGTAGACTTTGACGAGGCTATGAGCCGTGGCAGTACATACCGTGACTTTGAACGTCACGCTTATGAAGAATCTTGCAATTTGTTTAAAAAGGAAGTGGAATAATGGCTGCAAATATGAATCCAAAAAGAAACGAAATGCCAACTCAGGACGCTGTTATCCGCTCTGCCAATTTTGACGAGGTGGCTTTGGGTTATACCGAAGAAATGGCAATAGATGAGGCTTTAAGATGTCTCGAATGTAAAAATATGCCGTGTGTCAGCGGTTGCCCCGTTAATATACATATCCCTGAATTTATTTCAAAGATTAAAGCAGGTGATTTTGAGGGCGCTTATCAGGTGATTTCTCGTTCTTCAAGTTTGCCTGCGGTTTGCGGTCGTGTTTGTCCGCAAGAAACTCAGTGCGAGGCAAAATGCGTTCGTGGTATTAAGGGTGAGAGTGTCGGAATTGGAAGACTTGAACGCTTTGTTGCCGACTGGCATAATGCCCACGATACTGAAAATATTGAAATGCCCCAAAATAACGGTCATAAAGTGGCAGTTGTGGGCTCAGGTCCGTCAGGACTCGCTTGTGCAGGTGATTTGGCTAAAAAAGGTTATAGTGTAACTGTTTTTGAGGCGCTTCACTTGGCAGGCGGTGTGTCGGTTTACGGCATACCCGAATTTCGTTTGCCGAAGTCGGTTGTAAAAAAGGAAGTTGACACATTAAAAGCATTGGGTGTTGAAATCAAAACTAATGTTGTTATCGGTAAAACTATCACCGTTGACGAACTTTTTGAAATGGGTTATGAGGCGGTATTTATAGGCTCAGGCGCAGGACTTCCGAGATTTATGGGCATTAAGGGTGAATCGCTTAACGGCGTTTATTCGGCTAATGAGTTTTTGACAAGAAACAATCTTATGAAATCTTATAAGTCTGATAGCGCAACACCTGTTATGAAAGCCAAAAAGACAGTTGTTGTGGGCGGCGGTAATGTGGCTATGGATGCCGCAAGAACTGCAAAAAGACTTGGCGCTGATGTTACTGTGGTTTACCGCAGAACTGAAAAAGAACTTCCTGCCCGCCGTGAAGAAGTGGAGCACGCAATGGAAGAGGGTATAGACTTTAAATTCCTGACAAATCCGCTTGAAATAAAGGGTAAAGACGGTTGGGTAGACGGAATAATTTGTGAACAAATGAAGTTGAGCGAGCCTGACGAATCGGGCAGAGCAAGACCTGTTTCAATTCCTGATAGTGACTTTTTGATTGATGCTGACTGTGTGATAATGTCTATCGGCACTTCGCCAAATCCGCTTATTAAGTCCACAACCGAGGGACTCGAAGTTAACAGATGGGGCGGAATCGTGGTTGAAGAAAGCACGGGACTGACTTCAAAAACAGGCGTATATGCCGGCGGTGATGCGGTGACAGGTGCCGCAACCGTAATTTTAGCGATGGGGGCAGGTAAAACCGCCGCCAAAGCGATTGATGAATATATTTTGACGAAAGACGGGAATTAACCCGTCTTTTATTATTTTGTTTGCATATTCTCAAATTTGTTCATAATAATATTACTAATTTGCTTGACAAGTGCAGGTAAATAATAGTAATATATAAAAAGATATATATAATTAGGGGTAATGTACCCATTTACATAAATTTTTACGGAGGAAAATTGATGAGCGAAAAGAAAGACTTTAAGAAATCAAAAAGTCAAAACGGCAAAACTAAGCCTATAAAGAATATAAAAAAAGATAACGCTAAAACAAAGAATGTTCAAAATAAAAAGAATGTTTCAAAACAAACCAAAAGTTATAACAGACCTAAAACCCAGAAGAAACCTATTAAGATTATTCCGCTTGGCGGTCTTGGTGAAATCGGCAAGAATATCACCCTTTATGAATATGACGGGGATATGTTTTTAGTGGATTGCGGTATGGCATTTCCTGATGATGATATGCCGGGGATTGATATTGTAATACCTGATTTCACTTATGTTTTAGAAAATAAGGATAGAGTAAAGGGATTGGTTGTTACTCATGGTCACGAGGACCATATTGGCGCTATACCTTATCTCTTGCGTAATTTTAATGTGCCGATTTATGCCACTAAACTTACAATCGGTCTTATCGAGGGCAAACTTAAAGAACACAAACTTTTAAATGAGGCAAAACTCAATGTTGTAAAAGCGGGAGATACTGTAACACTCGGTAAATTTGAGGTTGAGTTTATCCACGTTAACCACTCAATACCCGACGCTGTGGCTTTTGCTATTAAGTGTCAGGGCGGTACGGTTGTTCATACGGGTGACTTTAAGATTGATACCACCCCGATTGACGATAAGGTTATTGATATCGGAAGATTTGCTGAACTTGGCAAAAAGGGTGTTCTCGCTTTACTTGCTGATTCGACCAATGCTGAAAGACCAGGGTTTACAGCATCTGAAAGAATCGTCGGCGGTTCTTTTTCGAATCTGTTCCAAAAAGCGGGGGATAACCGTATTATAGTTGCAACCTTTTCGTCAAATATCCACCGTATACAACAAATTATTGACGAGGCTTACCATTGCAACCGCAAGGTAGCCGTTTCAGGCAGAAGTATGCTTAACGTTGTGACAGTTGCGGCAGAACTCGGATATTTAAAAGTTCCGAAGGATGTTTTAATTGAAATTGAGGCAATCAAGAATTACACCCCCGACCAACTTGTAATCGTTACAACAGGAAGTCAGGGCGAACCGCTTTCAGCACTTCACAGAATGGCATTTTCTGACCACAGACAAGTTGAAATTATCCCGGGGGATATGATTATCATATCTGCAACCCCGATTCCCGGTAATGAAAAACTTGTCAGCAAGGTTATTAACGAACTTATGAAGCGTGGGGCTAATGTTGTCTATGAGCGTATGTATGATGTTCACGTTTCGGGACACGCCTGCGCTGAAGAATTAAAACTTATGATGAGCGTTGTCAAACCTAAATATTTCATTCCGCTTCACGGTGAGCAAAAACACCTTGTTAAGCATATCGCTTTGGCAGAGGTTATGGGTATTGACAGTAAAAATACCGTTGTTGCTACAAACGGCTCGGTTATCGAGGTTTCAAAATCGGCTTTAAAATGCAGTGAAACAGTACCTGCAGGCAGAGTTTTGGTTGATGGGCTTGGCGTTGGCGATGTTGGAAGTATTGTTCTTCGTGACCGTAAGCATTTATCCGACGACGGAATAATCGTGGTTGCGGTTTCAATAGATGCTGTAAGCCGTGAGGTTGTGTCGGGACCTGATATTGTTTCTCGTGGATTTATCTATATGAAAGAATCGGAAGACCTTATCAATGAAATCAACGATTTGGTTTGCGATATATTAGAGCGTTGTTACATTCACCGTGTGAGTGATTGGTCGACCATAAAAGCAAAGATTAAGGACGGGGTTTCAAGATTTTTGTTCACAAGAACAAAACGAAGTCCAATGGTGTTACCTATAATTATGGAGGTTTAAAATTATGAAAGTTATATTGTTACAGGATGTTAAAGGACACGGTAAAAAAGGCGAACTTTGTAATGTGTCTGACGGATATGCAAGAAACTTCTTGTTTCCAAAAAAGTTAGCGGTTGAGGCAGATAATACTGCACTCAACGAACTTAAAAACCGTGAACAAGCGGCGGCGCATCACAAACAGGAAGAAATCAATGCCGCAAAGGATACTGCTTCCAAATTAGAGGGTAAAACTGTTAGCATAACTGCAAAAGCAGGCTCTAACGGAAAACTTTTCGGCTCGGTAACTTCAAAGGAAATTGCCGCCGAGATTAAGAAAACTTTAGGAATTGAAATCGACCGTAAGAAAATGAGTGTAGCCGATATTAAAAATTTCGGTGAATATACGGCAGAAATCAAATTATACACAGGAATCACTGCAAAAATAACTGTAAAGGTTACGGAATAATATAATGAGTGACGAAAAATTGATTTATGACCTTGAAGGCGGAAGACTTCCGTACTCGGTTGAGGCTGAACAGGCAGTTTTAGGCTCGGTAATAGTAGATCCAAGTTGTCTTAACGAAGTTGCAGTACAGATGAAGACGGATTATTTTTACATTCCGCAGCATAAGGAAATTTATGCTGCGATGTCTTCAATGTATGAACTCAGCCAGACTATTGATTTTGTTTCATTGCTTGAAAAACTTAAAAAAGACGGTGTCTATGACGAGGCAGGGGGCAAGGCTTATTTAACACAGTTAGTCCAGACTGTTCCGTCTGCCGCTAATGTGCTTACATATGTTGCAATCATTCGTGAACGCTACTATGCACGTGCTCTTATGACTGCGGCGCAGAATATCATTAAAGATATTAATGAGGATACTGAAGATTCAGGCAAACTTATCGACTCTGCCGAACAGCGTATTTTTGAAATCCGTCAGGGCAGAGAGGTAAGCGGTCTGACACACATTAAGAGTGTTATTGAAAACGAAACTTATGACCGTCTTTCAAAAATGGCCGACCCTGCAACAAGGGAAGATTATATCGGCATACCGTCAGGTATTGGCGACCTTGACCGAATGATAACAGGTCTTAATAAATCTGACCTTATAATTCTCGGCGCCCGTCCCGGTATGGGTAAAACTTCGTTTGCTTTGAATATTGCACGCAATGTTGCAATAAATGCAGGCAAGACGGTTTGTTTCTTCTCGCTTGAAATGACTCGTGACCAGTTGGCACAGCGTATGCTTTCAAGTGAAGCAGGTATCAAGAGTGAAAAACTCCGTACAGGCGACCTTGATGCTGACGAGTGGACAAGGCTTGCCCAAGCGGGTGACAATCTTTCAAAATCAAACATTTATTTTGATGAAACTTCTTCGATAACTGTTCCCGAAATGAAAGCAAAACTTCGCAGAATGAAAAAGGTTGATTTGGTTGTTATCGACTATCTTGGACTTATGAAGTCTGCAAAGTCTACCGAAAACCGTGTGCAAGAAGTTTCGGAAATAACACGAAATCTTAAAATAATGGCAAAAGACCTCAAAGTGCCTGTTATTGCTTGTGCACAGTTGTCTCGTGGAACCGAGACTAAGGGTAAATCACACCGTCCTGCGCTTTCTGACCTTCGTGAATCAGGCTCTATTGAGCAAGACGCAGATATTGTTTTGTTCCTTTATCGTGATACCTATTACGACAGTGAAAAAGGCGACGATGAGGACAGGTCTGACCCGAATAAAGCAGAATGTATTGTTGCTAAAAACCGTCATGGTGAAATCGGCACGATTGATATGCATTGGGACGGTCAGTTTACAAGATTTACTTCTGTGGATGTGTTCAGATAATGGAAGATTTAATCTTAAAAGCAATAAATCGGTTTTCGCTTATTTCAAAGGGCGATGTTGTGACGGTGGCTTTGTCGGGCGGAGCGGACTCGGTTTCGTTGTTGTTCGCAATGCTAAGACTAAAGGATGAACTTGGTATTACTGTTAATGCCGCACATCTTAATCACGGTATCAGAGGTGAGGAAGCCGACCGTGACCAGCAGTTTGTTTCTGACCTATGTGAAAAATTAGGTGTCAAACTCTTTTCAGAAAAAGCCGACATTCCTAAGATTGCCAAAGAGAAACATTTAAGTTTAGAACTTGCTGCAAGGCAGGTGAGATATGAATTTCTCGAAAGGGTGGCAGTCGGAAAAGTTGCGACGGCGCATACCGCAAGCGATAACCTTGAAACAATGATTTTTAATCTCACAAGGGGAACTTCACTTAAAGGGCTTTGTGGTATTCCTGCAAAAAGAGGGATTTTTATCCGTCCTATTATTTTCTGCACAAGGGAAGATGTTGAGGACTATTGCAAACAGAATAATCTATCTTTTGTTACTGACAGTACTAATTTATCTGACGAATATTCCCGTAATAAGATAAGGCTTAATGTTGTGCCGATTTTAAAGCAACTTAATCCGTCTTTGGAATTGACTGCAACAAGAACAGCGCTTTCTTTGAGTGAAGATAATGATTATTTTGAAAAAAAGGCGGAGGAACTGCTTTTTCAGAATATAGGTGAGAGCGGACTTTTGATAACCGATTTTGAAAATATACCGCCTGCTGTTGTCAAAAGAGTAATTAAAAAATATTTTGAAATGCAATTTTCGGATATTACACTTGACAATGGGCATATAACTGATATATATTCTATTTGTTTGGAACAAAAAGGAAAAATCAATCTGCCGAGTAATCTTTACGCAAAGGCGGAAAACGGAATTTTGCAGTTTTTCTATTTGGAAGACCAAATCGAAAAAGAATTTGCCGTAAGTATTGAAAAGTGTGAAAAAGTTAATAATTTGTTCTCAAATAACCTGTTAGACTGTGATAAAATTATAGGCAAATTGGTTGTTAGAACAAGATGCGAGGGTGACAGTATACGCCTTAACAAGCGTGGTTGCACCAAAACTCTTAAAAAACTTTTCACAGAAAATAAAATTCCAAACGATATAAGGAATAAAATACCTGTTATTGCGGACGACAAAGGTGTCGTATGGGTTTACGGTATTGGCGTTGCAGGGCGTTGCGCTGTGAGCGAAAATACCAAGAATTTCTACCAAATAAATGTAACGGAAGTTTAATTAAGGGGATTTAAAAATGCATAAAGATGTTGAAAGTATTTTGTTATCAACCGAAGAAATAAAAGAAATTTGTGAGCGTCTCGGCAAACAGATTTCAAAAGACTATGAAGGCAAAAATCTTTTGCTTGTCAGCGTTTTAAAGGGAAGTATCACCTTTATGGCTGACCTTATGAGAAATATTACCTGTGACTGCAAAATTGATTTTTTGTCGGTTTCGTCTTATAGCGGTGCTAAAACTACAGGTCATGTGGCTTTCAAAAAGGATTTGGACATAAATCCCGAAGGATGCGATATACTTCTTGTAGAAGATATTCTTGATTCGGGTTTAACACTTTCTTATATCAAGAATATTTTATTGGGCAGAAACGCTTCAAGCATTAAAATTTGCGCTTTTCTTGATAAACCCGCAAATCGCAAGGCGGATATTACTGCCGAGTATGTTGGAAAAGTTGTTCCCGATGCGTTTGTAGTCGGTTACGGACTTGACTATGACGAAAATTATAGAAATTTACCCTATGTTGGTATACTTTCACCCAAAGTATACGCTAAATAGGAAAGGAGAAAACCCTTGAAGAAGAATTTTAAAAATGTGCTTTTATTTATAGGAATACCGATAATTCTTATAATGTCAATTACGGCAATCTCTTATTTAAATAAAAACACAGCAGAAAAAAAGTATTACGAAATTGTTGATTTGGTTAAGGAAAACAAGATTTCGGAATATGAACTTAATTTGTATAGCGGTCAGTTGACCTATGTGTTGCGTGAGGACGGTAAAAAATACCGTTACACCGTTGCAGACCCGTCAATTTTCTATAACGATGTCAATGAGACGGTTATGCAAATCAACGAAGAAAATAAAGGCACTGATTTAGCGATTAAATATGATTATGAGCGTGGCAATCAAGGCGCTTGGATAGCCAATTTAATGCCGACAGTTCTTTTAATCGGTGTAATGATTGTCTTCTGGATTTTCATTATGAAGCGTATGAACGGCGCTATGGGTGCTGATAAGACAATGGGCTTCGGCAAATCAAAGGCTAAAAAAGCCGACCCAAGAAAGAAAACCACCTTTGCCGATGTTGCAGGCGCTGATGAAGAAAAGGAAGAAATGGCAGAAATTGTTGATTTCCTTAAAGACCCCAAAAAGTTTAATGAACTTGGCGCAAGAATCCCTAAGGGTGTGCTTTTAGTTGGCCCTCCCGGTACAGGTAAAACCCTTTTGGCACGTGCCGTTGCAGGTGAGGCGGGAGTTCCGTTTTTCTCAATTTCGGGTTCTGACTTTGTTGAAATGTTTGTAGGTGTGGGTGCTTCCCGTGTCAGAGACTTGTTCTCGGAAGCAAAAAAGGAATCTCCCGCAATTATCTTTATAGACGAAATTGACGCCGTAGGCCGTCAGCGTGGCGCAGGTCTCGGCGGCGGTCACGACGAGCGTGAGCAAACCCTCAACCAACTTTTAGTTGAGATGGACGGTTTCGGCGCTAATGAAGGCGTTATTGTTATGGCGGCTACAAACCGTCCTGACATTCTTGATAAAGCGCTTTTGCGTCCGGGCAGATTTGACCGTCAGATTACTGTTAATTATCCTGATGTTAAGGGCAGAGAAGAAATATTAAAGGTTCATTCACGCGGCAAGCCGTTAGGACCCGATGTTAATCTTGCCACTATTGCAAAATCTTCTTCGGGCTTTACTGGTGCAGACCTTGAAAATCTTCTTAATGAGGCGGCTTTGTTGGCTGTTCGTCACGGTAAAAAGGCAATCACTCAGGAAGAGATCGAGGAAGCAACCATTAAGGTTGTAATGGGTGCTGAGAAAAAGTCTCACGTTGTAACCGATAAGGATAAAATGGTTACGGCTTATCACGAGGCAGGTCACGCAGTTGTTTCTTACTTCTTACCGACTCAAGACCCTGTTCATCAGATTTCAATTATCCGTCGAGGTATGGCGGCAGGATATACTATGTATCTTCCTACTGAAGAAAAGGGACACACTTCTAAAAATCAGATGCTCGAGCAGATTTGTTCGCTTTTGGGCGGTCGTGCGGCTGAACAGTTGACACAGGATGACGTTTGCACAGGTGCATCTAACGATATTGAGAGGGCTACCGATTTAGCACGCAAGATTGTCACAAAGTTTGGTATGAGCGATAAGTTGGGTCTTGTGGCATACGGTAATGATAATAACGAAGTGTTCTTGGGCAGAGATTTTTCTTCAACACCAAACTATTCAGAAAAAACTGCTGCAATCATTGATGAGGAAATCGAATCGGTTGTTATGACACAGTATCAAAAAGCATTGACACTTTTAAAAGATGCAATGCCGAAACTTCACGAAACTGCAAAAGTTCTTTTCGAAAAAGAAAAAATTTCGGGTGAAGAATTTATTCAAATTATGGAAAGTTAAATTGAAAAGCCTTCTTTTTGAAGGCTTTTTTGTTTTTGTGGGCATAATAACTGTTGGTGATTTTATGAAAGCAAAGACTAAATTATTTTTTAAGACGGTTATTATAAGTTCTTGGTGCTGTGCGGTTTTTGTGGGTGCAGGGTATTACTATATAAATAAAAATCTCGAACCCGCTCAGAATAATACCGAATCAGTGCCGTATTATCAGCAAAAGGCGGATAATGCAGGAGTTTTGTTTGAAATTGACGGTTTGCCCACATTTTTATACTTTGATTTTGAAAATGAAAAACTTTTTGCCTCAATTAATCCTGATGTTGCCGATAGCAGTAATATCTATGGTTATACAGTTGACTATACTGTAAAGACTGATATTTCGGTTTTAGGTGATATTGTTGATTATGTTGACGGTATAGAACTTGATATTGATAATACTGTTTTGAGGTATACGGGTGTTCAGGTTATAGAAATTCTGTCAGTTTCCACATCTTATGATTTGAAAAGAGAAATTATTAAGGGGATTGCATTCAAAATTTCACAAAATGGTATTGGAGCAGATTTGTTTGTAAGTATCATTGAAAATAGTAAAACTGATTTGAAATTGCCTGATTGTTATTTTTGGGCTGAAAGTATGAGTAAAATATGTCGCAATCTTCAAATCATTGATTGACAAAATTCGCGAAAATTGCTATACTAACTATATGTTTTTAAATTTAGTTGGGGGTAGAATTTTGGAGAAGTTAAGCGAGTTTTTCGGTAAAAATGTTTTTTCTGATTCTGTGATGAAAGAACGCTTGCCGAAAGAAGTATATGAAATTCTAAAAAGAACTATAAAAGAGGGAAAATCGCTTGACAGCAGTATTGCCGATACTGTTGCAGATGCGATGAAAGAGTGGGCTATTGAAAAGGGTGCCACTCATTATACCCATTGGTTCCAACCCTTGACAGGTATTACTGCAGAGAAACACGATAGTTTTATTTCACCTACGGGTGACGGACATATAATAATGGAATTTTCGGGCAAGGAACTTATTAAGGGTGAGCCTGATGCTTCGTCATTCCCATCAGGCGGTCTTCGTGCTACATTTGAGGCAAGAGGATATACCGCTTGGGACCCAAGTTCGTATGCCTTTATTAAAGACGAAACTTTATGTATACCTACTGCTTTTTGCTCTTTCAGCGGTGAGGCGCTCGACCAGAAAACACCCTTACTTCGCAGTATGGAAGCCATTAATAAACAGGCACTTCGTATTGTAAAACTTTTAGGTTTTAACGATGTTAAAAGAACCACAACAACTGTAGGTCCAGAACAGGAATATTTTTTGGTTGACAAGGAACTTTACGATAAACGCCCCGACCTTTTGTACTGCGGAAGAACTTTAATCGGTTCTATGCCTCCAAAGGGTCAGGAAATGGACGACCATTATTTCGGCGTTTTAAAACCCCGTGTGGCAGAGTTTATGCGTGACCTTGATAATGAACTTTGGAAATTAGGTGTGCTTGCTAAAACTGAGCATAATGAAGCCGCTCCTGCTCAGCACGAATTGGCGCCGATTTTCACTACTACTAATATTGCCGCAGACCACAACCAACTGACAATGGAATTTATGAAAAAAACCGCTTTAAAACATGGTCTTGTTTGTTTGCTTCACGAAAAGCCTTATGACGGTGTGAATGGTAGCGGTAAGCATAATAACTGGTCTGTTTCAACCGATACAGGTGTGAATTTCTTGAAAGCGGGTAAAAATCCTGCTGATAATAAGTTGTTTTTACTTACGCTTGCTGCCGTTATCGAGGCGGTGGATAAGCATCAGGATTTATTGAGAATTGCAGTTGCAACTGCGGGTAATGACCACAGACTAGGCGGAAACGAAGCACCTCCTGCCATAATTTCTATCTTCTTGGGCGAAGATTTAACAGATTTGTTGGAATCTATTGAAAACGGTGTGCATCCCGATAATGCAAAGCGTGTTAAAATGAAGATGGGCGCTGATATTATACCTGAATTCCGTAAGGATAATGCCGACCGCAACCGCACATCGCCTTTTGCATTTACAGGAAATAAGTTTGAGTTTCGTATGTTAGGCTCTGCTTCGTCTATATCTGATACCAATGTAATGCTTAACACAATGGTTGCTGATGTTTTTGCAGAGTATTCCGACCGCTTGGAAAAAGCAGAGAATATCGACTTGGAAATCAATGCGATTATCAAGGAATGTATGGATAACCATAAGCGCATTATATTTAACGGTGACGGTTATTCTTATGAATGGGAACAGGAGGCGCAAAGACGGGGACTTTTGAATCTCAAAAGCACAGTTGACGCCCTGCCTCTTTTAAAATTGCCTGAAAATATTGAGTTGTTTGAGCGTCACGGCGTGCTTAACCGTGCAGAAATTAATTCCCGTGTTGATATTATCCTTGAAAACTATTCAAAAACATTACATATTGAGGCATTAACGCTCATTGAAATGATGAACAGGGATGTTATCCCAGCAATAACTGCTTATACAAGTACTCTGTGCGAGGCGGTTAATAATAAAAATCTTATAAGGGCAGACGCTACTGTTGAAAATCAACTGATAACAAGACTTTCTGCCGCAAACAAAGAGATTTTTGAATTAACTTCACAACTTAAAATGGCAGTATCCTCTGTTGAACGTTCAAAAGATGTTTTAGAGCGTGCAAGCGAATATCATAATAAGATATTAACCCTTATGAACGATATTCGCAAATATGCAGACAGTGCAGAAAGTGTTGTACCGAACAGTTATTGGCCATATCCGAGTTATGGAGATTTGTTGTTTAAGATTTGATTAAAAGGTTTTTAAAATGGAAAAGTGGATTAGTTGTAAAAATTGCGGACACGAGTTTTCTTCAAAACTTTCAAAATGTCCTGAATGCGGTAAGGCGCATATAACAGTAAAATCACTTATTTCGTCGTTGTGTATTGTTATTTTAGTTTTGGCAAGCGGTGTTGGTATAGTTCTCGGTGTTATGGATAAGGGAACACAAGTACCTGTTATGAATGAGGACGGTAGTTCGTCAGTAATTTCAAGCGAAGAAAAGCAGAATACTGAACAGGAGAGTAAAGACGAGCAAACATCTTCAAAGGATAAAAATAGTTCAGTATCTTCTTCAAAAACACAGCAAGTTTCAGAACCTAAAAAGGATACTTCTTCGGTTAAGGATACTACGGATTCGAAGCAAGAATTAGTAGTAAAGGAAAGAAATTATCCTATCGGCACTCGGCTTGAGGGGGACTGCTATTATACGACTGCGCCAAAATATTTTTTAGATTATGTATATAAACTTTATTTTAGGGAAAATAAGGAAATGAGTTTCGACGAGTTTGCTTATACTTTAAGTTCTGAGGATAAAAAATCAGGTTATTCAAGAGTTATACGAAATCCAAACGGCGCTGCAACATTGGTTTTACCGTATGCTAAAAAATCAAGTGTTACAGCCGAGTGGTTCACAGGAATACTTGAATATATGGCTGAAATGAAAAGGCTTGATTATATAGATTCTGTAGATCATAATAAAGATTTTGATAGTTATGATATTGTTATTAATTGCAATAGTGATGAAATGACGGTTGTGCAGAGTGCCGAGATTATACAGTTCGGTTTGTACGGTCTTGAGTACCAGTATTATAAAATAAACGGCTCAAATGAATGTATCATAAATTTAGAATATGCTGACGGGACGAAAGATACTTTAAAAATGTCAGAAGTTATTAAATTTGCAGAGTGATTAAAAATTTAGTGCTTTAAAGCGAAAAAACACTTGACATACGCATAATTGTGCGTTAAAATATGGTTATATTAATTTTGAGAGGTGAAACGGAATGTTCTTTACAAATAGTTTTTATTATTTTTATTTTAAACAGGACTGCCCGTTTACCGCTATTTGCCGATAATTTTTCTCGGCATTACGATTAACGGACAGTCCGCAACCGCTTGTGCCTGTGAAGGCGTTGGCAGGTGCGGACTTTTTATTTTGGGAGTGATATTTTTGAACGACCTTGAGAAAGCAAGAAGTATTATAAATGAAACCGATTCTAAAATGGCAGAATTGTTTGAACGGCGTATGGATGCTGCAAAAATTGTGGCAGAGTATAAAAAGGAACACGGTTTGCCTGTTGATGATTTTGCACGGGAAGAAGAAATCATTAAGCGTAACACGAATCTCATTAAAAATGAAGATTACCGTTCTTATTATGTGAATTTTTTGCAGTCTGCGATAACCTTGTCGAAGAATCTTCAACACAGAATGTTTGATGGTATGCGTGTGGCATACAGCGGTGTCGAGGGCGCTTTTGCAAATATTGCGGCAGAAAAGATTTTCCCTGATGCTAAGACTATTGCCTGTAAAGATTTTAAAACGGCATATAATTCTGTGATTTTGGGTGAGTGTGACTGTGCCGTACTTCCTATTGAAAACAGTCACAACGGTGATGTTGCTCAGGTGTTGGATTTAGCCTTTTTTGGTCCGCTTTATGTATCGGGTATTTATGAAATCGAGGTAATACAAAATTTACTTGCGGTAAACGTTGCAAAGATTTCAGATATTAAAACGGTTATAAGCCATCCGCAAGCGCTCGGTCAGTGTGCCGATTTTATCAGAAAACATAATTTTGAAACTATAGAGGCGGTCAATACTGCAGTTGCCGCAAAACAGGTAGCAGAATCGGGCAGAACTGATATTGCCGCAATCGGCAGTGTCGAGGCGGGCGAGAAATTCGGTCTTCAAAAATTGGAGGGTCATATTAATGAAAGCGGTCTTAATACAACCCGATTCGCAGTATTTACAAGGGCTCAGAAACCCGCCAATAAAACCGATGAACATTTTATAATGTTATTTACGGTTAAAAATGCGGCAGGTTCGCTCGGTCAGGCAATTTCGGTTATAGGTCAGCACGGATTTAATCTTCGTGCATTGAAAAGCCGTCCGACAAAAGAACTTATTTGGAATTATTATTTCTATGCCGAGGGTGAGGGGAATATTTATTCCGAAGAGGGTAAAGCAATGCTGAAAGAACTTGAAAAATGTTGCAATAATTTGAAAGTTTTGGGTAGTTTTGAAAAGGAAATACATCTTTAACGGGGTGAAAAAGTGAACATATTTGTTAAAACAAATAACGGCGGTTATGATATTGTTTTAAAGCGTGGCGCATTGAAACAGGTCGGTGAATTGCTTGATTTAAACCGCAAGGTTTTGATTGTTACTGATGACGGTGTACCGAATATTTATGCACAAACTATTGCAGAAAAATGCAAACAACCGATAATTAAAACTATAAAACAGGGTGAAAAATCAAAGCAAACGGACACTTGGTGTGAACTGTTAAAGGTTATGGTGGAAAATAATTTTACCCGTAAAGATTGTATAGTTGCAGTAGGCGGCGGTGTAGTCGGTGATTTGTCAGGCTTTGTTGCCGCAACCTATATGCGTGGTATTGATTTTTATAATATCCCAACAACACTTCTTTCCCAGGTTGATTCGTCAATAGGAGGAAAGACAGCAGTTGACTTTATGGGATATAAAAATTTAGTCGGTGCTTTCTATCCTCCCAAAAGAGTCATTATAGACCCCGATACTTTGAAAACTTTACCTAAAAGACAGATTTCAAACGGACTTGCAGAATCGGTTAAAATGTCGCTCACAAGTGATAAACAACTGTTTGAAATTTTCGAAAATGAAGATATAACAAATGATACTGTTATTGATAAAATAATTGAGCGCTCATTACTTATAAAAAAATATGTTGTGGAAAATGATGAACACGAAAGCGGTCTTAGAAAAATACTGAATTTCGGACACACTTTAGCGCATGCTATTGAGAGTATCAACGGTATGGAGAAGTATTATCACGGTGAATGTGTGGCATTGGGTATGATACCGATGTGTTCACAAGAAATCAGACCAAGACTTGTAAATGTTCTTAAAAAACTTGATTTGCCGATTGTTTTGGAAATAGATAAAACAGAGATTATTTC
The DNA here is from genome assembly GCA_045647405.1 of Acutalibacteraceae bacterium. Taxonomy (GTDB): domain Bacteria; phylum Bacillota; class Clostridia; order Oscillospirales; family Acutalibacteraceae; genus UBA737. Next base: position 25,951 of record JAZRMI010000020.1, on the reverse strand, counting down.
TGCTTGCAAGCACGATAAGAAAATGAGCGGAGATAAAATCACAGTAATAACTGTTGAAAAAATTGGCAGTTTTGAAATGAAAGATATGTCATTAGAAGAAATGATAGGAAAGGTGGCTTTAAATTGAAAAATGTTTTTGGAAATAATTTAACCGTTACATTGTTTGGTGAAAGTCACGGTTTAAGTGTTGGTGCGGTTATTGACGGAATAGCACCCGGAATTATGGTTGATTATGATTTTATTAACGATTTACTTTCAAAAAGACGTCCTTTTGGGGATATTTCAACTCCCCGTCGGGAAACTGATGAATTTACAATTCAAAGCGGCGTTTTTGAGGGGAAAACAACAGGAACCCCCATTTGTATTATAATTCCAAATAACGATACTCGCTCTAAGGATTACAGCGACACCCGTTATCTCGCAAGACCGTCACACGCCGATTTTACCGCCTTTTCTAAATATCACGGATATGAGGATTACCGAGGCGGCGGACATTTTAGTGGAAGAATTACTGCGGCATTGGTGGCAGTGGGCGGAATTTTAATACCTGCATTAGAGAAAAAGGGGATTAAAATCGGCACGCATATTAAAAAATGTGCTACTATTTGCGACAGAGAGTTTTTAGATATTAATTCTGATATTGATTTTTTAAATAAACAGGATTTTGCGGTACTTGATAATTCTGCAAAGGATGAAATGATAGAGAATATACACAAGGCTCATTCACAGGGTGATAGCGTCGGTGGTATTTTGGAAACTGCGGTAATCGGTTTACCTGAGGGCTTGGGTGAGCCTTGGTTTGATACAGTTGAGGGAATGCTTTCTCACGCTTTGTTCTCAATCCCTGCTGTAAAGGCGGTTGAATTTGGCGCCGGTTTCTCACTTTGTGATATGAAAGGTTCTCTCGCTAACGACCCGTTTGTTATGAAAGACGGCAAGGTTGAGACTTTGACTAATAACAGCGGCGGTATTAACGGCGGTATTACAAACGGAATGCCAGTTATTTTCCGCACAGGCTTCCGTCCTACACCTACTATCAGTAAAGAACAGTCAACTGTAAATATGAAAACTTTGACAGATGAAAAACTTTCTTCAAAAGGCAGACACGACCCGTGCATCGTCCACAGGGCAAGGGTTGTTGCCGATAGTATTACTGCCATTGTTTTAGCAGATATGCTAACAACCCGTTTTGGTACAGATTGGTTGGGAGAAGAATGACTTACGGACTTATTGGTGAAAAATTAGGTCACAGTTTTTCGAAACAGGTGCATAAATATCTTTTTGATTATGAATATGAATTAAAAGAACTAAGACCTGATGAATTAGAGGCTTTTTTCAATAAAAAAGATTTTCGTGCCATAAATGTGACGATACCTTATAAACAGGATGTTATACCTTTTTTGGATGTTGTAAGTGATGAGGCAAAAAATATCGGTGCTGTAAATACGATTGTAAACCGAGACGGCAAACTTTACGGGTATAATACTGATTATTTAGGACTTAAATTGCTTATCGAAAAAACAAGCATTGAAATAAAGAATAAAAAGGTTTTAATTTTAGGTAGTGGCGCTACTTCTAAAACTGCTATGGCGGTGGCTAAAGCCTTAGAATGCAGAGAAGTTTACAGACTGTCCCGAACGCAAACCGGAGGTTGTATTACATATAAAGATGCGTTGGAATTTCATACCGATGCCGAAGTTATAATAAATACAACGCCATGCGGTATGTATCCGAGTATCTATGAATCAGCCATAGATATTAATGCTTTCCCGAAATTATCGGGTGTTGTGGATGCGGTATATAATCCTTTGCGTTCAAAACTTGTATGTGCTGCTAAAAAGCGTGGCATTACTGCTGCCGGCGGACTTTTTATGTTGGTAGCGCAAGCGGTTTTTGCAGCAGAAAAGTTTACGGATACTAAAATTGGTATAAACAAAATTGATGAAATATATAATGATATTTTACTTTTAAAACAAAATATTGTTTTAATTGGTATGCCGGGTAGCGGAAAAAGTACAGTCGGCAAGGCTTTGGCAGAGGAATTAAAATTAAATTTTGTCGATACCGATAGTGAAATTGTAAAACTATCGGGCAGTGAGATTACGGATATTTTTGCAAAAGTCGGTGAAGACGGTTTTCGTGACTTGGAAAGTAAAGTTATAAAAGAAGTTTCGGCTTTGCAAGGTGCAGTTATTGCAACAGGTGGAGGAGCAGTTTTACGTGAGGAAAATATAGAACATCTCAAGAAAAACGGAAGAATTTACTTTTTAGACCGTCCGCTCAGTCAAATTGAGGCGACCTTTGACCGTCCGCTATCATCAAATAAAGATATGTTACAGCAAAGATATAATGAACGCTATCAGATTTATTGCAAGAGTTGTGATAAACATATAATTTCAAATACAACTGTAAGTGATGCGGTAAATAGCATCAAGGGAGATTTATTAAAATGAAAATTTTAGTGCTTAACGGACCAAACCTTAATATGTTGGGAATTCGTGAACCTCAGGTTTACGGCGAAGACACCTATGATGATTTGTGTGATATGATTTCTAATTATGCTTATGAACTTGGAATTGAGGTTGAAATATATCAATCCAATCATGAGGGTGATTTGGTTGATAAAATTCAATCTGCTTACGGCAACACAGACGGAATAGTGATAAACCCCGCCGCATATACACACACAAGCGTTGCTTTACTTGATGCTTTAAAGGCGGTTGGTATCCCTGCGGTTGAGGTGCATATTTCGGATGTTTCTAAGCGTGAAGATTTCAGACAGATAAGTTTCGTCAGAAATTACTGCTTTGCAACCGTTTCGGGCGAGGGGTTAAGCGGATATTTGAAGGCTATTGACCTTCTTTTAGGTGAAATTGAATGAATGTAACTATTAATCCGTCAAAAGCATTCGGCGCTGTTTTTTCACCGCCTTCAAAAAGTATGGCACATAGGGCTCTTATTTGCGGTGCATTTTCGCAAAAAAGTGTTATAAAAAATGTTGCTTTTTCGAAAGATATCATTGCAACAATAGACTGTCTTAAAAGTCTCGGCGCCGAGATTGTTATTGATAAAGATACTGTAACAATAGGCGGACTTGACATCTCAAAAATTCCTGATAATGTAACCCTTTATTGTAATGAAAGCGGAAGTACATTACGCTTTTTATTGCCGATTTGTATGGCATCAGGTAAGACAATCACCTTGAAAGGTGAACCAAGACTGTTTGAGCGTCCGTTGAGCGTTTATGAAAGAATTTTGGAAAATAACGTTATTTTATTTGAAAAAAGTTCGAATTTTATTGTAGTAAAGGGAAATTTAAAACAAAGAGATTTCGAGATTGAGGGAAATATTTCAAGTCAGTTTATTACAGGGCTTATGTTTTTATTTCCATTGATTTCGGGGGAAAGCAAAATTACCGTAACAGGAGATTTTGAAAGTAAATCTTATGTTGATTTAACACTTAAAGCATTAGAAGATTTCGGTATAAAAGTTTCGGTATGTGATAATGTTTTTATTGTTAGCGGTAATCAAAAGTTTGAAAGTACCCATTATACTGTTGAGGGTGACTGTTCAAATGCTGCTTTTTTAGATGCTTTTAATTATATTGGTGGTAATGTTCAGGTTAATGGGTTAAAGAGTGATACTTTACAGGGTGACAGGGTTTATAAAACGATTTTTGACGGATTGAAAAACGGGCAAAAGGTGTTTGATTTATCTGATTGTCCTGATTTAGCGCCTATTTGCTTTGCTTTATCTGCAGTTATGGGTGGCGCTCGTTTTACCGGCACACGACGACTTGTTATTAAAGAAAGCGACCGTGCAAATGCTATGAAAACTGAACTTAAAAAGTTCGGTATAGAGGTTTTGGTTGAGGAAAATTCGGTTGATATTTTTAATAGCGGTTTAAAAAAGCCAAAGGAAATTTTATGCGGTTATAATGACCACCGAATTGTAATGTCGCTCTCAATTCTTTGCAGTATCACAGGCGGTACTATAAATGATGCCGAGGCGGTAGATAAAAGTTATCCCGACTTTTTTCAAAAAATTCGCAGTATAGGTATTGATGTAAATGAAGTTAATTAAAAAAGTAAATATTTTAATTGTTGGTTTAGGTCTTTTAGGAGGCAGTTATGCCAAAGGTCTTAAAAAATTAGGGTTTGAAGTTAACGCTATAACAAAGGAACAGTCTTCTGTAGATTATGCTCTCAAAAATAATATTATCGATTATGGCACTATTGAAATTGAGCCCCAAATTATTGGCAAGGCTGATTTGGTGATTTTTGCACTTTATCCACACGTTTTTATTGATTGGATAAAAAATAATCAACAATATTTTAAAAGTGGTGCAATTTTAACCGATGTTACAGGTGTTAAAGGATGTATTGTTGGTGAAATACAAAGTATTTTAAGGCAGGATGTTGAGTTTATTGCCGCACACCCAATGGCAGGTAAGGAAGTTTCGGGAGTTGAAAATAGCGATGATGCTATTTTTAAAGGCGCTAACTATATTGTTGTTCCCACCGAAAAGAACACCAAAGAAGCAATAGAACTCTGTTTGAATCTGGGCGAAATATTGGGCTTTAAACAAGTGGCTGTTCTTTCTGTTGAAGAACACGATAAAATGATAGCATTTTTATCACAGTTAACCCACTGTATAGCGGTTTCGCTTATGTGTTGTAATAATACACCGGGGTTTGAGGCGTATACAGGTGACTCTTTCAGAGATTTAACTCGAATTGCCGCAATTAACGATGAAATGTGGAGTGAACTGTTTTTAAGCAATAAAGAAGATTTGCTTTGTGAGATGGAAAAGTTTAAAGAATCTTTTGACCTGTTATATAAAAAAATAAAAACCGACGACCGCGAGGGAATGCGGGAAATGATGCGCTTATCTACAAGCCGCCGCCGTGAATTTAATAAGAAAGCGTGAATAATATGAATATGCAGTTTAACCGTAAGTTACCGATACCAAAGGATATAAAGGCTGAGTATCCCGTAACTGAAAAAATGCAACTCGTAAGAGAAAAAAGACAAAAGGAAATTGAGGATATTTTCACAGGAAAATCAAGTAAATTTATTTTGGTTATCGGTCCTTGTTCTGCTGACCATAAAGAGCCTGTGCTTGAATATATTTCCCGTTTGAGATTAGTTGAAGATAAAGTAAAGGATAAAATTTTAATCATACCCCGAATTTATACCAATAAACCGAGAACAACGGGTGAGGGATATAAAGGAATGTTGCACCAGCCCGACCCTGAAAATTCACCTGATATGCTCAAAGGTATTGTTGCTATAAGAGATTTGCATTTAAGTGCTTTGAGGGATTATGATTTTGCCTGTGCAGACGAAATGCTTTATCCTGAAAACCACCGTTATTTGTCAGATTTAATAGCCTATGTTGCTGTGGGCGCTCGCTCGGTTGAAAATCAGCAACACCGCCTTACCGCAAGCGGACTGGATGTTCCCGTTGGTATGAAAAATCCCACAAGCGGCGACCTTACTGTTATGATGAACTCAATTAAAGCCGCTCAAACAGGACACACATTTTTATATAGAGGTTGGGAAGTGCAAAGTAAGGGTAACCCTTGCGCTCACGCAATTTTGAGGGGTTATCTTGATTTTGCAGGAAAGTGTGTTTCCAATTATCATTATGAAGAATTATTGAAACTTAATTTGCTCTATATGGAAGCGGGATTTCAGAATCCATCGGCTATTGTTGATACTAATCACGCAAATTCCGGCAAAAAATATTTAGAGCAGATACGAATTGCAAAAGAGGTTATTACAAGCCGTAACCAGAATGAAGATATTAAAAAACTTGTTAAAGGCCTTATGATAGAAAGTTATATTGAAGACGGTGCTTGCAAGGCAGACGAGCATTGTTTTGGAAAATCTATTACAGACCCATGCTTAGGTTGGGAAAAGACCGAGAGATTGATTTACGATATTGCAGAACAAATTTAAAAAAGAAAGCCTGTTCGGTTATTCCGAACAGGCTTTTATAGTATTATTATTTTGCGCTTTCAATAATTTTTTGCGCTATTTGTGAGGGGACTTCTTCATATCTTGCAGTTTCTAAAGTAAAGGTTGCGGTTCCTTGTGTTATAGAACGCATTGCAGTTGAGAAGTCTGACATTTCAGCAATCGGCACTTCACCGATGATTTCTTGCATTTTATTCTCGGCAGGATTCATACCGATAATTCTTCCACGGCGTTTATTGATATCACCGATAACATCGCCGAGCATATCATCAGGCACTAAAACTTTCAAAGTGCCGATTGGTTCTAATAGCACAGGGGATGCTTGCGGAATACCGTCTTTATAAGCAATGGATGCCGCCATTTTAAAGGACATTTCCGAAGAATCAACAGGGTGGTACGAACCGTCATAAAGTGTGGCTTTAAGACCAACCATCGGATAGCCTGCAAGCACACCTTTTTGTGAAGATTCACGAAGACCTTTTTCAACGGCAGGGAAGAAGTTTTTGGGTACTGCACCGCCGAATACTTCTTCACAGAATACCAATTCTTCTGAGTCGTTAGGCTCAAACTTAATCCACACATCGCCAAACTGACCGTGACCGCCTGACTGTTTCTTATGTCTGCCCTGAACTTTAACAGGCTTGCGAATGGTTTCTCTGTAAGCAATTTTGGGTTGCTTCAATTCAACTTCAGCGCCAAATTTACTCTTGAGGCGGGAAACAATAACATCAATATGCTGTTCACCTAAAGCCGAAAGTATAAGTTCATGGGTTTCTTTATCATTATAAATTTTAATTGTTGGGTCTTCCTCTGCCATACGGCTGAATGCCTGAGCAATTTTTTCTTCGTCGCCCTTGGCTTTTGGGTAAACTGCAACAGATAGGTTGGGGTTGGGGAAGTCAATTTTCGAAATAGCGATTTCACCTTTTTGTGAAAGGGTATCGCCTGTTAAAACATTACCGAGTTTTGCAACAGCACCGATATCGCCCGCACAGATTTCAGAGGCATCTTCCTGTTTTCCTGCTTTAAGCCACATAACTTTAGTAAGTCTTTCTTCGGCTTTGGTGCGGTTGTTTATAAGACGCATATCATTCTTAACTACGCCCGAAAGCACTTTGAAATAGGAAAGTTTGCCAACAAACGGGTCGGCGATTGTTTTAAATATACATAAAGCAGGTTCGCCGTCAGCATTATTGCAAGTAGAGTCGGCGGCAGTCGGGAAAATTTGCAAGAGGTTATCTACCATAATCGGTACGGCATCGCCTTTTTGCTGAACACCGCTGTATACAGGGCAGATATCACCATTTTTAACACCGATTGCAAGACCTGTCAGCATTTCTTCGATAGTAAATTCTTCGCCTGCAAAATATTTTTCCATAAGCGCTTCATCAGTTGTTGCTATTGCCTCTAAGAGCATACTTCTCATATTGTCAATTTCTTCGCTGACGGGAAGTCTCATTTCTTTTATTTCAAGTGAGTTGCAAGAATAGGCCTTATTTTCAATTAAGTTTATGTAACATTTAACTTCTTCACCTTCGATATACGGAACAACTATCGGACAAATGATAGCACCGTACTGACCTGCCAATGCAGACAAAACTCTGTAAAAATGAGCGTGTGAAGAATCGAGTTTACCAACAAAGAAAGCAACACTTTTCTTTAAAGCACGAGCCTTATCAAAGGCTTGTTTTGCGCCTACTGTCAGACCTGATTTACCTGAAACGGCGATAATTGCACTGTCGGCTGCGGTTAATGCTTCATAAATTCCGCCTGCAAAATCAAAGAGACCGGGGGCGTCTATCAGGTTAAGTTTACTGTCCCCGATTTCGAGGGCGTAAACAGAAGTTGAGATTGAAGTTTTGCGTTTTTTCTCTTCTGCATCAAAGTCCATAACTGTAGTACTGTCACTAATCTTGCCTATGCGTTCGGTTGCTTTGCCGTAAAAAAGAATAGCGTCAGCCAATGTGGTTTTACCTGAGCCGCCGTGTCCTAAAAGGGCAACATTGCGGATTTTTTCTTGTGGATATTGTTTCAATTTGATGCACTCCTTTAGTGAATAACTTTATGTAATACATTATATCACATTTGTTTGGTAAATACAAACAAAATTTTTCAAAACTTAAAAATAAAATTATCTAAATGTTATAAAATTAGGCATTTTGTTGTAAATAGTAGAAAAAGATTTATGCAAATAGAAAAAATATGATTTTAAAAATTACAATTTGTCATTTTTGGATATAAAAAACCACTTAAATAATTACAGTAATGATACTATTTGTAACTGAATTGTTTTTGGTATTTAAGTTCAAACTTGTATATAATGTATCTATAAGACAAAGATTATGGGAGGCGGTATTATGCGTAATAAGTTTTTAGTTGCAGTTTCACTGTTACTTTGCGTTGTTATGCTCTGTTTGGTTAATGCCCGTCCTGTAACCTTTGCCGAACAAGAGATTGAACCGAAAAAAACCGAAGTTTTAACCGTTGCAAATAATACTTTGGTTGAAAATAAAGCGCTCGAAACCCGCTTTTTGAATATGCTTAATCATAATTTTGTTTATAATGATGATTTTTCTGATGATGAAAGTTTGGTTAATAATTCGCTTTTGGCGCTTTTAGGTTTGGCTGAAGATTCTTATGTTCAAAAGCAATATGTTGATGATTATATCTTTAATATGTATGGAATTCAAAATTTGAACTATGAAAACTTGAGTGAAGAATTAACTCAAAAAGACGGTTTCTTATATATTCTTCCTCGTGGGTATTCTCTTTATGAGCATAAAATAGTTTCAATAAATGAAAATCTTGACGGAAGTTACACTGTTATTACTGATGTGGAAATTTCTCTTGACGACGGCACTTATGAATCTGAAAGAGCAACAACCCTTTTCTTTGTAAATAATGAATCGCATTTTGGCTTTAATATTCTTTACAGTGATATTTCTGCTCACACAGGTAATGCTCTTGCTTGCTAAATAATTTATGAATATTATCCCGACTTTACAGTCGGGATTTTTTGTTGATTGAAAAAAATACCTATTTGTGTTAAAATGTTTAAAAAAGAAGAAAGAATTTGAATTATGACAACAGATGTAATTATTATCGGCGGCGGTGCGGCAGGACTTTGCGCTGCAGTATATTTAAAACAAAAATCCCCCAATTTATCGGTAAGGATTTTGGAGGGCTTGCCTCGTGTTGGCAAAAAGTTGGCACTCACAGGAAACGGTAGATGCAACATAACAAATAAAAATATTGAAGCCTTTCGTTATCACGGCAATAACGCAGGGTTTAGTGATTATGCTCTGAAAAAATATAATCTTGATGTTACACAAAACTTTTTTGAAAGTATAGGTGTACCTTTTGTTTTCGAAGGTGATAAGGCATTTCCTGCATCATTGCAGGCAGGCTCTGTTGTGGACTGTCTTCGTTTTGCGGCAGAAGAATTAGGTGTTATAACTCATACCGATACTAAGGTAACTAATATTCAGATTCTTTATAATAATTATAAGGTTTGGTCGGATAAATTGAGTTTTGTGGCTAAAAATGTCATTATTGCCACAGGTCTATATTCGGGCGGTGAAAAATGTGGTTGCGATGGAAATATGCTGTTGCTTTTGCAAAAGGCAGGTTTCAAAACTGTTAAAACCACCCCTGCAATAGTTCAAATTAAAACAGTAAACGATATTACAAAACAGTTGAAAGGCATTAAGGTTGATGCTGTTGCAACACTAAAAACTGCGCAAAATGAAATACGCAAAGAGTACGGAGAAGTTCTATTTTGTGATTACGGGCTTTCGGGTCCTCCTATAATGCAGATTTCACGTCAGGTTTCAAGGCTAAAAGAAGATATGCTTGTGAGTCTCGATATTATGCCTGAGATTTCTTTTGAGAAACTTTTTGAAAGCATTGTTTCAAGAGTTAAGTTAATGTCTCAAAGACCGCTTGAAGAATTTTTTACGGGAATGCTTAATAAAAGACTCGGGCAGGTTATTTTAAAGTCGGTTGGTTGTAAATTAAGTGAAAAGGCAGAAACTTTGGATAACACCAAAATCAAAAAAATTGTAAATGTAATTAAGAATTTTGAGTTTTCTGTTACGGGAACAACGGGTTTTGCCAATTCACAGGTTACGGCAGGCGGGCTTGACACAACCCAGTTTTCAGATAAAACAATGGAAAGTAAAGAATATAAAAATCTGTATGCAATAGGCGAGATTTTGGATATCGACGGCGATTGCGGAGGCTTTAATTTACAGTGGGCGTGGAGTAGTGCTATGTGTGCGGTGGATTCTATAATCGGTGAAAAAAATGATTATAATAAATAATATAAATTTATCGCTTGATACTGATTTTTCAGATTTGAAAAATATTATTGAAAATAAATTTGGTTTTAAAGCGGAATCGGTTCGACTTTATCGAAAGTCGGTTGATGCAAGACGGAAGAATGATGTTCATTTTTGTTGTTCTGTTTTGGTTGAAACGAAAAATGAACAAGCCGTCTTGAAGAAAAATAAGAATGCACAGGTGTTTGTCAAAAAGGAATATGTTTGGCAAAAGTGTGAAAACGGACCTCAAAATCCGCCCGTTGTGGTGGGGTTTGGTCCTTGCGGAATGTTTTGCGCTTTAACGCTTGCCCGTGCAGGTTTAAATCCCGTTGTTATTGAACGGGGAGCGGATGTTGACACAAGGATAAAGGATATTGAGCATTTTTTAAACGGCGGAAAACTGAATGAAAACTCTAATGTCCAGTTTGGTGAGGGCGGTGCAGGAACTTTTTCTGACGGCAAACTCAATACTGGCATAAAAGATATCCGCTCAAGAACTGTTTTGGAGGAATTTGTCCGTTTCGGTGCTGATGAAAAAATATTAATTGAGGCTAAACCGCATATTGGCACAGATATTTTGGTTGATATCGTTAAAAACATTCGTAAAGAAATTATTTCGCTTGGCGGTAAGGTGTTTTTTAATACTAAACTTGAAAAAATCAACATAGCAGAAGGCGAGGTAAAATCGCTTGTTGCGTCGAGTGAAGAAATCTTATGTAACAAGGTTATTTTGGCTACAGGCCATTCTGCAAGGGATGTTTTTTTACTTCTTAAAGAGCAGAATATTGCGTTACAGCAAAAGCCTTTTTCGGTGGGTGTTAGAATTGAGCATCTACAGCAAGACATAAACAAAGCACTTTACGGTGAATTTTATAATCATCCCAAGTTATCTGCCGCCGACTATAAACTTGCAACTCATTTGGAAAACGGCAGAGGAGTTTATACTTTTTGTATGTGTCCCGGCGGTGAGGTTATCAATTCCACAAGCGAGGAAAATACGGTTACAGTAAACGGAATGAGTTATTCTCGCCGTGACGGAAATAATGCTAATAGCGCTTTGCTTGTTGGGATTGAGCCGTCTGACTTTCCGTCAGATGATGTTTTGGCAGGCTGTGAATTTCAAAGAAAAATAGAACAAAAGGCTTACGAAGTTTTAAAGGGAAGTGTGCCCATTACAACAGTAGGTCAGTTTGTTTTTGGTAAAGAGTTTAAATTAGGTAAGGTTAAGCCGACTGTAAAACCAAAATATGATTTTGCAGAGTTTAGTGAAATTTTCCCTAAATTTGTTACTGAAAGTCTTAAAGAAGGTATAAAAGTTTTTGATAATAAGATAAAGGGGTTTGCCGATGAATCGGCAGTGCTTACGGCACCTGAAACCCGAAGTTCGTCGCCCGTGCGCATTTTAAGGGATGAGGATTATCAAAGCGTTAGCCTTAAAGGACTTTATCCTGCAGGCGAGGGGGCAGGGTATGCGGGCGGAATTATGTCTGCCGCAGTTGACGGTATGCGTGTGGCAGAACAGGTTATAAAATCCTTGTAAAAAAGATATTTAAAGCCGAAAAACTGTCAAAAAGATTTTGCCATTCGCTTTCAATCGATACTGATTTTTGCGAAGTTTTTTGTGCGGGAAGTACGATAAGTGTTTTATTACTCTTGATTTCATATAAACAGAAGCCTTTCATTGCTTTGACGGTCGAAAGGCTTTTTTTAGTTTTGCCTATAACTTTGAGAGTTATATAATTATTTGCACTTTCAACTTCAATAAAGTTTTTTCGTCGACTGAGATTGAGAAGCAAAACCGTTAATAGATTTTTATTTATAAGAAAATTTCCTGCAGATTTGAAGGTGTATTTAAAATCGGGTTTTATTGCCGATACTGATTCCAATAAGTTGAAAACAAATTTATTGATATTTACGCTTTGGGTGGTTTCGCTGCTCAAAAAGGCTTCGGCGGTATAAATTTTTCTTAATTTTTCAAGATGTTTTGCATTTAAACCGTATTTTAAAATCTGAAGTGAAATGTAAATTCTTAAAGCCGCTGTATAACGAGTCATACAATTTGGCAAAACTATCAAATAAACGCCCCCTTAGGTATAGTTTTATTATGCCAAAATATATAAAAATTAAAAAAATTGTTAAATATTAAACAAAGCACTTGAAATCAGAAGTAAAATGGGGTAAAATAATATGGTAAAAAATTTAGGAGGTAAATTCCAATGGTAAAAGTTGCTATTAATGGTTTCGGCCGTATCGGTCGTCTCGCTTTCCGCCAGATGTTCGGCGCTGAAGGTTATGAGGTTGTTGCTATTAACGACCTTACAAGTCCTAAAATGCTTGCTCACTTGCTCAAGTATGACTCTGCACAGGGCAGATATGCTCTTGCTGACACAGTAGTTGCAGGCGAAGACAGCATTACAGTTGACGGCAAAACAATTAAAATTTATGCTGAAAAAGACGCTAAGGACCTTCCTTGGGGTGAAATCGGTGTAGACGTAGTTCTCGAATGCACAGGTTTCTATTGCTCAAAAGAAAAGTCACAGGCTCACATCGATGCCGGTGCTAAGAAAGTTGTTATTTCTGCTCCTGCAGGTAATGACCTTCCCACTATCGTATACAGCGTAAATGAAAATACTCTTACTGCTGACGATAAAATCATTTCTGCTGCATCTTGCACAACAAACTGCTTGGCTCCTATGGCTGATACTCTTAATAAGTATGCTCCCATCCAGAGCGGTATTATGACAACTGTTCACGCTTGGACAGGCGATCAGATGGTACTTGACGGTCCTCACAGAAAGGGTGACCTTCGCCGTGCACGTGCTGCTGCTTGCAATATCGTTCCTAACTCAACAGGTGCTGCTAAGGCTATCGGTCTTGTAATTCCTGAACTCAACGGCAAACTTATCGGTTCTGCTCAGCGTGTTCCTGTTCCGACAGGTTCTACAACTATCCTTGTTGCTGTTGTTAAGGGCAAAGATGTTACTAAAGAAGGTATCAACGCTGCTATGAAGGCTGCATCAAGTGCTTCTTTCGGTTACACTGAAGAAGAACTCGTTTCTTCTGATATTATCGGTATCACTTATGGTTCTTTGTTTGATGCAACTCAGACAATGGTTACTAAGATTGATGACGATACTTATCAGGTACAGGTTGTTTCTTGGTATGACAATGAAAACAGCTACACAAGCCAGATGGTTCGTACTATTAAATATTTCGCTGAAATCTAATTTAATAGAAACACAAAAGACACCGCTTTTAGCGGTGTCTTTTTTCATCCTAAAGTTGTTGACATTTCAACAACTTTAGGATATACTTATATGGTTAGTTGAATTATTAAGGATGTGTTAAAATGCCCATAAAGGCAGTATTGTTTGATTTAGACGGGACATTGCTTCCAATGGACCAAGATATTTTTGTTAAAGCATATTTTAAAGGCCTTTCGGCAAAGTTGGCACCGCTCGGATACGAACCGGGGCAACTTATAAAGGTTATCTGGGGCGGAACAGATGCTATGATAAATAATGACGGCAAAAAGACTAATGAAGAAGTCTTTTGGGATTTTTTTAGTAAAGTTTACGGAGAAAAATCGCTTAACGACCAACCGCATTTCGAAGAGTTTTATAAAAAAGAATTTCAGAATGTCAAAGAGGTTTGCGGACGAAACGAAAATTCTTATAATTTGATACATAAACTAAAGGAAAAAGGTATCCGTGTTGTGCTTGCAACTAATCCGATTTTTCCTGCTATTGCCACCGAAAGCAGAATCAGATGGGCAGGTCTCGAACCTCAGGATTTTGAATTTTATACCACTTATGAAAATATCGGTTATAGCAAACCAAACCCTAAATATTATACCGAAATTTTAAATCGTTTAGGTTTAGAACCGCAGGAATGTGTTATGGTCGGCAACGATGTTGGTGACGATATGGTGGCAAAAGAATTGGGTATGAAAGTGTTTTTGCTGACAGATAACTTGATTAATAAAACCGAAACCGATATATCGGCATTTCCTAACGGAAATTTTGAAAAACTGCTTAAATTTTTTGGTGATTTGCTTTAAACTTTATTGTTGTGTTAATGCTCCTTATGTGGTATAATCATTTATATATGTTTTGGAGATTTTAAATGAGGATTTTAGCGATAGGTGATGTTTGCGGTTCTATTGGCTGTGAATTTATAAAAAACAATTTATCAACCATAAAAAAACATAACAATATTGATATGGTGATAATAAATGCCGAAAACTCGGCCGACGGAAACGGTATTACACCTGAGAGTGCGGATTATTTATTTAATATCGGCGCTGATGTTTTGACAGGCGGTAACCATTCGTTGCGCAGAAGCGAAGTATTAGATTATTTGGACCAGAATGATTTTGTCTTGCGTCCTCATAATTTAGGGGATGATAAAAGCGGTAAAGGTTACTGCTTGGTTGATTTTGGTAAAACACAGGTTGCGGTAATAAATTTAAGCGGTAGGATTTATCTTGAAAAACTATCTGCCGAGTGTCCTTTTGAATGCGCTGATAAACTCATAGAAAAGGCAAAAATTGACGGTGCGAAAATTATTATCGTTGATTTCCACGCTGAGGCTACAAGTGAAAAGCGTGCCTTGGGATTCTATCTTGACGGCAAAGTTTCAGCCTTTTTCGGTACACATACTCATATTCAGACCGCCGACGAGCAAATTCTTGAAAACGGGACGGGATATATTACCGATTTGGGTATGACAGGTCCTATTGATTCTGTGTTAGGTGTTAAAAAGGAAATTATTATTAACCGACTTAAAGATAATGATATGTCAAAATTTATGTTGGCAGATGGTAAGTGTATGCTTAACGGTTGTATATTTGAAATTGATGATAAAACAGGAAAAACTGTTGCTATTAAAAGAATCAATATAAAGTGAAGGTAAAAATGAAAAAAATTATTTCTTTTCTTTTGGTTTTTGTTTTAATTCTTTCATTTGCAGGCTGTGGAGAAAATCAACAAACCTCATCTGAAATAATTAAAACTGAAACCGATAAAAATACTAAAAATTATATAACTTTGCTTTGTTCTTCGGCAGATACTTTCAATCCTTACGACGCAAAGACTGAGACTAACCGTCAACTGTGCAGACTTTTGTATGAACCGCTTGTAAAACTTGATAATGAGTTTAATGTGGTATATGCTTTAGCAGAAACGGTTAAGTTAAAGGGCAAACAATGTACCGTAACCTTAAAAGATGTGAACTTCTCAGACGGTACTAAAATTACTGCTGATGATGTTGTTTATTCATATAAAAAGGCAAAGGCTTCAAAAACAAGTTATTCCACAAAACTTTACGAAGTGGAATCTGTTAAAGCGAATGACAGTAAAACGGTTGTTTTTAATATAAATAAAAAAGACCCTTATTTTGTGAATGTTCTTGATTTCCCGATTTTTAAAGAGGGGAGCGATGACATTGCAGATTCTGACAGTGTTAAATTTCCGCCTGTCGGGGCTGGCAGATATAAATTGAATAAGGAAAAAACCTTACTTGTTCAGAATAAGAATTACTATGGAAAAAAGGGTAGTATCAAGGAAATCCGTCTTATAAATGCTCCCGACGGTGAATCGATTTCACATTATGTGGAAATCGGTGCTACAGATATGTATTACAGCAATATTGCCGATGGTAAGATTCTTAGAATGAGCGGACAGAAAATTGATATAAACCTAAACAATTTAATTTATATCGGTGTTAATCATAATAATAAAGTTTTGGCGGTGCGTGAGATAAGACAGGCAATTTCAGCAGGTCTTAACCGTGAAAAAATTTGCAAAGAGGTTTATTATAATAATGCTTTGGCGGCTACGGGATTTTTCTCACCCGTCTGGCAGAATGTAAAATCATTGCAAAATATACAAACTACTGCAAATTCACAAATAACTATTGAGAATTTGGAGAAAATAGGGTATAATGGATTAGATAAGGACGGCTATCGCAGAAAAACAGGCGGCGCGCTTAAGTTTAGTTTACTTGTGAATGAAGAAAATGCAATGCGTGTTTCCGCAGCCAAACTTATAAAAACCCAACTTAAAGAATACGGAATAGGAATAACTGTGGTTCCTGTTTCTTTCAAAGAATATAAAAACAGGCTTAAAAAAGGCAATTTTGAATTATATTTGGGTGAAGTTAAAATAACAGAAAATATGGATATTTCAAGCCTTGTTTTGCCTGATGGCTCTGCGGCATTCGGAATTAAAGAAGTCAAAGATGATAAAAAAGAAGATAAAGAAGAAAAAGACGAAAAGAAAAAAGATATCGGATGTTCTGATATTTTAAAAGGTTTTTATAAGGGTGAAAATTCCATTAACGATGTGGTGACTTCTTTACAGACTGATATGCCTGTTATTCCGCTGTGTTACAGAACGGGTGTACTTATTTGTAACGATAATATAAAAAATGTTAAAAATTCGTCGGCAAGTGATATTTACTTTTCGATTGAATCATATAATTTCAAAAATTAACAGGAGGATATTTTTATGATTGCTTATGAAACCAGATTGGGTAGAATAGATATCAGTGAAGCATATCTTTCAAAACTTATCGGTAATGAGGTAACTTCTTGTTTTGGTGTTGTTGGAATGGTTCCAAATAACAGCAAGCAGATGCTTTTCAAAAAACTTTCAAAATCCGAACAGTTTGATACAGGAATAAAAGTAATTGGTAATACCGATTCTATTTCGGTTGTTCTCCATATAATTGTAACCTACGGTATGAATATAAATGCTATTGCATCAAGCATTACCGAAAAGGTTAAGTATGTTGTAAAACAAGCCACAGGCATCGAAGTTGATAAGGTGACTGTTAAGATTGACGGTATTAAAGAGTAGTTTTTTACTTTTTTAAGGAGTGTAAGAATGTTGATAAACGGCGATATTTTACGCGATGCGATGATTTCTGCGGCAAATAATTTAAGCAACCATCGCAAAGCGGTTGATGACCTTAATATTTTCCCTGTTCCTGATGGTGACACGGGTACAAATATGTCTATGACGCTTTCTAATTCTGCCCGCGAACTTGAAAAGTTAAGCGGTGCTACTGCAGGTAAAGTGGCATCTGTTAATGCTTCTGCTTTGTTGCGTGGCGCGAGAGGAAACTCAGGTGTTATAACATCATTGCTTTTCCGTGGTTTTGCAAAGGGAATAGGCGATGATGAAACCTTGACACCCGAAAATATAACAAATGCTTTTGTTTTTGGTGTTGAGGCGGCATATAAGGCTGTTATGAAACCCACTGAGGGAACAATTTTAACGGTTGCCCGTGTTGCAAGCGAGTATGCTCAACAAGGTTTGCAAGACGGCAAAAATGAGTTAGAAATTTTTGAATATGCTATCGAGGGTGCAAAAAAAGCGCTTGATGAAACCCCTGAATTATTGCCCGTGCTTAAAAAAGCAGGCGTGGTTGATGCCGGCGGACGAGGTTTCGTGCTTATTCTTGAGGGTATGCTTTCGGTTATGAAAGACGGCATTATGATTAAGTCAAATGTTGTTAATTCCGACGAACCTGAGGAGGAATCTTCAGTTAATGCGGCTGGTGAGTTTGAAACTGAAATCACCTTTACCTATTGTACGGAATTTATCGTAAACCGTGCAGAGAGTTGTGAAAAAGAGCCTAACGAACTTCGTATGTATCTTGAAACAATAGGTGACTGCGTGGTTGTGGTTGATGATGATGAGATTATTAAGGTTCACGTTCATACCGACCATCCGGGTAATGCTATCGAAAATGCTTTGACATTCGGTTCGCTTGTTCATTTGAAGATTGAGAATATGCGTGACCAACACGAAAGAGCAAAACACGAAGCAAGCGAGGCTAAGAAAAAACCCGCTAAGAGTGCAGACCGCACAGAAACCTTTATCCCGGTTGAGCCAACAAAACCTGTTGGTTTTGTATCGGTTTGTGCGGGTGACGGTTTGGCAGAACTTTTCCGTGATTTAGGTGTTGATACGATAGTTTCGGGCGGACAGACTATGAACCCGAGTACTGACGATATTTTGAAGGCTATTGAGGCTACACCTGCTGAAACTGTTTTCGTGCTTCCTAACAATAAAAATATTATTATGGCGGCAGAACAGGCAATACCGATTAGCACAAGAAAGGTTATTGTTATCCATACAAGAACTATTCCTCAAGGTATTACTGCAATGCTTTCGTTTGACCCTGATGCTGACGATAATGCAAATGCTATTGAGATGCAGAATGCTACCGAGCGTATCACAACAGGTCAGGTAACATTCGCCGCAAGAGACGCTGATTTTGACGGATTTAAAATTAAACAGGGCGAACTTATGGCACTTTTGGGCGGCAAGGTTACCTTTGTTGATACAGACCTTGAGAAAACAGTTTTGAAACTTCTCAAAAAGATGGTTAAACCCGATAGTGAGTTTATAACTGTTATTTATGGCGAAGATGTCACCGAAGAACAGGCGGCCGCTATTGAGGAGCAAATTCAGGCAAAGTTCGGCGCTAAGACCGAAATCACCGTTATCAACGGCGGACAGCCTATTTATTACTATATCCTCTCTGTAGAGTAAGGAGTGTTAAAAATGACAGCTAACACTGATATTCAATATTTAAAGGGTGTTGGTGCAAAAAGAGCTGAAATTTTAAAATCTAAGGGTATCGACACTGTCGGTGCCCTTTTGCGTTTTTTTCCAAGAAAATATTTGGATTGGACTAATATAACCCCTGTTGGTAACGCACCTTTTTTTGAAAATGTGTGTTTGAAAGCAAGGATTATAACCCCTATTGAAGAAAAAGAAGTACGTTCAGGACTTACAATTTATAACTTTTTGTGTGAAGACCAAAGCGGTAAGTTTTCGGTAAGCCTTTTTAATCAGAAGTTTTTGGCAAAGAGACTGAATGTGGGTTGTGAGTATCTTTTTTACGGCAAACTTGACGGCAGTTATATTTTAAGGCAGATGACCTCACCGCTCATTAAAGAAAGCGGATATTGCGGTGTTGAGCCGATTTATCCCGCAAGTAAGAATATGCCGTCTTCTGCTTTGCAAAAACTTGTTAAAACGGCGCTTTTATCGGTGGAAATGCCCGATGTTTTGCCCGAAAATGTAAGACAGGAAAACGATCTTTGCGATATAAAATATGCGCTAAATAATATTCATTTTCCAAAAACAAAGGAAGCGTTTGAAATTGCTAAAAAGAGACTTGTTTTTGAAGAACTGTTTTGTTTGCAGACGGCACTTTCGGTTATAAAATCAAAATCCCACACCCTTAGTGGCTGCGTGGTAAAACATAACACTTTTGAAAAGTTTAAACAAAGTCTGCCTTTTTCTTTAACTGGGGCGCAAATCAGAGTTATTAACGAATGTATTACCGATATGTGTACAGGAAGACCGATGAACAGGCTTGTTCAGGGAGATGTAGGAAGCGGTAAAACTGTGGTTGCGGCGGCGCTTTGTTGTATCTGTGCTGAAAACGGTTTTCAGTCGGCTTTGATGGCGCCTACTGAAATTTTAGCAGAACAACATTTTAATACATTTTCAAAAATCACTGAGAATAGCGGTATTAAGTGCGGTTTGCTTACCGGCTCTCTTACAAAGAAGCAAAAAGATGCAGTAAAATCTCAACTTAAAAACGGTGAGATTGATGTTATTATCGGCACACACGCTCTTATTGTAAATGATGTTGAATTTCAGAATTTAGGACTTGTTATAACTGATGAACAACATCGATTTGGTGTTAATCAGAGGGGAAAACTGAGTGAAAAAGGTCATAATCCCCATACGCTTGTTATGTCGGCAACACCTATTCCGCAAACGTTGGCGTTCATTCTTTACGGTGACCTTGATATAAGCGTGATTGACGAATATCCAAAGGGCAGACAAAAAATCAATACATATTGTGTTGATTCTTCCTACCGCACAAGAATTTATAATTATATAAAGAAGTTTATCGGTGAGGGCAGGCAAGGGTATATTGTATGTCCGTTGGTTGAAGAAAATGAAAGCAGTATAACTTCTGCGAATGAATATTATAAAAAACTTTCGTCGGGTGAATTTAGGGGTTATTCTTTAGGTCTTTTGCATGGTAAAATGTCAGCAAAAGATAAGGAAGAAGTGATGCGAAAATTTGCAAACGGCGAGATTCAGTTGCTTATTTCCACAACAGTTATTGAAGTAGGAATTGATGTTCCGAATGCGGTAATAATGGTGATTGAGAATGCTGAGCGTTTCGGTCTTTCACAACTTCATCAACTGCGTGGCAGAATTGGCAGAGGGGAATATAAATCTGACTGTATTTTAATTTCTGATAGTGATTCCGAGGATACTATGGAACGGCTTGATATAATAAAAAACAGTTCAGACGGATTTGAAATTTCAGAAAAAGATTTCATTCTTCGAGGTCCGGGTGACTTTTTGGGTAACCGACAACACGGAATACCCCAAATGCGAATTGCAGATATTTTTGCAGATAAAAAGGTTCTTATAACTGCAAAACGGCAGTCTGAAAAACTTCTTAAACAAGACCCCAAACTGAAATTGCCCGAAAATGCAAATTTGCGTGAAGAAATCATAGCAATTTATAGAAAACTAAATGAAAATGGGTGAGCATTACGCTCACCCATTTAAGTTTATTCAAATTCAATAGAGGTTATTGTGTTTCCGTTTAGTTTGAATTTTACTTTCTGACCGACTGTTGCAAAGGGGAGTGCATCTGATTTTGAAATCGGCACAGTGAAAATTTGTTCTTGGTCTTTAATTTTTATAAAGTAAACGGTGTTTCCTTCAACAACGGCTGAATTTATTTTTTCAATAACGCCGTTAATTTCAGTGGGTTCTGTTTCGGGAACTTCGGTAACATTTTCGCTTTTGAGTTTTGAAATATAGTCTTCTCTTGCAGATTCTACGGTATTGCCTGTACCTACAATCTGATACTGATTAACATCAACAAAGGCATACATTTTAACAAGTCCTGCGCTATCTTTTAATGACATAAAATAGGTTGGTCTGTTAGAAACATTTAAGAGCAAGGGGAATGTGGAAGAATATTTAAGGTGTTGCACCTGACCTTCGGCAGAACTCATAGCAGAGTATTCCTCGGCGCCTGGGATTGAATAGAATTTAGTGGCTTTTGTGCGAAGATTTGTAAGAACAAAACCGACGTTTGATTCATCACTTGTAACCGAAGTCATACCAGTATACAAATAAACATCATCGCTTATTGCAAGGTAGTTATAACCGTCGGTGGTCTGCAACACACCTCGTTGACCGAAGATTGAATTGAAGAAGCCTGAACGGTATTTTCCGTTGTAGTTAAGTTGTTCTAATACTAAGTCAGAATCATATACCTGGTCAACCCAAGTTGGAATTTCTAAGGGTTTATAGAACTTACTTTCGCCTGTTACAGCGTTCATAAGAACAGCGCCGTTAATATCGCTACCGCTCCAATATCCGATTTCAAAGCCAACAGTTGATGCAACCCAATAAGGTGTGCCGTTTTCGTCGATTTCAAATGAAATATTGCCGAAAATCTTTGTTGGGTATTTGAAACGCAAAGCACGGTTGAGGTCACGCATAAAGTATTCGCTTTCGGAGTATTTTATGCCGTTTTCAAGTCTAACGAGGGTGGTGTCCTGTGTTGCCATATCAACAGTAATATAAGCGGGGATGCCCTCTGACTGGTTGTTAAACCATTTTATAATATCGCCGTAAATTAATGGTGTCACACGAACAGGTTTACCTTTATAGTTGATTTGGGTATACAAGTCTTCAATTTCAAACTGTGAAACCAAATCAGCCATTTCGCCGAGTTTTCTTTGAGAAAGACGGGAAGCGGTGTCTCGGTCAACCACAGGTATTTGGTCCTGACTGATTTCAGCGATATCTTGTGAAAAGTTTCCGTCTTCAACAGTTATCAACTGATTATATCTTTTAGCGTTGAATATCTCAGCACCAATAATAGATGCCACAACGCTCAA
This sequence comes from Acutalibacteraceae bacterium, assembly GCA_045647405.1. Taxonomy (GTDB): domain Bacteria; phylum Bacillota; class Clostridia; order Oscillospirales; family Acutalibacteraceae; genus UBA737. The sequence continues at coordinate 3,679 of JAZRMI010000020.1, read as the reverse complement.
AACAGTAATAATAACAATGTAAATTAACACAAATTTAATTGGTCTGCCAATAGATTTAAGATTGATTTTCGGCACACCCAAAACTTTAGTGTCGCTGTTAGTTGCACTTTTAATAAGTTCAATAACCTGTGAAAAGGCGTTTATAACGATATAAATAATAATTGAGATTGTTAAAAAACTCCAAAATTCACGGCTTTTAACATTGATGGGCGGCAACGAAAACCAGTAAAATAAGCCGATAACCACAATGGAAACAAGCCATTTTATTATGTTTTTAGATATACTTTTTTGCATAACACACTCTCCTAAAATTTTGTAATTAAATAATAACACAATATATAAAAAAATTCAAATATAAAACATTGAAATAAAATATAAATTAATATATAATGATTTCGAGGTGTTGATATGTTTAAGGAAATTACTGCTAAGGATATAAAGGAAAATATTATAAAATCTATCGCTGACGAGTGGATGCTAATTTCTGCAGGCGATAAAGACGGATATAATATGATGACTGCATCCTGGGGTTTTATGGGTGAAATGTGGGGTAATGATACCGCAATCGCTATGATTCGTCCTCAGAGATACACAATGGAATTTGTAGATAACTGTGATTATTATGCTCTTAGTTTTTACGGCGATAATAAAGATATTCACAAAGTGTGTGGAAGTAAATCGGGTAGGGATGTAAATAAGACCGAACTTACAGGTCTTACGCCGATTTTTGATAACGGTACGGTTTATTTTGACGAGGCAAGGCTTGTTATTATTTGCAAGAAACAGTATGCCGACTGCTTGAAAGAAGAATGTTTTATAGATGATGAACCTTTAAAATGGTATGAAAATAAAGATTATCATAAAATGATTTTCGGAAAGATTGAAAAAGTGCTTGTAAAGGAGTAAGGAAAAATGAAATTTTTAATCGCATCGGATATACACGGTTCGGTTTATTACTGTGATTTGTTATTAAAAGCAATGGAACAAGAAAAAGCAGATAAAATATTGATTTTAGGCGATATTTTGTATCACGGACCGAGAAATGATTTGCCGAAAGATTACAACCCTAAAAAGATAATAGAAATGCTTAATGTCATTAAGGATAAAATTTTGTGTGTCAGAGGTAACTGTGATACCGAAGTTGACCAAATGGTGCTCGAATTTCCTATCTTGGCTGACTACTGCGTAGTGCCGGTTGGTGACAGACTTATGTATGCTACTCACGGGCATAAGTATAACAGTGAAATTTTGCCACCGCTTTCAAAAGGCGATATTCTTATAAACGGTCATTTCCACGTTCCAAAGTGCGAGGATAAAGGCGATTTTGTTTATATGAACTGCGGTTCGGTGTCTATTCCAAAGGAAAACAGCGCTCATAGTTATATGGTGTTAGAGGACAATACATTCCTCTGGAAAGATTTAGAAACAAAAGAAGTATATAATGAGTTTAGTATTTAGGAAAATGGTAAAATGAGATTAAAAGAATTACGAGAAGACCGTGATTTGACACAAGAAGAAATTGCAAAGGTAATTAATTGCAGACAAAACACATACCAACAGTATGAAAGCGGAAAACGGCAAATTCCAATTTCGGCATTAAAAACACTTTGTTTATATTATAAAGTGTCTGCCGATTATATTTTGGAATTACCAGACGGATTAAAATATCCTAAAAGATGATAAAAGCAGAGCGATTCGCTCTGCTTTTTGCTTTTATACCGCCTTATTTAAAATTGCGCATAAAACTGTAATATCGTCTTCACGCTTTTCTGTTCTTCTTCGGCGTGCGCATACGCATAAATGCTCTGCTAAGTCCTGAGCGCTACCAACTTGCCACGCTTCAATTTCTGCCCTTATCCAGTCAGTGCCTTCGCTTGTAGCCCCGTCTGACATAAGGACGATAATATCGCCTATTTTGCACTTTATGGTTGCCTTGTCAAAACCGATTTCACGTAAAATTCCTGCGGGTAGGGAAGTGCTTTCGGCTTTTCCTGTTTTACCCGAACGGCGTACTATTGTTGGTGCGGCGCCCGCTTTATAAAGTTCGGTGATGCCTGTATAAAGGTCAACACTTGCAATATCGACCGTTGCAAGAGATTCGTCGGTTGATTTGAATAGCATTGAGGAATTGAGTATTTTAAGCGAACAGTTATAACCGAAGCCTGCTTTTATAAGTCGGCTCATCAGCCCCGATGCCATTGCGCCGTCAACTGCGGCTCTGCCGCCAGTACCCATACCGTCGCTTAAAATCATTACGAAATGCCCTCTTGAATCGTTAAAGCATTTATATGCGTCACCACACATATTGTTATTTCCTGCGCAGAACTGTTCGGCACCGAAGTCGATGGAGATATCGGCTTTTTCATTCAGTACAATAAATATTTCACCGCCAACTTCGCTTATAACAGGCACATCAAAATCTCGTTCACAGACTATTGAAACCAACCGCATCACCTGTGACTTGTTGATAACAAGTTCGGGTGTTTTTTTGAGTTTCAGTTCAATGGTCATTCTGCCGTATTTGTCCACTCTGCTACTACATTCGTCAATGTGAATGTTGAGGTTTTTGAGCGCTGCTGCGGCATTTTCAGCGGCAGAATTATCAAATCTTTCCTGCATTTCAAAATCTTGCGCCAAATCGCTTAGCATTGAAGAAATACCGTTGAATTGGTCGGATACAACCGAACGAACTTCGTCAATTCTGTTTTCAGCGGATATTCGTGAGGCATAGTCGTTATAGCGTTTGTAGGTGGAATTTGCTATACGTAAGACACGCAAACATCTGCCCTTAAATTCTTCGTTTACGGCATTTTCAGGGGAAATTTCACCTTGTTTAATTGCCTTTGTCATATCGAGTATTGCGCCGACAGTATCGTCACGCTTTTTCTCCCAACAATGTATTCTCAGTTTACAGCCCGCACAGGCGTCTTGCTCGATAGCGTTGATAACTGTGCTAAAATCGGGGGAATTGATTTTTGAAAGTTCGGCTGAAACTTGGTCAACCGTCTGGGATACATCACGCAAAGCGTTAGAGGCTAACTGCAACCGCATTGTGAGTGTTTTTTTAAAGCCTGTCGGCATTGAAAGTTTTGGGTATGCTGAGAATATTTTGCCGAGATATATCCCAGCAGTTCTTGGCAAAATTAAAAACAGTACCGAACCTAATGACGATTCTATAACCGTTTGGGGAATAGTGCTGATATCGCCTGAACCGACCGAGCCGATAAATGTCAATATCACAACAATAAAAACTTGCGCATATTTACCCAAGGTTACAAAAATTCCAGTCATAAGTCCTGCTACTGCATAGGTTATGCCAATATTTCCCGAAACACCGCCCAAAGACATTGTAAAAGCAACCGTAATACCGCTTATCGCACCCGAAATTATACCGCCGTATTTTGAGGCGGTTAAAATCAGCATAACGCTTAAAATTCTGCCTAAAGATATACCCAAAAGGTTAGCACCGCTCATTCCTAAAAGCAGAATATTGATTACAATAAGCAGAGTTGAAAGTTCGTCGGGGGAAAGCCCTGCATTTGTTTTTGAGAGCAGTATGAAGCATCGGTTGAAGAAAAATGCACCTAAAGTTGCTAAAAGCGACTCGCTGATAACATCAATAATATTTCCGCCGACACCTTTTAAACTCACTGCCGAAGTTAAAAAAGCGGTAAGCATT
>JAZRMI010000019.1:0-26567 GCA_045647405.1 Acutalibacteraceae bacterium | reverse complement strand
CGGCGACCGCTCGTATCCACTCGCAGTACCCGCCTCGCACTTCGTCGCTAAAAATAATCCACCGGATTATTTTCTTATCGCTCCTCACCCTCTCAGAGTTCGTATCTTCCAACATAAAAAAACAACGGCAACACCAAGAGGTGTTGCCGTTGTTTTGGCGCGCTGAAGAAGATTCGAACTCCCGACCTTCTGGTCCGTAGCCAGACGCTCTATCCAGCTGAGCTATCAGCGCAAATGCAAGTCCGTTTTAAGACCGCCATAGTATAATATCACATCTTAATTAGAAAATCAAGTATTTTTTTAATATTTTTAAAAAATAATTATTCAGTTACAGGCGGTGTGAATACGCCAAGTGTTGGCGGGGAATAGGTAAAAATAATAAATAAGAGCGCAATTATACCACCCAAGCCTAAAAAGAACAGATTTGCATTTGTGCTTGAAAAGATTTCACTCGATATTATTTTGTTTTTTACAATTAGCAGTATTATTAACCCAATATAAAATATTGCGATATTTATAGCATCAATACTGTATCCTAAAAATCCTGTATAACTGTAAAACAAAACAATTATAGAAATCATACCGATAATTACTGAAATTATAACTGAGGGAATATAATTTTTAATTTCGTGTTTCACAAAAAAGAATTCGATAAAAGAAAACAAAACAGTTGGGAAAAACAAAAGTTTTAAATGTTCCCAAGTGCTTTCGTTAACAGCAAAAAAATAACCGATAAATTTATTAAAGTCAGACCATTCATATACGAAATGACTTAACGTCCCCAAAACGCTTATTACAATAAACGCTATTATATTGTATTTTGTTTTCATATTTTCACTCCCAAATATATTCTATGATAAAATAGGGGAGTTTATAATAAAAAAACAGCACATTTCTGCGCTGTTTATGGGTTGCACTTTTTACAAGCCTTATATCCATTCTCTTCAAATTCGGACGTAGTTTTATAATATACTTTATTACTGTCAAGCATCTTTTTGGCAGAAGAACAGGAAGATTTGTGATATATTTTTGAATTTTTATTTCCGCAAAGTTCAGCACTAACAGTATTGTTATTATTGTTTTCGCTGACCGAAACTTCGATTTTTGAAATAGTGTCAGGCATTTCCTCTTTTTCTAATCGATAGCCGTTTACAGTATCATCTTTTGGTAAGTTTATTTTAACGTCTGTGCGCTCTGTTGGTTGATTTTCGCAACCGCACAGACAAAACAAAATCATCAAGCAAATTACAACTAATTTTCTCATAAGCACTCCTTTTTCTTTATTATACAAAAAATTATTGTTGAAGTAAATATAAAAATATAATAAAATATTATAAAAGGTAGGTGATTTTAATGGAACTGAAAAGTTTAAAGGCTAAGGCGAATAAGTTGCCTTTGAAACCCGGTGTTTATATTATGAAGGATAAGTCGGGGACTATTATTTATATCGGTAAGGCTAAAGCGCTAAAAAATCGAGTGACACAGTATTTCGGTATGGGTAACCAACATACTGAAAAAGTGCGTAAAATGGTTGAGAATGTGTATGATTTTGAATATATCGTCTGCGATAGCGAATTTGAAGCCTTGATTCTTGAAAACTCTTTGATTAAACAAAATCAACCTAAATATAATATTTTGCTTAAAGATGATAAAGGTTATTTTTACATTAAAATCACTAATGACAAATGGAAGAAGATTGAATCTTCAAAACAAATTGATAAAAGCGGTGAATTTATCGGTCCTTACAATTCGGGCTTTATAGTCAATCAAACTGTAGACGAGGTTAGAAAAATTTTTAAAATACCAAGTTGCAACCGCAGTTTTGATAAGCCCTCTAAACCTTGCCTTAATTATCATATTGGTATTTGCAGTGCGCCTTGCAAAGCCAATATTTCGCTTGATGAATATATTGAAACAATTAACAGCGCAAAGGAATATATTAAAAACGGTGATATTAAAGAAAATTCAGTTGAAGCGCTAACAGAAAAAATGAATTTGGCGGCGGAAAATTTGCAGTTTGAGGTTGCAGCAAGACTTCGTGACCGTATAAATGCAATCAAAAAGATAAAGCAGACTCAAAAGGTTGTTAGCATCAGTTATAAAAATCAAGATGTTATTGCAACTGCCACTTTTGGTCAACTTGCCTGTGTTGAAATTTTGATTTTCCGCAATTTCAAACTTGTTGACAAAAAACATTATATAATTGAGGGTACTGCCGATAAAACTGAAGTTTATGCGGAATTTTTGCAACAGTATTATCTTGAAAAGAGTGAAATTCCGTCGAGAATTTTAATTGATATTGAGCCTAAAGATTTTGAAGTTACAGAAAAATGGCTGACCGAGAAATCGGGGCATAAGGTTAATTTTATATTTCCAAAACAAGGCGAACAGAAAAAACTGCTCGAGATGTGTCTTAATAATGCGGCGCAAAATCTGTCGGAAAAAACTGAGCGTTCAGGCAAGGAAATGACTGCTTTGAATGAACTCAAAGACATCTTAGGACTTTCGGCGGTTCCACATTATATTGAGGCTTATGATATTTCAAACACCGCAGGGGATAACAATGTTGCGGGTATGATTGTTTTCAAGGATGGAAGACCTTATAAAAAAGCCTATAAACGCTTTAAAATCAATAGTTTTGCGGGGCAGGACGATTATCGTTCAATGGCAGAAGTGCTTGAGCGAAGATTTTTGGAATATCAAAAAAGGGAAGATGAAAACTTCTCAGTTATGCCTGATTTAATTTTGTTAGACGGTGCTAAGGGTCAGATTTCTGCCGTACTTCCTGTTTTTAAAAAATATAATATAAATGTTGCGGTATTCGGTATGGTTAAAGATTCAAAACACCGCACCCGTGCTATAGCAACTACAGGCGGCGACATTGAAATCAAGGCGCACCGCAGAGTGTTTACGCTTATAACAAATATACAGGACGAAGTCCATCGCTTTGCTATTTCTTATCATAAAAAACTTCAGTCTAAAAAACTTTTAAACCGTGAACTCACGCAGATTGAGGGAATCGGCGAAAAGAAAGCAAATTTGCTGCTGAAATATTTCGGCAGTATTAGTAAAATAAAAAATGCAAGTTTTGACGATATTTGCAAAGTAAAGGGTATAACTTCTAAGAATGCCGAAAGTATTTATAAATTTTATAATAAACTTTAGTATTGACTAAATAATTGTTGTGTGTTATCATAACAAAGGATAGAGGCGCGGTTTGCCATTAGTAATATGCAATTTTGACGGACAGGTCTGCATATAAAAGGGGCGATCGCCGAAATGGAAAATTTTCTGTCAATAAAATTTTCTGTTGGTTTGCAGTAGAATATATTGCAGACTGTCACCATTGGTGGAGGGCTATCGGTTGTTTTTAAAAATTGCCGTAATTGCTCTTTTGCAGTTACGGTTTTTTATTTTATCTTTAAGGAGAGAATTTAAAATGAAAGTAAAAAAGATTTTGCCAAAGTTATTGATTCTTGCTTTCGTTGTGGGATTCGGTGTGCTTTGTGCATTAACAGGCTCGATAACTAAACCTGTTGGCACTTTGTGGTCACTCTTTCCGCCCGTAATAGCAATCGGTTTGGCACTTATCACAAAGGTAGTTTATTCTTCACTGTTTGTCGGTATTGTAGCAGGCGGTTTGCTTGCAACAAACTTTAAACCGATAAAATCTGTTGACGCCATCACCAACGAAGGTTTAATTGCCTCTGTTTCAGGTACAGCAGGTATCTTTATTTTCTTGGTAATCTTGGGCGTTATCGTTGCTTTGCTTAATAAAGCAGGCGGCGCACAGGCATTTGGCCGTTGGGCTTCAAAACACGTAAAAGGTAAAATTGGCGCTTCTATTGCAACATTTGCTTTTGGTGTTTTGATATTTATTGATGACTATTTTAACTGCTTGACAGTTGGTGCGGTTATGCGCCCTGTTACAGACAAGGTTAAAATTTCACGCTCTAAATTGGCTTATCTTATTGATGCTACTGCAGCACCTGTTTGTATGATTGCTCCCATTTCTTCTTGGGCTGCTGCTGTTTCTGAGTATGCACCCGAAGGTGTAAGCGGTCTTTCAATGTTTATTAAAGCAATTCCTTATAATTTCTATTCTTTGATGACATTTGTTTTTATCATCACTCTTACTTTAATGAAGTTTGATTACGGCCCGATGAAGTTGCACGAATCGAATGCTGAAAACGGTGACCTTTTCACATCAGGAAATGCTACTGAAAACAATGAGGAAGAGGTTGTTTCAACCGACCGTGCAAGAGTTATCGACCTTGTTTTACCGATAGTTGTACTTATTGGTATTTGCGTATACGGTCTTTATTACATAGGTCAAAGCGGCGGTCTTTCATTTGCTGATGCTTTCGGTAATACCGATGCGACAGTTGGTCTTCCTTGGGGCGGTCTTATTGCGCTTGTAGTTATTGTTGCCTATTTTGTTGCACGCCGTCTTGTTACTTTTAAAGATGCTATGTCTTGTATTCCAAAAGGATTTATTGCAATGGTTCCCGCAATCCTTATTTTAACAATGGCAACTTCTCTTAAAAATATGACAGGTCTTTTGGATTCTGACACATTCGTTAAAAATGCTTTAGCAAATGCAAGCGGTCTTAATAATTTCTTGCCCGCTATTATCTTCCTTGTTGCTTGCGGTATTTCTTTTGCAACAGGTACATCTTGGGGTACATTCGGTATCCTTATCCCGATTGTTACAAGTATCTTTGATGTGAACAGTGCACTCGGTATTATGAGTATGTCTGCTTGCCTTGCAGGTTCTGTTTGCGGTGACCACTGCTCACCGATTTCCGATACAACAATTATGTCTTCTGCAGGCGCTCAGTGTGACCATATTAATCACGTTTCCACACAGTTACCTTATGCGCTCACTGTTGCAGGTATTTCTTTTGTAAGTTATATCATTGCAGGTTTTGTTCAGAATGCTTATATTTGTTTGGCAATCTCATTTGTTTTAACAGTTGCTACATTGTTTGTTATCAAAGCAATCACAAACAAGAAAACTGCATAATTTTATTGAAAAAAGTATCCGTTACAGGTATAATATCTGTAACGGATTTTTTATTTGGAGAAAGTTAATGGAAAAGCGAAAATTAGAAAAACATATTGAAATTGAACGCAGTATTATAAAGAAATACCGCAAGAGTATTTGGAGTAATTTTATAGCCTCGGTTCAGGAATATGAACTTATAAACGAAAACGATAAAATTGCGGTGTGTATTTCGGGCGGTAAAGATTCAATGTTGCTTGCAAAATGTATGCAACAGTTGCAAAGACACAGTAATGTGAACTTTGAGTTGGTTTATCTTGTTATGGACCCAGGGTATAATGAGAAAAACCGAAAACTTATCGAAGAAAATTCAAAACTTATGAACATACCTGTTACAATTTTTGAGAGTGATATTTTTGAAGTAACCGAGCGCTCAGGCGGTTCGCCCTGTTATCTGTGCGCCCGTATGCGCCGAGGTTGTCTATACAGCAAGGCACAGGAACTCGGTTGCAATAAAATCGCTTTGGGACATCATTTTGACGATGTTATAGAAACGGTTTTAATGAGTATGTGTTATTCTTCTGAAATTAAGACAATGCTTCCAAAACTTCACAGCACAAACTTTGAGGGTATGGAACTTATAAGACCTCTTTACAAAGTCAAGGAAGACGATATAATAGCGTGGGCGAATTACAATAATCTTAATTTCTTGCGTTGCGCTTGCAAGTTTACTGAAAAAAGCGATGAAAAAGAAGAACTTTCTAAAAGAAAAGAAACCAAGGCGTTAATTAAATATATTAAAACCTTTAATAAAAATGCAGACGATAATATTTTCAGAAGTTTGCACAATGTTAATTTGGCAACTTTACCCGGTTGGCGTGACTGTGATTCGGGTGAATTACATTCATTTTTGGAAAAATTTTAGCAAACACTTAGGTGTTTGCTTTTTCTTTGCGAAAAATATGCATAAAATCAATAATATTCTTGAAAATATGCATAAAATATAATATAATATACTGTATGAATTATGTGAGGTGCAGTATGAAACGCAGACAAGCAAGAGAAGAAGCATTTATTTTAATTTTCGAAAAGCAATTTAATACTGATTCTGTTAGTGAAATATTGGAATTAGCAAGCGAAGTTCGTGATTTGAAACCTGATGATTACATAAAAACTGTTTTCACAGGTGTTTATGATAATGTTGAATTAATTGACGGGATAATCTCGGAAAATGCAATCGGTTGGAAGATTAACCGCATTTCAAAAACTTCGCTTTGCATTTTGAGACTTGCAATTTTTGAAATGAAATTCATTGATGAAATTCCTGTTTCTGTTTCGATTAATGAGGCAGTTGAACTATGCAAGAAATATGCAACAAAGGAAGATGCTTCTTTTGTAAACGGTATATTGTCTACCGTTGAAAAGTCGCTTTAATATGCAAACGATAACCGTTAAACAACTTAATTTGTTTGTCAAGTCGCTTATTGAGGGCGATGTAAGGCTTTCGGATATAAGTGTTACAGGTGAGATTTCAAATTTTAAAAACCACTTTGCAAGCGGACATTTGTATTTCACTTTAAAGGATAATGATGCATCTATCCGTTGTGTTATGTTTCGTGGGTTTGCAAGTAGGGTTAAATTTAATATTGAAGACGGTTTAAAGGTTGTCCTTAGGGGAAAGGTTTCGCTTTATGAAAAGGACGGTCAGTATCAGTTCTATGCAGAAGAAATGCACGCCGTCGGTTTGGGTGACATTTCTTTACAATTTGAACAAATTAAAGACCGCCTTTCAAAAGAGGGACTTTTTGACGAGCAAAATAAACGCCCGATACCGAAATTCCCAAAAAGAATTGCGGTTATAACCTCTGATACGGGCGCTGCCGTTCAGGATATCATCAATATCATAACACGCCGTTGGCCTCTCTGTGAGATTATGTTGTGTCCTGTTGCGGTTCAGGGTGAGAATGCCGTTCCTGAAATGCTTAATGCACTTCAAAGAGTTTATTCACTTTCAAACAGTGATACGATTATAATAGGTCGTGGCGGTGGCTCTATTGAAGACTTATGGGCGTTTAACAGCGAGGTTTTAGCCCGTAAAATTTATGAGTCACCAATTCCTGTAATTTCGGCGGTAGGTCACGAAACTGATTTTACAATCTGTGACTTTGTTGCAGATTTAAGAGCACCGACACCGTCTGCGGCGGCAGAACTTGCAGTGCCTGATAAAAATGATATTTCTTTGAAACTTTTAAATTATAACTCTATTTTAAAATCGGCGCTCGAAAACAGATATAATTCACAGAAATCAAAAGTTGATATTTTAACTTCAAATGTTTTTCTTAAAAAACCAATTGAAAGTATTATCGAAAGAAGAATCGAACAGGTTGATATTTTGTGTGAAAAACTGATTTCGGCGTATAAAAGCGTATTAGATAAAAACAAATCAAAGTTACAGCAAAAAATAGCATCGTTAGATGCTTTAAGTCCTTTGAAAGTTTTAGCGCGAGGGTTCTCGGTAGCACAGATTGACGGTAGGGTTGTTAACAGTGTTGCTTGCGCTGAAATAGGTGACGAGATTTCCCTAAGAGTTACTGACGGCGAATTGTTGTGTACTGTCAAAGAAAAGAGTGAAAACAATGGAAAATAATTTTGAAAAGTCATTATCGGAACTTGAAAATATAGTTAAACAGTTGGAAGACAGTGAAGTATCGCTTGACGAGGCTATCTCGCTTTTTGAGAAAGGCGTAAAACTGTCTGACAGTTGCCGAAAAACTTTAGAAAAGGCTGAGCAAAAAATTATTACGCTCACCGATGCAGAAAGTGAAGAAGATAATGGTTGATAAACTTTTAATGGATTATAAAACGCTTATTGATAAGGAAATTGACAGGCTTTTTCCAATGGTGGATACTGACTGGTATCCTGAAGTAATTGAGGCTTCAAGATACAGTCTCTTGCTTGGCGGTAAGCGTATAAGACCGATAATTATGCTTGAATTTTGCAAATTGTTCGGCGGTAAAATAGAAGATGCTATCAATTTTGCAATAGCGCTTGAAATGATACACACCTATTCGCTTATCCACGACGATTTGCCCTGTATGGATAATGACGATATGCGTCGTGGAAACCCTGCTTGCCATATAAAATTCGGCGAAGATATTGCTTTGTTGGCAGGAGACACCTTATTAACTGAAAGTTTCAAAATCGCCTCACAGGCACCTATCGACGATGCTAAAAAGATTAAATCAATTCAAGTTTTAGCAAGTATGGCAGGTCTTCACGGTATGATTGGCGGTCAGGTAATGGACCTTTCTTTCGAAAAGAAAAAGCCAACCTTAAAAGAACTTCACGCAATGTATATTAAAAAAACTGGTTGCTTAATCTCGGCGGCGGCACAAATCGGCGCTATTATCGGCGGGGCTACTGACGATGAAATTATAACAGCGCAAAATTATGCGCTAAACGTTGGTCTTGCTTTTCAAATTATTGACGATATTCTTGATATCACAGGCGACCAAGAGGTTTTAGGAAAACCAATCGGCAGTGATGAATCGAATGATAAAACCACTTTTGTAAGTCTCTTAGGCTTGGATAAAGCCAGAAAAACTGCAAAAGAAATGACTGATGAAGCGTTGGGACTTTTGTCAATGCTTGATGGCGATACTAATAACTTGAAAGAAATTACGAAATATTTGTTAGACCGCAAATATTAAAGGAATGTAAATTTTGGAATATAAGATTTTAAATAATATTCTGTCACCGCAGGATATTAAAACTTTGAATGAAAATCAAATAAAAGAGTTATGTGAGGAAATCAGAGATTGTATTATTGATACTGTTTCTAAAAACGGAGGTCATTTGGCATCGAATTTAGGTGCAGTAGAATTGACGGTTGCTTTGCACAGAACATTTAATTCTCCAGAGGATGCAATTATATTTGATGTTGGGCATCAGTGTTACACCCATAAGTTATTAACGGGTAGATTTAACGATTTTTCGACTTTAAGAAGTGAAAATGGAATATCGGGTTTTATGAGACCAAGCGAAAGCGAGCACGACCCGTTTATAACAGGTCACAGCAGTAATTCAATTTCTGCCGCTTACGGTATTTATCGTGCAAAGCGTCTCAGCGGTGAGTCGGGCACGGCTATTGCCGTTATAGGTGACGGTGCGCTTACCGGCGGTATGGCTTATGAGGCGCTTAATAATGCGGGTTCTCGCAGAAATAATTTTATTGTGGTGCTTAATGATAATAAAATGTCAATTTCTAAAAATGTCGGCGCATTGGCGAGAAGCCTTACAAAAATGCGTAACAAACCCCGTTACCATCATTTTAAATTTGCATTTAGCAAGTTTTTGTTTAAAATACCTTTCGGTAAGGCAATAAATAATATTATCTATCGTTTAAAAGAAAATTTAAAAAGTATTATTTATAAGAACAATGTATTTTCTTCTTTAGGTTTCAACTATTTAGGACCTGTTGACGGACACAATGTTGCCGCTATGGAAAATCTGTTTAAGATTGCCCAAAGTTATAACAGACCGTCGCTTATTCACGTAATAACTACAAAGGGCAAGGGATATCCTTTTGCTGAAAACAGTCCTAATAATTATCATGGTGTATCTCCGTTTGACGTTGTTGAGGGCGCAAATTCTGGTGGAAAGATAACCTTTTCTGATGTGGCAGGAAGTACCCTTTGCGAAATGGCAGCAAGCGATGATAAAATATGCGCTATAACTGCCGCAATGACTTCGGGAACTGGGCTTAGCGAGTTTGCAAGCAAATATAAAAACAGATTTTTTGATGTAGGTATTGCTGAGCAACACGCAGTTACTTTTTGCGCAGGTCTTAGAAAAGGCGGTATGAAGCCGTATTTTGCGGTTTATTCTTCGTTCTTGCAAAGGGGATATGACCAAATCATCCACGACTGCGCTATTGAAAATCTACCCGTTTGTTTCTTGGTGGATAGAGCAGGTATTGTTGGTGAAGACGGTGAAACACATCAAGGACTTTTTGATGTATCATATCTTTCCTCAATTCCGAATGTTGAAATATTTTCACCGTCCGATTATGAGGAACTGAAATACCGTATAAAAAATTCTGCCGATAGTAAAAATATTACTGCAATCCGCTATCCGAGAGGAACAGAGGAGAAGAACGAGAATATTGATTTTAAGAATGATTATACGCTTTTAAAAGGTGACAGCGATAATTTGATTATCACTTACGGCAGACTGTTTTCTGTGGCTTACAAAGCAAAAAAGCAAAACCCTGATATAAACATTCTTAAATTAAATAAAATCTATCCGATAAGCGATGAAATCATTGAAATCATTGATAAATATTCAAATGTTCATATTTTTGAAGAAACTTTAAAAAGTGGCGGTATTGGAGAACACCTGTCGCATAGACTTAAAAATGTGAAATTAAATATTCATGCGGTTGAAAATAAATTTGTTGCCCCTGCAAGTATTGATTCAGCGCTCAAGTCCAACGGTTTAGATATGCAAAGTATGTTAAGGAGTATGGAATGTCAAAAACAAGATTAGATGTGGCTTTGGTTGAGCGTGGTTTTACCGAAAGCCGTGAAAAAGCAAAAGCCTTAATTATGGCGGGGATAGTTTTTGTCAATAATCAAAAATCCGATAAGGCGGGTAACACCGTTAAAGATGATGATATTATTGAAGTTCGTGGCGAAACCCCTAAATATGTAAGCCGAGGCGGACTTAAACTCGAAAAGGCTGTTAATGTTTTTGATTTTTCGCTTAAAGATGCTGTTTGTGCCGATATAGGTGCATCAACAGGCGGTTTCACTGACTGTATGCTTCAAAACGGCGCTAAAAAGGTTTATGCTATTGATGTTGGTTACGGTCAACTTGCTTGGAAACTCCGCACAGACGAACGTGTTATAAATCTTGAACGCACTAATTTCCGTTATGTAACAACCGAACAAGTACCCGACCAACTTGATTTTGCATCGGTTGATGTTTCTTTTATTTCTCTTTCACTTATTTTGCCCGTTATGAGAACTCTTTTAAAAGACGGCGGTCAGGCTGTTTGCCTTATTAAACCTCAGTTTGAGGCGGGTAAGGAAAATGTTGGCAAAAAGGGTGTTGTTAGAGATAAAAATGTTCATATTGCGGTTATTGAAAAAATAATCGGTCTTATTAATGAAAATAATTTCTCACTTTTGGGGCTTGATTTTTCTCCCGTTAAAGGTCCTGAGGGGAATATCGAATATTTATGCCATATTGAAAAAAGTGATAACCCTCAAAATTTATGTAATGTTTCGGCATTAGATGTTGTTGAAAATTCTTATAATACATTAAAGGAGTGATAATAAATGGTTGTTGCAGTTTTACCTAATTTGGATAAACGCGGTTCGGCAGAGGTTGTTGAAAAACTCGGTGTGCTTTTAAAACAGGAGGGTATTAAAGCCTATTTGCCTGATACTGTTTGCAGTCCGAATTTTATTCCTGCACCTGAAGACCAACTATACAGCATAGCAGATTTAATTATCACTATCGGCGGTGACGGAACGATAATGCGTTATGCAAAGCGTGCGGCATTTGATAACAAGCCCGTTTTGGGAATTAATGCAGGCAGAATGGGTTATCTTGCTAATATTGAGCAGAATGAACTTGGTCTAATTTCCAAACTCAAAACAGGGGAATATTTTGTTGAAAACCGAATGATGCTTAATGTAGAAGTTTTTGAAAACGGCAAAAAAATCAACGAGTTTTCTGCCCTTAATGATGCGGTTATAACAAGCGGTTTTATTTCCCGAATTATTGATATTTCGGTTGTAGTGGGCAGGGACTCTATTAATTACCGTGCAGACGGACTGATTGTGTCAACACCTACAGGTTCAACTGCTTATTCAATGTCGGCAGGCGGACCGATTATAGACCCGCTTACTGAAAATATATGTGTAACACCTATTTGTTCTCATTCGCTTTCAGCAAAACCTATTTTACTTGGTGCTAATAATGAAATCACTCTCAAATCTTTTTCAAAAAAGCGAACAGAGATTTATCTTACGGTTGATGGCAGAAAGGTTGCTAATGTGAAGCCTTTTACAGAAATTAAGATTTCCAAATCTAAAAATACAGTAAAACTTATCCGTATTAACGACCGTTCTTTTTATAAGACACTTTCAATTAAATTTAAAGACGCAAGGAGCGTATAAATGAAATCTGTAAGACAAAAACAAATACTTGCTATAATAAAAGAAAAGGTTATACTAACTCAAGAAGATTTACAGAATGAATTAATGTCTTTAGGTTATGATGTCACCCAGTCAACAGTTTCAAGAGATATAAAGGAATTGAAACTCGTTAAATCGCACGATGCGTTAGGTAATTACCGATACACTTCCAGTGAATCTAAAAATGCCACACATACTCCGTCTCATTACAGAGATATGTTTGCAAGGGCAGTGAAAACGGTTGATTATGCTTTAAATAATGTGGTTGTTAAGTGCTATTCGGGTATGGCATCGGGTGCTTGTGTTGCGCTTGACGAAATGTTTCATAATTTGATGCTCGGCTCGCTTGCCGGAGACGACACTATAATTATCGTTACAAAAAGCGAAGCAGATTCTAAAATACTTTACGACCAACTAAATAATATTTTATAATGGCGGTACACTATGCTTAAATTTCTACACATTGAAAATATAGCGGTTATCGAAAAAACGGATATTGAATTTAAAACAGGGTTTAATGTATTGACAGGCGAAACAGGTGCGGGTAAATCTATCGTTATTGATGCTATTAATGCTGTTTTGGGTGAACGGACTTCAAAAGATTTAATCCGTACAGGGTGCGACAATGCGTTGGTTTCAGCGGTTTTCGGCGAACTTGATACATACACTCTGGAACTTCTAAGAAATTATGATATTCTTCCCGATGAAGACGGAAATATCTTGATTACAAGAAAGTTAAGCCTTTCGGGAAAAGGACTTATTAAGATTAATAATATTCCTGTTACGGCTACCGTTTTAAGAGAAATTTCAAAAAATCTGATAAATATTCACGGTCAACACGATAATCAGGCGCTTTTGGACCCGCAAAAACATTTATCGTTTATTGATGCTGTGGCTGAGAACCGAGATTTGTTAGATAAATATTATTCCGAGTTTAAGCATCTTAATTCCATAAGAAAAGAACTTGAAAGTTTGCAGATGGATGAAGATGAAAAACAGCGCAAAATTGATATTTTGAAATTTCAAATTAACGAACTTGAAACCGCAAATATTAAGTCAGGCGAAATAGAAGACCTTAAAGCCAAACTTGCGGTTGCAAATTCTTTTGAAAAAACTTATAAGGCTTACGATATTGCTGAAAATCTTTTGAGCGGTAATGATGATACTGACGGCGCACTTACCCAACTTTATAACACTGTAAAACAGTTGAGTGTAACCGATAATAATACCGATTTGGTTAAACTTAATGATGCTATTTCTATAATTGAAGATGTCAGAGCAAATATCAGCGGATTTTTATCAAATCTTGAATATAGCCAATTAAATCCTGACGAAATTAATCAAAGACTTGATTTTTTGTCAAGACTTATGTTAAAATACGGTTCGAGTGAACAAGAAATGCTTGACTTTTTAAATCAGGCAAAAACCGAACTCGAGAATATCACATTATCGGACAAGCGTATTATAGAACTATCCGACCAACTTGAACTTTCTAAAGAAAAACTTGTATCTTTAGGCGGACAACTTACTAAAAGCCGTGAATCTGCTTCATTGAAATTTGCAAAAGATGTATGTGATATTTTAGAATATCTTAATATGCCAAATGTTAAGTTTATGGCGAATTTACAACAAGGCAGATATACTAAAAACGGTTGTGACACGCTTGAATTTATGATTTCAGCAAATGACGGCGAATCATTAAAACCGCTTCATAAAATCGCTTCAGGCGGTGAACTTTCAAGGGTTATGCTTAGTATCAAAAGTGTGCTTTTGGATAAGGACAGCGTTGGCACAATGATTTTTGACGAAATTGATACAGGTATCAGCGGTTTCGCCGCAGGAAAGGTTGCAACCCAACTTAAAAAGGTTGCAAACAATCGTCAGGTAATTTGTGTTACACATTTAGCGCAGATTGCCGCTTTTGCGGACGAGCATCTGCTTATTGAAAAATCGACCTCTGACGGACATACATTTACTAATGTTAAATCTTTGGATTATGAACAGAAAATTGGTGAGATTGCCCGTATAATGTCAGGTACGGAAATAACTCAGAATTTATACAATTCCGCAAAGGAATTAATAGATAGGAGCAAACAAAATGAAAATTTATGATGAACTTGTAGCACGAGGTCTTATTGCTCAGGTTACAGACGAAGATGAAATTAAAGAACTTATTAATAACGGTAAAGCAACCTTTTATATAGGTTTTGACCCCACAGCTGACAGTTTGCACGTTGGTCACTTTATGGCGCTTTGCCTTATGAAAAGACTTCAGATGGCAGGCAATAAGCCTATTGCGCTTATTGGCGGAGGTACAGGTCATATCGGTGACCCGTCGGGCAGAACAGATATGCGTTCAATGATGACTGCAGAGCAGATTGACCATAACTGTGAATGCTTTAAAAAGCAAATGAGCCGTTTTATTGAATTTGGTGAGGGCAAAGCACAGATGGTAAATAATGCTGACTGGCTCTTGAAACTCAATTATATTGAACTTTTGCGTGAGGTTGGCGCTTGTTTTTCGGTTAATAATATGCTCCGCGCAGAGTGTTATAAACAGCGTATGGAAAAGGGACTTTCTTTCCTTGAATTCAACTATATGATAATGCAAAGTTATGACTTTTATCATTTGTTCAAGGAATACGGTTGTAATATGCAGTTCGGCGGTGACGACCAATGGTCAAATATGCTCGGCGGTACTGAACTTATCCGTAAAAAACTCGGTAAAGATGCTTATGCTATGACTATTACCTTGCTTTTAAATTCCGAAGGAAAAAAGATGGGTAAAACTGTCGGCGGTGCGGTATGGCTTGACCCGAATAAGACTTCACCTTATGAATTTTATCAGTATTGGCGCAATGTTGCTGATGCCGATGTTCTTAAGTGCATCAGAATGCTTACATTCTTACCTTTAGAAGAAATTGATAAAATGGATTCTTGGGAGGGCGCTCAACTCAATACTGCCAAAGAAATCTTGGCTTTTGAACTTACAAAACTTGATCACGGTGAGGAGGAAGCCGAAAAGGCACAAAACACCGCAAGAGCAATTTTCGCAGGTGCGGGCTCTCACGAAAATATGCCAACAACTGTTTTATCACCAGAAGATTTTACTGACGGTAAAATCGGTGTGCTTGCTATGATGGTTAAAGCAGGTCTTGCGTCTTCAAACGGAGAGGGCAGACGATTGGTACAGCAAGGCGGTGTCAGCATTAATGACCAAAAGATAACCGATCCTTCATATTCATTAACACTTGCTGATTTTGAGAATGAGATTATTCTTAAAAAAGGTAAGAAAATATTTAATAAATACACCTTATAATTTTGTTGCACCCTCAATCGAGGGTGCATTTTACTGTTGACAAATGAACATTTGTTCGGTATAATTAAGTTATGGAAAATTTAGTGAATATTAAAAAATGTTGCTTTTCGGGGTATAGACCTTCTAAAATGCCTTTTAAGTTTGATGAAAATGATATTGATTTTCAAATTTTTGAAAAAAGACTTTATACAACCATTGAAGCCTTAATTGATGATGATTGTAGAATCTTTTACAGCGGTATGGCAATGGGGTTTGATATAGTTGCTGCAAAAGCGGTATTATATTTTAGAGAAAAACATAAAGATATTAAACTAATTTGTGCGATACCTTTTGAAAATCAAGAGTTGTCATTTGATTTTTATTGGAAAAACCTTTATTATGATATTTTAAAAAAAAGCAATGAGGTTAAGGTTTTGTGTAAGGAATATCATAACGGTTGTTATCAAAACCGCAACAAATTTATGGTTGATAACAGTGATTATGTTGTTACTTGGTATGACGGAAAAACAGGGGGAACCCGTAATACTCTGAAATACGCCGAAAGCAAAAACAGATTTATTATAAATATCAATACAAACTATCTTGATGAATTTAATAACAAACAAATGCAAATAGGTATTTGATTTAACCGATGTACTGTAATTTTTTACAGTACATTTTGTTTGTATTGACGGTTGACATTATACTTGCATAGGTGTATAATTGTATACAATTAAGGAGGGATTATTTTGTTCGAATTATCAAATAAGACAAACTTGCTTGAACAAGATACATATAAATACTCTTTACAGGATGTAAGTGAGCCAAATTTATACCGTGAACTTTATTCCCACGAAAGCGTTCCGCGTGTTGCTTTTAACCACCGCAGAGTGCCGATTGGTATGCCAAAAGATATTTGGATTACCGATACTTCGCTTCGTGATGGTCAACAGTCGGTTGAGCCTTACACAGTACCGCAGATAGTTGAGATATATAAATTGCTTTCAAAACTCGGCGGACCATTCGGTTTAATTCGACAGACGGAATTTTTTGTTTATAGTAAGAAAGACAGACAAGCGATTGAAAAATGTCAAGAATTAGGACTCAAGTTTCCTGAAATTACAACTTGGATAAGAGCCACCAAAGAGGATTTCAAACTTGTTAAAAATTTAGGCATTAGGGAAACGGGAATTTTGGTTTCTTGCAGTGACTATCATATTTTCAAAAAGTTAAAAATGACTCGGAAACAGGCAATGGATACATATTTGTCAGCAGTGGCAGAAGCTTTTGAAGCAGGCGTTATGCCGAGATGTCACCTTGAAGATATAACAAGAGCAGATTTTTATGGTTTTGTTGTGCCTTTCGTGAACGAACTTATGAAAATGTCCCGTGATGCCGGTATTCCTGTTCGTATTAGAGCGTGTGATACGATGGGTTATGGCGTGCCGTATCCTGAGGTTGTAATTCCCCGCAGTGTACCCGGTATTATTTACGGACTTCAACATTATTCTGATGTTCCGAGCGAGATGCTTGAATGGCACGGGCATAATGATTTTTATAAAGCAGTTGCTAACGCATCTACCGCTTGGCTTTACGGCGCTTCGGCAGTAAACTGTTCGCTTTTGGGTGTTGGTGAGAGAACGGGTAATGTTCCGCTTGAGGCAATGGTTATGGAATATGCTTCTCTAAGGGGTTCGTTTGACGGAATGGACCCGACGGTTATAACAGAGATTGCAGAATACTTCAAGAAAGAAATCGGATATAATATACCGCCCATGACACCCTTTGTTGGCAAGAATTTTAATGTAACAAGGGCGGGTATACACGCCGACGGTCTTTTAAAAGACGAAGAAATTTATAATATTTTTAATACCAAAAAAATCCTCAACCGTCCACCGTCAGTGTTAGTTGGTAAGGCAAGCGGACTTGCAGGTATTGCGTATTGGATTAATAATAACTATAATCTTTCGGGTGACGATCTGGTGGATAAGAAAAGTCCTTTGGTTGTCAAACTTAAAGAGTGGATTGATGCTGAATATGAAGACGGCAGACAAACCACCCTTTCCAATACCGAACTTGAAACAAAAATAGAAGAATTATCCAATGGAAAATTCAGTCGTTTGTGAGGAGAAAATCTATGATAGAACATAAAACTGTTTCTTTAGCAGACCAAGTTTTTGAACAACTTGAAACCGATATTTTATCGGGTGAGTTTGCACGCGGTGATATTTTAACCGAAACTAAACTTTGTGATAAATTAGGGGTTAGCCGAACACCTATAAGAGAAGCCTTAAGAAGACTTGAACAGGAAAATCTTATTAAGGTTACAGGCAAGGGTATTTGTGTTTTGGGTATCACAGAAAAGGATTTAGAGGATATTTTCTTGATCCGACAAAATATTGAAGGTCTTGCAGCAGCACTGGCGGCAGAAAACTGCAGTCAAGAAGATTTAAAAGAACTTGAATCTGTGTTAGAACTACAGGAATTTTATCTTGAAAAGCATAATGCAGAACAAATAAAGGTTATGGATAATAAATTCCATGAAACGCTTTATAAGTTGAGTGGAAGTGTGGTTTTTTATAACACTTTGTTGCCCTTGCATATAAAGGTTCAAAAATATCGTAAAGCCTCTGTTCAGAGAAAATCAAGAGCAATGGAATCGGTTGCAGAGCATAAACAGATATTTGATGCTGTAAAATCGGGTAACCGAGAACTTGCAAAGACTGTAACCGAACAACACGTTAAAAACGCTTATGAGCATATAATAGGAAAGGAATAATAAAAATGGGTTTAACTATTGCACAAAAGATAATCAAAGCGCATATGATAAGCGGTGATATGACTGTCGGAAGTGAGGTTGCGCTTAAAATAGACCAAACTTTAACACAGGACGCAACAGGTACAATGGCTTATCTTGAATTTGAAACAATGGGACTTGACCGTGTTAAAACCGAGCGCAGTGTGGCATATATCGACCATAATACTTTGCAATCGGGTTTTGAAAATGCTGACGACCATAGATATATTCAGTCGGTGGCTAAAAAGCACGGTATTTATTTTTCCCGTCCGGGTAACGGAATTTGTCACCAGGTTCACCTTGAACGCTTTGGAAAACCGGGTAAAACTCTAATCGGCTCTGACAGTCACACCCCCACAGGCGGCGGTATCGGTATGCTTGCAATGGGTGCAGGCGGTCTTGATGTTGCAGTTGCAATGGGCGGTGGCGCTTACTATATCACAATGCCTAAAATGTATAAGGTTAATTTAATCGGCAAATTAAATCCTTTTGTTACTGCAAAGGATATAAGCCTTGAAATATTGCGTATTTTATCTGTAAAAGGCGGTGTAGGTGCCATTATCGAATGGGGCGGAGAGGGAATTAAATATCTTTCTGTACCCGAGCGTGCAACCATAACCAATATGGGAACTGAACTTGGCGCTACCACTTCAATTTTCCCGTCTGATGAAATCACAAGAGAGTTTCTTGTGGCTCAGGGCAGAGGTGAAGATTATATAGAACTTTCGAGTGACAGCGATGCGGTTTATGACAAGATTATTGATATTAATCTTAATGAATTAAAGCCGTTGATTGCTTGCCCTCACAGTCCTGATAATATCGTTACTGTTGAGTCTTTAAAGGGAACAAAGGTTGACCAGGTATGTATCGGCTCTTGCACCAACTCGTCTTTGCACGATATGTTAAAGGTTGCCGCTTTGTTAAAAGGCAAAACTATCGACCCGAGTGTTAGTCTTTCTATTTCACCCGGTTCTAAACAGGTTTTAACAATGCTTGCCGATTGCGGTGCTTTGAGTGATATTTTAGCAAGCGGGGCCCGTGTGCTTGAATGTGCTTGCGGTCCTTGTATCGGTATGGGCTTCTCGCCAAATTCAGCAGGCGTATCTCTTCGTACATTTAACCGTAACTTTATTGGCAGAAGCGGTACGACAGATGCAAGTGTATACCTTGTTTCGCCCGAAACTGCTGTTGCGGCGGCTATAACAGGTGAGATTACTGACCCAAGACTCTTGGGTGATATGCCCGAAGTTAAAATGCCTGAGAGTTTCAAGATTGACGATAGTGCAGTAATTGAACCTGCCACACCCGAAGATGCAGAAAATCTCGAAGTTTTGCGCGGACCTAATATTAAACCTTTCCCGAAGAGTCTTCCGCAGGAAGATAAACTTTCAGCCGAACTTGTATTAAAGGTAGGCGATAATATCACTACAGACCATATTATGCCTGCAGGCGCTAAAATTCTTCCTTACCGTTCAAATATTCCGCATTTATCACAGTTCTGTTTTGGCGTTTGTGATACAACATTCCCTGAACGTGCTAAGGCTTTAGGACAGTCAATAATCGTGGGCGGAAGTAACTACGGTCAGGGCTCGTCACGTGAACACGCCGCATTAGTTCCGATGTATTTGGGTGTTCGTGCGGTTATCACAAAGAGTTTTGCTCGTATACATGTTGCAAACCTTATTAATGCAGGTATTATGCCGTTGACATTTAAAAATGCTGACGATTATGATAAACTCAATCAGTCAGATAAATTGACAATGTCTAATATTTTCGACGGTATGGACAAGGGTGAGATTGAACTCAAAAATGAAACCACAGGCGAAACATTCACACTTTGTTGTTCGTTTACTGAAAGACAAAAGGCGATTTTAAAAGCCGGCGGACTTCTTGCATACACAAAGGAAGGTAAATAATATGGATAAGTATATTGATAGTGCAGTTGAGCATTTTCGTTCACTTTTAACCGAACAAATTGCCCGTCAGCAAAAAATGGAAAATGATAATAGCATCACCGATTATTCAAAACTTGAAAAAATAATTATCGGTATTTGTTACGGTGACGGCATTGGTCCGATTATCTCAAAAGAAAGCAAAAAACTTTTAGAGTATATTTTAAAGGATGAAATCGAAAGCGGTAAGGTTGAACTTCGTGTAATTGAGGGATTAACCATTGAAAACCGTATTGCTCATAATAAAGCAATTCCTGATGATGTTTTGGCAGAAATTAAGGCTTGCAATGTTATATTAAAAGCACCAACCACCACTTTAAAGGGTGGGACACTTGAGAGCGCTAATGTTGCAATGAGACGAGAATTAGACCTGTATGCAAATGTTCGTCCTGTGTGTGTTCCTGAACTTAATATTGATTGGACATTCTATCGTGAAAACACCGAGGGTGAGTATGTTTTGGGAAGTAAAGGAATTGATATTCCCGAAACTTTGGCATTTGATTTTAAGGTAACAACGAATGCAGGCACAAAGCGTATCTGCCGTGCCGCTTTTGAATTTGCAAAGAAAAATGGAAAGACAAATGTTGCAATAGTAACAAAAGCCAACATAATGAAAAAGACCGATGGTAAATTCTCTGAAATTGCTCACGAAATCGCAAAAGATTATCCCGAAATTACCGCAGAAGACTGGTATGTTGATATTATGACGGCAAATCTTGTTAATGAAAATATCCGTTCAAATTTCCAAGTTTTCGTTATGCCTAATCTTTACGGTGATATCATTACAGACGAAGCCGCTCAGATTCAAGGCGGTGTCGGTACAGCGGGCAGTGCCAATATTGGCGATAAATATGCTATGTTTGAGCCAATTCACGGTTCTGCGCCCCGTTTGATTGAGGCAGGCAGGGGAGACTATGCTAATCCAACAAGTATGTTTAAAGCAACTGAAATGATGTTAAGACATATTGGTTTTATCGAAAAAGCAAATATATTAAATGAGGCTATTAATATCTGCACAGAAACTGAGAAAAAAGTGATTGTAGATGATAGCGAAAATAGCGCAACCTGTTCACAGTTCGGTGAATATTTGATGCAAACAATTGAAAACCTTTAATCTTGAAAACTCCTATTTTATAGGAGTTTTCACAAATTTTATAAATAATTGTTGACTTTATCGTGATAAAGTGGTATTATGGTAAAGTAATAAAAATTAAGGGTGGAAATATTATGAATTTTCGTTCACCGTCAATTGACAGATTTTTCAAGACAATTTTAAATTTGGAAAGCATAGAAGAATGTTATGAATACTTTGAAGATGTATGCACGATAAAAGAATTGCAGAATATGGCTCAAAGGCTTGATACGGCAATTTTGCTTAAAAAAGGTGACAGTTATCAAAAAATCGCTGAAAAGGTTGATGTCAGCACGGCAACCATTGTTCGTGTAAGTAAATGCCTTAATTACGGAAGTGGCGGTTACAATAAAGCGATTGACAGACTCGCAAAAACGGAGGAAAAATAATGTATTCTGGCGAATTATCTTTAAACTTCAATGAAAAAGTAATCTTTGCGCTTCGCAATTTGTATTTAAGCAGAGGTTACAGTCAATATCAGATGAGCAAATTTGAAGAATATGACCTTTATGCGAGGAATAAAGACTTTCTTATTTCTGACAGCGTAATCACTTTTACCGATACTAATGGAAAGTTAATGGCTTTAAAGCCTGACGTCACTTTATCAATCATTAAAAATATTAAAGACCAACCAAATTCTTTGCAAAAGTTATTCTATAATGAGAATGTTTATAGAATTTCTAAAGGTAATAACGCATTTAAAGAAATTATGCAAGTGGGCCTTGAATGTTTTGGCGATATTGATTGTTACAGTATAAGCGAAGTTTTAACATTAGCGGCAAAAAGCCTTAAAACTATTTCACAGTCTTGTGTTCTTGATATTTCACATTTAGGAATTATTTCATGCGTTATGGACGCATTGGAGATTTCAAATGATTCAAGAGAAGAAATTTTGAAGTGCATTTCTCAAAAGAATCCCCACGAACTTTATGAAGTTTGCAAACAAATAAATATTAGCGACGACGATATTAATATTTTAAAATTATTTATTACTGCAACAGGAAGCCCTAATAATGTATTGACGTTTTTGGAAGAAAAGTTAACCGAAAAATTTGATATCACGCCGATTTTAGAGTTGAAAAACATTATTTCGGGTGTTGATAGCGATATCAAAGATATGTTAAAAATAGATTTTTCAGTTGCAAACGATATGAAATACTATAACGGAATTGCTTTTAAAGGTTTTATTGAGGGTGTTCCGTCAAGTGTGATTTCTGGCGGTCAGTATGATAAACTGATGCAGAAAATGAAACGCAAATCGGGTGCAATAGGTTTTGCGGTTTATCTTGATTTGTTAGAGCGTTTATTTGAAAATAACAATGAATTTGATGTTGATACGCTTCTTATTTACGGTGATAACGATAATCCGTCTAAAGTTAATAGTTGTGTTAATTCATTGATTGGTTGCGGTAAAAAAGTTCTGGCTTGCAAAACTGTGCCTGAAAATATTAAATACAGAGAAGTTTTAGATATAAATGACTGTGAGGTGGATACTTGTGAAAACAATGCTTAATGTGGCTCTTCCAAAGGGAAGACTTGGCGAGAAAGTGTATGCGATGTTTGAAAAAGCGGGTTTCGAGTGTCCGTCTATAAAAGAAAATAACCGCAAACTGATTTTTGAAAACGCTGAAATCGGTGTTCGTTATTTTTGGGTTAAACCGTCTGATGTTGCAATTTATGTTGAACGGGGTGCGGCAGATGTTGGTGTGGCAGGCAAAGATATTTTGCTTGAATATAAGCCTGATGTATATGAACTATTAGACCTTGATATCGGTAAATGCCGAATGGCAGTTGCCGCTAAAAAGGATTTCCGTGACGACTTAGGGCGCACTTTGAGGGTTGCTACTAAGTTTAAAAATATTGCTTCAGAACACTATCTTTCAAAGGGCAGAGATATTGATATTATCCATCTTAACGGCTCGATTGAAATTGCGCCGATTTTAGATTTGTCTGATGTTATTGTTGATATTGTTGAGACTGGGACAACTCTTAAAGAGAATGATTTAGAGGTTGTTGAAACTATTGTGCCAATCAGCGCACGGCTTATTGCCAATAAAACAAGTTCTAAGTTTAAAGCAGAAAAAATTGAAAAGATTGTACGGGAAATCGCCGCACAAACGGAGGCAAATTTATGATTAAGATTTTAAAATATAATGAGGTTTCGGCAAACGAAATTTTTGCACGGGCGCAGTCTTCGGTAAATGTTGAAGAAATTGTTACTGATATAATTGAGAATGTAAAGAAAAACGGTGATAAAGCGCTTTTCGAATATTGCAAAAAGTTTGATAAGGCGGATATAGATTGTTTGCTCGTTTCAAAGGAAGAAATCGACGAAGCGGTTGAAAGCGTTGAGCCAAAGTTTCTTGAAATTTTAGAAAAAGCGGCGGAAAATATCCGTAAATTTCATCAAAAACAGGTTAGAAACAGTTTTATTATCAATGATGAAAATGGAATTGTTACAGGGCAAAAGGTAATCCCTGTTGACCGTGCAGGTCTTTATGTGCCGGGCGGTACTGCGGCTTATCCCTCAACCGTTCTTATGGACTCTATTCCTGCCAAAATTGCAGGCTGTAAAGAGGTTATAATGGTTACTCCGCCAAATAGTGAAGGCAAGGTTAATCCTGTAATTCTTGCCGCTGCAAAGGTTGCGGGCATCGATAAGATTTTTAAAGTTGGCGGCGCACAGGCGGTTGCCGCATTGGCTTATGGTACCGAGAGTATACCAAAGGTTGATAAAATAGTAGGTCCCGGAAATGCTTTCGTTGCCGAGGCAAAACGTCAGGTATACGGTCAGGTTTCGATTGATATGATTGCAGGACCGAGTGAGATACTTATCGTTGCAGACGGAAAAACAAATCCAAAATATGCCGCTGCGGACTTGCTTTCTCAGGCAGAACATGATAAAATGGCAAGTGCTGTTTTAGTTACTGACAGTATGGATTTTGCAATTAAAGTAAGCGAAGAATTAGAAAAACAGATTCCAATGCTTTTGCGTAAAGATATAGCAAGGGAATCTATTGATAATAACGGCAAAATTATTGTTGCAGATGATATTGAACAGGCAATTAAAATTTCAAATGAAATTGCCCCCGAACATTTGGAACTTTGTCTTGATAATCCGTTTGATTATCTTGACAGTATCCGTCACGCAGGCTCAATATTTATGGGCAGAAACTGTCCTGAAGCGTTGGGAGACTATTTTGCAGGTCCAAATCACACATTGCCCACAAGCGGTACTGCAAGATTTTCAAGTCCGCTTTCGGTGGATGATTTTGTTAAAAAAACACAGTATACATATTACACGAAAGATGCGCTTGCCCGTGTGGCAAATGATGTTGCTTTCTTTGCAGAAAAAGAAGGTCTTACAGCACACGCTAAAAGTGCAGTAATTCGTACGGAGGAAGTTTAAGTGAGTCGCTATTTTAGCACAAAGTATAATGCGTTGACACCCTATTCACCCGGTGAACAACCTAAGGATACCAAATATTTAAAACTTAATACCAATGAGTCACCGTTTGCACCGTCTAAAATTGCAAAGCAGTTTGCAAAAAAGGCGGCGAGCGAACTGCAACTTTATTCTGACCCTGAGTGTAGAAAACTTGTTAAAATCGCTTGCGAGGAATTTTCAATTAATCCGGATGAGATTTTATTCACTAACGGCTCAGATGAAATTCTGAATTTTGCTTTTATGGCTTTTTGTGATAATGAACATCCTGCGGTTTTCCCTGATGTGACGTATGGTTTTTATCCTGTGTTTGCACAACTAAATGGAGTGCCCTATGAACAAATACCGCTTAAAGACGATTTCACTATTAATGTAAATGATTATTTAGGAATAAATAAAACTATTTTTATTGCTAATCCTAATGCGCCTACGGGCATTGCTCTGTCACTCGATGAGGTGGAACAAATTGTTAAAAGCAACCCTGAAAGCGTGGTTGTTATAGACGAGGCTTATGTTGATTTCGGCGCACAGTCTGCGGTTTCGCTCATTCATAAATATGATAATTTATTAGTCACACAAACCTTTTCAAAATCACGCTCTTTAGCGGGTGGTAGATTGGGATTCGGTATTGCTTGCAAGGAACTGATTGCAGACCTTAACACAGTAAAATATTCAACCAATCCTTATAATGTCAACAGTATGACAATGGCGTGCGGAATTGGCAGTTTGTTGGATGGCAAATATTTTGAAACTAACTGTAAAAAAATTATCAATGTCAGGGAATGGACAAAATGCGAACTTTCGAAGTTAGGCTTTTCTATGACAGATTCAAAGGCTAATTTCATTTTTGCAACCCATCCGCAAGCCGACGGCAAAGAAATTTATCTAAAACTTAAACAAAAGGGTGTTTTAATTCGCCATTTTGATAGCGAAAGGCTTTCGCAGTATAATCGGATAACTGTGGGAAGTGCCACACAAATGAAAATGTTTATTGAAAAATTAAAGGAAGTATTGGAGGAAATCATATGAGAACGGCTGTTGTTAACAGAAAAACCGCTGAAACAGATATTTCGCTCACACTTAATATTGACGGAAAAGGGGAAAGCCGAATTGATACAGGTTGCGGTTTTCTTGACCATATGCTAACCCTTTTTGCAAAGCACGCAAGATTTGACCTTGAGGTTACTTGTAAAGGTGACATTAATGTTGACTATCATCACACGGTTGAAGATATCGGCATATCTTTAGGTTTGGCATTTAGAGAGGCGCTCGGTGATAAAAAAGGTATTTGCCGTTACGGAAATATGATTTTGCCAATGGATGAAGCCTTGATTCTCTCGGCGGTTGACCTATCAGGACGTGGCTTTTTGGGATATGATATGGATATTCCTACACAGAAAGTAGGAGATTTTGATACAGAACTTGTTGAGGAATTCTTTATAGGATTTTTCCGCAATGCTGAATGTACACTTCATATTAAACAGATTAAAGGCTATAATTCACACCACATAATCGAGGGTGTATTTAAGTCAGTTGCACACAGTATGAAAGATGCTGTGAAAATTGATGCGGATTATAGTGATGATGTATTGTCAACGAAAGGTGTTTTATAATGGTTGCCATTGTTGATTACGGCGTAGGTAATCTTTTTTCTCTTAAAAGTTCGCTGTCGGCTATCGGCGCTTATGTAGAGGTTACTTCAGAAATTGATGTTTTGAAAAAAGCCGATCAG
>JAZRMI010000018.1:0-4639 GCA_045647405.1 Acutalibacteraceae bacterium | reverse complement strand
AAAAACACCTTCCTGAAAAAATTTATCGAGAATTATTTTTATATAATTCTTTATGCAGATAATTATAACATATTGTCATAAATTAGTCAACAAGTTATCAAAATATTTTAATATTTTTTAAAAAAATATGGGGTTGGAAATTTCCAACCCCTCTAAAATCAATCATCAGCAATAATAACTTTAATTCCGACTTTTTGGAAAGACTTTAAAATTTGTTTTGATGCTTCCTTATCGGTTATTACATAATCAACATCTTTTAAACTGCAAACATTATTCATCGCCCTCACACCAAGTTTATCCGAATCTGCCAAAATGATTGTTTGTTTAGCGTTCTTTATTACCGTCCTGTGTAACTGCGCCTCACCGAGATGAAAATCTGTTACGCCAAATTCAGTAATACCGCCTATGCCGATAAACGCTTTATCAACATTAAAATTCGAAAAATTCTCTTCTGACGGGAAACCCGACAATGTAAGTTCTTTAGAACGAAGTGTGCCACCTGGCAAAATAACCGTACATTCAGGGTTTTCGCTCAACTCAGCAGCAGTTCTTAAAGCATTTGTAAAAACTGTAATCTTACCGATATTATTAATATGAGAGGCCATTGCCTGCACAGTTGTTCCCACGCCCATAAAAACAATATCGTCGTTAGTTATAAGTTTTACAGCAGCATTTGCAATTGCAGACTTCGCCTTATTATGCACCTGTGAACGACTATCATATTCAGGTTCACTTCTAAGTGTGATATTTGCAACCGCACCGCCGTAAACCCTCCTGAGGTACCCTTCGCGTTCAAGATACTTCAAATCCCTTCTGACAGTTTCAATAGAAATATCAAAAGTTTCCATAAGTTCTTCATTTTTAACAGCACGATTTTTTGTTATTAAATCAATTATTTTTAAATGTCTGTCGAGTTTCATATTTA
Organism: Acutalibacteraceae bacterium; assembly: GCA_045647405.1. GTDB lineage: Bacteria > Bacillota > Clostridia > Oscillospirales > Acutalibacteraceae > UBA737. Next base: position 3,714 of record JAZRMI010000018.1, on the reverse strand, counting down.
ACACCGTCCAATAATTTCAAACCTTGTCAAAATGTTGTCATTTAATTATCGCATAATTTTGAAAAGTTGTCAAGTACAATTAAAAATCTCCGCCGTCAATATACTTGACGACGGACTTTTAAATTATATTAAAGATTCAAATTCTTCAAAATAATTACACAAAGTATCTGCTCGGTGGCTGTCACTTGAAAGAATGAAACTGCCGCCTTTACTTTTAATGTAATCATAAATTTGGGGATTAGGATATGGAACCGTGCGATACCCTCTTGATATCGGACCTGTGTTAATTTCAAACGGCTTACCGTATTTTATAAGTTTATCAACACATTCTTTATATAATGATATATAGCGCGGGTCTGATTCATCAAAATAAGCATTATTTTGATTATATTTTGCTATTAAATCAAAATGACCGATAATATCAGCATTTGTTATTTCAACAACATTTGCAAGCGTCTTAAAATACTCGGCAATAAATTTATAATAGTCACCGCCGAAATATTTTTCTGCCGATTTTGAAAAATCTTCCGCATTATTATCGAGCGCGATATATTCTTTTCCGACTTTAATATAGTGAACAGAACCTATAACATATTCAAATCTGTCGGTTGGCTCTTTTGAAAAATAATCCTGTTCAATACCAAGCAAAATTTCAATTTTGTTTTTGTATTTTTCCTTTAAGCGCAAAACTTCAACAATATATTTTTCAATATTCTCTTTTGAAGCACAGTAACTTTCATCGAAAAATGTATAAGAATGGTCCGCAAAGCCGAGTGTTTTTATACCTTTTTTTATAGCACACTCTACAACTTCTTCGGGGGTATTTTTGCCGTCACTGAAATTTGTATGCACATGCAAATCTTTAAGAATCATTTTGTCATTTTCTCCTGTTTTACCTTATGGTCAATAACGTGACGTGATGCAAGTTCATTGTGAATATCTTCTAAAGAAATTCCCGCCTCAATCATAAGCACCATTACGTGATATGCAAGGTCGGCAATTTCATAAATTGTTTCTTTTTTATCGTTTGCCTTAGCAGCAATAATAACCTCAGTAGATTCTTCGCCAACTTTCTTTAAAATCTTATCTAAACCTTTTTGGAAAAGATAAGTTGTATAAGAACCCTCTTTTTGGTCGGTTTTTCTGCCCTTTATGAGTTCCATCAAAGAATCATACGAAAATTCATTACGCTCATCACTTTGGAAAACAGGGTTTTCAAAGCAAGAATCTGTCCCTAAGTGACAAGCAGGACCGTCAGGCTCAACCACAACCACTAAAGCATCTTTATCACAATCGGCGGTAATAGAAACGATATGCTGATAGTTTCCGCTTGTCTCACCCTTTAGCCAAAGTTCATTTCTTGAACGGCTCCAAAAACAAGTGAGTTGTTTTTCTATTGAAATTTTGAGACTTTCTTCATTCATATAAGCGAGAGTCAGCACTCTTTTTGACACCGCATCAACAACAATAGCAGGAATCAAACCGTCTTTATCAAACTTTAATTCATTAATATCAATCATTATATTCACCTTAAATCCTTGTTGGTATACCGTTTTTAAACATTTCGTTCTTTAAATCAGAAATTTGAACCTCACCGAAATGGAAAATAGAAGCCGCAAGACCTGCATCAACCTTTGGCAAAGTTTTAAAAAGCGTTATAAAATCATCTATCTTCCCTGCACCTCCCGATGCAATAACAGGAACTGAAACCGCATCGCAAACCGCTTCTAACATTTCAAGGTCAAAACCTTTTTTAACACCGTCGGTATCGATTGAATTAACAACAATCTCACCTGCACCGTTATCAACACAGCGCTTTATCCATTCAATCGCTTCCATACCTGTGTTTTCTCTTCCGCCCTTAGAAAATACACGGAAAACACCGTCAACACGCTTAACATCAACCGAAAGCACAACACATTGGTCGCCGTAAAGTTTTGCCGCCTCTTTAATCAATTCGGGGTTTCTGATAGCACCCGAATTAACGCTAACTTTATCTGCACCGCATTTTAAAACACGGTCAAAGTCATCAACAGAATTAATACCGCCGCCGACTGTAAGCGGAATAAATACTTTTTTTGCGGTCTCACAGAGAATATCCGTAAATAATTTTCTTCCGTCAGATGAAGCGGTTATATCGTAAAAAACAAGTTCGTCTGCACCGCAATCACTATAAAACTGTGCAAGTTTTACAGGTGAAGAAACATCGCAAAGCCCTTTAAAATTTACACCTTTAACTACCCTACCGTCTTTAACATCAAGACAAGGAATTATTCTTTTGGTAATCATTTTGCCACCTCGATTGCCTGTGATAAGTCAATAGCGCCGGTGTAATACGCCTTTCCGACAATAGCACCGTAAAGACCTAAACTTGAAAGTTTTTCAATATCTTCTATTGAAGAAACACCGCCTGATGCAATAATCTGCAAATCGAATTTTTCTGACAAATCTTTATACAGTTGGTGATTTGTTCCTTGCATTGCACCGTCTTTAGAAATATCAGTACATATAACTGTCTTAACACCGATATTCTGCATTTCTTCGCAAAAATCAAATGCATCAATGTTGGAAGTTTCTGTCCAACCTTTTATGGCAACAAAACCATCCTTAATATCAATACCAACTGCAATTTTTTCGCCGTATTTTTCAACTGCTTTTTGAACAAAACCCTTTTCGGTTACTGCCGCAGTACCGAGAATAACTCTGTCAACACCCGAAGAGATATAACGGTCGATAACCTGAATATCACGAATACCGCCGCCAATTTCACAAAACAAAGAAGTGTTTTTCTTGATATTGCAAACTGTATCAATATTAGGTGTAGTGCCGTTTTTAGCACCCTCTAAATCAACCATATGAATATGTGTAGCACCGCATTTTTCAAAATCTTTAGCAACTTCCAAAGGATTTTCATTATATACTGTCATTTGAGCATAATCGCCCTTAAAAAGACGTACTGCTTTACCTTCAAAAAGGTCTATTGCAGGATAAATCAGCATACTTAATCTCCCTTCATCTCAACAAATGCTTTCAAAATCGAAAGACCGACTTCACCGCTTTTTTCGGGGTGAAACTGACAGCCAAACACATTTTTATCAGCAACTGATGCAGTAAGACCAGCACCATAATCAGACGTTGCAATAACAGAAGTTTCGCAGTCGGTAGCATAATATGAATGAACAAAATAAACAAAATCGCCATCATTTATATACTTAAACAACGGACTGTTTTTGGTGAATTTCAAGGCATTCCATCCAATATGCGGAATCTTATAATCGGCGGGTATAACATCACTGATAGGCTTAACATTTCCTTTAATAAGACCTAAACCTTTATGTTCGCCATATTCATAACTTTTTTCAAAAAGCAACTGCATACCAAGGCAAATACCCAAAAGTGGTTTGCCCTCATTTGCTAAATCGCAAATTACACTATCAAGTCCCGAATTATGAAGTTTTTTCGCCGCATCTTCAAAAGCGCCCACACCTGGCAAGATAATCTGATCGGCTTTTTTCAAAACATCAATTTCTGAAGTGACCTCTACATAAGCACCGATAGCCGACAGCGAACTTTTTAGAGAGAAAAGATTACCTACGCCGTAATCAACAATGGCAACCATTATAAAACACCTTTCGTAGATAAAACGTCATTTGCGAATTCGTCATCGATTTTACAAGCCTTTCTGAAGCTGTGACCTACAGACTTGAAAGCGCC
>JAZRMI010000017.1:0-147374 GCA_045647405.1 Acutalibacteraceae bacterium | reverse complement strand
CTTTCCAATCAAATGACAGCAAGAGCCTTGGAAGCAATAGGAAAAAACGGTGGCCCTCGTTGTTGCAAAAGAGATTCTTATCTCGCCATCATAGAAGCAATCAAATTCACAAACGAGAAATTAGGGGTTAAGATGCAACTTAATCAAGTAACCTGTTCTCGTTCTCATATGAACAATCAATGCATAGGGGAAGAATGTCCGTTTTATAAAAAGACAAAGAAAAAAATAGCCTTTATTTGTGTTCATAATTCGTGTCGCAGTCAGATTGCAGAAGCATTGGGGAAACATTTGGCGTCAGATGTATTTGAATCATATTCTGCTGGAACAGAGACAAAACCCAAAATCAATCAAGATGCAGTTAGAATTATAAAAGAGCTTTACGGGATTGATATGGAACAAACACAGTATTCAAAACTGATTACAGATATTCCAAATCCCGATGTGGCAATTTCAATGGGTTGTAATGTGGGTTGCCCTTTTATTGGCAGAGCATTTGATGATAATTGGGAACTAACAGACCCCACGGGAAAAACGGATGAGGAATTTAAGAAAATAATCAAAAAAATCGAAGAAAAGATTTTAAAACTAAAAAACGAATACAAATAAATTCAGATTTTACATATTTGAATCAAACAAGCAAGTATTTTCCTTTTTTGCGTACTGCACCACAGGCTGCAATTAATGAAAGCAAATCATTTAATTTGCTGACTTTATGAAGCAAAACGAATCCCCACCGAAATCGGTGGGGATTTTTTGTAAAAATGTTTCTTTTTGCACTATACTGTGATATAATAATTAAAAAATTATGAGGTAAATAAAAGTGATAGAGATTAACCCTTGGATAAACGATTTCTTGAAAGTCTTAAATCAAACATTTGGAAAAAGAGTATGGTTTGCCGGTTTGCAAGGTAGTTACGGTCGTGGCGAAGCCACAGCAACAAGCGATATAGATATTGTTGTAATACTTGATGAGTTGTCTGCTTTTGATATTCAAACTTACAATTCGATGTTAGATACTTTACCGCACAGGCAACTAATTTGTGGCTTTCTTTCGGGGAAAAATGAAATTTTGAACTGGGAGCCTTTCGACCTTTTTCAGTTTTATTATGATACGAAGCCGATTAAGGGAAGTCTTGATGAATTACTACCTCTTATTGACAAGACTGCTGTCAGCAGAGCAATCAAAACGGGCTTATGCAATATCTATCACGGCTGTGTCCATAATATGCTCTTTCAAAAAAGCGAAGAAATCTTAAAGGGATTATACAAATCCGCCTCGTTTGTTATACAGGCAATTTATTTTAGAGAAACAGGAAAATATATTAGCCATCAAAAAGAATTATCGAAACTTGTTTCTTTCGATGAAAGTGTAATCGTTAATACCTTCATAGATTTAAAAAACGGCAAAACTATTTCTTTTAATGAAATGTCAGAAATTCTATTTGCTTGGTCTGGAAAATTAATTAAACAACTATAATCTTCCACCTTATGCAATGAGAAACAAACTGCTATCAAAAATACAAATAATTCGTCAAAGACTTGCAAATTATGCACTATTATATTATAATATAACAATAAATAACGTTTTTAAAAATCAATAGGTATTCGCTTATAGAGGGGGTCAGATTATGGAAAAAGAAAAGCTGGTTGAACTCGTATGCGCTGCTCAAAACGGTGAAGATAATGCTGCCACCGCTCTCTATGATGCGTTCCAAAAAGACCTCTATTACCATATATATAAAACAGTTAACGATCCCCACTTAGCGGAGGATTTGTTGCAGGACGCATTTATCGAAATACTCGAAACAATTAAAAATCTCAAAGAGCCCGCTGCCTTTCTTTCGTGGAGCAAGCAAATCGCCTACCATAAGTGTACCGCTTATTTTAAAAGGCGTAAGGATATACTTGCCGATGAAAATGAGGACGGGCTTTCTATATTTGATACGATTGAAGAAGACAATGCCGAATTTATTCCTGATGAAGCTCTGGACAAGGCGGATTTGAAACAAACCATCCACTCGATGATTGATGAACTCCCCGAGGAACAACGTTCAGCTCTCATGCTTCGGTATTTTGATGAAATATCGGTTAAAGAGATTGCCGAGATACAAGGAGTAACCGAGGGAACCGTTAAAAGCCGACTGAATTATGGCAGAAAAGCTATTAAAGAAGCCGTCGAAGGTTACGAAAAGAAACACGGGGTCAAGCTTCGCTGTGCTGGTGTTATTCCTCTCTTGTTGTGGCTGTTCCGAGAGATTTCCGTATCCAATGGTATTTCTCTTACCTCTACCACCGCCTCGGCAACTTATGCTGCCGCCAATGCTACTACTCCTGTCATAACTGAAGTTGTAAAGGCAGGTGCAAAAACTGCAGGAAAATTTGCAGCAAAGAAAATCATTGCAGGTATAACTGCCGCAACGGTAGTTGCAGGTGGAGTCGGTGCCGCAGTTTTACTCAAGACCGAACCCGACCCGATGATTTGGAGTGGTTATGGCATCGAAAGCTCCTTAGCCACAAGAAGAATTGAACTGACCGTTGATGAAATGAATGATACAAACATATTAGGCAATTTAGAGGTTTCATGTTTATATGAAACTGTGAACGATATTGATTTCACAGGAACGGGCATCAAGAATGGCGATGAAATAATATATACACTAAACCTTGAAGAACCATTAAAAGTTGGTGGACTCATAAAGTATAAATATGAAGAGTTAGAAGTTACTTATGATAAGTCCGAAGACGAGTTTTCTTTTAACCGCCATTATGATGCGGAGTTAGAACGCCATACCAAGAAAAAGCCGAAAGTCTTGCACGAAAACAAAAGTTGGTCTGGTCTTGGCAAAGATGGTTTTTATAAGGCTAACCAAACTCAAAACCATCAGTTCGAGCTAAACGTTCACCAAATGACAAAAGAAAATATCAGCGGAAGTATTGCAGTTTCTTATAACGGGCAAACCGATCATAATTCCAAATTCTCTGGGCGTGGATATGAAGATGATGGTGGTGTTATACACTATGAAATTCTATTGGAAACTCCGCGAACGCAAAAAAATCTTCTTGGAGATATAACTCTAGACCGCTTTTGGTTGGAATATGATATAGATAAACAAACTTTTGAAATTCCTGGCGCACATTACAGGGTTGTTATGGAGAAAAAATAAAAATTTTAAAAATTTTTCAAAAATATAAAACCTAATCCGTTTTCAATCCCCCTTATAAGTAGAAAGGGGGAAAAAGAGCGTGACACGACACGCAAATTTATACTTCTTATTTTTAGAAGACAGAGAAGCAAATCCCATTAGGTCCGATAAAAATGAAAGCATTCGGCAAAATGTAGAAAACTTCTATAAAACACTAATCTCTCAGCAAAAACGTAAAAACGCTGAAAACAAAAAAACTAGAAAAGGAAATGAATTGAAATGAAAAAAGGATTATCAATTTTATTGGTTTTATGCGCTTTAATGTGCACACTCTTGACAGGCTGCGGAAGCTCTTCAGTGAACCTGAATGATTATGTTATTATTACTAACGAAGGTTATGATGGCTATGGTAAGCTTTCTGTGCAACTCGATTACGAAAAGTTAATCGAAGATCATGAGGATAAACTTACCGACAAAAATATTGATTCCTCAATTTTTGGAGTTAAAACGCCTAAGTTAGCGGCTGCTTTTGTTTTTGAAGCACAAAAGCCCTATGAACTTTCTTACGAAGAGTCCGACACTCTTAAAAATGGTGATAAGGTTGAATTCACATGGGAAACTAATGAAAGCGCAATCGAAACCCTCAAGGGAATTTTAGAAGTTAACATCAAATATGACAAATTCACTCATACTGTAAAGGATCTCAAAGCATTAACAGAAGTTGACCCATTTGATAATATCGATTATAGTCACGGAAGTTTTAGTGGAAACGGCACAATCAGTAAAGCTACCGCACTCTACACTACCGAAAATGGCTCTAAGCTTGAATGGAGTTTAGATTTTGATAAATCTAAAAATGGCTCTTGGTCTAATGGCGACACTATTTCTCTTTCAATAAATAATGAACACGCTAAAGAGACCGCCGCAAGAGATCATGGTGTTAAATTAACTCGCACAAGCGCCGACATAAAGCTCGAGGCTTTGAGATACTTCCCAACCCAAAACCCGAAAGAAATATTCGAATACTTCAGCGAAGAAGATAAGCAGAATGTTATTGAGGCTGTAAAAGATAAGTATAAAAAATATGCTGGTAATATTGAAGTTGAATACGTTGGTGCTATGTACTACTACACTGATCCAATTGATTTCACAAAAACCAGCTATGAAAAAAACAACCGATTTGTTCTTGTTTTCCATGTTACAAACGGTATTGAGCCAGATGGATGGTATACTTATATGTCACCCTCAATGCCTTCGGTAGAGTCGGTATATATAAAAATCGATAAAGATGAAGATGGCAAAATCACCAGAAGAACTGTTTGGGGCGGCAAATCTATGGTTCAAACAAAATTCCCGACATCAGAAGGAAGTTATATTTCCGAAAGAAAACATACACAAACCAAAACTGGTCCTGCAACATACTTCACTTATAACAACCTTTATTACGAGGGTTCTCAAACTATCAAGGATTGTATTGAAACTTTCACTTATTATAATGTAACCAACGTAACAACAATATTTAAAAACGAAAAGGTTGAAAAGTCTTTTAACCATCTTGCAGTAACTGACAGTTTAAAAGAATATGTAAAAGAGTATTAATACTCGGCGCAGTGAGGTAAATAAAATGAAAAAATGTTTATCAATATTATTTGTATTATGCATCACTTTATGTTTCATGCTCACAGGATGTGCTTCATCTTCAGCGCTTAGTCTTGAGGACTATGTTGTTATTGAAACAATAGGTGCTAACGGATATGGTTCAATTAATAAACACTATTTAGACGGTGAAGCGATAGCAAAAAAATATGCAAGCCGTTTGAATAAAAAATATCTTTCTGACGATGGCTTGAGTTTTGTTCTTCCAACGGAAGATGGCGGAACTTTAACCTACGAATTTGATGGTGTTACAACAACTGAAGAGGCTATTGTGCGACTCTTTAATAGTTACCTTCCGAATATTTCTCTTGAAAACAACACTCAAAGCCTTTCAAACGGAGATAAAATAGGTGTTTCTTTTTCTTCGGGTTTTGAACAAAACATCAAAAACCTTGAAACTTTATTCGATATCAAAATCAACTATGAAGACTTCGAATACACCATAAAAAGCTTACAAGAACTAAAAAAAGTAGATCCTTTTGTTAATGTAGATTTTAATCTTACTGGTGAGAACGGCAAAGCTTCGTGCCGAGAAAATGCATATTCATATATTTATTTAGACAACGAAACGATAATTGCTAAACTGACCGCAGATGCTGGTGAAAAAAATGGTAGTCTTTCTAACGGCGATATGGTACATATGCAATGGGATGATATTGGTTATACAGCAGAGGTTTTAGCTACTAAGTATGGCATTGAACTTTCTAGAACAGAAGCCGATTTACAGATATACGGATTAAATGAACTTAATCCAAATGCTGACAAAGGTAAAAAAGCAACTATCAACCTAAATGATTATGTTGTTTATAAGTTTTCTAATACTTATGAAAACGGTGTGGACACCACATTAAGTGTTTCATTAGATTACAGGAGAATTATTTTTGATTATAGAGAAAGCCTTAATAAATATTCAGATGGATATGCTAGCTCAACTATTGATTCCGCGGTTTATGCTTATATGTGTAATTTAGATCCATTTACTATTGTATATACATCTTCGACAAGCGACAAAGGCAGTGGGCATCCCAAAATCGAATCAGCCGAGGGTTTTAAAAACGGACAAGAATTGAAGTTTACTTGGAAAGTAAATGAAGAATACATCTCAAGACTTAAAGAACTTATAAACGCCGACTTTACTTATAGTGATTTTACTTATAAAGTTGAAGGTCTTAAAAAACTATTAGAAGTTGATGTTTTTGAAGATTGTGTAGTAGAGTACCAAGGCGCCAACGGTTCTGCTTCGGTATATGTTAGTATTAGATTTCCCGATACTAGCAGCACCGGCACATTAGAAATAGGATCAACCATTGTTTCAGAAAACAACGGCAGTTTATCTAATGGCGATACCGTTATTGCAAGTGTTAACCGTTCATATCTCCAGACTGCTTATGGTATTAATCCTACGAGAACAGAAATTGAAATAACCGTTTCGGGATTAGAATAAAGGATAATATAGATTGTTTTAAAACAAAACCACACTGCAAAGGGGTATTAGAATGGGAATATTTAAAAAATTAAATTTGTCTGAAAATTTGAAGATATTCAAAAAATCAGGTAAGGATGTTTACTGTGCTAACTGCGGCACAAGAACAGGTATTATAACAAGAACATGGTTGCTTGATGATAAATGCTTATGTGTTAATTGTCAAAATGCGCTTCCCACCTATTTTCAAAGACATTATGGTTCTTTAAGTTTTGAAACATATAGCGTAATGGCATCCTATATGTCTGGCGAATCTAAAGAACTAGGAAAACAATTTAAGAAAAAGCATACATTTTTAGATTTACAACTCGATGCGGTTAATGGTATTTTACGTTACAAAACATCTAATGCTAATCCGTTATATGTAAAGCTTGAAAATATATCGGATTTCTATTTGGAATACCATCCTCATCTTGTTCAAAACGGCACAAGTTCAATAACTATGACACTTGAATGCATAAACCCGTACATTTTAATTCACGAAGATCTTTTGTTAACAGGATCAGAATATGACTGTAATCAATTTATGAATTATTATCATTCAATAAGAGAAATGCGTGAAGGTCAAAACTATGTTCACGGCGAACAAGGCTATGATAAATCGGAATATAAAAGTTCCGCAAATAACAACACTGAAGATGCTCAGCTTCAAAAAGCATTGGCAATGTTTATGTTTGATAGTATAAATGATGTTACCGCCGAAAATCTCAAAGCACAACGAAACAGATTGATTAAAAGCTTCCATCCAGACGCTAATTCGGATGAAGATACCAGATACGCACAAAAAATTAATGAGGCTTATGAGCTTCTACATAAATATGTAAAGTAAGGGGGCGATAATATGGTATTTGTAGTTAGTATAGAGTTTTTTATCTTTGTTGTTGCAATTGTCGTAATAGCTGCGCTTGCAATTTTTCTTGCTGTTAGCTCTGTTACTTTATGGACTGTAATTGCCACTTTATCTGTAACATTTTCACGGTTAGCAATTTCGGTTCTTATCTCTGCAGGCATACTTTTCACTGAATTCGACTTCAAAATCTTCGAAAGCGGATTTTTAAACTTCTTGGCAAGGCTTGCTATCGTTTATGGTCTTCTTTGGTTAGCGTCCTTTATACCGAGATTAGAGCCTGCAATAGGAACACTCTGCACATTTTTTGTTTCATTATTAACCACTTTGTTAACCCTTGGATTTGGCACCGCAATTCTTGATGCTATCTTCAAGCCAGAAGTAGCTTCTCAAAATACTTGGTGGTTTGCAGTAGTATCAGGTTTATGTATTACCATTGTAACAGTCATCAACTGGTTACGTGACATTGATAGAATCAAAGAAATGTCTTATTCGTCAAAGTTTTTTTCAAAACCTCTATTTGTTAGAATAGGTAGAGTACTTGCCTCTGTTATTTATGGTTTTGTTCTTATGTTAATTATTTCTATGTATCTTGGCATGCCAGTTATGAGCAACTTTGCACAAGCAATGATGTTACTCGGCTGTACTGCAGTAGCTTACATTGCTGATTTATTCTTGTTTGACCGAGCTGCTCCAAAACGTGTAAAAAATTAAAAATTAGGAGAATTTATTATGGGCTTATTTTCTAAAGAAACTTGCGCAGTTTGCGGTAAGGAAACTCGCTTTACAAAAATCAAATTAGCAGATGGGAATTATATTTGCGGAAAGTGTTCAAGTGAAATACACTATAAGCATGATGACTTTCAAGGCATCTATGATAGAACAAAGCTTGTGAATAAAAAAATGTCCTTGGAAGAAGTAAATTCATATTATGAAATTCGCAAACAGAACTTGGAAGAACTTAAAAATTTCAAGTGCTCAATGCCTTTGGGCAAAAATATTTTGATTGATGAGCAATCAAACCAACTTGTTCTTTTTGATTATTTCTCTTATACAACCAATAAATTGCTTGAGAAAAATCCCCCTATATTCAAACTGAAAAACCTTGCATTTATGCACCTTGCTTTTTCTGAAATCAAAGAATCTCAAACCGTGACAGGTAAAGGTACTGCAGAGAGCAATGCTTACTTGATTTTGGGCTTCGAAGATCCTGTATTTGATGTTTTCAAGGTTGAAATAGGTAAAATCAAAGCAAAAGAAGGTTTGTTTTTTGACAAGGTAAAAGGAACCTCTAAAGTCGAAGAAATCTACGATGCTATCAGCGCAATGAGAAATGCAGCTATTGCTGAAGCAGCGGCTAACGGTACCGTAATTCCTGCAAATAACATGGATTCTTTCTGGACAATGCTTTCCAGAGCGAGTTTTATGGGATATGTTTCTTCAAGCGAAGTTAAGGATTACTTGAAACAGTATTGCGGTAAAGATAAAACTCTGATTCGCGAAATAAAAGCTAAATACAATATTAAATAATTATAAGAATATAATTAAAGCACGGCGTTGCCGTGCTTTTTTACTGCTAATACTTTTACTTTTCTAACAACTGTATGGCTTTAAGATATTTTTCTTTTCTTGTCAGCGCCTTTTCGTCAACCACATCTAATCTGGATAAATCAGAGTTGTGGTTTAGGTCGGCAAGTTTTACCGCCTTTGCAATGGGGTTATCCTTTATGGCTCGAACATAGTCAATATATTCGGTATCGTCATCGTGAGTCATTAAGGCAATGGCCTCCGTTACTGCTTTATCAAAACCCATTGCGACCAAATCTTCAATGGTGTAATCCGTATCTTCAACTACGTCGTGCAACAATGCTACTATCGTTGTTTCTTCGGTTTGCATCTGTTCTGCCAAATGGAATGGATGAAAGACATACGGCATCCCGCTTTTATCAGTTTGATTTTTATGAGCCTCAAAGCATAATTTTAAGGCTTTCTTTGTTTTTTCAGTATAGATCAATGATTTCACCTCAGACACCACATTATTTAACATATACAGTATACCAGATATTAAATGTGATTACAATATTTTCTATGACGCACGAATGTTTTGCCTGAAATTTGCTATCTTTGCATCAATATTAAAGTGTAATTGATTAATGCACTTCGTGAATAGTACTATGGACTTCTATCAAAAAATCTAAATAATTAGATTTATAAAGCAAAAATTTTGGGTGCTGAATAAAAGTAAAATATCATTATTTTTAAACTCAGTTGGAGCAGTTCTATTCGTTATTAGTCTGCAACCGTATGCTGCAACTTTCTTACTCATAATCTTGGCTATAAAGGTGTTAATGCTTATTAAACGGTAATGACACGATAAGTGTCACCTATGTGACACCCTGTTTCTTACGTTCGTTATGATCTACACTTAAACTGTGTTTAGGCGAAAGTCAAACACAAAAAAAGGTAGGTTGAACGAAATGAAAAAAGAAAATAAAAAGAACTTATTTATTGCAATATGTATGCTTGTAGCCTTTGTGCTATGGACGGTATTAATCAGTTTTATAGATGTTAGTGCGATAGGGCCACTTGAATCATCTGTTGGATTTGCAACGATTAATAAGTTAGTCCATAGCCTTACAGGTGTGAATATGTCCCTATATAACATTACAGATTGGTTAGGTTTAGTGCCAATCGGTTTTGCAATAGGATTTACATTATTTGGTATTATACAATGGATTAAAAGAAAAAATATCAAAAAAGTTGATTACAGTATATTCGTACTTGGTGGTTTCTATATTGTTGTGATTATAATATATTTTCTGTTTGAAATATTTGTTGTAAATTACAGACCTGTATTGATTAACGGATATTTAGAAGCATCTTATCCATCGTCAACAACAATGCTCGTGCTGTGCGTAATGCCGACTACTATAATGCAGTTTAATCACCGCATCAAGAACAACATCTTCAAACAATGTATAACCATTGCAATTATTACATTTATCACTTTTATGGTAATAGGCAGACTTGTTTTAGGTGTACATTGGTTTACCGATATTGTTGGCGGTGCAATGCTTAGTTCAGGACTTGTGTTTTTTTATCGGTTTGTTAGCGAAATAAAATAATTAATAATCCATATCCCAATCAACCCCTCTGCCCAATTGGCAGAGGGGTTGATCTAATTTTAACACATAGTTTTTTAGTATAACATTTTGTTAAAAAAATGGCAATCTTTTTTTAAAATAATTCCTCTCTTTCCAAGCGTTTTTTGTTGACATAAATCGTTATTTAAAGTATAATTATGGCGTTAATACGATTTAATGAAAGGTGATAAAATAATGGCTTTTTTTCTTAAAGGTATAAAAGTTCCCCATAGAAAAAACACCCAGAATATCTCGGCTGTCAATATGCCTTCCCCGAAGACAGTAACTATACCGACTTCAATGCATATTGGTGCGCCCGCAACAATCGTTGTTAAAAAAGGTGATATAGTTTCAGTCGGCACTTTGATTGCCGAACAAAACGGTTTTGTTTCGTCCCCTGTTTATTCAAGTGTTTCGGGTACAGTTACAGGAATCACTGAAATTATGCTCTCAAGCGGTAAAACAGGCGAAGCGGTTGTGATTGAATCTGACGGACAGATGACTCTCGACAAAAACATAACCCCACCCGTTATTACTGACAGAGAAAGTTTACTTTCTGCCCTTAAACTTAGCGGTATTGTCGGTCTTGGCGGTGCAGGTTTTCCTACTGCTGTTAAATTTGCAACCGACAAACCAATTCAAGAACTTATTATAAACGGTGCAGAATGTGAACCCTATATCACAAGCGACTCTGTAACAATGGTTAATAACTCAGAAGATATCGCTTATGCACTAAACATACTTACTAAATACTTTAACATTAAAAAGGTTATTATTGGTATAGAAAACAACAAATCCGAAGCAATTAAAAGTATGCAGAAACTCTCTTGCGAAAATGCTGATATTACGGTCAAGGTTTTGCCGTCAATATATCCGCAAGGCGGCGAGAAAGTGCTTGTTTACCACACAACAGGCAAGGTTATAAAATTAGGTGCTTTGCCGATTGATGTTGGCTGTGTGGTTTGCAACAGTTCTACCATTGCAGCAATCGGTAAATTCCTTAAAACAGGAATCCCGCTTACCCATAGAACAGTTACGGTTGACGGCGGTGCTGTAAGTGAACCTAAAAATGTTTCAGTTGCTATCGGCACACCGCTCAAAGAAGTTTTCGAATTTTGCGGCGGTTTTAAAACCGAGCCTGCAAAGGTTTTATACGGCGGACCTATGATGGGTGTTTCCGTACCAAGCCTTGATATGCCTATTCTTAAAAACACCAACGCAATTCTTGCATTCACCGAAAAGGAAGCCATAGTTCCCCCTACCACTTCCTGTATTAAATGCGGTGCTTGTGCAAACCACTGTCCTTTCGGCATAAACCCTGTTCAGATTTTGCGTTCTTATAAAAACAATGATATAGACGGTATGAAAAAAGCAGGAACAGAACTTTGTATGGAATGCGGTTGCTGTTCCTTTGTATGCCCTGCAAAAATACCAAATGTTCAAAATAATAAACTTGCAAAAATCGCTTTACAGAGTGCTAAACAAAAGGAGGCTAAATAATATGGATTCAAAATTGCATATTTCGGTATCTCCGCATATCAGAAACCCGATTTCTACACAAAGCATTATGCTTGATGTTATAATTTCACTCTTGCCTGCAACAATAGCCGGTTGCATCCTGTTCGGACTTAATGCAGTGATTTTAATTATCGCCTGTGTTTTAAGTTGCGTTTTGTGTGAATATATTTTCAACCTTATATTCAAAAAGCCTCAAACTATCGGTGACTTAAGCGCCGTTGTTACAGGTCTTTTGTTAGCGCTCAACTTACCTGCAACCACACCCGTTTGGCAAGCCGTTGTGGGAAGTGCTTTCGCTATCATACTTGTTAAATGTATCTTTGGTGGTATTGGTTCAAACCTTGTAAACCCTGCTATTACAGCAAGAGTGTTTATGCTTATAGCCTTTAGTGCCACAGTTTCAAAGGCAGCCTTCCCCTTAACCGATACTGTATCTTCTGCAACTCCCCTTGTTGAACTTGCTAACGGCAATTCACCCTCAATTATTAACCTTTTCCTTGGTAACATCGGCGGTGCTATTGGTGAAACCTCAGCGTTGGCATTAACAATCGGCGGTATTTACTTACTTATAAAACGAGTAATCACTTGGCATATCCCTGTTAGCATAATTGCAACTGTTTTTGTTCTCAGTTTCTTGCTTGACGGATTCAGTTTAACATTGGCGCTTTCTTGGATTTTATCAGGCGGTTTATTCATCGGTGCATTCTTTATGGCAACCGACTATGTGACCTCCCCTGCCAGTCCAAAAGGAAAAATCGTTTACGGTATAGGCATCGCCCTTATTACTGTTCTAATTCGTTTTTACGGAAACTATCCTGAGGGTGTTTCTTTCGCAATCCTTTTGATGAACATTCTCAATCCATATATCGAAAGCCTTACCCCAAGAAAACTTTTTGGAGGTAAAGTGTAATGAAAAATATTAAAAGTGTAATATCTCTTACTGCAATTTGTGCGGTTATTGCAATTTTACTTGCTTTAACAAATCATATCACCGCACCCATTATTGAAAAACAAGGCAATGCGGCTGTAAATGAGGCTCTCAGTGTGGTTTTACCAGACGGAAAAGACTTTCAACAGTTAGATACTTCCGCATACGAATTACCCGCAACAATTACCGAGGTTTATGTTTCAACAGATGTGGGTTATGTTTTTAAAATGTCCACAAGCGGTTATGCTTCAGGACTCGTTGTTATGTGCGGCATTGATATGGACGGAAATGTAGTCGGCGCTACCTGTATTGCAAGTAGTGAGACTAACGGTGTTGAAAATGACTACGGCTCAAAAGTTATCGGCGCTACCGCAGAAACTATTGAAAAGGTTGATACTGTTTCAGGCTCAACCAAAACATCTCTCGGTTACAGAAATGCCATTAAAGATGCTTTAAATGCTCTTATAATTGTGAGGGGCGGTTCGGTTGACCTTAGAAGTGAAGAAGAAATTTTAGCAGATAACCTTAATACTGCTTTACCATCTGCCGACGGAAAATTCACAAACATTTTCTTAACCGAGCAAACCGAAAAAATCAAAGCCGCTTATAAAGCAGATAACGGCAAAGGTTATGTGTTTGTTTTACAAGCTCAAAACTTTGTAGCAACTGATAATAACGGTGAGGTTATTTCTGAAATAGGCGATGAAATCAAGAAAGAAATTTCTGCCGAGGCAAAAATAATTATAGGCTCAACACTTAGTGAGATTGATATTTCAAAACTCTCAGATATCCCTCAAATTAAAAAAGCATACAAAACCACAGGCGGTAATTTTGTATTTGAAATTGAAGCCGCAGGTTATGGTATTAACGGCGGAAATCAATGGCATCCTGCATCGGGTGAGCCGATAAATATTAAAGTTTCTGCAACTAAAGACGGAAAAATCATTTCTTGTGTGACTGTTTCTCAAAAAGAAACCGACGGTATAGGCTCTACTTGTGCTGATGCATCTTTCTATACACAATTTAACGGAAAAGATAAAACAAATTATAGCGAAATTGATGCCATAAGCGGTGCTACTATAACCACCGACGGCTATAAAAACGGTATAGCAAAAGTTTTCGAAGCAATAGAAATTTTGAAAGGAGTGTCCTAAAATATGAGTAAAAACAATAATCTTTCAATCTTATTAAAGGGCATACTCCTTGAAAACCCTGTTTTTGTATTGATTTTAGGCACATGCCCTACGCTTGCCACCACCACAACTGTTATCGGAGCATTAGGTATGGGACTTGCCGCAACAGCAGTGCTTATCTGCTCTAATGTGGTTATATCTCTGCTTCGCAAAGTTATTCCGGACAGCGTGCGAATCCCCTGTTATATTGTTATTATTGCAGGATTTGTAACTATTGTTCAGATGTTTATTCACGCCTACTTGCCTGCCCTTTATGACCTTTTGGGTGTTTATCTTGCGCTTATTACGGTTAACTGCATAATTCTTGGCAGAGCCGAAATGTTTGCAGGCAAAAACACACCTGCAAAATCTGCCCTCGACGGTGTCGGTATGGGTATCGGCTTTACATTGGCTCTGCTTTCAATGGCAATTATCCGTGAGGTTATCGGCGCAGGAAGTTTTGCAGGTATCAAAATTCCTTTTATAAGCAATTATAAAATCGAATTTTTCACAAAAGCACCAGGCGGTTTCTTGGTTTACGGTATTATGATTGCTGTGGTTTATAAATTAACCCACGGAAAAGCACCTTATAAAAAAGAATTTTCTTGCAAGGGTTGCCCGTCCGCTTCATTCTGTAGCGGTAACGCTTGTGCTAATGCTGAAAAGGAGGAAAATTAAATGGATACTTTTAAAAGTTTAGTAGTTATTCTTTTATCCTCTGTTTTAGTAAACAACTATGTATTAAGCAGATTTTTAGGCATCTGCCCTTTCTTAGGCGTTTCCAAAAAATTAAAATCTGCTGTCGGTATGGGTATCGCAGTTATTTTTGTTATGGTTGTTGCTACTGCTGTTACATGGCCCATACAACATTATGTTCTCAATGTTAATAACCTTGCTTATATGCAAACTATTGTATTTATACTTGTAATTGCGGCTTTGGTTCAGTTTATCGAAATGGCGCTCAAAAAGTTCATCCCCTCTCTTCACAAAAGTTTGGGTGTTTACTTACCGCTCATCACTACCAACTGTGCGGTTTTGGGTGTTACTATTGATAATATCAACGACTACAACTACAATTTCCTTGAATCCATAGTAAACTCTCTCGGTTGTGGCTTAGGTTTCTTACTTGCCATGGTTCTTTTCTCAGGTATGCGTTCAAAAATTGATGAGAGCGCTATACCCGAAAGTTTCAAGGGTCTGCCTGCAACACTTATTGCTGCTTCATTTATTTCTTTGGCATTCTTCGGTTTTGCAGGAATTGTTGATAATTTATTTGCCTAAAGGAGAAAACACAAAATGATAGAACCTATTTTAATTGCTTTCTCTGTTGTAACATTAGTAGGTCTCGTTGCGGGTGTACTTTTGGCTCTTGCTTCTTATTTCTTACAAGTTAAGGAAGATGAGACCGCAAAGCGTGTGCGTGAATGTTTACCGGGTGTAAACTGCGGTGCTTGCGGATATACAGGTTGTGACGATTATGCCCAAGCGGTCGCAAACGGGGAAGCAAAGCCAAACCTTTGTATCCCTGGTGCAGACCAGACCGCAATGGAGATTTCAAAAGTTTTAGGTGTCGAAGCAGAAGATGTTGTTGAAATGATAGCCTTTGTTGGCTGTAACGGAACTTGCGATGCCACATCTAAAATTTTCCAATACAACGGTGTTAAATCTTGTGCGGGCGCATCAATGATTTACGGCGGTCCGAATGCTTGCAATTATGGTTGTCTTGGTTGCGGTGACTGCGCAAATGTATGTCCGCAAAATGCCATCTGCACCAAAGACGGCATTGCACGTATTAACAGTGATATATGTATCGGTTGCGGTCTTTGTGCAAATGTATGTCCCAAGAACATAATAAAACTTATCCCAAGAATTAGTAAAGTTTCTGTAATGTGTAATAATAAAGAAAAGGGCGGTATCGCCCGTAAAAAGTGCAAAAACGCTTGTATCGGCTGTAAGAAGTGTGAACTCGGCTGTCCCGAAAAAGCAATTACAGTCAATGATAATCTTGCAGTTATAGATTACAGTAAATGTACAGGTTGCGGTCTTTGCGCCGGGAACTGTCCTACGGGGTGCATAAAAACATTTATGCTTGATGAATATGCAAACTAAAAAAATCCGCAATGATTTAATATTAGTATCAATCTTTTTGTTATTTTCATTAATCATTTTCTTAATTTTTAAATCAAACTCAAAAAAAGGTGATTTTGCCACTGTATCAATAAACGGTGAAATAACAAACAGTTATCCGCTTGATAAAAATACCGAAACAGTAATCAAAAGCGGTGAAAATTTTGAAAATGTGCTTGTGATAGAAAACGGTGAGGCTTTTATTAAATCTGCAAACTGCCGTGATAAAATCTGTGTTCACCACAGAAAAATATCAAAAGTCGGTGAAACTATTGTCTGTCTTCCGCACAAAACAGTGGTTGAAATAACCGATAAATAAATTTCGGAAGTGAAATATGACCAAAACCAAAAAAATCACTTTATTGGGACTTTTGTCTGCTTTAGCAATGGTGCTTTCATATATAGAAATGCTATTGCCCCCTATTGTCACTGCGATACCGGGAATAAAAGTGGGACTTCCTAATATAGTCACAGTATTTTTACTTTATAAATTTTCTTTTAAGGATGCTTTTTTGGTATCCTTGATAAGAATTATTACGGTTTCTTTACTGTTCGGCAATATTATGACCTTGTCATATAGCCTTGCAGGCGGTATAATAAGTATATTACTTATGTTTTTACTCAAAAAAACAAATCTGTTTTCAACCGTGGGCGTAAGCATCGCAGGCGGTGTGGCACATAATGTTGGGCAAATTTGTGTTGCAATTTTTATAACTAATACTTTACAAATCGGCTATTATATGATACCCTTATTTATAAGCGGTACAATAGCAGGCGCTGTAATCGGTCTTATCGGCGCCCTCACGCTTAGGTATACAAAAAAATTCAAATGGTAATAATATTGCTAAATGTAATATTAAAATAAAATTAAGGGGTAATCTTATGAAAAAACTAATTGGTATTTTCCTTAGTGCTGTGATGCTCTTATCGGTTGTGTCACTTGCAGGATGCGGAAAACCGCAAACATTGAAATTCGGTGTAGGTATTGATTCTTATATCAATAATCCAACCTCTGCCGAAGCCGATAAAAACGGCTCTGCCGAGGCAGTAACTGCTGTTGCAGCTGTTTTGCTTGATAATGAAGGCAAAATTGTTAAATGTGTTCTTGACACTGCTGCTAACAAGTTGGAATACACTGCTGAAGGTAAATTCGTAGAAACAAAAGAATTCAAAACCAAATACGAACAGGGCGATGCTTATGGTATGAAAGCATACGGCGGCGCTAAAAAAGAATGGTTTGAACAGGCTGACGCTTTTGCTGCTTTGGTTGTTGGTAAAACAATTACCGATGTTAAAGCACTTATCGCTACTGACGGTAAAGGCACCGATGATGTAATCAATGCTGGTTGCACAATCTATGTTTCTGACTTTATTAACTCTATTGAAAAAGCAGTAAACAATGCAAAAGATTCAAGCGCTACCGCTGATGATACCTTGAAACTCGGTTTCGTTTCAACACAGACAGGCTGCAAAGATGCTACTGCTGAAGCAGACGGTGTTAACGAAGTCGATACAACCGTTGTTGCCAGTGCTGTTAATAAGGACGGTAAAGTTACCGCTACTGTAACAGATGCAGTACAGGCAAAAGCAACCTTTAATAATAAGGGTGAAACAAAACTTGAGAAATCAAACCCAATCACCACTAAAAAGGATGCAGGCACAAACTACGGTATGGCTCAGTACGGTCAGGATTTGAACAAAGACGGTGCTGTTAAAGAATGGTTCGAACAGGCTGCTGCATTTGACACCGCTTGCGTTGGCAAAACTGCTGATGAAATAACAAAACTCGCAGTTGACAGCGGATACGGTACTGACGACCTTCAAACTGCAGGTTGCACAATCCACATCGGCGATATGGTAAAAGCCGCTGTTAAGGCCGCTACTGTAAAATAATATATATTAAAAAAGGGGTTGTCGCAAGACACCCCTTTTTAAAAGGAATTTTGAATGAAAAAAATAATTTCATTATTTTTAACAATACTCATTATTAGTTGTCTGACATCTTGCGATAATAGTAAACTTAAAAAATTTACAGACTATTCATTTGATTATTTTGATACTGTCACAACCATTGTCGGTTTTGAAAAATCGCAGGAAGATTTCGATGACAACTGCAAAATAATCAAAAACTGGCTATCAGAATATCATAAACTTTACGATATTTACACCCGTTATGATAATATTAATAACCTATGTACAATTAACAATTCAGACCAACTCGTAAAGGTTGATATAAGAATTATTGATATGCTTTTATACGCAAGAGAAATGTATAAACTGACAGACGGGAAAATTAATATTGCAATGGGAAGTGTGTTATCAATCTGGCACGATTACCGAGAGAACGGGTTAAACAACCCCGAAACTGCACAACTCCCCCCTATCTCTGCATTAAAAGAGGCGGACAAACACACCGCTTTCAGTAATATTGTGATAAAGCGGGAGAACTCTACTGTTCAGTTAACCGACCCCGAAACCTCATTAGATGTCGGTGCCATTGCAAAAGGATATGCAACGCAAGAAATTGCTAAACTTATGAAAAAACAAAATATTGAAGGATATATTTTGAATGTTGGCGGTAATGTCCGTATTGTCGGCAAGAGAGCAGACGGAGAAAAATGGAAAGTCGGTATTGAAAACCCTGATACCGAAAACAAGGATAAACCTTATATAGAATATCTTTTACTTTCAGAGATGTCGTTAGTAACAAGCGGTTCTTACCAAAGGTATTACACCGTAAACGGTCAGAATTATCATCATATAATCGACCCAGAAACATTAATGCCTGCCGATAATTTCAAGTCAGTCTCGGTGCTATGTCAAAATTCCGCATTAGCAGATTCACTCTCAACAGCGCTTTTCTGTATGTCCTTTGAAGACGGAAAGCAACTTGTGGAATCAATGCCCAATACTCATGCTATGTGGGTTTTAAAAGACGGCAAACAACTGTATTCCAAAAACTTTAAAAAATATTGTGAATAAAAAATCTCCCTTGGGGCACCCTCCGTAAGGAAGCGCTTTAACGACGATATACTCATTAATAAAGAAAAGCCGTGAAATTCACGGCTTTTCTTCGTCTAGAGCTTTTATGTGTTGTTTTAAGATGATGTTTATATATTGAGAAAGTGAACGATCATCCAGTTCGGCACTTTCTTTTAATTTTGCTAAAACATCATTATCTATGGTTATACTTATTTTCTCCTTCAAAGGTTTCATTTTACCACCTCAAAAATATTATAGGATAAAGAACTCTATAATATTGACAAATCGTATAAAGTAGTATAAAATAAGATAAAATGTTGAAAGAGGTGATATTATGGCATTAAATGCAAAATGTCCTAAATGCGGTAGTACAAAAGTCCAATTATCTAACGAATCAAGTAAACACGGTTGTTTGTATGTGGTTCTTTTTGGTATTTGGTATTTTATGTGGCTTATGTGTAAGTGGTGTATTGGTATGATGGTGTTCTTCTGCTATGATTGGTGGATGGCAATCGTACATAAGGCATCAGGTAAAGGTCATGTATGGCAATCAAAAAGATGGTTCTCAAATCGTAGAAAAATCTATTTTTGTCATGATTGCGGACATAATTTTAGAGCGTAATAAAAACAAACTTTATATTTTGAGATTAGTATAATTTCAAAGTATGTAACCCACTATGACACTTTCAAGTTTTGAAAGTGTCATTTTTATATACAAGAAAAGGGAGACAACTTCCTTACGAAGTGTCTCCCTTACGGGAGATTTTTTATTCTTTAATTTCTGGGAGCCCCTTGATAGAAATGAGCAACGACAATATACCTGATAATAACGATGCTGAAACCACCAATTTCCAATCAACTTGTGATACTACTGCCGAAGTTCCGATAGTAGCAACCGCTGTCTCTGCAACGGTTTTTACCGCTCTTATTCCTGCCGCTTTAAGCCACCTTATAATCTTTTCTTTCATCACTTCACCCCCAAAATCTTCTTCCAGGTATTAATACCAACACAACCGTCTTTGGTGAGTTTATTTTTCTTTTGAAAAGTTTTTACGGCATCTTTTGTTTTGCTTCCGAACTTTCCGTCAACAGTCACGCCGACTGCCTTTTGAACAATTTTCGTGAGATTTTTATATTTATATGTAATACGCTTTTTACATACTGCTTTTTTGGCAACTTCTTCACATTCTTTTCCCCAATTACCGTCAGCGCCGTATTTTTTGAATTTAAAACCGTCTTTTATTGCCGCCTTTTGCCAATTTAAAACCTTATTTTCTTTTTTAGTTTCTTTAATCACATCAAGTCTTGCTTCTTTCACTATCACTTCTACACAAGCATTTGCCACTTGATAAGCAAATTCCTCGCTTAATATAATCGGCACATCGGTTTTTGAATCCATAAAACCGCATTCAATAAGCACACACGGCATTTTGCTTTCTCTGCATTCGTGAAAATTGGCTTTTCTTGTTCCGTCAGACCTGTTGCCTTTAAGATTTGTATGCTTTATCAAGGAACTATACAACGCATTTTGCCACTCTACACTCTTATCGCTTGCGTTTGTATGAATATAAGTTTCAAGTCCTCCACCGTTACCGCCGTTTATACCTGCATTATGATGGATAGATAAATAAAAATCTGCACCAAAACTGTTTGCACTGTTGGTTCTTTTTCTGAGCGCAATATCGGTTTTACCCGTAGTATCATCAAGACGCAGAATCTCGCAGTCTTTGTAGTTTTTCAGTTTTTCTTCAATAATATCACAAATTCTGCTGTTAAGACTCCATTCCCTCGTTTCATTCGGGTCTAATTTTTTCATACACCGCTTGCCTGCCGTATACAAACCGTGACCCGCATTAAGCGCTAATTTAAACATAAATTTTCCTCCTTATAATTCCAAACACATTCTTTTTTACCGTTATAAACATTACACTTATTTTTCTTTGCCGCCCTTACGGCATTTTCTAAAACAAAAAAAGTCCCCACCTGTGACCTGAAATCAAACCACGACTCTCTGACACGGTAAATCTCTATATCTGCTATTTTCTCACTCATATTTTCCACCCTCAAAAAAATCTTTCAAAACAGCAAGCCCCCTGTTTTTAATCCGGTTTACGGCCTGTCTCGAAACATCTATTAAATTTGCAATCTCAAAATCACTGTAACCATATATGTATTTATAAATCAAAACCATTTTTTGTTTTTCGGTTAAAATGTCGAGACACTGCATAAGAGAAAGTTTATCATCGAGATTCTCACAGTACCCGTTCAAATTTTCATATAACTGATTAGAAAATCGCTTATATGTGTCCATCTTTTTAGATAAAAAAATATAATGGTTACGGAGTGAGACCGCTATATATTTCTTCACCCCAAAAGAAGAATCATTTGGAAAACGCCCCAAATCAATGTCATATAACAGTTCAATTAAAAAAACCGTCAAATCAGAAGCCGAATCCTCATAAGATAACTTTCCGGAATAAAATGATATCAGTTTTCCAAACTGTGAATACACTAACGGGAACATCGTCATATCCTGTTTTTTGAAATTTTCAATCATGGGTTTTATCATCGCATTACACATCTTGACCATCCTCTCATAATTGTTAAGAAAGAAAATGGCCATAAAACTGTAAACGTCTAATTGGAAAATTTTTTATTACTTTTTTACCATTTTCTACACATAATGATTATTCTATAAACTGTCGTAAAAAAATGTCGAAAAAGAGAAAAAAGGTAAAAAATAACAATTTTACTGTGTTTTTAAGTAATAAAGTTGCTAAATTTTATAATTTATTGTATATTGTTGTAAAAAAATAGCAATCTGCATTTAGCAGATTGCTATTAAAAAACATTTAAAGTCTCGTCTTACAGATTTTTAATCTCTTAAATAAATTGTTCTTGTATTACGGTGCATATAAACACTCAAAACTAAACCTATTCCTAAATACAAACACAAAAGCGACGTACCGCCTGCTGAGAAGAAAGGTAGCGTAATACCGATAACGGGTGTTACCGATGTACACATACCGACATTTATGACACTCTGTGCAAAGAGCATACCGAATATGCCCACACAAATAAACTTACCCTCATCCTTAGCACAAAGTTTTGCAACTTTTATACACCTTAGGCATATCGCTGTCAGGAGTATTAAAACCACCAAACAACCTAAAAATCCTAATTCTTCACCGATAGTTACAAAAATAAAGTCATTATGGCCTTCAGGCACTCCCCTCTTGCCGATTTGCGTAAGGTCGCCCTTTAAATAACCCTGACCGAAAAAACCGCCGTTTGCGAGGGCCAATCTTCCTCGGTATTGTTGCCAACCCACACCCTGAATATCACCGTGAATATCAAACATATTTATAATTCTTTCACGGTGTTCATCATTTAAAATAAAGAAATAGGCAATCGGCGAAGCAACCAAAGCCACCGAAAAAGCCGTAACAAAATACTTCCACGAAACCCCTGCCGCCATAAGCATAAATAAAACCATTACCGCAAACACAAGCGCTGTTCCTGCATCACCTTGATAAAATATAAGACCTACAGGTAAAGCGCCGTGCAAACATACCGGCAACAGAACTTTTAATTTATTTATGTTTTTCTTTACCTTTGCAAGATGCATACTAAATGTAACAACAAAACAAATCTTCAAAAGTTCTGACGGCTGAAATGTTGTAAACCCTAAATTAAGCCAAGCCTTATCGTCGGTACCCTCAGGAGCGAAACCTATAAAAAAGGTCAATAAAACAGGCACAAGTCCCAATGCGGCAGCAAGATACCAACGACTTATAAACCGTTCATAATCAATCATTGAGATTACACACGCTACACCGATACCTAAAAACATACATAATGTATGTACTAAAAACGGACGGATATTATTCATATAATGTGTTGCCGAAAAAACCGACATACATCCATAAGAAGTTGTGAAAATGCAAAGTATAAGTAAAAGTTTATCAGATTCACGCACGAAGTCTGCAATTCTAACCCATAAATGTCTCAAAAAACTATCCTCCACAAAGATTTATACTAACATTATATTTTATTTTTAATAAATATTCAAGTAACACTTTATAAAATGAGAATTATGTGCTATACTGTATAAAAACACATTGGAAGGTCAGTTTATGGAGAAGTACATATCAAAAAATCCGCTCGAAACCGAACAAATCGGCGAAATGTTAGGAAAAAAAATAAACAGTGCGACAGTAATCGCTTTCCGTGGCGGTCTTGGAATGGGAAAAACCTGTTTCACAAGAGGCTTGGCAAAAGGGCTCGGCTCTACCGACCAAGTCACTTCACCGACATTTGCTCTTATAAATGAATATTTAAGCGGAAGACTCCCTTTATATCATTTTGATATGTATCGCATCTCAGGTTGGGATGACCTTTATTCAACAGGCTTCTTTGATTATATCGAGCAAGGCGGTATCATTGCTGCTGAGTGGAGCGAAAATATAGAGAATGCCCTGCCTGAAAATACAATATACGTTGAATTTAACCGCTTAGGCGAAAACGAAAGAGAAATAATTATCAAACAACAAGGTGAATGATATGAAAATTTTGGCTTTAGAATGTTCAGCCACACCCGCCTCGGTTGCAATTATAAGTGACAGTAAAATTTTAGCATCTGCATTTACCAATGTGAAATTAACACATTCACAAACGCTGATGCCGATGGTTGAAAATCTTTGCAAAGCGTCTAAAACAGACATCAGGGATATTGAAGGCTTTGCCATCAGCAACGGCCCCGGTTCTTTTACAGGTATTAGAATCGGTATAAGCGCCGTTAAAGGTTTAGCGGCAGCTAAGAAAGTTCCTTGTGTTGCAGTGTCAACCTTGCGTGCTATGGCAGAAAATTATTCCGATACTGACTGTATAATCTGCGCTGTTATGGACGCACGCTGCAATCAGGTTTATAATGCAATTTTTGATATTAGGGATGGTAATATCACCCGTCTTTGCGATGATAGGGCACTTATTTGTGACGAACTTGCAAAAGAATTAAAAAAACTATCGCAAAATACTAAAAAATGTGTTATAATAGTTGGAGACGGCAGTGATATTTTTTACCCATTTGTAAAAGATATTGAAAATGTTAAAAAAGCACACCCTATAAGGCAGTATCAAAATGCTATGGGCGTGGGATTTGCATCGCTTGAAAGTTTTAATAAGAATGAAACTCTCTCGCCGCAGGAATTATTGCCTTTTTATTTAAGGCTTCCACAAGCAGAAAGAGAGTTAAAAGCAAAGGAGAAAGAAAAGTGATAGTTGCATTAGGATGTGACCATGGCGGTCTTGAACACAAGAATGCTATTATGGACCATTTAACCCAACGAGGCTTTGAGGTTAAAGATTACGGAATTTATGAACAAGTTTCAGTTGATTATCCCGATATTGCCTCCAAACTTTGTAACGGCATTATAAACAACCAAGCACAACTTGGAATATTAGTTTGCGGAACGGGTATTGGAATGTCGATTGCAGCAAATAAATTTAAGAGTATTCGTGCTGCCGCTTGCAGTGAACATTTTTCTGCTAAATATACTCGCTTGCATAATGATTCCAATGTTTTATGCTTAGGCGGACGGGTAATCGGTATAGGCACCGCTATTGAACTTGCCGACATCTTTGTTGATACACAGTTTGAGGGCGGCAGACATCAAACAAGAGTTAATAAAATAATAGAAATTGAAAATAAATAGAAGGGACTTTTTAAAAATGAATGATAATGTATTTGTTATGGACCATCCCCTTATTCAGCACAAACTTTCAATACTCAGAGACGAAAAAACCGGCTCAAAGCAATTCCGAGAACTTATCAACGAAATCGCAATGCTTATGTGTTACGATTCCACAAGGGACCTTCCTTTAAAAGAAGTAAAAACAAAAACCCCCCTTACAGTTGCAAAAACAAAAGTTTTATCAGGTAGAAAAATGGCTTTTGTACCTATCTTGCGCGCAGGTCTTGGTATGGTTGACGGACTTTTAACATTAATCCCTGCCGCAAAGGTTGGACATATCGGTATGTACCGTGACCCTGAAACACATAAACCTGTTGACTATTACTGCAAGTTACCTGCTGACCTTCCTGAGCGTGATGTATTTGTTGTAGACCCAATGTTAGCAACAGGCGGAAGCGCTATTGATGCAGTTTCAAAAATCAAGGAATTTAATCCGAAAAGAATTAAATTTTTATGTATAATCGCCGCTCCCGAAGGCATTGAAGCCTTCACAAAAGCACACCCCGATGTTCCTGTTTACTGTGCAGGTCTTGACGACCACCTTAACGACCACTGTTATATTGTACCCGGTCTCGGTGATGCGGGCGACCGTATATTCGGAACTAAGTAAACTAACTGCCGACCGTCTCGGTCGGTAGTTATCATTTTTTAGATTGGAGATGTATATTAGTGTTATCATATATAATGGATTATTTGAGTGATTTTAATTTTGTAAATATATGTATTAGAATTATTATTTCAATTATTGCAGGCGGTGTTATCGGTAACGAGCGTGGAAAACACGGCAGTGCAGCAGGACTCAGAACCCATATACTTGTATGTATCGGCTCGGCTATGACCGCTCTAACAGGTATTTATATCTATCAAAGTTTAGGTGTTTCAGGCGATGTAATGCGTCTTGCCGCTCAGGTGGTATCAGGTATAGGTTTCTTGGGTGCGGGAATGATAATCCTTAAAAACGGAAATATAATTACCGGTCTAACAACCGCCGCTGGTATGTGGGCAACAGCCGCTATCGGTATTGCCCTCGGTTACGGTTTCTACACAGGCGCTTTAATCGGCACTATAGCGTGTGTATTTACCTCAGCATTTTTATCCCGCTTAGAGCGTGAACGCAAAACAACTATACATATATATGCTGAAATAGATGCTTCAGCAAATGTCGGTGAAACAGTTGATAAAATCCGTGAAACTTTTAAAAACGACATTGCGGTTGAAACTATACCGCCCAAAAGCAATATCCCAAATACAATAGGTTTTTATATAACAGTTTCACACTTTAACAATCCGTCACAAATAAGGGAACAATTAAATGAATTTGACGGAGTTATCCTTTGTGTAATTGAGTAAATAAAAAAATCGTAACCATCAAGGTTACGATTTTTTTATATATATTTAATTATAAACTCAACAATAAAAACCACTGCACAGGAGCATACCGCAACACCAAAAAGGCTTACACCGAAATACGCTAAAAGCACTCCTGAAATCAATGCCAACATTCCTGACCACAAACTGTTTGTCGCATCTAAAATAGCAGGGAAAGTCATTACAGCCAATGTGACATACGGCACATAGTAAAGAAAAGAACGCAAGGTTTTATTAGTGATTTTCTTGCGGATAAGCGTCAACGGCAACACCCTTATTAAAAAGGTTACAAGCGCCATAACCGCTATATATATGTATACATTATTCTGCATTTTCTTCTTCCTCCTTTACGGGAAAAAGTAGAGCCGCCGCAAGTGCTATAACCACAGTCAGAATTATCACTCTGAAACCTGAGGAAAGATTTGAAATAATGGGAAGTTTTGTGAAAACAAAACTTAGCACCATTGAAATTATTACTATTCCTGAAATAATTTTGCTTTTCTTTGCGGGAGGGATTATAATAGCCAAAAACATACCGTAAAGTCCCACACTTAAAGCACTGACAATACTTTGTGGCAGAATATTACCCATAACAACACCGAGCATTGCGCCCATAGCCCAACCGGGAATTGAAACCGTCATAGCACCGTAATTATAATAAGGATTTAAAGTTCCTTTAACGGCGCTTGAAATACCGAAAATTTCATCGGTAACATCAAACGCCACCAACATTCTGTGAAGCGTGGGTGTTTTGGGAGAAAGTTTTTGACTAAGCGCACAGGACATCAGCAAGTACCTTGCGTTTACAATAAGCGTAGTCAAAGCCATATCAAGATATGTAGCATTCTCAGCAATCAGGGTGAACCCCGCATAACCACCCGCCGAAGCATTTGTAAGTGCGGTTGCTAAAAATGTCTGAAAAGGCGTAAGCCCTGCATTTTTTGCAACTATACCCAAAGTAAAAGCAACTGCGAAATAACCGAGCATTATGGGTATTCCGTCACGCAATCCCCTTTTATACCAATTTTTATTATCCACATTAATCACCTTGCACTATTTTACAATTTTTGCAGATACAAGTCAATATATTTTATTTTTTCACCGTTTTCTTAACAAAACATATTATATTATTGAAGTTAGTGCAAAACTGACTCAAATTAAATTAGGAGGCTTTTTTATGGCAGACTTAAGAAACGGTTGTCCCACCGACGCAAACATAAAAGAAGCGGTTTGCATTGATGCCGGAAGAGTTTACGATTCTTGCTGCGACAGAGACTGCTTAGAGGATTTAAGATGTTTCTTTCTTCCCGAAACCCAAGCGCTCATCAACCACGCAATAAGCGTAAGATTACGCAGTGCAGAAGTACTTAATGTATTTATTGATGTTGAACCAGTAAACTTCAATAAAGGTTTTTATTCGTGTGACCTTACATTTTTCTTCTTGCTTTCTTTCGACCTTTACACCTCACCGCAAAGTTGTCCAAAAATCATAAACGGTATTGCAACATTCAGCAAAAAGGTTATTCTTTTCGGCAGTGACGGTTGCGTTAAGACGTTTTCAAATGTTTCAGGTGATGTATGTTACGGCAAAAATAAAACCAAAAGCGGTAACAATATGCCAAAATGTGTTGTCAGCACCGTAGAACCTGTTCCGCTCTCAGCACGTTTAGGCGAAATCAGAGATTGTTATGAAAGTGTTTGCTGCATACCTGAATGTGTTTGCGAAGCAATCGGCGGTAATGTTGTGACCGAACTTCAAAACGGCACACCTACAGTTTTTGCAACAATCGGCTTGTTCAGCGTTGTGCAACTTATAAGAAATGTGCAGATGCTTATCCCGATTTATGATTTTTGCGTACCCGAAAAAACCTGCAGAAATTCAACCGACCATCCTTGCGATACTTTCAGCAAAATCAAATTCCCCACAGACGACTTCTTCCCTCCAAGACCCTGCAACATTGATAACCAACCCTGTTGCGGATGCTGTGAAGAGGACATCGACGAATAATCACAAAAAAGAGAGTCAAAATTAAAAATTTCGGCTCTCTTTTTACATACTTTTAAAAAGGCTTAAAAAAGTAATTGGTAGTGAAATATCCTATAAGTATTAAAATTATTGCCATTGCCGTAAAAAACATTGCTTTCAAAAAGACATTAAAACTGTTATTCTTCATTTCAACACCCCACATTAACATTTTGCCCTGAGCGGAGGTTTTTTATGACAGTGTCAGATATTTCGGGTAATAAAATCAAAATAACCCTTTCAAACTTTGAAGTGCTCGATTGTTTTGGCACGTATGAAAGACTCTATTCTATGACCGACAGTATAAAAGGCGCTTTTAAACAGATTTTAAAAGATGTTTTATCGCAGCGAGGTGTCAGTTTCAATGAGGAAATGCTGATACAGATAAAAGCAAGAAAAAACATCGGCTGTGTTATCATTCTATCACCAATAAAGGAAAAAAACAAAACTAAAGAATATCTTTTTATTTTTAAAACAACCGAAGACTTGACCCGTGCTATTTTATTTTTATACCGCATTGAGCGAAATTTAAAAAGCACACTTTATAAAACCGAGCGTGATTACCGATTGATTATAACATCCAAAACCTATAAACCCTGTTTTTTAAATTTGAATGAGTTTTGCTCTCGGCAGACCGAATCAGTTTTTGAAGTGGCTTACACAAAAGAACACGGCAAAATTTTGATAGAAAAAAATGCCGTAAAAACTTACGGCACTTACTTTTCTAAAGAGATTTAAGATATTGCATTCTTTCTTCCATTTTATCAGAGATAAGATAACTTCCCGCAACAAGCACGGTTGCACCCGCTTTTACTGCAAGCGGTGCAGTTTCGGTATTTATCCCGCCGTCTACTTCTAATTCTATATCAAGTCCCTGACGGGCACATTCTTCTCTTAAAACAGATAATTTTTCAAGGGCTGACGGCATAAATTCCTGACCGCCAAAACCTGGCTCTACCGACATTACAAGCACCATATCGCAAAGGGGTAAAAATTCAAAAATTTCTTGAGGCGCAGTAGCAGGTTTTATGGTTAGATATGCTTTACATCCAAGACTTCTTATTTCCTTTAAGGTTTCAGCAACATCACTTCCCGCCTCATAGTGAAAACCGAGCCAATCAGCATATTTTGCAAATTCTTTAATATATCTGTGTGGGCGGTCAATCATCAAATGCACATCGAGCGGTGCTGTGGAATGTGCTTTAATTGATTTTATAACAGGAACACCAAAAGAAATGTTAGGAACAAAAATTCCGTCCATAACATCTAAATGAAGCATATCTGTTCCGAGTTCTTCTAATTTTTTAATATCCTTTTCCAAATCCAAAAAATCTGCAGAAAGCACAGATGGTGAAATTTTAACCGCCATAATAATCCCCTTTTTTTACATCATAATTTAATTTTATACAATAAGAGTAATTTTGTCAATCTAAAAGCGGTACAATTTTCAAATTGCACCGCTTTTTAATATTATCTGTTTCTTATAGCATCAATAGGTTTTTTAGAGGCAATCTTTTTAACCGGGAAAAAACTTGCCAAGAACGCAACAAGAATACTTACCGCAAGAAGAAGTATAACTTGTCTTATAGAGAAACTTAATACAGTTATTAAAATTCCAACTTCGTTTCTCACGATTGAATTTATTATGTTTGTAACAACAAATACACCTAAAGCAGATAAAACAAAGTTTATCATAGCGATTATAAAACTTTCTGAGAAGAAAATTCTGAAAACATCGTTGCTGCGTGAGCCGATTGCTCTAAGGATTCCGATTTCCTGTTTTTTATAGGATATACTCATTGCTATAAAGTTAGACAGCATTATAGCCGCAAACAATGCAAAACCTAAACCGATATAAAGGAATATCTTTGAAAATTCAACCAAAAATTCATTTACAGAATCAAGTTCAAAAGTAATTGGATTTTGAATTTGATTTCTCACATCGCTGTCTTCCCTATAACAGTAAGAAACCAAATTCTTGAGTTCTTCTTTTTGCTTCGGAAGACTTCCCACCGCAAACTTATAAATCTTATCTTTACCGTCGGTCAGGCTATCAACCGTCTTGTCATCACAGATGGTGGCTCTTAAATGAGTGTTGTTTTCATAATCGGCAGGGATATAACCAACTATCTTGCAAGTAGCATCATCTACTATCTTGTCGTCAACATTTTTAAATACTCTGATTTCGCCGATATCCTTAAAATAACTCTTATAATCGGTTTCACCTGTTTCAAGTAAATACTTATCGGGAATTTCATAAAAAGATGACATATCAAGCGAAACTATGATTTCATTTTCTTTGAGTTGTGTTTTCTTGCCGTCAACCCAGATAATATTTTGGTCTTTTGCATCTGAAAGTTTAGTGAGATAACTTGTATCAATATAACACTTTTCATTTGAAATATCCATATATCCATCGGTGATAGGATAAACCGGTTTACGTTTTGAAACAAGTTTATCAAGAAGTCCGTCACCGACCATAATCACGCTTGCATAACTGTAATTTCTGGCATAATCAAACTCACTATATAATACATAATCAATTATATTGTCAGCGTTTGTTTCCTCTTTGTTTTCCTCGGTCAATGAAATATATCTATCAATATCAAGGTGTGTATCAATAACTGCTGTTATAGTATAGTTGGCATTATTAACCGTAATCTTTTTGCCTATTATGTCTTTATAATTCTTGATTTCAGTATATTTCTTTTTACCGATTCCTCCCTTGTCAAGCCATGCAGAAACATCGGTATATTTTGCTTTTTTGAAAACCTCAAAAATATACTCGCTTATTGCAACTTCATTTTTATTGCCGTTTGGAAGTTTGCCCGCAAGAATATTAAGACCTAATTCTTTTACGATGGTTTCATTTATAGTTCCGTAACCCGAAAACTGCGGAACATATACATCAAAATTCTTAGTAAGTTCTACCGAAGTGTCAATATTTTCCTTGAACGAAAGTTCGGTATCAATAGGCATATAAACACCGTAAACCGTATTGCCCGTATTATCTTTAAATTGCTTCAACTCATCATTTGAATATTGATATCCAAAACTTCTCCAATAATTATTGGAAGTCTTCTTGGATTTTGAAATTGATAAATAATTTATATCGCTGTCAACCAAAGAATTAGTACAGGTTTCAATATGATTATAAGCGCCGAAAGTATCTGCAAGACCAAAAAGTCCAAATGCAATACAAGACAATAGAATTGTCACAACCAAACGGAATTTTTTATACTTAAGACCGTTAGCACCGATTTTAAAGGCATTTTTAAGCGGAAGTTTTGACTTTATCAGTTTAAATTTACTTCCGTCGTGGGAAGTGATTTTGCTCTGGTCGGTATTAACGAAATTTTTTCCCTGTGCCTTAGACTTGACAGAGATTGTAAGCGATTTGCCCAAAGAATCAATATAATTGTTAATTTCAATTCTATCCTTTTCGGTTAAATGATAACCGCAAGGCACAACCACACAACCGTTCTCAAACACAATGCTTTCATCATTTGTTGCCGACACAGAATTATCAAGTTCCACATCGCTTATCACCTTGCCGTCAGCAAGTTCTACAATGCGGTCTGCATAGAGTTCTGCAAACTCTCTGTCGTGCGAAACAACGATAACTAACTTTTCTTTTGAAAGTTTTTTGAGTGTATCAAAAATCTGCTTACCTGTGTTTGAATCAAGCGCACCCGACGGCTCGTCAGCCATAATAATTTCGGGGTTTTTAACCAATGCTCTTGCTATTGCAACACGCTGTTTCTGTCCGCCTGAGAGTTCATTCGGTTTGCGGTTGCCGTAGCCTTGCAAATCAACTTCTTCCAAAATCTTGTTGATTTCCTCGTCAGTCGCTTTGCGGTTTTGCAATTCAATAGCCAATGCAATATTAGCGCCGACAGTAAATTCATCAAGGATATTATACTCTTGGAAAATAAAACCAACATAGGTATTGCGGTATGAATCAAAATGACTCTGTTTGAAATCTTTAGAAGATACGCCCTTTATGATAATTTCACCGCTGTTATAGGAATCAAGACCGCCTAAAAGGTTTAAAAGGGTTGATTTACCGCTTCCCGATTTACCTAAAAGGAAAACCATTCCCGTATCGGGAAATTTAAGCGACACTTTATCAAGCGCTGTCACAGGCACACCCTTTTTGGGTTTATATATTTTTACAAGTTCTTTTGTTTCTAACATATCAGCACCTCTTCTTACTAATGTAATTATACACAGCCCAACCACACAGGCTTATTACCAAATTCACACCAAAAACAACTATTGCAAAGGTGTATTTCTCAGCACCTAAAAGTCCCCCGCCGACTGTTGATGTGACTATTGACGGAAGCCTTATAAAAGATGCAAGAATTAAAAATTTATAAAAGTTTATATCAGAAAATGAAATAAAATATGTAATCAAATCTTTAGGCGTGCCGGGCAGGAAAAACATTAGAAAAACTATAATTCCAACCTTTTTTGGATTCTGTAAAAATTTGGCCGACTTAATCTTTTCAAAAGAAAAGAAAACTTCAAGCACTTTCATTCCAAACTTCTTAACTATCAGATAAACGAGCAAACTGCCGATAGCGGTCCCCAAAACACAAAGAACCGTTCCCTCAACCGCACCGAAAGCGTAGCCGGCGCCGATTTCAAGCGGTTCCCCCGGCACTAAGGCGTTTACTACCTGAAAAACCACCATCAAAACAAACCATACTCTGCCCATAATTCCGTTCGAGTCAACCCAACTTCTAAACTGTTCGGAATCTGAGACAAAACGAATCATCGGTCTGCCGATAAACCAACCGACCAAACCGCAAAAAACGATAAATGCCAATATTGAAATTAAACTAATTATTTTCTTTTGTTTTTCGGTAATCATCTATTGCCTTTCCAACATCCTTTTTAAAATCTTCAAAGGCATCACTGTTGTCAACAAAATACTTTGGACAGCCTTTGCCTGTGATATCATAATGCCTTATAACATCGTTTTCGGTCAAATCAAATTCATTACATAAAAATGCAGTAAGCCTTACTAATGATTTATAGGTTTTCTGATTAAATTTTCCGCTCTCATCAGGGTGGCAAGTCTCAATAGAAATTGTGTCTTTATTGCGGTGATTACTCGCCGCAGAACGCTCATACAAAGGCACACACTGTATCACTTCACCCTCAAGCCCCACAACAAAATGAGAACTAACCCTCGTTGTCGGCTTATTAAAATAATCCCGATTATTCTGAGCGGTTGAATTAGGGTTGCCCACATAATGAATTACAACATTCTTTATATCTTCAAGTTTTATACCCGTCCTTGCGGTAGAGTGTTTGTGAATCAGTTGCACATCCACCCAATCAGGCAACCTTA
Organism: Acutalibacteraceae bacterium; assembly: GCA_045647405.1. Taxonomy (GTDB): domain Bacteria; phylum Bacillota; class Clostridia; order Oscillospirales; family Acutalibacteraceae; genus UBA737. The sequence continues at coordinate 113,872 of JAZRMI010000017.1, read as the reverse complement.
TTTCTTCTGCCTGCTCTACAATTTTTGACGACGGAAAATATGTTTTATAAACAATAGCGCCTGATATAACAACCACTATTATCAAAAACGCCGCTAAAAATTCTCGTCTTATTTTTATCATTCTTTTCACCTTTTAGGGAATTCAAGTGTAACCTTAAACAAATCACCGTCAATATCTATTTTCATACTTCCGTTTTGAAGTTCGGTTAAACCTCTTGCAATGGAAAGTCCCAAACCGCTGCCCTCTGTGTTACGGGAAGTATCCCCTCTCACAAAGCGCTCCATCAATTCTTCCCCACTTATATTAAGCGGATAACGGGAAATATTTTTAAAAATTATTCTAACATTCTCTCCAACCGCCTCGGTGCTTATATAAGCACGGGTGTCACTTTGAGAATATTTACAGATATTAATAAAAAGATTATCAAAAACACGCCAAAGGTGTCTTGCATCTGCTTTAATAATAACATTTTCTTTGGGCATTTGCAATACTGCATTTATTCCTGATTTTTTAAGTCTTTCATCAAATTCTCCCAACACCTGAGACAGTAAAACGTTAACATTGCAGTCTTCTAAATTAACCTGTAAATTGCCTGTTGAAGCCTTAGACGCCTCAACCAAATCCTCAACCAATTTTTTGAGTTTTTCAGATTGCCTATAGAGTACTGAAATATATTCATTTGCCTTTTGGTTTTCGATTTCTTCCTTTTTAAGCAAATCAACATAATTAACAATTGAAGTAAGCGGTGTTTTAATATCGTGGGATACATTTGTAATAAGTTCCGTTTTGAAACGTTCGCTCTTCATTTTTTCGTTTAGTGCAAGTTGCAAACCGTCATTTATGCTATTGAGTTTCTCTGAAAAATCTTTAAAATCTAAAATCATATATTTAGTATCAATTTTATATTCCAAATCACCCGAAGCAATCTTCTCTCCGCCCTTTTTAATTGTGGTGAGGGTTATTGCAACATAAAGCACCGCAACCACAAATAAAAAATTGAGCGCAATAAAACCTAACGTCAGATTTTCAACTTGATGAAGATTAAACATAAAAAATATTGTTTCAAAGAAAAGAATTACTGCTAGTTCCAAAACAACTTGCCACACAAGCGGTAATCTTTTAAGATAATGCAATGTAAATTTAGATAACTTTTTAAGTCCTCTTAAAACAACAAATAAAACTTTATAAATGATTGTATTTTTCAGAACATTTCGCATTTTTATCCTTGTTGCAAAACTCATTGTATACCCCAAAAGCAAGAAATACGCCACTGTTCCGAAAACAAAAAGATATATTGTAGATTCCAAATCTTCAAAAAAGACATTGAATAACACATATATTCCGAATGCAACCACACCAAAAACAAAGGCGGTGTATATATCAAACGGTATTTGGTCTAAATAGTTTGGATGAATATTGCTGTAAGCAAATTTATGACCCGCACTGCAATAAAGGAAACATAATAAAACTATTTCCAAAATCAAAGATAACACCGCAAAAAGTATCATTGCGTATCTTAATTTATACCCTAAACTTATAAATTGCCTTGCAACCGAAAATTTATCAACCTCATTCATTTTGGCTTTTAAATAAATGGTATAAATAAATTTTTCTCCGTAATTTTGCTCGGCTAACAGTATATCCTGACCGCTATAATTAGTTTCTACCGTTTCCCCGTCAGCGGTTTCGATAAGATAATAAACATTTTTATTTTTATAATTATATTCTATATCTCTGCCAAGGTCGTGATAAATCTCTAAATTATAGGATTCGCTTAATGCCATATCGCTCAAAAGATTTTCTTCTAAAACGCTTTGGGAAGAAAAATAAAAATTAAAATATCCCATACATATCACAGAAACCAATGAAATCAATAAGACAACTACCATCACATAAGAAAGCAAAATTGCTCCTATTTTAGCCGGCAGACTGTTTAACAATTTCCTCATAATTACCCCTCCATTTTATAACCGTGTGCCCATACAACCTTTAAGTAGCGTGGTTCTTTGGGGTTGATTTCTATTTTTTCTCTTAAGTGTCTGATATGTACCGCAACCGTGCTTTCTTGACCGTAACATTCCTCTTGCCATACTTTGCGGTAAATTTCCTTAGGGCTTAAAACTGCGCCCTTGTTTTGCATCAGAAGTTTTAAAATATCAAATTCCGTAGGTGTCAGCGCCACAGCCTGTCCGTCAACAAAAACCTGTTTTGAAGTGTCATCGAGTTCTATATTACCGACTGTGCAAATATTTTTATCTTTTTTAATATTTCCGCCCAGTTGCATATATCTTCTAAGTTGCGACTTAACCCTTGCAACAACTTCCACAGGATTAAAAGGTTTGGTGACATAATCGTCTGCCCCGACATTTAAACCTAATATCTTGTCAGTATCCTCCCCTTTTGCCGAAAGAAAAATAACAGGTATGTTGGACTTTTCACGAAGTTTAGAAGTTGCCGTTATACCGTCCATATTCGGCATCATAATATCCATAAGCGCTAAATGAATTTCATTATTTTCAATCACTTCCAATGCCTCAACGCCGTTATACGCTTTAAAAATATTATATCCTTCGGTTTTTAAATAAATTTCCAACGCCGACACAATATCTTTTTCATCATCACAAATAAGAATATTATACATAGAAATCCCCCTTACCCATTATTTTACATATTAATTTATTAAGAAAAAAGTAGGTAAATTTTTAATATTTCTTTAAGATTGAAAAGTGTATTTAATTATGCTATAATAAGTATACATAATTTTTTACGGAGTTGCAATTATGAAACTTGAAGTTTTACAGAACTGCCCTTCGGTTATTAGAGATTTTTTGACCTATAATGAAACCATTAAGGGTAAATCTTCACGCTCTGTTGAGGGGTATTATATTGATTTGCAAACCTTTTTCCGTTATCTGCTTTATGTCAGAGGTATGGTGGATAAGAAAAGCGAATTTGAAGAAATTGACATTAGTTTGGTTGATATAAACCTTATTAAAACTGTCACTATTTCTGATTTATATGCCTACCTTGTTTTTTGCAAAAATGAACGTGGCAATAACGCCGCAACAAGAGCCCGTAAAACTTCAACTTTAAGAATTTTCTTCCGTTATTTATGTGAGCAAACCCACCAGTTAGAGACTAATCCCGCTTTAATGCTTGAGTCACCAAAGGTAAAACAGTCATTGCCAAAACACCTGACCCTTGAAGATTCGCTTGAACTTTTAAATTCGGTTGACGGCGCTAACCAAAAGCGTGATTTTTGTATTTTGACCTTGTTTTTAAATTGCGGTCTGCGTTTGGCTGAACTTTGTTCGCTCAATGTTTCAGATATTAAGGCTGACGGCAGTATGACCGTTACAGGTAAAGGCAACAAGGAAAGGCTTGTTTATTTAAACAATGCCTGCCAGGAGGCTATAAGAGATTACTTATCGGTCCGCCCGAGTGAAGATTTGCCTTTTACCGAGCGTAATGCTTTGTTTATAAGCCGAAACCATCGGCGAATCAGTCCCAAAACTGTGCAACATATTGTAAAAACATATTTGCAAAAATCAGGACTCGGCGGACAAGGTTTTTCAACACATAAACTCCGCCATACCGCCGCCACGCTGATGTATCAGCACGGACAGGTTGATATAAGAGTATTAAAGGATATTTTGGGACATTCTAACCTTGGCACCACCCAAATTTACACCCACGTATCCGACACACAGATTAAAAATGCTGTGGATTCCAACCCATTAAGTAATGTAAAAAGCAAAAGGAGTTAACAATGATTATTTCAAACGACATTAAATACATAGGCGTAAATGACCGCAAAATCGACCTTTTTGAAGGTCAGTATATCGTTCCAAACGGTATGGCTTATAACTCATACGCTATACTTGACCAAAAAATTGCAATCTTTGATACGGTTGATAAAAATTTCAAGGATGAATGGCTTGAAAACATTAAAAACACATTAAACGGAAAGTCGCCCGATTATTTAATCATTCAGCATATGGAGCCTGACCATTCAGCAAATATTGTTGAATTTACGGAAGAATACCCCAGCGCACAAATCGTAGCCTCTGCTAAGGCTTTCACGATGATGAAAAACTTCTTTCAAAATGACTTTGCCGATAAGCAAATCGTTGTGAGCGAAGGCACTACCCTTTCTCTCGGCGAACATCGGCTGACTTTCTATACCGCACCTATGGTGCATTGGCCCGAAGTTATCGTGACTTATGACAGCACCGATAAGGTTTTGTTTTCAGCCGACGGTTTCGGTAAATTCGGTACAACCGATACCGACGAAGATTGGGCTTGCGAGGCAAGAAGATATTACTTCGGCATTGTTGGAAAATACGGTGTTCAGGTTCAGGCTTTGCTTAAAAAAGCATCTACCCTTGAAATCAATACTATCTGCCCGCTTCACGGACCTGTGCTCAAAGAGAATTTAGGTTATTATCTAAATCTTTACGATATTTGGTCGGGTTATAAAACCGAAAGCGAGGGTGTGGTTATTGCATATACTTCGGTTTACGGTAACACCAAAAAAGCGGTTGAAAAATTAGCCGACGAATTAAAGAAAAACGGTTGCGAGAAGGTTGTTTTAAACGACCTTGCACGTTGTGATATGGCAGAGGCGGTTGAAGACGCTTTCCGTTACGGCAAAATAGTACTTGCAACTACCACCTATAATGCCGATATATTCCCCTTTATGCGTGAGTTTATTAACCACTTAACCGAGCGCAACTTCCAAAACAAAACGGTAGCATTTATCGAAAACGGAAGTTGGGGACCAATGGCAACCAAGGTTATGAAGGGTATGCTTGAAAAAAGCAAAAATTTAACCCTTTGCGAAAATGAAGTTAAAATCCTCTCAGCATTAAACAGCGACAGCGAAAAACAAATAGAAGATTTAGCAAAAGAACTTTGCAAATAAAAAAATGCGGACAGTAAAAACTGTCCGCATTTCTAATTTAATTACATCTTAGCAAGATTTGCTTTAAGATTTTCAAGTTGTGCTTTAAGTTCTTCAGGGAGTTTATCGCCGAACTTCTTGTAGTGTTCTTCGATTTCAGCGGCTTCCTGTTCCCATACAGCCTTATCAACTGTTAAGATGCCTTTTAAGGTATCAATATCCATATCCAAATCGGTAAGGTCGATATCTTCAGGCTTCGGTACATAACCGATTGCAGTTTCAGTAGCATCTGCTTTGCCTTCGCAACGGTCGATAATCCAGTTAAGAACACGCATATTATCGCCGAAACCAGGCCATAAGAAGTTGCCGTCGTCATCGGTACGGAACCAGTTAACATTGAAGATTTTAGGAGCCTTGTCGCCAAGTTTTTCACCCATTGTGAGCCAATGTCTGAAATAGTCACCCATATTATATCCGCAGAACGGAAGCATAGCCATTGGGTCACGGCGAACAACACCAACTGCACCTGCAGCAGCAGCAGTTGTTTCAGAAGCCATTGCAGAACCTACGAACACACCGTTAACCCAATCTTTTGATTGATATACAAGCGGAGCGCACTTAGCACGGCGGCCGCCGAAGATAATTGCAGAAATCGGCACGCCTTCGCCCTTATCAAATTCAGGTGAAATGCAAGGACAGTTCTTAGCAGGCGCTGTAAATCTTGAGTTGGGGTGAGCAGCGCAAGTAGATTTATCTGCCTTATTGAATTTAGCAGGATCCCAAGGATTGCCACGCCAGTCAATAGCGTTTTCAGGCAAGTTTTTATTCAAGCCTTCCCACCAAACTGTGTTGTCGTTCATATCGTGAGCAACGTTGGTGAAAATTGTGCCATTCTTAGTGCTTTCAAGAGCATTAAAGTTAGAATGTTCGTTAGTACCCGGAGCAACACCGAAGAAACCGTTTTCAGGGTTGATAGCATAAAGACGACCGTCTTTGCCTATCTTCATCCAAGAAATATCGTCACCAACAGTCCAGATTTTATAACCTTTCTTGCGGAGATATTCAGGCGGAATAAGCATTGCCAAGTTAGTCTTACCGCAAGCAGACGGGAATGCAGCAGCAACATATTTAACTTCGCCCTGTGGATTTTCAAGACCTAAGATGAGCATGTGTTCAGCCATCCAGCCCTCTTTCCAACCTTGGTAAGAAGCAATACGAAGCGCAAAGCACTTTTTACCTAAAAGAACGTTTCCGCCGTAACCTGAGTTTACAGAGATAATTGTGTTATCCTGTGGGAAGTGGCAGATGTATCTGTTTTCAGGGTCGATATCGCATCTTGAATGCAATCCACGTACCCAGTCATTACTGTCGCCCAAAACTTCCAATACTTTGTTGCTTACACGTGTCATAATAAGCATATTAAGAACAACGTAAACCGAATCAGTAACTTCAATACCGATTTTAGCAATAGGAGAACCGATTGGTCCCATTGAATAAGGAATTACATACATTGTGCGTCCTTTGTAAGAACCGCGTGCAATGTTGTAAAGTTTTTCATACATTTCTTTCGGGTCACACCAGTTGTTTGTAGGACCTGCTTCTTCTTTGGTTGTTGTGCAGATAAAAGTACGGTCTTCTACACGTGCAACGTCGTTAGGGTTAGTTCTGTGAAGATAACAGTCAGGAAGTTTTTCCTGATTTAAAGCTTCCAATTCGCCTAATTCAACAGCGATTTTGCGAAGTTCTTCAGTCTGTTCGTCACTGCCATCAATCCATACAACCTTATCAGGTGTAAGGAGGTCTTTCATTTCGTCTAACCATTTGATAACTGTCTTGTTGGTTGTCATTTTATAGTCTCCTTTAAAATAATTGAAATTTTTTCCTTATACATTATACCCGATTATCCAACCGATTTCAATAGGATTGTAAAAAATTTAACAATATTTTTATATTTTATTAAAAATTAAGGTCAATACCCTGCTTTTTTAGTATTAACCAAACATAATTGTTTAATATATTATTGACATAATTTAGAAAAAGTCTTAAAATAAATATAATATTATGCGGAGGTAAGATTATGAAAGATGGGTTTATAAAGGTTGCAACAGGACTGCCGAGAGTCACAGTGGCAGACACTTTACAGAATACAACTGAAATCAAAGACCTGATATCAAAAGCAGATAAAGAAAAGGTTAATGTTTTAGCATTGCCTGAACTTTGTGTTACAGGTTATACCTGTGGGGACTTATTTTTTAATGACAGCCTTATTTCTTCCGCAAAAGACGCTCTCTTAGAAATAACCAATTTCACAAAAGGAAAATATCCCTTAGTGGTTATCGGTCTTCCGCTTTCTTATAATTTTAAACTTTATAACTGCGCCGCTGTTATTTTAAACGGTGAAATTTTAGGTCTTGTTCCCAAAACACAAATTCCAAACCACAATGAATTTAACGAAAAGCGTTATTTCGCTTCGGGTATTAATATTGAAAGCGAAACTGTGTCTATCGGTTCAAAAGAGATTCCCTTTGGCACAGATTTGATTTTCAAAAACTTAGTTCTTTCGGATTATTCTTTAGGTGTGGAAATTTGCGAAGACCTGTTCGCACCTGAGCAATCCTGTGAATACCTATGCTTAAACGGTGCTAATATTATTATAAACCTTTCTGCTTCGAATGAACTTATAGGAAAAAACGATTACAGAAAATTGCTTGTGACTTCTGCAAGCGCAAGGCTTAAATGTGGTTATGTTTTTGCATCTGCAGGTTACGGCGAATCCACAACCGACCTTGTTTTTTCTGGACATTCTCTTATCGCAGAAAACGGTAAAATTATTTGTGAAAACAAACCGTTTTGCAACAATCCGCTCACTGTTTCGGAAATTGATGTTAAAATGCTGACGGGCGAAAGAAAGAAAAACACTTCTTTTTCACCCCAAAACAACTTTAAAACAATTTCTTTTGAACAAGAAATTATAGAAACTGAAATTTCGCGCAACATCAGTATGTTCCCCTTTATGACTGATGATATAAATGCACAAGCACAGGAAATTTTAGATATACAGTCGCACGGATTAAAAAAGCGTCTTGAACACATAAATTGCAAAAAAGCGGTTATCGGTATTTCGGGCGGTCTTGACAGCACTTTGGCATTGCTTGTAACAGTCAAGGCTATGCAACTTTTAAACCGTCCTGCAACTGATATTTTAGCGGTTACAATGCCCTGTTTCGGAACTACTAAGCGTACCCGCTCAAACTCTGAAATTCTATGCAATAAATTGGGTGTGGAATTTAAAGAAGTGGATATCACAAAATCTGTAAAACAACATTTTGAGGATATAGGACAGAGTGAAACTGATTTTGATGTGACTTTTGAAAATTCACAAGCAAGAGAGCGTACACAGGTTATAATGGATATTGCCAACAAACTCGGCGGTATTGTTATCGGTACGGGCGACCTTTCGGAATTAGCGCTCGGCTGGGCAACCTATAACGGCGACCATATGTCAATGTATGCCGTAAATTCGGGCATACCAAAAACCTTGATAAGACATATTGTAAACTATGTTGCCGAAAATAGCGAAGCCGAACTTAAAAATGTGCTTCTTGACATTCTTGACACGCCTGTCTCCCCCGAACTTCTCCCTGCCGACGAAAAGGGCGAAATCGCACAGAAAACCGAAGATTTAGTAGGTCCTTACGAACTTCACGACTTCTTTATTTATCACACTGTGCGTTACGGTTTTTCACCTAAGAAGATTTTCCGTCTTGCAAATATTGCATTTGACGGCAAGTATGATAAAATCACTATAAAAAAATGGCTTACTGTCTTTGCAAAACGCTTTATAACCCAACAGTTCAAGCGTTCTTGTTTGCCCGACGGCGTGAAGGTCGGCTCGGTTGGTCTCTCACCACGAGGTGACTGGCTTATGCCAAGCGATGCTTCATACAAAATATGGCTTAAAGAAATTGAAAACCTATAATATAAAACGGCTCTGATAATCAGAGCCGTTTTTTTAATCCTTGCTAAAATCCTCTAAAATAAGTCCCTCATTCTTTTCAAGCGCCCAGTTAATATTCCATTCACTTGTGAAAATAAGGATATTATTACCCTTAAAATCCTGTACCCATTTAGTGTCAGATGTCAAATTCAGTTTTTCAATATTTACATCTTTATTTTTAACCCAACGGATATATGAATAAGGCAGGTCATTTCTTATAACATCAACATTATATTCATTTTTCAGGCGGTATTCAAGCACTTCAAACTGAAGCACACCAACAACCCCCACTATAACCCTTTCCATACCTGTGTTAGGCTCGTGGAAAATCTGTATAGCACCCTCTTGGGCAATCTGTTCAACGCCTTTTACGAACTGTTTTCTTTTGAGACTGTCTTTTTGCTCAATCATTGAAAAATGTTCGGGCGCAAAGGTTGGAATACCCTCAAACTGAACTTTATTTTTAGCCGAACAAACTGTATCGCCTATGGAATAAATACCGGGGTCGAACACACCGATTATATCCCCTGCGTATGCTTCATTGATAATTTGTCTTTCCTCAGCCATCATTTGTTGCGGTTGGGAAAGCCTTACGGTTTTCCCTGCCTGCACGTGAAAATAATCAGCGCCACGCTCAAATTTACCCGAACAAATACGGAAAAATGTTATTCTGTCACGGTGGTTTTTATTCATATTAGCCTGAATTTTAAAGGCAAATGCAGAGAAGTTTTCATCAAACGGAGATACAAGCGTATCACCCGATTTACGAGCCAAAGGCGCTGTAGTCATTTTTAAAAAGTTTTCCAAAAACGGTTCAACACCAAAATTGGTGAGCGCCGAGCCGAAGAAAACGGGGGTAAGTTCGCCTTTTTGCACCTTTTCTAAATCAAACTCATAACTCGCTCCATCAAGAAGTTCTATCTGGTCAACCAGTTCTGCTCTTTGATATTCGCCTATGAGTTCATCCATTTTTTCAATATCGGTTATATCGCAAGGAGTTGGCTTTATTCTGTCCTGTCCCCTGTGCATTTCACTGAAAGAAAGAATTTCACGCTTATCTCTGTCAAAAACACCCTTAAAACTAACACCGCATCCAATCGGCCAGTTTACAGGATAAGTCCCTATTCCAAACTCTTTTTCAAGTTGGTCCAAAAGTTCAAATGGGTCCCGTGCCTCACGGTCAAGTTTATTTATGAAAGTGAAAATCGGTATATGGCGCATAGCGCAAACCTTAAAGAGTTTCCTCGTCTGCGCTTCAATACCCTTTGCCGCATCTATAACCATTACCACGCTGTCTGCCGCCATAAGTGTACGGTAGGTATCTTCCGAGAAGTCCTGATGTCCTGGGGTATCAAGAATATTTATGCAGTATCCATCATACTCAAACTGCATAACTGAAGATGTAATCGAAATACCACGCTGTTTTTCAAGTTCCATCCAGTCACTTACAGCGTGTTTTGCGGTGGCTTTACCTTTAACCGAGCCTGCGGTCTGAATTGCCCCACCGTATAAAAGGAATTTTTCAGTAAGGGTTGTTTTACCTGCGTCAGGGTGAGATATTATGGCAAATGTTCGGCGTCTGCCTATTTCTCTTTCTAATTCGGTCACAAAAATTCTCCTTAATATTTTATACAACTAAAATATATTATCACAAATTTAATACTTTATCAAGAAAAAAACATATATTTATACATATAATCATATTCTACTAACCAACTTCCCTTGACAAAATATTCCGTATACTATAAAATATTTATGGCAGAAAATAATTAAAAGGTGGTTTCATAATGTCAATTTTAGTTACAGGCGGTGCAGGTTATATTGGAAGTCATACCTGTATCGAAATGCAGAATGCAGGATATGATGTTATTGTTGTTGATAATCTTGACAACAGCAATAGCGAATCTTTGAAAAGAGTTGAAAAAATCACAGGCAAGGCTGTTAAATTCTATGAAGAAGATGTCAGAAACAAAGATGCCTTGCGTCAGATTTTTAAAGAGAATAATATTGAGGCTGTGATTCACTTTGCAGGTCTTAAAGCGGTTGGCGAATCTGTCAGAGAGCCGATTATGTATTACGATAACAACCTCATAAGCACTCTCGTTTTATTAGAAGTTATGAACGAATTTAATGTTAAAAAGATTGTTTTCTCTTCTTCGGCTACAGTTTACGGTGTTGCCACCGAAATGCCGTTGACAGAGGGTATGCCTTTAGGTGCAATTAACCCCTACGGCAGAACAAAATATTTCATTGAAGAAATGTTGCGTGACCTTTATGTTGCGGATAAAGATTGGTGCATAGCACTTCTTCGTTACTTCAATCCCATCGGCGCTCACGAAAGTGGGCTTATCGGCGAAGACCCGAAAGGTATTCCCAATAATCTTATGCCTTACATTTCACAAGTTGCAGTTGGCAAACTTGAAAAACTTCATGTTTTTGGCGACGATTATAATACCGTTGACGGTACAGGCGTGCGTGACTATATTCATGTTGTAGACTTAGCAAACGGCCATGTAAAAGCGGTTGACTGGGCGCTTAAAAACAAGGGTTGCGAAGCCTTTAACCTTGGCACAGGCAACGGCACAAGCGTTTTGCAACTTCGTGATGCATTTATAAAAGCAAACGGCATTGATGTACCTTATGTTATCGACCCACGCCGTCCTGGTGACCCTGACGAAGTTTATGCCAACCCCGACAAAGCAAATTCCGTGCTTGGTTGGAGCGCAAAATTCGGCATTGTTGAAATGTGCAAAGACACTTGGAATTGGCAGAAAAACAATCCTAACGGATATGAAAAATAAATAAATGGGCGACTTTTAGTCGCCCTAATATTTCCGCTCGTGGCGCAGCTGGATAACGCAGCAGATTCCGATTCTGAAGAACGGGGGTTCGAATCCCTTCGAGCGGGCCAATTAAAAAGAGAATCAGTCCGCAAGGATTGGTTCTCTTTTTAATTTGAATCTATATTACAAAGGGATTCGAACAAGCCGTAAAAAAACAGTCCAGTGGACTGTTTTTTAGGCGCGGCAACGAGCGTAGCGAGGCGATAGGCACGGAAGTGCCGAGACAAAATCCCTTCGAGCGGGCCAAAAAGAAAAGTCGCTTTTAGCGGCTTTTTCTTTTTGTTCTTTTATCTATTATCTAAAAAACCATTGACAAAATCGCATTGTCATTGTATCATTGTATTAATCAAGTGATACAATGATAGGTGGCGTGTATGAATTTCGAATTTGATAATAATATACCTATTTATGTTCAATTAGTTGAACAGTTGAAAATCCATATAATATCAGGAAAAATTGAGGCGGGTGAACGCTTGCCGTCGGTAAGAGAATTGGCGCTCAAAACTAAGGTCAATCCCAACACTATGCAAAAAGCGCTTAGTGAACTCGAAGAATTAAAACTGATATATACCGAAAGAACAAACGGAAAATTTGTTACAGAAGATAAAAACCTGATTAATAAATTCAAAACAGAATATGCCAACGAACTGTCAAACAAATACTTTTCTATGATGGAAAATATCGGTTTTAATAAGGAACAAACTTTAAACTATCTTAAACAATTTGGAGGAAATGAATAATGGAATTACTGCAATGTATCAACTTAAACAAAAACTTCTCAAATAAAAAAGTTCTGAAAGATGTTAATTTAACTATTCCACGCGGTAGAATTATCGGTCTTTTGGGTAAAAACGGAACGGGCAAATCCACCCTTATTAAACTTATAAACGGACTGCTTACCGCAACTTCGGGAAAAATTCTTATAAACGGCGAAGAAATTGGTGTGGAAAGCAAAAAGATAATATCTTATCTTCCCGAGCGAACATATCTTGATAAAAGTATGACAGTAGAAAAGGTTATAACCTTTTTCCAAGAATTTTATGATAACTTTGACAGCGAAAAGGCAAGAAAATTGCTCGCCGATTTAGATTTAGATACATCCTTAAAACTTTCAAAAATGAGTAAAGGTATGCAGGAAAAGGTTCAACTCGTCCTTGTGATGAGCCGAAAAGCCGACCTTTATATTTTAGACGAGCCACTCGGCGGTGTTGACCCTGCAACAAGAGACTATATTTTAGACACTATACTCACCAATTTTAACGAGGGTGCAAGCGTTATAATTTCAACCCACTTAATAAGTGATATCGAAAGAATTTTGGACGAAGTTATTTTCATTGATGACGGCAGAATCGTACTTCAATCAAATTCAGACGAATTGCGCACAAAAGAAAACGCTTCTATAGATGAAATTTTCAGGAGGACATTCAAATGTTAAGAAAACTTTTAAAATATGATTTACAAAATATATTCAAATTTTTAATAATCTTTTATAGCCTTGCGGTAACCTTTGCAGTTCTAACAAGAATATTTTTAGGTATTGAAAATTCACTTATTATGACTATCATAGGCGAAATTTTCCGAGGCGCTTCGATTTCAATGATGTTTAGCATTTTAATAAACAATCTTATGCGTTTATGGGTGAGATTCCGTCACAATATATACGGCGACGAATCATACTTAACCCACACACTCCCTATCACAAAAAGTCAGATTTACCTTTCAAAAATACTGACTGCCGTTATCACTATGTTTGTCAGCATATTGGTTATAGGCCTTACGCTGTTTATTGTTTATTATTCTAAAGAAACTATGACGCTGATTAAAAACTTTTTACTTCCAATCGCCAACGCTTATGACACTTCAATATTTGCTTTTTTGCTCGCTATATTATTTATACTGTTTCTGGAATTTGCCAATATTCTGCAATGCGGTTTTACAGGAATGATATTAGGTCATAAATTAGACAGCGCAAAAATAGGATTTTCTGTACTTTTAGGATTCATAGCATTTTCTGTAAGTCAGATGTTTGTTTTACTTGTAACATTCATCGTGGCACTTTTTAATAGCGATTTTATGAATCTTTTCATAACCAATAATGCCATGAGTATAGATGTCATTAAAACTGTTATTTATATGGCTATGTGCTCTTATTCATTTGTTTTAATTGCTTTAAGTGTTGTAAACATTAAACTTCTCAAAAAAGGTGTAAATGTTGATTAAATGTATTGTACATTGAATATTTTTCTGCTATAATTAAACTAAATATACGCAAGGAGGAAATGTTATATGATTAAATACCAAATCGAAGGCGGTAATCTGCCTGTTGTTATATGCTATCCCGAAGCAGGACAGACCCTCTGTACCGAAAGTGGTGCTATGAGTTGGATGAGTCCGAATATGGTAATGGAAACTAATACCGGTGGCGGAATTAAAAAAGTTTTCGGCAGGCTCATTTCGGGCGAATCTATCTTTATGAACGAATATACTGCTACGGGCGGTTCAGGTATGATTGCCTTTGCTTCAAGTTTCCCCGGCTCAATTATTCCCTATCAAGTGACTGAGGGCAATGGTATTATCGTTCAAAAACGTGGTTTTCTTGCGATGGAAAGAGGTCTCGACCTGTCAATGTATTTCCAAAAGAAAATTGGCAAAGGATTTTTCGGCGGCGAAGGTTTTATTATGCAGAAAATCAGCGGTAACGGAATGGTGTTTATTGAAATAGACGGTTACTGCAAAGAATATGACCTATCAGCAGGAGAAAGCATTATTGTAGACACAGGATACCTTGCTGCAATGAGCGAAAGTTGCACAATGGATATCGAAACTGTTAAAGGCGCTAAAAATATGTTTTTCGGCGGTGAAGGAATTTTCAACACCCGAATCACAGGCCCCGGAAAAGTATATATTCAATCTATGCCCGTTATCAACACTGCGCAGGTTCTAACCCCATATTTAAACATAAACAGCAATAATAACAATGATAACGGCGGAATTAATATCCGTTTAGGTAATTGAAAATAGCCATAGCGACATTTTATGTTGCTATGGCTAAAATACAATCTTTACAGGAAGTGGTCATACGAAAGACTTAGAAATTTATAAATTATTATCTTGCGTGATAAAAATTCTGAAATTAATGGTAGAATCAGGTGCAGAGATATACCGTGTGGAAGAAAGCGCTGTTAGAATATTTGAAGCATACGGGGTTAAAAATACTGATGTTTATGCTACCACTTCAAATATAATTGTTTCACTTGAAATGGAAGATGGCTCTATCAAAACCCATACAAAAAGAATCGGTAAGATTTCCACCAATATTGAAAAAATACATAATCTTAATTCTTTGGTTCGCAAAATCTGTGAGCAAAAACCCGATTTAGATATTATCAGCAAGGAAATTGACAGTATTGACAACACCCGTTTATACTCTGCTTTAACAACCATTATTTTTTACGGTATTATTGCAGGCGCTTTTTATATGTTTTTCGGCGGAAGAAACTTTTTAGAATTTTTAATTTCTACCGCTATAGGATTAATCACAGGTGTGCTTGATAAAATCTTAAGCGATAAAAAAGCAAATAAATTCCTGATAAAATTTATTTGCGCATTTTCTGCTTGTATAATCACTTTTATGCTTTCAAAGCTGAAAATAATTTCAAATATCGATTATATCATTATTGCTAATATTATGACACTTATCCCCGGAATCGGTCTTACCAACTCTTTACGTGACCTGTTCACAGGGGATAGTATTTCAGGAGTTTTACGCCTTATTGAAGCCGCACTTCTGGCATTGGCTATTGCCTGCGGTTATATTGTAACAACCTTTGTTTTCGGGGGTGCAATATAATGAATTATTTTGATGCGTTTATACAGATTATATCCTCTTTTTGCGGCACACTTGGATTTGGATTTTTGTTTAATATCAGAGGTAAAAAATTAATTTATGCCGCTCTCGGCGGTATGCTTGCATGGGCAATGTTTTTAACCTTAGGTATATTTATTGAAAGCGAAGTTTTAAGATACTTTATAGTGTCTCTTTGCAGTACAACCTATTCTGAGATTCTTGCACGCATTTTAAAAACTCCCGCCACAACTTTTTCTATAATTACCTTGATACCGTTAGTACCGGGAAGTGCGCTTTATTACACCACCACCTTTGCTTTAAGCGGAAATGCCGAACTGTTTATTCCTAAACTAATTTATACCGTTGAACTGTCGGTAGCGCTTTCGTTAGGTATTGTTATAGTGACTGCAATATTTAAACATTATGTTAAAAAAGTAAAATAAATATTTACTAAACCGAAAAAATAATATATACTAATTTTGGTGATGAAAATGGAATTAAATTCTAAAACAATTAAAAAAATACTGCTTATTGTCTTCTTATCGGCAATAATTGTTTGCGGTGTTTTTAATATGTCACAAGTTTTAGCATTCTTCACAATGGCTTTTTCTTTTATAAGTCCTGTTGTTCTTGCGCTTTGCATTGCTTTTGTCCTTAATATACCGCTTAATTTTCTCGAAAACAAAATTTTCTCATTTATGGATAAAAGCCGCCGCAAGTTCGTCAAAAAACTCAAACGCCCGTTGTGTATTGTATTATGCTACCTTTTAGCATTAGGTGTTATCACGCTTTTGGTTTTGGTTATTATCCCTGATATTATTGATACCATAATCTTCATTGCGGACAGGCTTCCGTCAATTATTGAAACTGCACGTGAATGGATTACTTCAACTGCAACCCGTTTCAATATTCCTGCCGAAGATTTGCCTAATCTTAACTTTGATTTTACTGCCTTTGCCAATACAGTGACAGATTGGCTCTCAGGATATTCGGGTGAAATTGTGGGCGATGCAGTTTCAATCACAACTTCGGTTATTGGCGGTGTATTTGATACCGTCCTAAGTATTGTTATTTCAGTTTATGTCTTAGCCCAAAAAGAACGAATCGGCAACTTTACAAAACGAATTATTGATACATTCATTCCCCAAAACACCTGTAAAATTTTGTATCATATCGCTCAC
The DNA here is from genome assembly GCA_045647405.1 of Acutalibacteraceae bacterium. Lineage (GTDB taxonomy): Bacteria > Bacillota > Clostridia > Oscillospirales > Acutalibacteraceae > UBA737. The sequence goes on along the minus strand of JAZRMI010000017.1, from coordinate 97,100 downwards.
CAAACGGCTGACTCTTTTTCAAAGTTCATCGGCGGGCAGTTTACCGAATCGGTTATTTTAGGTATACTTTGTTACATTGGTATGTTAATCTTCCGTTTTCCGAATGCGCCGATTATTTCAGTTTTAATCACAGTAACATCTTTAGTCCCTGTTGTGGGTGCTTTGGTAGGTGTTACAATCGGTTTCTTCCTTATAGTTATTACAAACCCAATTAAAGCCTTGCTGTTTGTTGTGTTTATCATTATTCTTCAGCAAATCGAGGGTAACCTAATATATCCCCGTGTTGTAGGAAAAGCAGTAGGTCTTCCGGGAATTATCGTAATAAGCGCCGTTTTAGTCGGCGGCAATATCGGTGGAATTTTAGGTGCACTGTTAGGTGTTCCTGTATCAGCGGTTATCTTTATTCTTTTAAAAGAAACTATTGATAATCGAACACCAAAAATTGAACAAGTTTGAAAAACTGAGACACATAAGTGTCTCAGTTTTTTGTATAAAAAGGTTCTCATCCCATAAAACAAAAAAAACCGAAACACCTTAAAGGGTATTTCGGTTTTTTGGTGATCCATCGGGGATTCGAACCCCGGACACCTTGATTAAAAGTCAAGTGCTCTACCGTCTGAGCTAATGAATCATTTTGGACAGCTTTAATATTATATCAATAGTAGACGCTCTTGTCAATAAAAACTTTAAAAAATTTTTAAATTTCCTGAAATATTCATATAAACCAAGAAAATAGCAACTGTCTGTAAAACAATAATTGCAGGTATTCCAATCATAAATTTATTATGACGGGTTTTATGATGAATTATACGCATAGTAAGATACATTGCAATTCCACCGCCTAATATGCAAATGTAAAGCAAGTTGTTTTCACTTATTCTATGTTTGCCTCTTCTTGCTTGCCTTTTATCATAACAACAAACAATAACCGATATTATACTAATAATTAAAAAATAGATTATACTGTACTTCATTATTCCACCAAAAAAGAAAATTCTAACAACGAAGACTATTATACCACCATCATACTGCTTTTTCAATCTGTTTTTTAAGTTTATTTATAATTCTTTTTTCAAGCCGTGAAATATACGATTGTGATATACCTAAAGTATCGGCAACCTCCTTTTGTGTATACTCCTCATAGCCATTCATACCGAAGCGCATTTCCATTATCTGTTTTTCTCTTACAGGCAAACATTTAACAAAACCATTAAGCAGACACCTTTCGTCCTCTATTTCAACCCCTCTGCCCACCTCATCGCCGTCGCTACCCAAAACATCAGACAACAGAAGTTCATTTCCGTCCCAATCTATATTAAGCGGTTCGTCAATAGAAATTTCATTTTTTTGTGACGAACTTTTCCTTAGATACATTAAAATTTCGTTTTCAATACAGCGTGAAGCGTATGTTGCAAGTTTGATATTTTTATCAGGGCAGAAAGTATTGACTGCCTTTATAAGCCCTATCGTGCCTATTGAAATCAAATCTTCGATATTGGTGTTAACCGTATCAAACTTGCGTGCTATGTATACCACCAAACGCAGATTATGAACAATCAGCAAATCACGGGAATTTTTATCATTATTACTCACAAGTTCATTTTCTTCGCTCGGCAAAAGCGGAGGCGGAAGTGTTTCGGGTCCGTTTATATAAAAAGTAGGTTTAACAAAACCTATTTTAAGCAAGAATTTATATATTAACATTTTGAATTTCATAATAAGTCACTCCAAAATTTTAGGATTAACAATCGCATTGTAGCCATCGTTTAAATTTGTTTTAGAAATTGCAAGTATTGGTTTTTGCACAACTGTTTTTTTATCATCTGATACTATTTCTGCCCTGTCACACCGAAATCCCTCCAGCGTATCATAGCCCGAAACAGTGCTGCATGGCAAAATTCTGTAACGCAATTTTAAATCGCTGTTGCTTTCGCAGTCGGTACTTCCGAACAGACTTTCAACTTGCCCACGGTTTGTGATAATAATTTCACTTTCCGAAAAAGCGTCTTCAATAGAGTTTCCCGTATCTACAATAGCATCAAGTTTAATATTGCGGTCTTTAGCAAAAACTGTTATGTTGCATTTCTTCGAAAACTTACTCTGCCTTGCAAACACACGGGAAAGTATAGTAAACAAAATATATCCCCCAACCGAGCATACAACCAAAACGGTTGGCGAAATATTAAAATACACAACCGAATTATTTATAACCATTCCGTGAGGTTTAAAGATTATCCAAAATGCAAACATAAGTCCCGCATACGCACAGGTAACAATAAATAAAACACCTGTGTTTCTAAAGAATGATTTAAAATTTCCAAAGCCAAAACACGAAACAGTTAAAATAGCGCAAATTGCCATTTTAAAAACAAACTCCAAAAACACCGTCTGTTGCGGTAAGAATATGTATAACGAAGAAATACTGCCGATTAATGCCGATAAAACTATTCTAATTGTTTTGACACTTTTTCCGATTATTTTCCCCGTTACAAGCAACAAAAAATAATCGACAATTAAATTCAGAAAAATCAATACATCGGCATAAACAATCAACTCTATCACCAAATATATTATAACTTTTTCTGATTGAAAATAATGTCGATTACCCACCGAAAACTCAAAATAATTTGCACAAAAAAAGACTACCTTTTTTGGTAGTCTTTAAATGTTATTCTCCAAACGGGAAATCAAATGTTCCGCCGTTTTTATCAGAGTTATTACCATTTGGTTTCTGTTCAATCTGACTGTAACTTGATTCACCGATATTTGCTCTTAAAGCAGCGCTTACTGTCTTGGTGGCACCTTTTTTACTAACATAAGTAACCTCTATTGTATCACCTGCTTTGCTTTGCTCAATAATATCAAGCACGATATCGTCGCTTGTAACCTTAATACCGTTAATATGGGTTATAACATCGCCTGCATTTACCTTTCCGTAAAGGTCGCTGTCTTCTGCAACCGATGCCACATAAAGTCCCTCATACTTATAATCGCTGACACTTGCCGTTATCGAATCAATAGCAGTATAAGTTATACCGAGTTTTGCACGGGTTTCCACCCTGCCTTTTTTAATCAATTCATCAACAATGCGTTTCATTGTTGTGGTAGGAATGGCATAACCCACCGCATCATACTCAACGCTTGCAAGTTTCGAGGAAGTGATTCCAATAACTTGACCATACATATTAACAAGCGCACCGCCTGAACTTCCTGGATTTATCGAACTGTCAGTCTGAATGAGTTTTGAAGAATAATTTGAAGTGGTCTGAACTCTTCTGTTTGTAGCAGAAATCACACCCTTTGTTATGCTTGACGGATTAGCCGCACCGTTAGGTCTGCCTATTGCAACAACATTTTCACCATATATCAAATCTTCAGAATTACCGAAATTAGCAGGGGTGAACTTACCGCTTTCTATTTTAAGAACTGCAAGGTCTGAAACCACATCGCCCGCAACATAAGAGGCATCATATTCCTTGCCGTCGTGCGTATGAATCTTAAACCGTGCCGCTCCCACTTCAGAATATATATGGTCGTTTGTAACAATATATCCGTCTTTAGAATAAATAACTCCGCTCGCATTTGAGCCAATACCTGAATCATTATAAACGCTAATACCAACAATGCTTGGGTTTACCTTTTCATACACCTGAGAAGCGTTTAATTCATCCGTATCAGCAGGTTTTGCATTAAGACCTACATTCACCTTATTGCTGAGATAATTGCCTCCTACGCTGTTTTTACCCAAGAAGTATCCCGCAATACAGGTGGTTGTGAGCAAAATCACACCCGCCATAATAAGCGCAAACACTTTAAGTCCCGCACTCATCGGTTTATGTTCAACCACAGGAGTAACCGGTGTGAAATTTATTGGATTGTACGGCGGAACAAACGGCTGTTGTTCAGTTTCAGGTATTTGTTGTTCTTCCGTTTCGTTTTTTATTTCTTCAAAATTGTTATTCATTTCGTCCATACTATATCTCCTTAGGTAAAATTACTTTAAACTCGGTAAATTCGTTTTCCTTACTTGTTACAGAAATGCTTCCCTTATGTGCCGAAACGATAGTTTTGACAAGGTAAAGCCCCAATCCTGTACTGTTTTTCACAGCAGAACGGGATTTATCAACCTTATAAAACCTCTCAAACACAAAGGGTAATTCTTTTTCAGGTATACCTTTACCTGTGTTTGTCACAGTAAACACTGCGCTGTCTTCCAATGCTTCAAGTTTAAAACTTATCTTTCCGCTCTCATTTGTAAACTTAATTGCATTGTCAACAAGATTATATACAACCTGATAAATCAAATCCTTATCAGCATTAATAGGTGTACTCTCAATACTGTCAAGACCCTCAATTTCTAACTTTTGTTTTTCAATTCTTTGCTCCTGACTGATTACTATTGTACACAAAAGTTCATAAAAATCAAATTTTTGAGGATTTATTTCAAATTCGCCCGATTCAAGCCTTGCCATACTCAACATTCCGTTAACCAATCGGGAAAGTCTTTTAACTTCCTGTGAAACGATATTAAGATAATGCTGTTGTTCGTCTTTTTTTATTGTTCCGTCAAGTATTCCGTCGATAAAACCGCCGATTGTGGTCATTGGGGTTTTGAGTTCGTGCGAAACATCACCCACAAAACTTTTCCGCATACCCTCAAGACGTGCAAGAGAATTTGTCATCATATTAAACGAAACTGCAAGTTCACCGATTTCATCATCACTCGTAACAGGTATCCTTTTTGAAAAATCGCCTTTTGCCATCGCCTTTGCCGCCTCCGACATACTCTTAAGCGGTTTTGTAAATCGATATGTCATAATAAACAACACTACAAACATAAACCCTATCGGGATTATCGACCACAGAAAATAAAACTTGGAAATTTTATACATCAAATTTCTTACAGCCGATAACGGCGATGTTGCAAAAACATAAAATCTGTCTTCTTCCTCAATAACTTTAGTTACAATATAATGAGGGTGGGCATACATTTTAAGAGTGCCGATTTGCAGATTTTCTTTGGAATCAACACGGTCAAGAAACACCTTAGGTATTATGTATGACGAATGTAAACATTTTCCGTTTTGTTCCCATTCGTCACAAGCGCAAACCAAAACACCGCCGTGTGAATCGGTTATAAATATATCCGCCGACGAGACATTAGCAAGCGCCCTTGCCATGTCCATAAACACATCAGTGTTTTCATTTTCCAATACAAGCGAAAAATTCTGACTGATTTGTTCACAGCAACCACTTAAAGTCTGATTGGTTGATTTAGCGATATACTTATTAAGCACAACCGATAAAATCATCATCAATGCAGAAAGACTTAATACCAATGTTACCGCAGTTATTAAAAAATACTTTTTAAAAAGTTTAAATTTCATAAACTATTTAACCTCAAATTTATATCCAACTCCCCAAACAGTTTTGAGCGACCATTCGTCCGAAATATTTTCCAACTTTTCACGGAGTCTTTTAATATGAACATCTACCGTCCTTGAATCACCATAATAATCAAAACCCCATACTTCATCTAAAAGTTGGTCACGGGTATAAACACGGTTAGGATTACTCGCCAGATGGTAAACCAATTCAAGTTCTTTTGGAGGTGTATCAATCTGTCTGCCGTCAACTTCTAATTCATAATTAGTAAGATTTATTCTTAATTTATCAAACTTAACTTCGTTTATTTCTTTTTTATCGTTGCTTCTTCTTAATACCGCTTTAACACGGGCTATAACTTCCTTAGTGTCAAAGGGTTTTGTGACATAATCGTCCGCACCAAGTTCAAGCCCCAATATTTTATCAAAAACTTCACCCTTTGCGGTTATCATAATAATGGGGGTTTCACTCGTTTTTCTGATTTCACGGCACACCTGCCAACCGTCAAGTTTTGGCAGCATTATATCAAGCAAAATAAGGTCGGGTGAATGTTGTTGCGCTTTTACTACCGCCATAGCACCGTCAAATGCCACTACCGTTTCAAAACCTTCATTTTCGAGATAAAGGCGCAATAGTTCACATATATTTTCATCATCATCAACAACTAAAATTTTATACTTCATAATATACCTCCATCTTCAAGAAGTATCTTACCACACCTTAGGATAAAAAGTATTAAAAATATATGAATTTTAAAAGAAAAAGGCTGTCTCAAAACTGAGACAGCACATCAAACCTTAGAATTATTCTTCTGTTGATTCTACTGTTGATTCTTCTTCCTTCATCTTTGCAAAGCATTCGCTGCAATAAACCGGACGGTCATCACGGGGAATGAAAGGAACCTTAGCCACGCCTCCGCATGCTGCACAAACTGCCTCGTGCAATTCTCTTGGTGCTCTGCCTGCGTTTTTACGCTTATCACGGCAGGGCTTGCAACGCTGCGGTTCGTTTACAAAGCCTTTGGATTCGTAAAACTCCTGTTCTCTTGCAGTGAATACGAATTCTTCTCCGCAGTCTTTGCAAACTAGTGTCTTGTCTTCAAACATTTCTTTTACCTCACTTAGGTTTTTTTATTGCCCCGGACGGAATCGCACCGACATCTTTGTTTTTTCAACGTTCTCCTCTTAAACTACATGGGCGTATATTAACGGCATTACACCGTCATTTCTTTAATTTTTTTCTTATCCTTGCAAGCGCATTATCAACCGATTTTTCAGTTATGTTTAAAACATCTGCAATTTCAGAATAAGTTTTGCCTGATAAAAAGAGTTGCAAAACACTATATTCCATATCAGAAAGGCTCAACTGAATAGTGTCCTTAAGTGTTTCAAAATCTTCTCTTTCAATTATAATATCTTCAGGGCTTGTGTTGTCAGCCACTTGTACTTCTTCAATAGAGGATAACATATCTTGGGGTATTGCTTTTTGGGATACAGTCTTTCTTGACAGTGAAATCACCGCGCGCTTTATGCAAAGACTTGCAAATGCGCTGAAAGAAGATTTTTCAGGTATGTAATCTTTAACTGCCTGATATAAAGCAAAAGTGGCTTCCTGAACAGCATCTTCAACTAAATTTTGCGGACAGTATGTTTTTGCAGTTTTAATAATTAGTGGTAAATATCGGTTAATTATTATCTGCAAATTTTCGTATTGACCTTTATTTATCAGCGAAATAACCTCATTATCGGTCATTTTTTTGTTGTTTTCGACAAAACTTTTTCTCATTAAGCCACCAAAATAGTATTACATTGCCAATATATAGTATATGATACATTAAATAAATATAAATGTCAAGTAAAATTTTTTGTGTTGCATTACATATTATTATAATATATAATCATTAATGAAAATTATGTCGAAACAAGGTATCAAAATGAAAAAAATTTTTCTAATTATCTCTTGCATCTTAATCGCAATCATAACTGCCGTATCAGCAGTTTTTATGATTTTAAAACAACTAAAGACACATCCCGTCTCTGCCCCTGCTTCAAGTGCCCAAAGCACCGTAGTATCAAGCGAAACGGAAAGTGAACAGTTTGTCCCGTTTTTTAATATCACCTCACCAAAAAAGAAAGATATAACCCTTACCGAAAGTAGTATAACTTTCAAAGGTGAAACCAACATCACAGATGAAATAAGAATCAATGAAGAAAAAATCAAGCCCGCTAAAAAAGGTGATTTTTCAACAACACAAAGTTTAAAGTACGGCAATAATAAATTTGTTTTCACCGCAAACGGTATAACCGAAACTTATAACATTTACCGAAAATATATTATTGCAAAATCATTTTCTCCGAGTACCGAGCAAAAATATTCTGCAGGAACAACCTTTACTGTCAGCGTTACTGCACGGGCTGGCGCAAAAATCAAAGCAAAATTTAATAACAAAACCATCACGCTGACACACAGTTCTAACGCAAAGTCAGATGAATTTGTGAAATTCATCGGCAGTTTTTCTTTACCAAGCGGACATTTTAAAGACCTCAATTTAGGAAAGGTTACCTTTAAATGCAGTTATAAAGACTATAGCGACACCCTTTATTCAAAGGACATTATCTGCAAAAAGGAAGATACTGTTGTTTATTACGACCCTGATGCCACACCAACCGATAAAAAATATGTAAATGTCGGTTCAGGAATTATAACTGAAATTGTTGGATACCAAGCAGAAACTTTCCTTGCAAGCGATAAAAAGGATATTTCTAAACCGTACTGTAATTATCTCCCCAAAGGTACTGTTGACTATGGTTCAAGCGATTACATAACAATAAACCGTGACGGTGAAAAACTTAAACTTATAACTCTTCGTTGCGGAAAAATGATTTATAAAAAGAAAATTGATAAACCAACCGATAATAATGTGACTATCGCTAAACAATATGTCGGCAAACTTCCCGACCATAATGAAATTTCGGTTTCTTCCCTTACGCAAAACGCATCACACACAGTTTTGACACTTGATACTATGTGGAAAGCACCCTTCTATTTTGAACTGCAAAAGCAAAACTATAAAAGTGATTTTACTGTTTCAAACATAACATACAACTATGTTGACATTACTTTCTGTTATGCAACTGTTTTCAACGGAGATATTGCCATCCCGTCAGAAAATCCTCTATTTACAAAAGCAAAAATAATAAAAAATAAATCAGATTATACATTAAGACTTTATCTTAAAAAACAGGGCGGTTTTTACGGATGGGACTGTCATTACAACCAGCAAAATCAACTTGTGTTTGAATTTTTAAACCCTGCAAAAATCACAACCGCAAATAATGATTACGGCGCAAATCTTACAGGGGTTAAAATTTTAATAGATGTAGGCCACGGCGGAAAAGACGGCGGCGCTGTCGGTAAAAATGGTTTAACCGAATCAGATATAAATCTATCTCTCGCAAAAAAGATAGCAAAAGAATTAAAGAAGACAGGGGCGAGCGTATATTTAACAAGAACTACCGACAAAACTTCCTCTACCGACACCAAAATCAAATTGTTAAAATCACTCAAACCTAACTACTGCCTGGCGATACACCACGATTATAATAATTATGCTTCACTTAACGGATTCGGCGCATACTATTATTATCCGTTTTCAAAAAAAGCCGCCGAATTTGTGCTTGATAATACCTTCAATACAGGCATTTATAAAAACAAAACTTTCAGATGGCATTATTATTTTACAGGAAGAACAAGTGTGTGTCCCGTAGTTTTAACCGAAAACGGTTATCTTTCTAATTCTTACGACTATAACCGCATAATATCTGACTCTAAAAACACTCAAAAAGCAAAGGCAATTACAAAAGGTATAGTGGAATATTTTGTTTCTATTCAGTAATACCTTGAATTGTATCAAAATTTGTTATATAATATTATAGAAAATCATAGCAAAGGGTGAGAATATGAACTTTACACCTATTGACAATAACGGTCTTTCCGAGGGCTTTTGCATAATAAAAAGCATAGACAAAAAAACATCTTCAAAGGGTGACAGTTATCTCGATATCACTTTAGGGGACAGCGACGGCGAAATTAACGCTAAACTCTGGCGTTACAACCCCGCCGTTCACGGTGAATATGATGTCAACCAAATTGTAAAAGTACGGGGTACTATATCCCAGTATAACGGCGCTGACCAATTAAGAATCGAGCGTATCAGACTGGCTATGCCCGAAGATAATGTTAAAACAGAGGATTTTGTTAAAACAGCAGATTACTCGGGCGAAGAAATGTTTAATGAATTATTCGAAATTGCTCAAAACTTCACCGATAATGATTTAAAAGCCATTGTTACAGAAATTTTAAAGGATAACCGCTTAAAACTTCTCTACTGGCCTGCCGCCTTTAAACTTCATCACGCTGTACGCGGTGGACTTCTTTTACATACACTTTCTATTGTGCGTTTAGCGCAGAGTGTATGTCAGATTTATCCGTTTGTCGACAGTGAACTTTTAATAGCAGGCGCAATCTTGCACGATATCGCAAAACTTTGCGAATTTGAAGTGGCCGATACAGGAATTGCTTCAGGTTATTCGATAGAGGGTAATTTATTAGGGCATCTTGCAATGGGGGCAATGGTAATCCAAAAATATGCTGAAAAACTCGGTATTACAAGTCAAGTTCCGATGCTTTTGGAACATATGGTTTTATCGCATCACGGCGAGCCTGAATTTGGTGCGGCAGTAAGACCGTCCTTTATTGAGGCTGAAATGCTTTCCGAACTCGACTTAATGGATTCAAGAGTTTATGAAATGAAAGAGGCTGTTAGTGCCACAAATGCTAATGATTTTTCAGGAAAACTCTGGGCTATGGATAACCGAAAACTCTTCAACCATAACCGCAAGGATTTAAACACACCAACAAAACTATTTTAATAAAAGAAAGGATTTTTTATTATGACTATTACAAAAGATATGCTTATAGGCGATGTGCTTGATATTGATACAGGCTGTGCTGAATACTTTTTTGAAATCGGTATGCACTGTCTCGGTTGTCCTGCTTCAAGAGGCGAAACCATTGAACAGGCTTGCCAGGTTCACGGTACTGACTGTGACGCTTTGGTTGCAAAACTTAACGCTTATTTTGAAAACAAATAATGAACAGTTTAAGTATTCGTCTTAAAACTATCGCTTCCCTTGTGCCCTTGGGCGCAAGGGTTTGTGATATCGGAACAGACCACGCCCGTCTTCCGATTTATTTAAAGCAACAAAATATCGCAAAAACCGTAATCGCTTGCGACCTTAATGAAAAACCGCTCGAGTTCGCTAAAAAGAATGTGGAACAAAGTGGTATTTCTGATATAGAAATCCGCCTTGGAAACGGTCTTTCCCCAATCAGAGAAAATGAGGTTGATACTGTTATTATTGCAGGTCTCGGCGGTGAAGTTATTTCTGATATAATCTCAAAATGCAAATGGGTTAAAAATAACAGCATCAAACTAATTTTACAGCCAACCACTTCGGCAGATTTTCTCAGAAGATTTATAGTATCAAACGGTTTTGAAATTTCAAAAGAAATTCCGCTTTGCGAAAACAAAAAATTATACTCTATAATGGATATCACCTACACAGGATTAGATAAAACCTATCCTCAGCATTATTTTTATGTAGGTGAAATAAAACCACAATCAACCGACGGAATTTTATACATTAAAAAACAGCAAAAACGTGTTTTTGAATGTATGAATTCACTTGAAAATATCCCAACCAAACAAAAAGAATATGAACATTATAAATCGGCATATTCGGGAATAGAGAAACTTTTAACGGAGAACTAAAATGGCATTTGACGGTGCATTTCTTTACAAAATAACCAACGAACTTAAAACCGCTATCGACTGCCATGTCGATAAAATTTACCAACCTTCACGTGACGAGTTGGTCTTTTTGTTGCGCAAAAAAGGTTTTGTGAAGAAACTTTTAATCACCGCAAAATCAGGTTCAGCAAGGGTTCAGTTTACCGAAAATAAATACGAAAATCCTGCCACACCGCCTATGTTCTGTATGTTAATGCGCAAATATCTTTCAAGCGCAAGACTGCTTGATATCATTCAACCCGATTTAGAAAGGGTTATAATTTTTATTTTTTCTTCCACAAATGAAATGGGCGATGTTATAGAAATCCGTCTTGTTTGCGAACTCATCGGCAACAGCGCTAATATAATTTTAGTAGGCGCTAACGGTAAGATTATTGATTCACTTAAACACAGCGATATTGAAAAATCTTCCCGTCTTATACTTCCTAATGCAACTTATCAGTACCCCGAAAAACAGGAAAAATTAAATCCCCTTGTATGTGATATAGAAACTATCTTAAAAAGAGCAAGTGCCACTTCCCTTTTGTCAGCAGTTGACGGTTTTTCACCGCTTATCTGCCGTGAAATTGAAAACTCTGATAATATTGAAGATGTTATTAATGACCTTAAAAACAATATAAAACCCACATTGATTTTAACCCCCGATAATCAGCCTTTTGAATTCAGTTTCACCGAAATTTCACAATACGGAAAATCATATACAAATAAAATTTTTCCGTCATTTTCGGCTTTGCTTGATGAATTTTATACCGCAAAAGAAAATATTGCACGCATTAATTCGAGCGCTAAAGATATCATAAAACTCATCACCAATCTTAAAAACCGAACAGAAAAGAAATTGGCTTTAAGGCTTAATGATTTAAAAAAGTGTCAAAACCGTGAACAACTAAGAATTTTCGGTGAACTTTTAAAGGCTAATCTTTACGGTATACCAAAAGGCAGTTCTTTTGCCGAAGTGCCGAATTACTATGACGAGAATATGGAAACTGTGAGAATTCCGCTGAATCCCTCTATATCCCCGTCAGCCAATGCCAACAAATATTTTAAAGATTATAAAAAAACCTATACTGCAGAACAGACTTTGACCCAACTCACCCTTAAAGACCGTGAGGAACTTGTTTATTTTGAATCTGTCCTTGACAGTATCAGCCGTTGTTCTTCCTTGGCAGAACTTTCTGAAATTCGTGATGAACTGGCTGATGCGGGTTACATTAAGCAAGCCCAAAACCGCAAAAAAAACAAAACCGATCCCGATTCTTTCAGAGAATTTCTCTCTTGCGAGGGGTACAGGATTTTCGTCGGTAAAAACAATAAACAAAACGACTACCTTACAACCGTTATGGCGTCTAAAAATGACCTTTGGTTTCATGTTAAGAATATCCCAGGCTCACACGTGATTGTAATGTGTAAAGGCGAAGAAGTATCAGAGGAAACTGTTTTACAAGCTGCATTACTTGCCGCTCAAAACTCAAAAGCCTCTAATTCTTCAAATGTCGCAGTAGACTATACCCCCATTAAATATGTCAAAAAACCAAACGGTGCAAAGCCCGGTATGGTTATCTATACTACTAATAAAACAATCTATGTAACACCAAAAGGAGAAAACTAAATGAATATCGGTATTTCCACCGCATCATTTTATCCGCTTGAAACCGAGATTGCTTTAGAACAAATCGGAAAATCAGGTGTCACAACAACAGAAATTTTCTTCAATGCCGAAAGCGAACTAAAACCCGCTTTTATTGATATGTTAAAGGATATTCAAAATGAATACAGTTTAAATATCCCGTCAATTCACCCCACTATGTCACTTGCAGAATCCTTTATGGTTTTTTCAGAATACGAGCGCCGATTCCACGAATCGCTCTATAAATTTGCCCGTTATTCCGAAATTGCGGCAGAACTTGGCGCAAAATATATTATTTTACACGGTGGGAAACCGAACGGACTTTTGTCTGATGAAGAATACTGCGAACGTTATATGGCGCTAAACGCCGAGACACAAAAAAACGGCGTAACCGTTTTACAGGAAAATGTTGTGCGATTCCGTGCCGGTGATATAGAATTTTTACGCTCAATGCGTGATATTTTGCAAGACGATGCGAAGTTTTGCCTTGATATAAAACAATCCGTCCGTTGCGGATATAATCCCTTTGATTTAATCGAAGAATTTTCAGATAATATCAAACACTGTCATATAAGTGACCATTCTATTGCAAGCGATTGCCTGCTACCCTTAAACGGAAAATTTGACTTCAAACAACTTTTCAATATTTTGAAAGCCAAAGGCTATAACGGAGCCTTTATAATCGAAGTTTATAACAACGCTTACAAAGAATATGAAGAAATATTTGATTCATACAAAAAATTAACAAAAATATAATAAATTACACTTGCATTGTTGCCTCAAAAGAGGTATAATGTCTTTTGGAATGTTTGAAAATTCCATAACTTTAAGAGAAGAGGAATATCGTGAATAATTTTTCAATTTATCATATTGTCCGACTTTTTTTGAGACATATGTTTATTATCATTTTATCTGCCATTCTGTTCGGAGTTGCCACATTTGCTTACTGTGAATTCCACCTGGAAGAAAAGTACGCTGCAACAGGTTCTGTTCTTGTAACAAACGGCGGTATTATAGACGGTTTGATAACTGAAGACGAAATTAAAAAAGGCAATGTCAACAATACTGATATCGCCGCTTCAATAAATCTTTTAACCACCGTTAAAGACATCCTCAAAACCAACGATATTTACAAGCAGTTATCAGATAAACTTGAAGGTAAATATACATATTCTCAACTTAAAGGTTTTGCTACTGTCAGTAAGAGAGAAGATTATTCTTTGTTTATAGATGTTAAATTTGAGTTGAACGACCGTGAGGAAGCAATTAATATTACTAATATGTTCCTGTCATTGACACCCGAATATATCAGCAAGTTTATCCCTCACTCGTCTTCAACGGTTGTTACAACGGTTGATACTGCAGCAAAAACATATCCGCAAACTACAAAATCAACTATGTTTGCTATGATAATCGGTGCTGTTTTGTCCTTTGTAATTATTTATATAATCTCTTTCACAAATGCCACAATCCAGTGTGAAGAAGATTTTAAAGACCGTTATGATATCCCTGTTTTAGGCGATATCCCCGATTTCACAAACGCTAAGAGCGAAAAGTATTATAAATCATATTACAAAGGGGGTTCTTATTATGGCCGTTAGTTTTAAAAAGAAGTCTTCTGCCGAAAAACTAATAACACCTGAAACTCAAAACAAAATCCCCTTTTCTATTATTGAATCCTATAAAAACATAAGAACTAATCTTATTTCTGTGTTATCAAAGATTGACGGTAAAGTATTGGCTATATCCAGTCCTAACGCTTCTGAGGGTAAATCAACCACCTCTGTTAATATCGCCATCACTATGTCACAACTTAATAAGAAAACCCTTATTTTAGACGCTGACTCAAGAAGACCTACCGTTCACAAAAAAATGAAGGTTGATAACTCAAAAGGCTGTATGAATATTCTCGCAGGTGAAGTCTCTGTTGATGATGCCATCCAACACTATAATGCATTCCTGGATGTTCTCCCTGCAGGAACAAAGGTTAAAAACCCGTCTGAATTATTCAGTTCTGAAAACTTTGACAATATGCTTGAAGAACTCAAGGACCGTTATGATTATATCATCCTTGATACACCTCCTGTTAACCCGGTATCTGATGCTTTGGTAATCGCCCAGAAGTGCGAAGCGATTATATTGGTAATCCGCGCTTCTGTTACAACCTATGATTCATTTGAGCGTGCTTACGAAAGCCTTAAGGTACTTGATGTTGATCTTGACGGTGTTATCATTAACGGTTCTGATATCAGACCGAAATATTACTATAAAGGTAAATACAATTACTACCGTTACTCAAACAATTATTACGGAAGAAACGACAGACATTATTAAGCAAAAAGCGGGAGATTGTATCTCTCGCTTTTTTTGAATTGAGGTGATTTTTTGCTTTTAGATATTCATTCACATATTCTGCCCGATGTTGATGACGGCGCCAAAAATATCGAAGAATCCATTTCCATTTTAAGCGTAATGCGTTCTCAGGGCATCACAGATGTTATTGCCACGCCGCATTTTTATCCACATCTCGACAGTCTCGAAAACTTCAAGCAAAAAACAACCGCAGCATTTGACCTTTTAACTGAAACTATAAAAGACAAAGATTTCCCGAATATTTATTTGGGTTGTGAAATACTATATTACAGCGGTATAAGTAAGGTTTCTGCTATAAGAAATTTCACTCTAAATAATTCAAATTACATTTTGCTTGAACTCAATCCCTACTTAATCAACCGCACATTGCAAAGCGAACTTTTGTATTTGCGTGATACAGTAGGCTTGATACCGATTATCCCCCATATTGAGCGTTATTATAAAGCAAGAGGATATAAAAAATTCATTGAGTTCGTAAAAGAAAACAACATATTAACTCAGGTTAATGCAACATCGTTTTTCAGCAAGAGATATAATAAAACCTTAGAAAATCTCATAACAGAAAATATTATAACCTTTATCGGCACTGACAGCCACTCTCTTGAAAAGCGTCCGCCACTTATGAAGTTAGCATTGGAATATATCAAAAACACTTTCGGGGATGAATATAAAACAAGGCTCATTGAAAATAATAACAACCTATTCAAACTAATTATCGCTGAGGAACCCGCTTTATATGATTTCAAATAACTTAAATATAAATAAAAACGGGAATGTGGTATATATCACATTCCCAAAACTTGAAAAAACAGGTATCGTCCGCCACTTATTCTCAACCCGACTCGGCGGTGTAAGCAGCGGCAGATACGAAAGTATGAATTTGAGTTTTTTAAACGGTGACCAAAGAGAAAATGTTTTAAAAAACTATCAAAATTTATGCAACTGTGTCGGCATTGATATACACAATTTAGTATTAAGCCGTCAAACGCATACAGACAATATTAAAACCGTAACATCCAATGACTGCGGAACAGGAATTTTCAAAGAGTCCTTTTCAGATATCGACGGTCTTATAACAAACCAAGAAAATGTAGCATTAGTCACTCAATACGCCGACTGCACCCCCCTCTTGTTCTGTGACCCTATTAAAAAAGTTATAGCCACTTCTCACGCTGGATGGCGTGGTACGGTCAAAGAAATCGGTAAAAAGACAGTGGAGAAAATGGTTTCGGAATTTTTCTGTAATCCGAAAGATATTATCGCAGGTATCGGACCGTGCATCTGTCAAAAATGCTACGAAGTGGATGCCCCTGTTTATAATGAATTTTTGAAACTGAAATATCTTGATTTTGATAAGATATTCATTTCTAAAGGAAATGATAAATATATGCTTAATTTAGTCGAAGCAAATCGGCAAATTCTTATAAACTCAGGTATTTTAGAAAATAATATAGACCTTTCTGATATATGCACTTGTTGTAACAGCGATAAACTTCATTCCCACCGTGCAACCAAAGGTGAACGTGGCAACTTAGCCGCTATAATACAGTTAAAATAAATGATGGGCATTTTTGCCCATCATTTATTTTTATAAACTTCTTTTATATATCCCGCATAATTTTTAACCTGAATCCACATTTCATCTGTAACCACAACATCATTACCAAACAAAGCGGTTTTCAAGGCTTGCTCATCAAGTTTAATATTTTCCCCACCGCATAAAAATCCAACACTCACATCAAAATAATCCGCAATTTTACAAAGTGTGTCTGTTGAAAGACTTTTAATTCTTCCTTTTTTATAATCCGTCAATGATGAACGGGGTATATTGCAATCACGACAAAGGGTTGTAATATTAATACCTTTGCTTTCACAAAGTTCCTCAATCAAATCATAAACAAAAACCATTTTATCACCTTATTTACTGAATTTAGTAATTTATGCTTGACTTTTACTGAATTTAGTATTATAATTCAAAATAATACGAGATTTAGTAATTTTATTACATTATAATACTTTTTTTCGTAATTGTCAAGAAAATATGAGGTGAAAAAATGTATTCCTGTCTTGAATGTGGTTATGAATTTAAAAATCCCATAAAATCAATAGAAAAACACAACCTACAAACCCCACCCTACGAAAGTATTTATGTATGTCCACGTTGTAAATCAACTTCATTTGAAAAAACAAAAATCAGTCATTGCCATTGCTGCGGCGCAAAATTAACTGACGCTCAAACTGAATATTGCAGCCAAGAATGTAAAATAAAAGGCGAAAAACTTTGGAAAACAGAAATAAAAAGGAAAAAAATATTAAGTGATAATCCCCTTTACAAACTTGTAAGAGAGGTCGAATCATATAATAAACGCAACGGCACTTCATACAGTTACGGTCAATATGTAGCACTTGTTAAACCGAAAAAGCGGAGAAAAAACAATGTTAAAAAATAAAAAGAAATATTTAAATTCATATCTGTTGCAACAAACCAAAATCTCAAGACTTCGTGAAATGATAAGCATTAATCCCGAAATGCGAGAAGAATATGAAAAACAAATTATTCGCTCTAAAAATTTGAGAATTGATATTGAAAACAGGATTTCAAAAGTTGATGACGGCATATTAAGCGAACTATTATTTCAAAAATACATCTGCGGACGCACACTCGAAGAAATAAGTCTTATTATAAATTACAGCAAACGCCAAACCGAAAGATTTCACAGATATGCTTTGGAAAAATTTGAACTGTAATACTTCTTTACTTTCTGATTAAAAGGTTGTATAATATTAAAGAACAAATGTTCAAGGAAAGGGTGTAAATTTTGAGCGAAAGAATAATACTTCATTGTGACCTTAATAATTTTTTTGCATCTGTTTCGCTGATTTTTAACCCTACCTTAAAAAATTTACCAGTTGCAGTTTGCGGTGACAGTGAAAACCGGCACGGAATTATCCTTGCCAAAAACGAACTTGCAAAAAAATTTGGTGTTAAAACCGCTGAACCCATATTCCAAGCACAACGCAAATGCCCCGACCTTGTGCTGTTGCCTGCCATTTATGAAGAATATGAAAAATATTCAAAAAAGGCGCAAGAAATATATTCAAGATACACCGATATGATTGAGCCTTTCGGAATTGATGAATGTTGGCTCGATGTTACGGGAAGTACTCTTCTTTTCGGCAGCGCTGAAACGATTGCAAACCTTATAAGAAATGATATCAAACGTGAACTCGGTATTACTATTTCGGTTGGTGTTAGTTTTAATAAAGTTTTTGCAAAGTTAGGCTCTGATATGAAAAAACCTGATGCTGTAACCGTTATTACTAAAGAAAATTTTAAAGATAAAGTTTGGAAACTTCCTATAACCGACCTGTTGTTTGTCGGCAAAAACACCGCAGAAAAATTAAAATCTATCGGTATAAACACAATCGGTGACATCACTTTATGCGACGATGCCACCCTAAAAAGACTTTTAGGCAAAAACGGTATCGACCTTAAAAACTACGCTTTAGGCAACGATAATTCACCTGTTATACCTATAACCAATAACAGTAAACCTAAAAGTATTGGAAAATCCGTAACTTGCGGACAAGATTTCACAAATAACGAACAAGTCTGGAAAGCGTTTTTAACCTTCGCTCAAAATATTTCTGACTCTTTGCGTAAACACAATCTGTTTGCAGGCGGTGTTCAGGTCCATATACGCACTTCTTCTCTTGTCACCAAAGAATTCAGCCACACATTTAATGATACCACTAATTGCTCTCTAACCCTCGCAAAACGAGGCTTCAAAATTTTTTGTGAAAACTATCAGTTTTCAGAGCCATTACGCTCAGTTGGGCTTCGTGCAATAAATCTCAAGAATGAGAATACCGCTATACAACAGGATATCTTCGGTGATAACGAAAAAATGCTCGAAACTGAAAAGATAGAAGATTCTGTTTACAAAGTAAGACAGAAATTCGGTAAATCAGCTGTCAAACGGGGAAGAATTGTGTAGACTTTTAAAAGATTTAGTTGTATAATAAATATTGCTGAATTTAAAAATATTTTAGGAGATTTCTATGCGTTATACTGACCAATTTGACGATAATATTGATATATACAGTTCTTATCAGGATATTTCTTCTTCAAGTAAACCACAAAAAAAGAAAAAGAAGAAGAAAAAAAGAAAAAATACTTTCTTGAAAGTTTTAGTAGTGATTTTATCCTTAGTCTTAGTAGCATCTGTTGCACTTTACAGTTACACCTACTATCTAATAAATAAAATCGACCGCCAACCCCTTGAAAGTGACGACCTTAATATAACTACGAATCAGTATGATTCGGTTAAAAATATTGCATTATTGGGTATCGATTCCCGTAAAGATAATGACTCGGGACGATCGGATGCGGTGTTGGTACTTACAATAGATAAACAACACAAAAAGATTAAACTGACATCAATAGCAAGAGATACCTATGTCCACATTGACGGCCATTCGCAGGATAAACTAACACACGCCTATGCATACGGTAAATCAGACCTTGCGGTCAAAACACTCAATAAAAATTTCGATTTAGAAATTACTGATTATGTAACGATAAATTTCTTTGGATTTGCAAGAATCATTGATTATATCGGCGGGGTAACAATAGATGTAGACCAAAAAGAAATGAACAACCTTAATAGCACGATTATCCCCGAAATTAATAAAAAAGGTCTTACTTGTGAAAAAATCAAAAAAACAGGCAAGCAGCAACTTACCGGCGCACAGGCAATGTGTTATTCACGAATACGCAAAGTTGATAGCGATATAATGCGTGGAAACCGCCAAAAGGAAGTTTTGTCAGCCATGTTCGATAAAGTTAAAGGTATGAGCGTTACAAAACTTCCCGCACTTACAGAAATTATTTTAAGCGAGTGTAAAACTTCACTTTCCACCAATGATATTATGTCTATGGGGATGTGGGCAGTAACTTCCTCCCCTGAAATTGTAAACCTTAGCATACCAAACGATAATATAAAATCAAGTGGCCAAATTATTCGTGGTGTATGGTATTATGTATATGACCTTGAAATCGCTAAGCAAGAAATTAAAGATTTCATTTTTGAAACAGGGAATTATACACCTGTAGTAGAAGAAAAAACAACCTCAGATTCAAACTGAATCTGAGGTTATTTTTTTACGAAAAATTTTCTTTTAATTCTTGATAGTATAGGTCTGATTTTCTTGAAGATAAATCTTGCAGGATAAGAAATTCTAATATAAACAACATAGAGTTTATATTTCAAACTTTTATCACATTCATAGTATTTGCCGTCACGGTGAAATCCCACCATAACACCGATTATCTCATGATCTGAAACATTACACTCGTTTATATAGAGATTATCGCCCCGTATGACATAGCCGTCTTTCTTGAGTTTTATAAGACGATGAAGAATATATTCATCATCAGTACCTTTTTTCCTGTAAAGCAACACATCATTAACTTTAAGCGGACGGTCGATTTTCTTTACAACCGCCATATCTTTATCAGAACGAAACAACGGCAACATACTTGTACCGACGGTAAGCCCGACAATTTCATCACTTGTTTTAAAAACTTGGTGAGCGTTTTTAAAATTATTTTCCATTATTCTAACACATCGGCTTCTTTAAGTTTTGATATAAAATCTTCAACGATTTTCTCAATATTCTGCGCAGGTTCAACCTCGAAATCATTTTTAATAGATGTCACAATTTCCTCAACAGTAACATCGTTTTTAAGCATTTCTAAAATATAAACACCTGTATCGTTAAGTTTAATAAGACTGTTATAATCAGAATTACTGTCATCAACCGCAACCGCTACTTTCTGCCCTGCAACGTCATTTAAAACAAAATTATATTTAAGTTTCATTATTATTCTCCTTAAAGATTGTATTATAAGCGACTTCAGCCGCCTCAATTTCAGGTGTACAAGTTATCTTCCACAAACTGCAAACTTTCAATAATCTATCAACCAAAGATAAAGTATTATACACCGCAATAGGATTGTTCTTGGGGATATAAGCCTGATTGAAAATTATATCAATAGCATCGACAGGGTCCATTGGCTCACAGGAATTTTTATCACCGCGTTCAATAAAACATAAATGCTTAAGTGGAACTCTGCCGGTTGTACCGTAATGTTCTTTGCCACACCATGGTGCACCGTATCCATAAGGATATTTTTCATTATCAAAAAAACGAATAATCGGTTTATCACCATTTACGATAGTAAGTCTATCTCCCAAAAGTTGACGCCAAAAAAGTGTATGTGTTGTTTTACCTGTACCGCTAAGCGCCGCAAAAGCCACACCAATACCGTCAACATCAATTAACGATGCATGCAGGAAAAAGGCATTATTAAAAGGCAACCATTCAATAAATTTGCGGTGATAAGCTGCGACAGATAACATTTTATCACTAATAGGATATTTTATTAGTCTTTTTTCATAATCGATATCATTTTGCGTTATTTCAAAAGAAATCTCGGGCAATTTTTGAGTTTCGAAACTTTTGAAAAAATCTTCAACAAAAACATTTGTATTTTTAAATTCAATATTAAAATCCGCAATACGATATTTCATAAATTTGCCCTCACTTTCCTATGAATATATCATTACCAAATTAAAATTTACTACCTAAAAATTAAGACCGCAGTTACGCGGTCTTAAAATTTCAATTATTCACGCCAAGGGCTTTGAGTTCCCGGCATTATATCTTGGTCAGGAGCAATACTTGACACATTGCTTGATGATGAATCGGTAGAACTATTATCTAACACATCACCTGTAGAATTGTTAGAGACATCAGAGCTATTAGAAACCTGACTTGAACTGCTACCAGAAGTAGTTGAAGAATTTCCAACCTCATCAACAACAACATTAGAAGAAGTCTTGTCGTTCTTATCAGAAGAACTTACTTCAGTTGATGAGATGATACTACCAGTATCAAAATCAATTTCTATCTTTGATTGTGACTCTCCGCCGATAACAATCTCATCAACACCCTGCTGAGCACTACTATTTGTAGACTCAACAGGTTTATTGTCGTTATTAGATTTTGCTATACCTGTAATTATAAGTACAGCAGCAACAACAACGATTAAAACGCATAAAGCAATTATTATAACTTTATTTTTAATCATAACATATTAACCTTTTACGAATTCGTCGCCGCCATCATCAAGAATATTACTATCGTCCTGAATATGCACATCATTAGGGCTCTGGATTCCCTCATTGCATTGGAACTTCAAAACCTCAACATTTGGTTCAATAAACTTATTCTTCATCGTAAATCACCTCTAAAATTAACCGTTATAAACTTGTGACTTAATTTTGTCAGAGAATTTAACAGCATCATTTTCTACTCTATAAGCAACAGCAGTATATTCGTCGCCGTTATTCATCTGGCTAACACGCAAAGCATACTCTAAAATACCGTTTGTTTTGTCTTTCCACATCCAGTTTGTCTGAACCTTTTTATACACATCAATGCTTATGGTCTTGTTATTAGCCCACATTGTAACAGCATCATATGTACCATCGTTAACTGAATTATATCTGTCATAAATTGCTTTAACGAGTTCAGCTTCTGTGAAACCTTTGCCTTTGTAATATTCCAAATACTCTGTCCATTGACCTGCAAACAACAATGTACCATGTTCAGAAGCAGTATTCAAAGCATTTGAATAGTTGCCGAACATAATAGCTTCTGTACCGCTCTTTAATGCAGCATCACTGATACCGAAAGTTCTGAAGCCAGACTTTGGTATTTCGAACATATTATACTGAACAGCTTCTTTAACTACGAAAGTACCATTATCTTCCTTCTGGAAGTAATTGTAAGAACCATTTGCATTCTTGGTATAAACACTTCCGTAAGGGATGAAATAACCTTCATTAGCAGTGATTGTAACTTCGCCGCCTTCAGCACCTGCGATGTCTTCATCTTTAACTTCGCCAGGAATAATTGTTTCAGTTTCGGCAATAGTGATTTCGCCATCCACTATATCAAATTCAGTTTCTGCATCAAGTAATGTTTTACCGTCTTTTGCAAGTTGTGCAGTAGCAGTAATTTTAGCAGGACCGGTTACAACAACAACAAGTTCAATTGTTGCATCTACAACATCACCAGTTAAATCTACGATATGTACATTGCTACCATCGTCGGCAACCTTGTAATCGCCTTCTTGAATAAGGTCTGATGTTTTAACAGCTGTGAACTTTACATTTTCACTGTCTGATACGACAATCAAATCCATACCAGCAACTGTGGTGAAGTTTGTCAATTTTACTGCGATAGTAGCAGTTCCTGCATCTTCTTCAACTTCTTGAGAAACAATCTCAATAGTAGGAAGATTTTCTGCTGCAAATACATTTGCAGAAACCACGGTGAACAACATCGCGAGGGTTAATAAAATCGCTAACGCTTTTTTCATTTTTGTATTCCTCCAAACAAACAAAATTAATTTATACTCCCACGAGTAGATTTTATTATACATTAATTATAGTATGATTGTTCGACTTTGTCAACAGATTTTCTTTCGTCATTTGTGACAAATTTATCGAATTTAGTTATACGAAAAGCACCAACCTTGAAATACGACAAGCTTTAAAGTTCATATAATTATATATATTATGTATGGAGATGATTATATGCTAAATCTTTTATTGGAAATTATTACAAATATATACTACTTTGCACTTCATGTAACAAGCACAGGTTCATTCCCAAAACCACTCACCGAAAAACAGGAAAACGAACTTTTAGAGAAAAGCCGTTCAGGTGATACCGAAGCGCGCAACAAATTGGTTGAGCACAATTTACGCCTCGTAGCGCACATTGTGAAAAAATATTACAGTTCGGGTGCTGAACAGGATGATTTAATATCAATAGGCACAATAGGTTTAATAAAAGCGGTGTCCACGTTCAAAGCCGACAAGGGAATCCGCCTTGCCACCTATGCTTCACGCTGTATAGAAAATGAAATACTGATGTTTTTCAGAAACCAAAAAAAGACTGCACAAGATGTTTTTATCAGCGACCCGATTGACACTGATAAAGAAGGAAATGCGCTGACACTTATTGATGTGATCGCCGACAAGAGTGACATCGTTGAAGAAATTGATACCAAAATGAAACTGCAAAAACTACGGCTCGTAATAAATGGGGTATTAGATGAACGGGAACTTGAAATCATTGAGATGAGGTACGGAATAAACGGGAAGCCCGAACTAACCCAAAGAGAAATTGCTAAAAAACTAAACATTTCAAGAAGTTATGTTTCTCGCATAGAAAAATCCGCACTTGAAAAGTTGCGAAAACAATTTTAAAAAAAATACCCGAAGCCGATGGCTTCGGGTATTTATATTCCAAAGTTATTCTTGTGTTTCTTCTTTCGATTTTGAAAGAATAATATTAACGATGATACCAAGGATAAGCGCACAAGCGATAGAAGTAAGTGTTACTTTGCCGAACTTGAGCGACAAACCGCCGATACCTGTTATAAGAATAGTCGATACAACAAACAAATTCTTATTCTGTTCAAGGTCAACCTTTTGAATCATTTTAAGACCGCTTACTGCGATAAATCCGTATAGCGCAATACAAACACCGCCCATTACACAAGACGGAATTGAATTTACAAACGCTACAAACGGAGCCAAGAAAGAAATAAGAATTGCCATAACGGCAGTTGTAATAATTGTAGCAACAGAAGCATTTCTTGTAATGGCAACGCAGGCTACAGATTCACCGTAAGTAGTGTTGGGACAACCGCCGAAGAAAGCACCTACCATTGAACCGATACCGTCACCCAAAAGGGTTCTGTGAAGACCTGGTTTTTCAAGCAAATCGCTTTCAATGATTGATGAAATGTTTTTATGGTCTGCAATATGCTCTGCAAATACAACAAAAGCAACAGGGATATAAGCAATCGCAATAGTTGCAATATAACTTGCCTTAATTTCGCCCAAACCTTTAAATGCAGTAAGGAATGTGAAGTCAGGAACTGTGAAGAATGTTTTAAGACCTACGCCATCAGATACCAAAGCAGTTAAAGAACCGTAATTAATAATCATAAGTTCGGGTGTCTTGGTTAATGCACCTATTATATAAAATACAGAAGCAGTAGCATAACCTGCTAATATACCTATAATAAACGGGATAAGTTTTGCCATCTTTTTGCCGTATGTAGAAGCAACGGTTGTAACAATCAAAGTAACAAGACCACAGATAACAGCAACATAAGATGAACCACTTTCAATATTAACCTTTTGCAAATCGCCAATAGCGTTACCAGCCAAAGACAAACCGATTATAGAAACAACAGGACCAATAACTACTGCAGGCATAAGTTTGTTTATCCAGCCAACGCCTACAAACTTAACAACGATAGCAATAACAACATAAACAAGACCTGCGAATACGGCACCTAATATAAGACCTAAATAGCCGAGTGACATTGAAACACCGCCTGCAAATGCTGCAAACATTGAATCAATAAATGCGAAAGAAGAACCTAAAAATACTGGACTGCTTTTTTTAGTGCAAAGCACATATATAAGTGTACCTACACCTGCGCCGAACAAAGCCGCTGCTGAACTCATTCCGTTACCGATAATAACAGGAACAACGAGAGTTGCTGCCATAATTGCAAGCAACTGTTGGATTGCGAAAACGATAAGTTGACCAAACTTTGGTCTATCGTTTACACCGAAAACCATTTTCATTTTTTACTTCCTCCCAAATTTAACATATATATTAACAGCCGAAACTGCTCATACCGTTTTTTCATAAAGTTCCACCGCACAGATATTTTCATAAGGCGGTATCTTAACCGAAATAAATTCCGACTTTGAAGTGGGAATATTTTTACCGACATAATCACCCCTTATAGGAAGTTCCCTATGTCCCCTGTCGATCAACACGGCAAACTGAATTGAAGCCGCTCTGCCGAACTGCATTACCGCCTCCATAGCAGCCCTTGCCGTTCTGCCTGTAAAAAGCACATCATCCACCAAAATAACATTCTTATCCGCAACCGAAAAAGGAATATCACACGGACGGATAACAGGGTCAGAAGAATCAACCTCCAAATCGTCACGGTAGAAGGTTATATCAAGGACACCCGTCGGAATTTTAATACCCTCTATATTATATATATTGTCTGCAATAATCTGAGCCAAGGAAACTCCTCTGCGCTTCACACCGATAACACACAAATTTTCACAGCCGTTATTTTTCTCTAAAATTTCGTGTGAGATGCGCTTCAGCGCACGGCCAATTGCCGCCTCATCCATCAATGTGGCTTTATATTTATCCATAAAAATCCTTCCAAAAAACCGCCTTTTAAATCAAGGCGGTTAAAAGAGTCATAAAATCACAGCATACACATATATTATATATAGTACTGTTTGTACACGCCTTACCGATATCGCCGTACCGCCTTAAAGGGTTTTACCTATTTAATATATCATAATCACTTGAATTTGTAAAGTTGTTTTTACACAATATTTTGTTGTTGCGTCCGCAAAACAGCTATAAAGACACAACCATTTGTGATTTTACCAATTTTTTGAAGGATTTATCAACAGAGATATGCCATTTTTTGTATGAATGCACAAGCGAATTGTCATAAAATGGCAAAAATACACCTTTGAAAAGTGTTACAAAGTTGTAACTTTTTGTTTTTGCACGATTTTTTTAAGCAAAATAACCAAAAACATACCCCTTTTTTTGCTTTGACATTGTAAAAACATTTAGGTATAATGCATTTGCTTTGAAAAAATAGGCATTAAAGCGTTTTGCTTTGAGCCTAAATTAAAGGAGTTATTGGATGATAGAAAAAATAAAGTACCATATGTCCGCTTTATTAACAAGCAGACAGGTGCGATACAAATGTGCGGCTTTCTTAACCGCCCTTGCCATCGCAGTAGTTACTTTACTAAACTGCTCAATCCACACAATTAAAATTTTCGACGGTCATAAAACATACACCGTACGCGCACTTAATAATAATGTGGCAATGGTGATGGCAAATCTTGATTTAAAATCTGACAAATATGAAGTTTTGGAAACAAGAACCTCTAACCGAGTAACATCGGTTGAAATTTCTTACGGTTTTCCGGTATATATCACACAAGGCGATAAAACCTTGGAAATCGAATTTTTTGAAGGCACTGTTGCCGATGCTTTAGAACAGGCAAATTTAACGGTAGATAAGTTCGACTTTGTTGAACCTTCACTTAATACCGAAATTACCAAAACTTGCTACATTGATTATACTAATGTAGACTATGTAAACAGCAGTATTAAGGAAAAAATCCCTTATGATACTGAAAAAGAGTATTCCTCAAAAATCAAAAAAGGTAATACAAAGGTTACGCAAGACGGTTCTGACGGTGTTAAACTTGTAAACTACACTGAAAAATTTGTAAACGGCGTTTCTGCCGGTAAAAAAGTAACTGATACCACCGTTCTTACAAAGGCTGTAAATAAAAAAATAACTGTTGGAACAAAAACTGCAGGCAAAAAGGCAAATCCATCTAATTGGGTTTCAACCCTTTCCCCTAAGAAAGAAATCAAACTTGACAAAAACGGCGTTCCTGTTAATTATAAGTCAAAAATGACTGTAAGAGCAACTGCTTACACCTATACAGGTAACAGATGCTCAACAGGTGTTAATCCTCAACCTGGTTATATCGCAGTAAATCCAAAAGTTATCCCTTACGGTACTGAGATGTATATTAAAACAGTTGACGGAAAATATATCTACGGTTATGCTGTTGCGGCTGATACAGGTGGATTTATCAGAAATTATCCCACAGGCATCGACCTTTTCTTTACTACTGAAAGCGCTTGTCAGACTTTTGGTGTAAGAAGTGCAGAAATTTATATTCTTAACTAACAAAAAACCTTTATGCGAGAGCATAAAGGTTTTTTTCTATTTAATCTGTTCAATATCATAAGGCGTGGTCTGATAAACAAAATAGTTAAGCCAGTTTGAATAAAGCAAATTAGCGTGAGCACGCCAAGTAACCAAAGGTTGATTTTCGGGGTTGTCATCGGGGAAATAATTTTTTGGTATTTCAATCGGTTTTCCCTGACCCAAATCCCTGAAATATTCACTCGCCAAAGTATTTGCGTCATATTCAGAATGTCCTGTGATAAAAATTTGTTTGCCCTCGGCAGTTGCCATGGCATAAACACCTGCTTCTTTTGAAGATGAAAGTATTTTAATATCCTTACATTTCCTTACATCTTCAATATCAACAGTAGTATGTCTTGAATGAGGAACCATAAATTCATCATCAAAACCTCTGAAAAGAATTGAACGTTTATAATCTACTGTATGAGGGAAAATACCGAACATCTTCTTATCGAGTGGTTTCTTATCAATTCCGAAGTGATAGTATAACCCCGCTTGCGCACCCCAACAGATATGGAAAGTGCTGTGAACATGGGTTTTAGTCCATTCCATAATTTCACAAAGTTCGTCCCAATATTCAACTTCTTCAAAAGGCATCTGTTCCACAGGAGCGCCCGTTATAATCATACCGTCAAATGTTCTGTTTTTAACATCGTCAAATGTTTTATAAAAAGCAAGCAAATGCTCTGCCGATGTATTTTTAGAAACGTGGCTTTTGGTATGAATAAGTTCAAGTTCAACCTGTAATGGAGAGTTACCAAGTAACCGAGACAACTGGGTCTCGGTTTCGATTTTTTTAGGCATTAAATTTAAAAGCAGTATTTTTAAAGGGCGAATATCCTGTGTTATGGCTCTGGTTTCGGTCATAACAAAGATATTTTCGTCATTTAAAGTTTTAACCGCAGGTAAATCATTTGGTATTCTGATAGGCATTATTTATATTACCTTTTCTTTAGATTTTATCAAGTGCTTGGCTGATATCTGCAATCAAGTCTTCAGCATCTTCAATACCGCAAGAAAAACGGATTAAATCAGGTGTAATTCCTGCTGCAAGAAGTTCATCATCATTCATCTGACGGTGTGTGGCATTTGCAGGATGTAAACAACAGGTTCTCGCATCGGCAACATGGGTTGCGATTGAAGCAATCTTAAGTTCTTTCATAAACGCTTCTGCCGCTTTTCTTCCGCCCTTAACACCGAAACTTACAACACCGCATCCACCGTTTGGAAGATATTTCTGTGCTAATTCATAATTACTGTCGCCCTCTAAATGGGGATATCTTACCCAAGCAATTCTATCATCATTTTTAAGGAACTGTGCAACCTTAAGTCCGTTTTCACAGTGTTTTCTCATTCTAAGATGCAGACTTTCAAGTCCCAAATTGAGAACATAAGCGCTCTGTGCCGACTGGCAACAGCCGAAATCACGCATCAACTGTGCGGTTGCCTTTGTAATATAAGCACCGCCTATGCCGAAACGCTCAGTATAAGTAACACCGTGATAACTTTCATCAGGTGTGCAAAGTCCTGGGTATTTATCAGGATAGCGAGTCCAATCAAACTTGCCCGAATCCACAATACAACCGCCCACAGCACTACCGTGACCGTCCATATACTTTGTGGTTGAATGGATAACAATATCAGCGCCCCATTCAAACGGACGGCAATTAATAGGTGTTGCAAATGTATTATCAACAATAAGCGGAACACCGTGTTTATGCGCCATATTTGCAAAACGCTCAATATCAAGGACATTTAAAGCAGGGTTAGCAATAGTCTCACCGAAAACCGCTTTTGTGTTTGGCCTAAAAGCAGCCTCAAATTCCTCATCAGAACATTCAGGAGAAATAAAGGTAAAATCTATTCCCATTCTCTTCATAGTAACTGCAAACAAGTTATAAGTACCGCCATAGAGAGCCGAAGATGCTACAATATGGTCACCGCATCCTGCAATATTGAAAATTGAAAAGAAAGATGCTGCCTGACCTGAGGAAGTAAGCATTGCGGCAGTACCGCCCTCCATCTCACAAATCTTAGCTGCAACCAAATCACAAGTGGGGTTCTGCAAACGGGCATAGAAATAACCCGAAGCCTCTAAATCAAAGAGTTTTCCCATATCTTCACTTGTGTTATATTTATATGTTGTACTCTGATAAATCGGAATCTGACGGGGTTCACCGTTTTTTGGTGTATAACCGCCCTGAACACATTTCGTGCCGATTTTAAAATCTTTCACTCAACTCACTCCAAATTGAAAAGTTTTTTAGCGTTTATATTTAGTATACTCTTATTTTCCCATTCGTCAAGACCGAGAGAGAAAAAATATTCTAATTCTTTTTCAGCCGACCACATAGGATAGTCCGTTCCGAAAAGCACTTTTTCAGCACCGTAATGCCTTATAATTTCTTTGGCTTTTTCAGGTTTCATAAAGGCAAAACAGGAAGAACAGTCAACATAAAAATTTTCCATACCTTGAAAAGCCTTTACGGCATCATCCCAAACCGACCAACCGCCTAAATGAGCGCCTATTACGGTAAGTTTTGTATATATATTAAGTATCGGTAAAAGGCGGTTTGGATTTGAAAAATCATATCGGCTATCACCCGTATGCATTAAAATCGGCAAATCATTTTCTTCGCACTGTTCATAAATTTTGAGGCAACGATAATCGTCGATTTTAAAAGCCTGAATATCAGGATGAAGTTTTACACCTTTAAGTCCTAACGACATAAGATGTTTCACATCCCCTTTGATATCATCACTGTCAGGATGCAAAGTACCGAGCCCCGTAAGCAAACCGTCCGATTTTTCCACCTCGGACAAAATAAACTCATTTATGCTTTTAACCTGTTTAGGTGTAGTTGCCACAGACTGCACGATAAAATGGTCTATTCCCGCTTTAGTGCCATTCTCAATCAAATCGTCAACCGTACCCTTACCCACCGCTTTGAGTGAATAAAATTTATCGGTAAAGGCAACGGCTTTTTGAGCAATTTTTTCGGGATAGATATGACAGTGCGCATCAATTGTGTAAATATTATTTATCATTTAAGTCCTAACTTCTTTGCTGCGTCTTCACGCATTTTATATTTTAAGATTTTACCTGCCGCATTCATCGGGAAAGCATCAACAAACTCGATATAACGGGGAACTTTATGCCTTGCCATATGGTCGGCGATATATTTCCTCATTTCATCCTCGGTCATAGTTTCGCCTTTTTTAAGGATAATACAAGCCATAATTTCCTCACCGTATTTCTCATCGGGTACACCTATTACCTGAACATCACTTACTTTATCGCAAGTGTAAATAAACTCCTCGATTTCTTTGGGGTAGATGTTTTCACCGCCCCTTATTATCATATCCTTAAGTCTGCCTGTTATGCGGTAATTGCCGTCTGAATCCCTGCAAGCAAGGTCGCCCGTATGAAGCCATCCGTCTTTATCAATCGCCTCAGCGGTGGCTTTAGGCATTTTATAATATCCTTTCATTATATTATATCCACGAGCCACAAATTCGCCATTAACTCCGTCAGGACAGTCTTTTCCTGTTTCGGGGTCAACGATTTTACATTCAACATTTGCAAAAGCACTTCCAACAGTTTCTGTACGCACTTCCAAACTGTCAAAATAACTGCTCATTGTGCAACCCGGAGATGCCTCTGTCTGACCGTAAACCGAAACAATTTCTTTCATATTCATATCAACTGTAGCCTTTTTCATAAGGTCGGCAGGACAGTTAGCACCTGCCATAATACCCACACGAATATGTGAAAAATCGGTCTTTGCAAAATCGGGATGATTCATCATCGCAATAAACATTGTCGGTACACCGTTAAATGTTGTGATATGCTCTGAATTAACACATGCCAATGCAGACTGTGGTGAAAAATACGGTAACGGACACATTGTAGCACCGTGTGTCATAGATGCAGTCATAGAAAGCACCATACCAAAACAATGGAACATCGGCACTTGAATCATCATACGGTCGGCAGTAGAAAGTTCCATTCTGTCACCGATATATTTACCGTTATTAACAACATTATAGTGGGTAAGCATAACACCTTTAGGGAATCCCGTAGTGCCCGAGGTATACTGCATATTGCAGACATCATCTTTATCAACCATAGATGCCATTCTGTAAACAGTACTTAACGACACCTGTGAAGAACGTTCTACCGCTTCTTCCCAAGTCATACACCCTGTTTGTTTAAATCCTACGGTAATTACATTCCTCAAGAACGGTAATCTCTTGCTGTGAAGCGGAGCACCCGATTTAATATTTTCAAGTTCGGGGCACAATTCTGCTATAATATCCCCGTATTTACACTCTTTAGAGCCCTCAGTCATAATAAGTGTATGTGTATCAGACTGACGAAGCAGATATTCAACCTCGTGAATTTTATAAGCAGTATTAACCGTAACTAACACCGCTCCCAACTTAACTGTTGCCCAAAAAGCAATATACCATTGAGGCACATTAGAAGCCCATACAGCAACGTGTGTTCCCGCTTTAACACCCATTGATACTAAACTGCGGGCAAAGGTATCTACATCATCGCGAAACTCGCTGTAAGTTCTTGTGTAATCAAGGGTTGTATATTTAAAGGCATATTGGTCAGGAAATTCTTCAACCATACGGTCAAGTACCTGAGAAAAAGTAGCGTCAATAAGACGGTCTTTCTCCCAAACAAAACGACCCGTATGCGCACGGTTATAATAAAGCGAATTATCACTCTTTGAAGTGTCACTGAACTGCTTCATATAGTTAACGAAGTGTGAAAAAATAATTTCCATATCATCGAGTTCTTCACACCACTCGGGATTCCATTCCAAAGAAATAAAACCGTCAAAATTAACCGAACGAAGTCCCAACATCATTTCAGCTATGGGCATTTCGCCTTCGCCTATAAGGCAAAATTCTGTACCGTTTTCGGTTTTTTGAGCATCTTTTATATGAACGTGTTTAATATATGCGCCGAGATTTTTAATTGTGGTTTCGGGGTCTTCGTTTTTCTCAAAATAGGGTGAATACATATCCCATAGAGCCGCCAAAGTATCACTTGCAAAACTGTCAAGCATATCACGGAGTTTTGAAGTGTCACAGAATAAGCCCGAAGTTTCAATAAGCAAAACTATTCCCTTTTCCCCAGCATAATCAATCACGCGGGAGATAGTACCGCTCACAAACTCAAAATCCTCTTCACCGAAAGCCTTTATTCTAACATACGGGATATGAAGATTTTGAGCAATATCAATACAGGATTTTATCTCCAAAATACATTCGTTTTGTTTTTGCTTATCTGCCAAGTTGCAAATAGTATCAATACAGGGAAGTTGTAACTTTTTTTCATAAAGTTTTCTGACTGTTTTTGCAGCGGCATAATCGTGAAATGCGCCGTCCTTATCAGTAAAAAGGCGGTTATGAATATTATGCAGTTCAATGCCTTTAAATTTTAAATCTACAGCAATATCACAAAAATCGTCAAACGAACTGTTATGCCAGCCCTTTGTTGAAAAAGATAATTTCACTTTTACGCCTCCTCGTAAACAATTTTATTAACAGCGTTAATATAAGCCTTTATGCTTGCGGCAATAATATCGGTAGAAATACCGTTGCCCGAATAAAGTTTTCCGTTACTTCTGAGTTTAACCAAGGCATTACCCATAGCCTCTTTACCCTCTGTTACTGACTGAATTTGGAAATCGTCCAATTCATAACGGCAACCGATAATCTGTTCTGCCGCATGAAAAGCCGCATCAATCGGGCCGTCGCCTGTGCTAATACCTTGAATATCTTCACCGTCTTTTTCAAGAGTAATCTGTGCGGACGAAGTAATAATATTTCCGCTGTTCACAACATAATTCTTGAGTTTATATGTGGGAGGCACCTGTAACGCAACCGTTGCAACGATAGCATCAAGTTCTTTTGCGGTTACATTTCGCTTAGAAGCGGCACGCAAAAATTCCTCATAAACCTTTGCCATATCTTCGTCCGATAAATCATAACCCAACTTGAGAACAGCAGTCAAAACAGTATCGCTGCCATCATTGACGGTTAAATTAATGCCGTCTTCTTCAAATTCAGCAACGCTTAAAGTTTTATCACTCTTAGAAGTATTGGTTATCCAGTTTATCTGTTTAATAATGCGGTTAAGTTCGGTTGATTTAAGAGATGACTCAAATCCACAACTTTCTCCGCAATTTTTAACAATACCTGCAAAGATTTCAAGCGGAATATCACTTCCTGATACCGATGTTTTTACCGTATCAGCGCCATTTTCAACTGCAATAACTGCATTTGCGGCAGCGAGTCCGTTCTTATTATCGCACATAACACCGATTGAAACGCCGTCATTAATATTTTCTGACACAAAACCGCCAAATTTATCAGGCATAATTTCCGCCGCTGAATCACAGAGAGTTACCGTATCGGCACCGCATTCAACCGCAACACCGATTACCTCTTTAAGAAAACTGCTTTGGGCTCTCGTAGCATCAATAGCGCAAAATTCAACATCATTACACTTTGTCTTTGCATAGGAAATCAATTCCTTTATGAGTTCCAACATCTTTGGTGCTTTAAGATGGCAGACATATTCCATACCAACAGTAGATACCGGAAGTTCCACTCTGAGTCTTGGATAAACCGCAGTACTAAGAGCCGAAACCGCTTTATCTACACCCTGCTTTGTCTTGCCAACAGCAACAGATAAAATACTCGTTTTAACGAAAGATGCTATTGTTCTAACAAGCAGTGTATCGGTCTTGATATTTTCAATTTCAGGAATTTCAACTGCCGACACGCCCAATTTATCAAGTTGTCTTGCAATCTCAATTTTTTCTTTAAAACTGAATGTAGCGTCTTTTCTGCACAAAGTTCTATCTGCAATTTTAATGTTCATAATAATTTCCTTTCTAAATCAAAAATCCCTGAGAATGCACATAGCACTCTCAGGGACGAAATTTCTTCGCGGTACCACCCTGTTTACCGTAAAAACGGTCACTCATTAAAGCTCTAACAAGCCCTATGCCATGGTAACGGAGCACACCGTAGCCGCTTACTGTAAATTCAGCCGCTCTGCTCAGGAACGAGACTCAACTTGAACCTATGTATCGGACTTGCACCTACCGCCGACTCTCTTAACACTTAGAACAAGCAATAATTCCTTCAACGCATTTAACAATATGAAAAAATTATATCATCGAAAATATATTTTGTCAAGAATTTTCTTCCTTATTTCTTTTGAGTTCATTTAATTTTTCAAGACATTCATAACAAACAGTAAGTTCGTCAAGTTTTACTGAATCTGCCAGCCTGTTACAGAAAATACAAACAGGTTTATATTTCCTTAAAATAATCTGATTGCCTTCCATTGAAATTTCAAATTTATCACAATCGTTTTTTATGTCTAACTGGTCACGCATTTCTTTTGGGATTACTACTCTTCCCATTTTATCGACAGGTCTTGGTATACCCATAACACTAAACCTCACATTTAAAATATATGCTAATCATACTATAATTGACATAAAATGTCAACTCTTTACCACTCAATAGGCAGAATACCATTTTGTTCCAAGATCTCGTTAGTCTTAGAAAAATGCTTACAACCAAAAAATCCACGATGAGCCGACAAAGGACTTGGATGAACCGAAACCAACTTTTTATGAATAGGATTAGTTATAACCTTTGCTTTTTCTTGCGCATTAGCACCCCAAAGCAAAAATACAACAGGGGTTGTTTTTTTATTAATTTCCTCAATTATGCGGTCTGTGAAAATCTCCCAGCCTTTTCCTTTGTGGCTATTTGGACAGCCCTCTCTGACAGTAAGCACCGTATTAAGAAGAAGTACGCCCTGTTTTGCCCATTCGTCCAACTGGCCGCTTTTAGGAATTTCCTTGCCGATATCATCATTTAACTCTTTAAAAATATTGCGAAGTGAGGGCGGAAACTTAACCCCGTCCAAAACTGAAAAGCAAAGTCCATGCGCTTGGTTTTCGCCGTGATAAGGGTCTTGCCCTATAATTACCACCTTTATATCTGCAAAAGAAGTATATTTAAGTGCTGAAAAAACATCCTGCTTTTTCGGATATATAGTCTGAGTTTTATATTCTTCTTTTAAGAATAAACACAACTCTTTGAAATAAGGCTTTTCCCACTCATCCTTTAAAAGCAAATCCCAATCATTACCGATAATCATTTCTTCACCATTCTTGACCACAGGAAAGTTGCTATTTGAAGTGGTATGCCTATAAGCAAAATCTTCCAGATATTAAAACTCATCAACTGCACCGCAGAGCATAAAAGCACCGACCAAATCAATGCAGAAATCAAATAAAAAAGACCTTTTGTTTTATTCCAAATACAATCAAATATTATACCCACGATTAGTGACAGAGGCACTGCCCAAGCAAACACCATCCACACACTGATATGTGCAAAAATATCAAAAGCAACAAATAAAACAAGTGCAACAAACCACACCGCTAAAACACTTAAAAGGGTGATATGTAAATATCTTTTTTTAAGGTCTGCAGTTTCAATCACACGAGGTTCTGCCTTTTCTTCACCGACTATGTAATCAAGACTAACATCGTAAAGTTTGCTTATTTTATGCAAAACTTCAATACTTGGAAGCGACTCTCCTTTTTCCCACTTTGATATCGCCTTATCGGTGTAATTCAGTTTTTCGGCAAGTTCCACCTGAGTTAACTTATTCTTTTTTCTTAAATAAACCAAATTTTTCGCAATAATAAAATTTAAATTTTCCATATTTCTATTATACCACTAAAAATTAAATTCGTCAAATAAACAGATTAAATC
Organism: Acutalibacteraceae bacterium; assembly: GCA_045647405.1. Classification (GTDB taxonomy): domain Bacteria; phylum Bacillota; class Clostridia; order Oscillospirales; family Acutalibacteraceae; genus UBA737. The sequence goes on along the minus strand of JAZRMI010000017.1, from coordinate 60,071 downwards.
TGTTAATATTATATTAGGGGAGATTTTTTATGGGAATAATCCAATGTGCCGAAGACTGCCGTTTTCAGATTGACGGTTACTGCAATTTAGATAAATGCAGTAATGTCAATTCGTTAGAAAATTCCTGTCCGCACTATATTTCACGCCTAGCGGATAACCGAAAGTGCCTGTCCAAGATTAGTAACACCAATAAGTTCGATTGAAGCAGGACAGTTTGTAATCTGTTTGATACAAGCCTTAGGCAAAATACATTTAGTGAAACCGAGCCTTGCGGCTTCGGTAATCCTCGACTGCGCTCTGGGAACAGAACGGATTTCACCCGAAAGTCCGATTTCACCAAACGCTATTAAATTTTCATCAATAGGTATGTCACGAAGTCCCGAAACCAGCGCCATTGCCACCGCCAAATCAGCGGCAGGTTCGTCAAGGCGCATGCCTCCAACAATATTCAAATATGTGTCAAGATTTGAAAAATAAAGACCGATTCTCTTTTCTAAAACTGCTAATATCAGATTTAATCGGTTGTAATCATAGCCCGTTGCCGTTCTTCTGGGATTTCCAAAACCCGTCGTGGTAACAAGTCCCTGAACCTCAGCCAGAATAGGACGTGTACCCTCAATAACACAGGTTATGCAACCACCCGATACATCTGCCATTCTGCCTGACAAAAGCATAGCCGAAGGGTTTTCAACTTCGCTGAGTCCCGTTTCAGTCATTTCAAAAACACCAATTTCATTGGTGGAACCAAAACGGTTCTTTATAGCACGCAAAATCCTGTAAGACTGATTTCTTTCGCCCTCAAAATAAAGCACCGTATCAACAATATGCTCCATAACTTTAGGACCTGCAATGTCCCCACCTTTATTAACATGACCTACGATAAAAATCGGTATTCCAAGATTCTTACCTGTTCTTTGCAACAAGTTAGTGCATTCTCTAACCTGAACAATACTGCCGGCCGATGAAGTAATTTCACCGATTTGCATTGTCTGTATAGAATCTATCATAACAAGGTCAGGTTTTGAAGAAGTAATATATTCACAAACCGCTTGTGCATCAGTTTCGGTCATAACACTAACATTATCACTCTCAACACCGAGTCGGTTCGCACGCATTTTAATCTGTGTGGCAGATTCTTCGCCTGATACATATAAAATTTTAAGTCCGTTTTGCAAAGCGTTGCATATCTGCAAAAGTATAGTGGATTTGCCAATACCTGGGTCACCGCTCAAAAGCACAACCGAGCCTTTAACAATACCTCCGCCAAGCACACGGTCAAGTTCACGAATACCGGTTACAAAACGTTCTTCATCAGTTATGTCAATCTTTGAAAGCGACTTTGCCGTGGCGGTGCTCAAAACAGTATTATACGTCTTATTTGCGCCTTTTTGCACCAGTCTTACGTCTTCAACCAAAGTACTCCACGAATTACAAGACGGACATTTTCCCATCCATTTCGATGTTTCATATCCGCACTCATTACAAACATATACCACTTTGGACTTTCCTGCCATTATTTTACCCCTTTGAAATATTCTAAAATTCCGCAATATATTGAAAAAGCCATTTTATTCTGATAGTCTTGCGTCTTTAACCGTTCAAGTTCTGATTTATTGCTCAAAAAACCACACTCCACCAAAACTGCAGGCACAGTAGCATTATGAAGCAAATATGTACTGCTGGTGGCTTGTTTGTTAACCCTTGTATTGTCAGGCTGTAATAAGGCGACAATGGATTTCTGTATGCAATCCCCCAAACTTTTGGCCTGTTCATTTTTGCTATAAAACACCTGTGAACCGCTTGCAGATGAAGTTGTAAATTTATTTAAATGAACGCTCACAAAAACCGATTCGGGATAATCTTTCATAAGATTCAACCGGTTTTTAAGGTCGCTTTTCTTTTTAGTTGCAATCTGAGACGATTCTACATCCTCGGTAGATACATCGTTCTCTCTTGTCATTATAACCCGAAAACCGTTTTGTTTCAAGAGTTTCGCAACAACTAAAGTTATATTTAAGTTTATATCCTTTTCAACTGTACCGTCATGTGCCACTGCTCCGCCATCAAACCCGCCGTGGCCTGCATCTAAAATTATTGTTTTTTCTCTGCCGATTCCTGCCGATGCACTCAAAAATCCACTATCGGTAATTACCGTTGCAGAAATTACTGATATTATTAATACTAAGGCAATCTCAAAGACTATTATTCGCCTATTTTTCACCATGCTTCCCCCATACAATTAATCAATTAAATATATGTTAGAAAACATTTTTATATAACAAAACAAGGGTTATATTCAACTGTAATTTTAACCTTAAGTCAGAGCAAAAATCAAGTATTCCTATTATAATTCAATTATTTAGTTATTTCAATAATATTATTAACATATTCACGCATTTCTTGTTTTGAATTAATAGCATGTGTTCCGTTTATAATCTCCTGTTTTCTGTTTTCATCTAACATTGCAAATTTTTGCAATGCCTCAGGATTTTGAGCCAGTACAAAAGAAAAACCTACCGGCATTTCATCACGCTTCATTATTATTCCTCCATAAAATTATTTCAATTATATTCTATCTCCTTTTCAAAACCATATACTTTCCAACTTTCGCATATTGAGAAAACATAATACAAATAATAATACTAGAGGTGATATATTGAGTAATCAATTACAATATGAAACAAGTCCGTATCTTCTGCAACACAAAGAAAATCCTGTTGACTGGTATCCTTGGTGCGAGGAAGCGTTTGAGCGTGCAAAAAACGAAGATAAACCTGTTTTTTTGAGTATTGGATACAGTTCTTGTCATTGGTGCCATGTGTTAGCGCACGAAAGTTTCGAAGATAATGAAATAGCAGATATTTTAAACCGAAATTTCATTTCTATAAAGGTTGACAAAGAAGAACGCCCCGACATTGACAGCGTTTATATGTCGGTATGTCAGGCATTCACAGGAAGCGGCGGATGGCCGACAAGTATTTTTATGACCGCTGACCAAAAGCCATTCTTTGCGGGGACTTATTTCCCAAAAACCTCCCGTGGCGGAATGATAGGTTTTAAAGAACTTCTTATCGCCATTAGCGAGGCTTGGAAAAATAATAGGGTTTCCTTAATTCAACAGGCAGACAAAATTATAAATCATTTAAATGAAACAGAACTCCCTAACAAGACTGCTCAGATAGAATTAACCCACTATGCAGTACCTTTATATGGCAAAATTTATGATAAAAAATACGGCGGTTTCGGTCAAGCGCCCAAATTTCCCATTCCTCATAACATTTTGTTTTTACTTTCGTATTATGAGCGGTATAAAGACGAAAACTGTCTTCAAATGGTGGAAAATACCCTTTTGCAAATGTACCGAGGCGGTATGTTCGACCACATTGGCTTTGGCTTTTGTCGATACTCGACCGATAAAAAGTTTCTTGTTCCGCATTTTGAGAAAATGCTGTATGACAATGCATTATTGATACTTGCCTATTGCAGAGCATATTTGATAACAGATAACAGTTTGTATCTTGAAATTGCCGAGAAAACAGCAGAATATATTTTGCGTGAAATGACTTCAAATGAGGGTGGTTTTTTCAGCGCACAGGATGCTGACAGCGAGGGTGAAGAGGGCAAATATTATTTATTTACACCCGATGAAACCATTAAAATTTTAGGTAAAAAAGACGGAGAAGAGTTTAACAAGCATTTTGATATAACAAACACAGGGAATTTTGAAGGAAAAAGTATTCCAAATCTGCTACACAGTAACCCTGAAAATAAGGAATTTGAAACATTTTTTCCAAAAATGCAAAAATTCAGAAAAAACAGATATTCACTTCATTTAGACGACAAAATTTTAACATCGTGGAACTCCCTTATGATATCCGCAATGTGCGAATTATATATCGTCAGCAAAAAAGAGATTTATCTGAATTCGGCATTAAAAGCAAACGAATATATAGAAACACACCTTTGTGAAAATAATACGTTATTTGTTAGTTTTAGGGATGGAAAACATGGTGTTAACGGTTTCTTAGACGACTATGCAAGTTATATTTTCGCATTGCTTTGCTTATATCGCACCACTTTAAACTGGGATTATTTAAACAGAGCGAAACAACTTTGCGATAAGGCGGTAAATGATTTTAAAGATAATACGGGCGGCTTTTATTTATACGGAAACCTAAACGAAGAATTGATTTTACGACCGAAAGAGACTTATGACGGTGCTGTTCCAAGCGGGAATTCAATGATGGCATACAACTTTGTAAAACTGTACTTTCTAACTTTAGATGATAAATATAAAAATTTAGCAGAACAACAATTAGATTTTATGTCTTCAACCGCTTCTTCTTATCCAACTAATCACGCAATGTTTTTGACGGCACTTTTAGAATATAAAGAACCTCCGATAAAAGTTACTGTTGTTGCAGATAATAAAACCGATATAAAAAATTTAACCTTAAATTTCCCCGCAAATACAGTTATTAATCTCTTAACCGAGTCCACAAAAGAATATCCGCTTAAAAACGGAAAAACCACCTACTATATATGCAAAGGTCACAGTTGTCTGCCGCCAACTAATAATTTGACTGAAATTTTAAATAATACTAATACAAACTAAAAAGGAGTTGAATTTATGTTTAACAATAAAGAACAAAAACCAAAACAGGACGATAAACCAAAAGGACGGGAACACATTAAACCGGGTGAAATAATAGGTAAAATTGATATTCACGATGACCGTGAACGCCGAGACGGCCCAGGCGGTAACTAAACAAAAAACACCATTGCAAACTTTTACAGTTTGCAATGGTGTTTTTAATATAAATTACGCTTTCAATACTCTTTCAAGCCATACAAAACCTACATCTAATGCTTCAAACATCGTATTTTTTGTACTCTCTTTAACAATTCTGTCCTTATCGGATAGTTCAGTATTGCTTTTCAAAAGTTGAACCGCAATCTTTTCAGGCTCTCCTGTTTCTTTATTTTCCGAAAGAATTGTAAACTTAATCACATGGCTTTCTGCCATATCGCCGTAATAAATTTCATTACCGCTTCTAACCAACGGTTTATCCTTATATGTCATAAATTTTTCAGCCATTACTTACTCCTTTTCCGGCACTTCACCATAAAGATTAAATCTGAAAAGCATAGTTTCATCTTCAGGGTTGGTGCAACGGAGAGTCGCCTCAGCAACTTCACTGTTATTAAGAATGGTGCTAAGACCAATCATTTGACAAAGTTTTGATTTCAAATTAAGAACATCGCCGTCGGATGTTTCAAGAAAAACATCACCCTTACATTCATCGATAGTTCTAATAAAATCGTCAAAGTTAACATTATGAAGTTTTATAAATCTTTTATCCATAACATACACTCTCCTTTGTAGTCTATTCTAAAAGTATAAACTATATATTAGAATATGTCAAGTATTGACTTTTTGCCATTTTTCCAATATTATATTATTCGTAGGAATTTGACCTAATTGGAGGTAACTAACTTGGAAAATTCAAAAAAAAGCATGGAAACTATTGTTACTTTGGCTAAAGGACGCGGTTTTGTATACGCCGGAAGTGAAATCTACGGCGGTCTTGCAAACTCTTGGGATTACGGTCCTTTAGGCGTTGAACTTAAAAACAACATTAAAAAGGCTTGGTGGAAAAAATTTGTTCAGGAATGTCCTTATAATGTAGGGCTTGACAGCGCTATTATTATGAATCCTGAAACTTGGGTAGCATCAGGTCACTTGGGCGGTTTTTCAGATCCGCTTATGGACTGTAAAAACTGTAAAACCCGTCACAGAGCAGATAAACTTATAGAAGATTATGTTGCCGAAAACAACCTTTCTGACAACCCTGCTGCTATGAGCGATGCCGAAATGTCAGAATATATTAAAGAACATAAAATCGCCTGCCCTGATTGTGGCTCGCACGATTTCACTGATATAAGAAAGTTTAACCTTATGTTTAAAACTTTCCAAGGTGTTACAGAAGACAGCACCTCTACTTTATATCTTCGTCCCGAAACTGCACAAGGCATTTTCGTGAACTTTAAAAATATTGCACGCACAAGCCGTAAAAAAGTTCCTTTCGGCGTGGCGCAAATCGGTAAATCTTTCCGTAACGAAATCACACCGGGTAACTTCATTTTCCGCACCCGTGAATTTGAACAGATGGAACTTGAATTTTTCTGCAAACCGGGAACTGACTTAGAATGGTTTGATTTCTGGCGAGGATACTGCCGTGACTGGCTGTTGAATCTTGGCATTGATAAAGATTCTTTAAGACTTCGTGACCATGACAAAGACGAACTTTGCTTCTATTCAAAGGCTACTACTGACTTTGAATTTATGTTCCCGTTCGGTTGGGGCGAACTCTGGGGCGTTGCCGACCGTACTGATTATGACTTAACACAGCATGCAAATCATTCGGGCGAGTCTATGGAATATTTCGACCCCGAAACTAACGAGAAATATGTTCCTTATGTAATTGGGCCGTCTTTGGGCGCAGACCGTGTGCTTTTAGCATTCCTTTGCAATGCTTATGACGAGGAAATTGATGAAAACGGCAACACCCGTGTTGTTATGCACTTACATCCCGCTTTGGCGCCGTTTAAAGCCGCCGTTCTTCCGCTTTCTAAAAAATTAAGCGATAACGCTTTAGAGGTTTACAATAATCTTGCTAAATATTTCAATGTTGATTTCGATGATGCAGGCTCTATCGGTAAACGCTACCGCCGTCAAGACGAAATCGGCACACCTTTCTCAATTTGTTACGACTTTGATTCTGTTGAAGATAACTGTGTTACTGTCCGTAACCGTGACACCATGGAATCTGTTCGTATGCCTATAAGCGAAGTTAAGGATTATATTGAAAAAGCGTTAGAGTTTTAGGAGAAAAGCGTATGTTTATATTAACTAATATGATAGTACCGTTACTTTGCGGTTTGACATTCTTCCTTTTTGGTATGAATGTAATGTCAGGCGGTCTTGAAACAATGGCAGGCGGCGGACTTGAACGCACTATGAGAAAAGTTACTTCAAATGACATTTTAGGCTTTTTCTTAGGTGCAGGTATCACCGTTGCTATTCAATCATCATCTGCTATGACAGTTATGCTTGTTGGTCTTGTAAACTCAGGACTTTTAGATTTTAGTAATACCTTTGGTATGATAATGGGCTCAAATGTCGGAACAACCCTTACCGCTTGGCTTTTAAGCCTTGCCGGTCTTGAGGGTAAATGGTATATCGAACTTTTAAACCCAAGTTTATTTGCACCAATCCTTGCTTTTATGGGAATTGCAATGCAAATGTTCTCAAAAAGCAGTAAAAAGAAAGATTTAGGAAATATCTTTATTGGCTTTGCTATTCTTATCTGCGGTATGGACCTTATGAGCGATTCAATGGTTCAAGTAAGGAATCTGCCTTGGTTTACAGAATTTTTAGCAACACTTAAAAGTCCTATTATCGGTTTGCTTATATCCACCATATTTACAGGTGTTATTCAGTCATCTGCTGCAACAATCGGTATTGTTCAGGCTTTGGCACTTTCGGGCGGTATAACCTGGGAAATGGCAATTCCGCTTGTTTTGGGCGCTAATATCGGTACTTGCGTTACCGCCTTAATAGGAAGTATAGGCACTAATAAAAACGCAAAACGTGTTGTTATTATGCACTTTTCGGTTAACGTTTTCGGCTCAATCGTTTGTATGATTATAATGTATATAATGAAAGCCTTTGGTGTAACAATACTCAGTGCTGAAATTGCAATGGTTGGCGTTGCTATTATTCATACATTGTTCAACGGCATAAACACCATCCTCTTAGCGCCAATCAAAAAACTTCTTATCAACTTCTGCAAATTTGCTGTTCCCGACCGTGAGGAAAAACAGCATACCGTTTTCTTGGACGAGCGTATATTCAACAATGCTCCCCTTGCAATATCTGAATGTCGCAGACTAACAAACGAAATGGCTGAAATTGCCCGCAAATCATTTATTGATTCTTTGAGACTTATAACAGACTATTCTGCTGAAACTTTAGAAGAAATCCGCGAAACTGAAACCCTTACAGATAAATACGAAGATAAGTTGGGAACATATCTTGTAAGATTAAGCAATAAACAGTTAAGTGACAGCGAATCACATCAGGTTGCCCGTATGCTTCACAGTATCGGAGACTTTGAACGTATCGGTGACCACGCACTTAATATCTGTAAATTAGCCGAAGAAATGAACACCAAAGAAATCACATTCTCAAGCGAAGGTAAGAAAGAACTTGGTGTTATTACCTCTGCAGTTACAGAAATTATCCACTTAGCGATTGACTCATTCATAAATGACGACCAAGAGACTTCAACACATGTTGAACCGTTAGAACAGGTTGTGGACAAGCTCAGCAAACAGTTAAAAGCATTACATATTTCACGCTTACAAAACGGAGACTGCACTATAGAACTCGGATTTATATTCACCGACCTTATAACCAATTTCGAGCGTGTATCCGACCACTGTTCAAACATCGCAGTTTATACAATGCAGTTGCCAAGCGATATGCTTGACACCCATAAATATCTTAATAAGATTAAATCTTCCTCTAACAGTGCATTCGTGGAAGACTATGATATGTATAATCTGAAATACAATTTAGAAAAACAAGAAGCAACTGTATAAACTTCAAAAAAACACTTGACAAACTAACATTTATGTTATATACTCTTAATGTTGCAATCCAAAGACAGTAGGTGGCATTTGCCGTAAGTTTCATCGCCTACCGAGGTTAAGCACTTAAATACTTTGTTTATTTATGCTTGTCCGAAGAGTCTTTGGGCAAGCATTATTTTATCCCGTGGAGGTGAAACGCATGCCCAACGCATCGGTTTTAGAACAAAAACAAAAACAGGTTGCCGAACTTTCTGAAAAACTTTCAAAGGCAGTTGTAGGTGTTGTTGTTGACTATAAAGGAACAACAGTTGCTGATGATACTGCTCTTCGTAAGGAACTTCGTGAAGCAGGCGTTGATTACTTCGTAGTAAAAAACACTATCCTCGGTCGTGCTATTGACGGTACTGACCTTGCTGATATGAGTTTTGCCCTCGAAGGAACAACTGCAATCGCTCTTTCGAATGAGGATTACACAGCAGCCGCAAGAATTCTCTGCAAATTCGCTGAATCACACGAGAATTTCAAGGTTAAAACAGGTTTCCTTGACGGTAAAGTAGTAGATGTTGCTACTATTGACTCTCTTGCGAAACTTCCCAGCAAGGATGTACTTCTTGCAACAGTTCTTGGTGCTTTCCAAGCACCTATCGCAGCATTTGCACGTGCTGTACAGGCTATCGTTGACAAAGACGGTTCAGCCGAATAATTAAAAATTAATAAAAAAACAATTTTTGGAGGAATAAAAAATGGCATCTGAGAAAATCACAGCTATGATTGAAGAATTAAAAACTCTTACAGTTCTTGAACTTTCAGAACTCGTAAAAGCAGTAGAAGAAGAATTTGGCGTATCTGCAGCAGCAGCTGTAGGAGTAGCAGCACCTGCTGCAGGCGGTGCAGCAGCAGCTGAAGAAAAGACAGAATTCGACGTTATCCTTAAGGACGTTGGAGCAGAAAAGATTAAAGTTATCAAGGTTGTTCGCGAAATCACAGGTCTTGGCCTTGCTGAAGCAAAAGCAATCGTTGACGGCGCTCCTAAAACTCTTAAAGAAGCAGCAGCTAAAGAAGAAGCTGAAGAAATCAAAGCTAAACTTGCTGAAGTTGGCGCAACTGTTGAACTCGCTTAATTTTTTAAATTGCGAAAATTTAAAGGACCTCATACGAGGTCCTTTTTTTATTTGAGTTTGTATTTTTTAACGCTTGACCACGGTCCGTAAATCTTTTTACCGCTAACCGTCACATAGGCTCTTACCTTGTAATAATAAGTCTTACCCTTTTTAACAGTAACAGTCTTAGATTTACCCTTTGTGGTTTTATATGTTGAAACAATTTTTGTCTTGCTCTTACTTGTGGAAGCGGAAATCTGATATCCGCTCTCACCGCTTATATTGCTCCAACTAACCTTAACCTTTTTGCCCGATTTTGCAACCTTAGGTGTGCTAATCTTTTTAAGCGTATAAACCGAACCCGTCTTATAACTATCATCAAGAAAATCTTTGCTGTTGACAATAGTGTACGGTACTACCTTGAAGTCATACTTCACTCCGTCAGATAGATTTGACTTTTTATAAGATGTCGAAGTGGTTTTACCAAGATAAGTATACGACTTAGCCGAAGATTTCTTATAATAAACATAATAGCCCTTTGCATTAGATACCTTTGACCAACTCACCTTAACATCATCATAACCGTAAAGCGTGGGTGTAACCTTTTTAGGAGCAGACAAGTTTCTTGCAGTATATATGGTTGCTGTTTTATACTGTGAACTTTCAAATTGCTTTCCGCCGATTTCACAGTAAGCAACAATTTTAACAGTATATTTAACATTGTCCGCCAAATTAGCAAGTTTGTAAGAAAGACCTTTTGTGCTTACTTTAGTATATCTTGAATCGCCCGACTTCATATAATAAACATTATATCCCGAAGCACCTGATACTTTGTTCCAAGAAACACTTATATCGTCGTGACCGTAGAGCGATATATTCACCTTTGCGGTTGCCAAAACCACAGGCGCAGTAATTTCAAACCACTCAGTAACATAACCTGTATAATTACCAATACCATTAGCAGTTACAGATGCTATACCCACTTCAATATTATCAGAATAAACCAACTCATAATCCTTGCCTTTAGCAAGTCCGTCAATATAAGCGAGTGGCTTAATCTCTGAACCGTTATATTGTTTGGAAGTGGTATCCATAACTATTTCAAAACCACTAATATCCATCGGAATTATATCAAACTGTTTAATTATTGTTCCGCTACAGTTTCCTATACCTCTGATTACAACTTCCGCCAAACCAACATTACGGTTGTTTTTATATTCAACAGTATAATCAACATCAGGACTACATGTCGGCACCATAATCATAGGCTTATTTTCGTTACCCGAATAAACGATGCTGTCATATTGTTGATAAACCATATCGCTAAAATTACTGATATCACGAGGGATAATTTTAAATGTTTTCTCTACTGTACCCTCATAATAGCCTTTGCCGATAATTTTAACCGTTGCAGTACCAATATTTATGTTATTTAAATATTCCAGTGTGTAATCCTGTCCCTCGGTAAGATTTTGAATAAATACTGTTGGTCTTAATTCAAAACCGGTACATTCCATTACAGATTCGCCAATATTAATATCAAGCGTGGTGATATCAATCGGTGTTATGGTAAATTCTTTTGTGACAGTACCTGTATAATTTCCGTAAAACTCAAAAACAACCCTTGCTGTTCCTACTGCAAAATTGTTTTCATAGTAATACTGATAATCTTGATATAAAGTAAGATTATTTCCTACAAATCGGAATGTCGGCATTTTACTGTTGCCGTCATAAACTGTTGTATAATATTCTAATTCAATAGAAAGGTTATGAGCACTAATGGGATTGATATTAAAAGATTTGTTGACACTTCCGCTATAATTACCAATACCCTTAACACTAACCGTAGGACTACCTACATCTGTCAGATTTCCTACATATTCAACCTCAAAGTCTACGTCTTCGGTAAGACCTGCTATTGTAACCTTAGGCTTATTCACTTTACCCGAATAATCTATACTGTCATACTCTAATTTAATGCTTTCACGGAAGTTTTCAAGATATGTTTCGGTTATTGTAAATTCCTTTTGAACAGTACCTTTATAGTTGCCGATACCTTTTATAACAACCGTTGCAGTTCCCTTATTTGTATTGTTCTTATATTCAACAGTATAATCAGTATCAAGAACTAAATTTCTTGTGTATATTTGAACTTCGGGTTCTTTTGGCTTGCCATCATAACCGATAGACAAATATTCTAAACTGATATAATAATCGGAGATATCGGCAGGTACGATTTCAAAAGTTTTTGTTATTGTACCTTTGTAATAATTTACACCCGTAATTGTAACTGTAGCAGTACCAACATTAACATTGTTTTTATACGAAACTGTATAATCGGTGTAGTAATACAAATCCCCAAGGTCAAACTCAGGTATAAGCGGAGAGCCAGTATATGCTGCCGTTTTATATGATAATTCACATTCCATATCGGAAATATCGCATTGCTCTATAGTAAAGTAAAGCTTCTTATAACTCCAATATTTTCCAATTCCCGTAATTTCTGCCGATGCTGTTCCAGGGGTTCTATTAGCGAGATATCTTACTGTAAAATCAACACCCTCGGTAAGACCGTCGGCAGTAACTTTCGGTTCCTTATCTTTTCCGTTATATTCAGTTGTTTCGTATTCCAATTTAAAATCTACATTTTGGACATTTACGGTTGTTATCGCAAACGAAACCTTTTTAATTCCGCCCCAATCACCGATACCCTCAATTATCACATAGGCAGTACCTATTTCCACATTATCTTCATAACCTTTAATAATGTAGTCGGTACCTTCTACAAGCAAAGTATCATTAAACTTTACAAATTTAACCAAAGGCTTAATTTCTTTGCCTGTATATTCAGTATTAAAATATTCAAGTTCTACATCGGCATTGTAAATGCTAAAAGGCCTGACTTTCATAGACTTGTCACCGCATTTTGTGCAGGTCATTCTATAGTGTATATCATCCTCATAAATTCTTTTAAAATTATGACTGTCAGTACAAATAAACGCATCAATACGCTTATTTGTTAAATTGTTTTCTACTGCAAAATCATAAGCATAACTGTCTTTATCACAATAAATTGTAAATCCGTCATTAAACTTAAATAATTCTTCACCGATTTCGGTTACGCTTTTTGGAATTATAATACTCGCCAACATATCACAACCGAATACCGCAGTACCGTAAATTTTTTGGGTATTATCAGGTATTGTTATGTGTGCTAATTTTGAGCAGTCTTTGAAAGCATACGGAAAAATATATTTAAGACTGTCAGGCAAAGTAATCTGCTCTAAATCTTCAAGATTTGAAAAAGCATATTGCTGAATTGTTTCGATACCGTCGGGTGTAGTATAACTCTTAGCGTCGGTCACAACTTTAACAAGTTCGTTCGCACTACGCAAAGCATCATTTTCCATATAGTAAGTACCGCCGTCATCTGCGGTAATTTCTTTCAAAGGAGAATCACCGAAAGCCGCACCCATAATCGTATTCATAGATTTTGAAATATGTATTTTTGTTACCGAAGTATCAGCAAGCGCAAACTGCCCTATAAACTCACAGGCAGTTGAAATATTAATTTCACTAAGTTTTCTTGCGCACGAAAACGCCCAATAACCGATGAAGTTTACCGTATTAGGCATAATAACCTTTTCGATATTTTCGCAATCTTCAAATGCGTGGCTGGTTATTGTTTCAACACCATCGGGAACGGTGAAAGTTGTGCCATTATACAAAGCAGGACATTGCAAAAGAGCCTTCATATCGGCAGTATATAACACTCCGTCAACCACTTTGATGTAAGGGTTGCCTTTGGCAACAATTATGTTCGTAAGTTTAAAACAACTTTCAGGAAGTTCTGTATATCCTTCCTTAACAGCAGTTTTTAAATGCTCATAATTTACTTTAAGAGTTGAAGGGAAATTCACGGTTGTTAGTTCGTGACAATATGTTATCGCCAAACCTTGCATAGAAGTAATACCCTCGCTAAGTGTAAGGGTTACCATAGTCGAATTTTGCTCAAAGGCTTTACTGCCGATAGTTTTCACAAGGAAACCGCCGTTTGTTCTTGCAGGCACTGTGACGTGAGCATCTGTTCCGCTATACTTTGTAAGCGTTGCAATACCGTTTGTTATTTTATAGGTAAAACCACCCTCTGTAACCGTGCCATTAAATTCTGTGTTATCAATTTTGTAATTTGGGATGGGATATTTGTTTTTAAAGTCTTTAGTTTCAAATTTTTCTTCATTTGTGTGATTTAAAAAGTCTTTACTTCCCTTTAAATAATAGTTTAACTTAGGTGGATTTCCCTCATCCCAAGTGGAATCAAGATAGTAATAATAATCACCTATTTTTGCTATATTCCAAGCGTGGTTGGGCTTATCTTCATCATCGGTCGGGTGTGAATTTCCGTCACCCCAACCTGTGATAACACGGGCATCAATACCGCACATCTCAGCCAATCGGTAAAACAGCACCGCATAACCCTCACAAACGGCGGTATTATGCATCATCGCCGCATAGGCTGTAAACTTTAATTTATAACTTTCGTCATAAAGATTATCATAATCATAACGGACATTTTTAGTTATGTAATTATAAATCTTATCAACCTTTTGCCTATCAGAGGTCTGAGAATCGAAATCAAATTCTTCCACTAATTCATTTACAGCGTTGGTTAATTCCTGTTCTTGCTGTAAAGTTATATAGTAAGAAAAATTATATGTGATTTCATAATAATACTTATCTTCAAAACCTGTTATATTTATCTGATTTCGAGTTTCCTCACTGCCTCCGTACCACAACTCACACCACGAATAACGCAAATAATCGCCCTCGGTGGCAGAATCTGTTTCTTCAAAAGCCTCTTCCATCAGTTCTTCTAACAAGACATTTAAACTTTCTTCAGTAGGTTCTGTCTGACAGACGAAATAAACAGTAAATCTGTCATCGTGTTCACCCATTCCTGTGCGAATGACTTCTCCTGCTTCATCAATATCAAATGTATAAATATCAGGGTTAAAATCCCTTAAAAAGGTCCTTGACTCAACAACAGGTACTTCAACAGTTATTTCGCTCTCACCGTCACCGAAATAAACCTGATTTTCCGTCTCATCGGTTACCGCAGTATAAACTCTAACCAAGTCACTTTCCTGTGCAAATATCAAAGAATTAGAAAGAACAATCAGTAAAGTCAAAACAACTGCCAATAACTTAGTAAACCGTTTATTCATAATCATTCCTCCAAACAGGTATAGTCTCCCAAGATTATTATATACCTAAAACCGCAAATTTGCAACTATATATATTTTGTGTAAAAATCAATATATATTGCACTTTATTATTGACATATTCACTATATAATGGTAAAATTGTATAGATAATTCACTTAGGCAATTTAGGTGACAGCTTTGTTTTTGCATTGGATTTTGGCGAACTAATGTAAATTCAAGTTGAATATATCGCAGGGTTAAACACACGGCCCCTGTTACCTTTTATAGGAAAAGTTCGTGTTTATTTATATAGGAGGTGCTTTAGTGCTACCATACATTATTATGGGTGTCGTAGCGATTGCGCTTGCCATTGTCGGTTTTATATCCGGCTCTGCCTACCGTCGCAAATCGGCTGAGGCTACAATAGGCTCTGCTGAAGACGAAGCAAGACGCATTTTAAGCGACGCTATGAAAAATGCTGAATCAAGAAAAAAAGAGGCTTTATTAGAAGCAAAAGACGAAATCCACAATATGCGCCAGGAAACCGAAAAGGACCTGCGTGAACGCCGTTCTGAAGTACAACGTCAAGAACACAGACTTCAACAAAAAGAAGAAACTCTTGACCGCAAGATTGATAACCTTGAAGCAAAAGAGGAAAAACTGGCGCTTCGCTCTAAGGAAATCGATGCCCGTATCGAAGAATGTGACAGAATTAAACAAAGCCAGATGGACTTGCTTGAAAAGATATCGGGCTTTACCAAAGAACAGGCAAAATCTCACTTGTTGCAACTGCTTGACGATGAATTGACCCACGAAAAAGCAGTTAAAATTCTCGATTTTGAGCAACAAACCAAAGATGATTGCGACCGTATTGCCAAAAACATTATCGGACATGCAATTCAACGCTGTGCTGCTGACCATTCGGCAGATTTGACCGTATCGGTTGTGGCATTGCCTAACGACGAAATGAAAGGAAGAATTATCGGACGTGAGGGTAGAAATATCCGTGCGCTCGAAACCGCAACAGGCGTTGACCTTATTATTGATGATACACCTGAGGCTATCACCCTTTCAAGTTTTGACCCTGTAAGACGTGAAATTGCACGTGTGACCCTTGAAAAATTAATCCTTGACGGACGTATCCACCCCGCAAGAATTGAAGAAACCGTAGCAAAGGCAACTGCCGAAGTTGAGGCTACAATCAAGGAAACCGGCGAACGTGCTATGATTGATGCAGGCGTTCCAAATCTTCATCCCGAACTTGTTAAACTTATCGGTAAACTCCGTTACCGTACAAGTTACGGTCAGAATGTGCTTAACCATTCACTTGAGGTGTGTTACCTTTCAGGTCTCTTGGCTGCTGAAATGGGCGCTGATGTAACCCTTGCAAAGCGTGCAGGCTTGCTTCACGATATAGGTAAAGCGCTTGACCACGAACAAGAAGGTTCACACATTCAGTTGGGTGTTGAAGCGGCTAAAAAATACCGTGAAAACGAAACTGTTGTTAATGCTATTCACGCTCACCACGGCGAAGTTGAAGCAAAAACTCTTATCGCTTGCATAGTTCAGGCGGCAGATGCTATTTCAGCCGCACGCCCGGGCGCAAGACGTGAAAACATTGAAAATTACATTAAGAGACTTGAAAAGTTAGAGGAAATCGCCAATTCCTTTAACGGTGTTGAAGGCTCATTTGCAATTCAGGCGGGCCGTGAAATCCGCATAATCGTTAAACCCGAAGTTGTTACAGAAGACCAAATGGTACTTATGTCACACCAGATTGCCGAGCGTATTGAGAACGAACTCGAATACCCGGGTCAAATCAAGGTTAACGTTATCCGTGAAAGCCGTGCCGTTGACTACGCAAAATAAAACAAAAACCTTGTAGGAAATTTCCTACAAGGTTTTTTTATTTGATAAGCAATGCGATAGTTTCACAATGCGCTGTTTTTGGAAATAAATCAGCAGGGGTATATTCTTTTAAATTGTATCCCATTTCAGAGAAAATTTTAATATCTCTTGCCAAAGTTGCACTGTCACACGAAACATAAACCACGCTTTGAGGTTTGAAGTTATTAGCAATTATTTTAATAACTTCTTCACTGCAACCCTTTCTTGGTGGGTCAACGATTACCGTATCGGCAGTGATGCCCTCATTCGCCAACATTTCGGCGGCTTTTTTAGCATCTGCACAAATAAATCTTGCATTATTGATACCATTATTTTCGGCATTAAATTCGGCATCCTTTATAGCCTCGGGAACAATCTCAACACCGATAATACTCTTTGCCTTATTTGCCATAGAAAGACCTATCGTGCCCGCACCGCAATATAAATCTATAATATTTTTATCTTTAGGGTTTGCATATTCTTCTGCTTTTTTATAAAGTTTTTCCGCCATTGTGTGATTGACTTGATAAAAAGACAACGCCGAAAGCCTTACCTTTATTCCGCACAAAATATCGATTATAAAATTCTGTCCGTAAAGGGTTTTACATTCGCTCCCTAAAATAACATTGGTTTTCTGTTTATTTATATTAATTTGAACGCTTTTTAAATTCTCACCGCAAACCGCAATAAGTTTTTGCAACAAAAAATCGCTTTTAGGCAAACTGTCACCGTTGATTACAAGCACTACCATAATCTCGTCCGTTTGCTCGGCTTTTCTTATATACAAGTGGCGTAGTATTCCTTTATGAGAATTTTCATCATAAACAGATATATTATTTTCCGTTATCCACTCGCCTGTGACTTTACAAATTTGTGAAAAAATTTGCGGTTGCAACAAGCAGTCCTCACACTCAATTATCCTGTGTGAATGAAAAGCATAAAACCCAATATTACCGCTTTGCGAAACGGGATATTGCGCTTTGTTGCGGTAGCGCTCACTTTTATCTGCCATAATAGGCATTGGCGCTAAATCAACACCGCCGATACGCTTTATATTTTCGTAAACCTTATTGGCTTTAAGTTTACATTCGGCGTCATAATTTATATGCCTATAAACACAGCCGCCACACTTATTAAAATACGGGCAGTTATCTTCTATGCGGTCATTGGACGGCGTTAAAATTTCAATAAGTTTTCCGTAAGCATAAGTTTTCTTAACCTTTAAAATTTTAACCTTTGCAGTATCCCCCACTGCTGTTAAAGGCACAAAAACCGCCATACCCTCATATTTACCGACACCGCTCCCCTCGGCTGTGACATCGGTTATCTGTAAAATTAATTCATCGTTCTTCTGCATAAACTCTCTTCTTATAATTGTTTTTCTCAGTATACCATAAAGCATAAAAAAATAAAAGCCTTTAAAGGCTTTTATTTTTTAACCAATTCTTAAATCTTTAGGCTCTGCCAAAATTACGCCTGCTTCTTTTAGTACCTTTGATGCCGTTTCAATGTCACCTAACTGCATTATCATATATGCAAAGCCGTCCTCGTGTCCAAAAATAGAATACATATAATGAACATCAAGATTTTCTTTTGCCAAAACTTCAAGAACATTACTTAAAGCGCCGGGTTTATCATCAATAGCAACAGCCAAAACAGGTGTTTCTGTGAAAATAAGACTTTCTTCTCTCAATACCTTTTCAGCAGAAACATTATCGGCAGTAATCATACGCAAAAGTCCGTAATCGGCAGTTTCTGCAATATTAATTGCACGAAGGTCAACCTTGTTTTCGGACAACAATTTGGTTATCCTTAAAAGTTCACCCGATTTATTTTCCAAAAATACGGTAATCTGATTTATAGACATATTAAACCCTCCCTAAATCTTACGCTTATCAATAACTCTGACTGCTTTACCTTCGCTACGGGCAATGGTCTTGGGGTCTACAAGGCGCACCTTTGCATAAATGCCAAGCATTGCTTTAAGTGCGGCAACAAGATTTTTCTCCATCTCGGTAATCTTGCTAAGTGAATCAGAGAAAATTTCAGGTGTCATTTCAACCAAAACTTCAATGGTATCACTATGATTTACGCGGTCAACAACTATCTGATAGTTTGCAGGATAGCCATTTTCAAGAAGTACTGCCTCAATTTGTGACGGGAATACATTAACGCCCTTAACAATAAGCATATCGTCACTTCTGCCCATAGGCTTATGCATTTTAACAAGTGTTCTTCCGCAAGAGCATTTCTCACGTGATAAAACAGTAATATCTTTTGTGCGATAACGAAGAAGCGGAGACGCCTCTTTGGTTATTGAAGTGAATACCAACTCACCCTGACTGCCCTCAGGCAAAACTTCCAAAGTATCAGGGTCGATAATTTCAGCAATAAAATGGTCTTCGTTAATGTGCATACCGGTCTGTTCACAACATTCAAAAGCAACACCCGGACCGCTTGTTTCGGTAAGACCGTAAATATCGTAAGCCTTTATACCGAGTTGTTGTTCAATATCGTGGCGCATTTCTTCGCTCCATGCCTCTGCACCGAAAATACCTGCTTTAAGTTTAATCTGGTCTTTGATGCCTCGCTCGTGAATACTTTCTGCAAGATATTCTGCATAAGACGGTGTGCAACAAATAATTGTAGCACCAAGGTCGGTCATAAACTGCAACTGTCTGTCGGTATTACCCGAAGACATTGGAAGTGTCAAACAGCCAACCTTATGACTGCCACCGTGCATTCCAGAACCGCCTGTAAAAAGACCGTAACCGTAAGCCACTTGGCAAACATCTTCATTCGTTCCGCCTGCCGCCATAATAGCACGGGCGCAACAATCTTCCCACAAATCAACATCGTGCTGTGTGTAAAAAGCCACAACACGCTTACCTGTTGTACCTGAAGTCGAATGGATTCTCACACAGTCTTTTAAAGGTTTTGCCAAAAGTCCGTAAGGGTATGCCTCACGCAAGTCATCTTTAGTTAAAAAAGGTAACTTATGTAAATCTTCGATACCCTTAATATCGTCAGGTGTAACACCTTTTTCTTCCATTTTTTTACGGTAATACGGAACATTATCCCAAACGTGTTTTACCTGTTCTACAAGTCTTTCATTTTGTAAAGCCACCATTTCTTCACGGCTGGCACATTCCATATCCTTTTGATAATAATTAGCCACTTATTACACCCCGTATTCTCTGCCAAGATTAAATGCTTTTTTATTGAGTTCCAAGAACTTTTCAGGAACACTCTTTTCCAAAGCATCCATCCATTCTTCCAAAGTGAAATCGAAAAGTTTTGAAAGTCTGCCCATAAGCACGATATTAACCGCCTTCGCACTGCCTGCGGTTTCTGCCAAACTAAGAGCATCTAAAGCATCTAACTTTATATCCAAACCCTTGATTTTATCTTCTAAATTTTCGGGATACTCACAAGCGCCCGTAATAACAGGCATTGGGTTTACCTGTTGGGTATTTGTGATAATAGTACCTCCTGGTGCTAAATATTCAACCCAACGTGCCGCCTCAAGCATTTCAAATGATACAATAACATCAGCCTCGGCTTTATCAATAACAGGTGAATAAACCTTATCTCCGTAACGGACATAAGTTACAACACTACCGCCTCGTTGGCTCATACCGTGAACTTCGCTCACCTTTACATCATAGCCTTTACCCAAAAGAAGTCTGCCTAAAAGTTTACTTGCAAGCAAAGTGCCCTGACCGCCAACGCCGACAATCATAATATTTTTAGTTTTCATATTATTCGGCCTCCTTTACGCTTTCGAAAACATCGAACTTACAAAGTTGCGAACATACACCGCAACCTGTGCAAAGGGTGTTATCAATTTTAACTTTTCCGTTTTCCATACTAACCGCAGGACAACCAATTCTCATACAGGATTTACAGCCGACACACTTATCGGTATTAACCGAGATAGGACCTGCGTGTTTAACATATTTAAGCAATGCGCAAGGACGGCGTGAAATAATAACCGATGGTTCGTCTTTTGCCAATTCTTCTTTAATAACTGCATCACATTCCGCAAGATTATAAGGGTCAACCACACGGACACTCTTAATACCAACGCTCTTACAAAGCGCTTCCAAATCAATTTTAGAACAGGGGTCGCCTTTAAGATTATATCCTGTTGTTGGGTTTTGCTGATGTCCTGTCATACCTGTGATAGAGTTATCAAGAATAATAACAGTAGAGTTTGAACCGTTATAAGCAATATTAATAAGTCCTGTCACACCCGAATGCATAAAGGTGGAATCACCGATAACCGCAACAGTATTACCGTCAGTCTTGCCCTCGTTTGCCTTGTTAAAGCCGTGAAGTCCTGAAACCGAAGCACCCATACAGATTGTACTGTCAATAGCATTCAAAGGCGCTACCGCTCCCAAAGTATAACAACCGATATCACCCATAACAGTGAGTTTATTTTTCTTTAAGGTATAGAAAAGACCTCTGTGCGGACAGCCTGCACACATTACAGGCGGACGCATTGGAACATTCTCATCCAAAATCGCACCTTTTGGAACATCAAAACCTAATTTTTCTGCAACAAGATTCTGACTAAATTCACCAATCAAACCGAACATTTCTTTGCCTGTTACATCAACACCGATATTCTTGCAATGGCTTTCGATTATGCCGTCAAGTTCTTCAACAACGATAACCTTTTCCACCATTTTTGCAAAATCTTTGATTTTATTTACAGGCAACGGGTTAATCATACCGAGTTTCAAAACAGGGTATTTATCACCGCAAACCTCTTTAACATACTGATAACTTGTTGAAGAAGTGATTATACCAACAGAATTATCTTCGCCGTCTTCAACACGGTTTACAAAGGAAGTTTCGGCGTATTCTGTAAGTTTTAAAGTTCTCTGCTCAACAATTGGATGACGGCGTTTTGCGTTACCGGGCATCATTATGTATTTAGCGCCGTCTTTTTCATAAACTTTCTGTTCGGGCAAAACTCTTTCGTTTTCTTCAACAACGCTTTGAGAGTGTGCCACACGGGTACACATTTTAATAAAAATAGGTGTATCAAATTTTTCTGAAATCTCGTATGCCTCTTTAATAAAAGCAATAGATTCTGCCGAATCAGCAGGCTCTAACATCGGGATTTTAGATGCAATCGCATAATGACGGGAATCCTGTTCATTCTGTGAAGAATGCATACCCGGGTCATCTGCAACACCGATAATAAGACCGCCGTTTACACCTGTATATGCAATAGTGAAAAGCGGGTCTGCCGCAACATTCACACCAACGTGTTTCATACCGCAAAAACTTCTTTTGCCTGCAAGACTTGCACCAAAAGCCGACTCCATAGCAACCTTTTCATTAGGTGCCCATTCGGCATATATTTCTTGATATTTTGCAGCATATTCAGTAATTTCTGTACTTGGTGTTCCCGGGTAACTTGAAACAAATGAACATCCTGCCTCGTAAAGACCGCGTGCTACCGCTTCATTACCGAGCATAAGTTTTTTCATTTTTTACACCTCTATAGAATATATAAAATATTATAATTTATTATTTTATAACAAAACTCTACTAAAATCAACTAAAAATAGTGTTTTACGGACGCTTAATGCTTAAATTAAGAATCAAAGCCATAACCGCAAGGGTTAGAAGTAAAATAAAGGGCGCTGTATAACTACCGAAAGAGTTCAACAAGTTACTACAAGCGGTTGCTATAAATGATGCAAAAATAAGATTGCAGTTCATTATACTAAAATTCGTTGCGAAATGCTTTTGTCCGTAAAAACTTGACACAAACGAAGTAACCATTGTTGGACAAGAACCATAAGACAATCCGGTTAAGCAAAGTCCTATAATACATATTGGCAAAGAAGCAATTATTACAGACAGCAAGGTTGTTCCTGCTGCGACTATGGTTAAAACCGTAGCGATAAACATAGTCTTTTTTCTGCCAAGCCAATCAAACAAAGCGCCGGTAAGAATTCTTCCCAAGCCGTTGCAAACCGCTAATACACCCACAAGAGTGGTGGCTAATGCTACCCCTGCGCCAACCGAAAGCGCCAAATCACGAGCAAAACTGATAACCGAATTACCAACAGCCGTAGCAAAGGTTAATAGAGCAAAAGCACGCCAAAAAGAAAAGCGTTTTAGCATATCATTTGTGGAATAATCCTGTTGCTCAAAATCTTCCGAATGGCTGATTGCTTTTTTCACAGGTTTGGGCAAAACAACATCCGTATCGGGACGTTTCAAACAAAGACTCACCATAGCCAAAACTGCAAAAAGCGCAATTCCTAAAATAATGTATGTACCTTTAAAGCCAAAACTGCTTTTAAAAAGCAAATCCGCAACATTGCCAAGGATAAGCGAACTTGCGCCAAATCCCATCATAAGACAACCCGTACAAAAACCTTTTTTATCGGGGAACCACACACTGACAGTAGAAATTATCACATTGTAAGCAATGCCGATACCAAGTCCTGCCATAACAGCATAGGTAAGATATAGCATTGCCACACTGTTACCGTCCAAAAAACCTGTAAATGCCATACCGCTTCCTGCCAAAACAGCCGAAACAAGCTCCACTGATTTCACACCTATTTTACGGGATAAATAACTACCCAAAAGACCGCCCACGCAAAAAAAGCACATAGTAAGGGTGAAGTTAAGGGAAAGTTGCTCCGCTTTCCAGCCAAAATCTTCCGCAAAAGGCACTTTGAGAATTGACCAAGCATAAATAATTCCAGCAAACAACATTGCTATTACCGATGTGGCTAAAATGAACCAACGATATGAAGTTTTCACGTTACGGCTCATATTAAGTCTCCTAACTAATTCTTGATTTGCGCCTCAACAAGTCCATCAGGACAGTATTTTTTGCGAAGTGCAGGTTTTTCAATCTTACCCGTTGGGTTACGGGGCACTTTATCAAATATAATTTTTCTCGGTCTTGTATATCGAGGAAGTTCTTTGCAAAATTCGTTAATATCTTCCTCGGTACAGTCCATTCCCTCTTTTACTTCCACGATAGCGGTGGCAATTTCACCCAAGCGAGAATCAGGAAGACCGATTACCGCAACATCCTTAACCTTTTGGAACTTGCGAAGTAAATTTTCAATCTGAACGGGGTAAATATTTTCACCGCCCGATATTACAACATCTTTTTTACGGTCAACAAGATAGATGAAACCGTCTTCATCCATTCTTGCCATATCGCCTGTATAAAGCCAACCGTCTTTCAAAATTTCGTTAGTGGCTTGCTCGTTTTTATAATAGCAATCCATAACACCGGGACCTTTAACTGCAAGTTCACCGATATCACCCTGTGCTACTTCATTACCTTTTTCGTCCACAATGCGAATTTCCCAAAGGTAACCCGCTTTACCGATTGCGCCAACTTTATCTACATTCTCAACCCCGAGATGCACACATCCCGGACCTATTGATTCACTAAGTCCGTAATTTGTGTCATACTGATGGTTAGGAAAAATTTTAAGCCAACGGCGAATAAGGCTCGGTGGTACAGGTTGCGCACCAATATGCATCAAACGCCATTGAGACAAAAGATAATCTTCTAACTTCACCTTTCCAGAATCAATAGCATCAAGCAAATCCTGTGCCCACGGCACCAAAAGCCAAACTATAGTGCATTTTTCTTCAGTAACTGTCCGCAAAATCCATTCAGGTTTAACACCACGAAGCAAAACCGCTTTACTGCCCGACAAGAGACTGCCGAACCAGTGCATTTTAGCGCCTGTATGGTATAACGGAGGTATACATAAAAACACATCTTCCCTTGTCTGTGAATGATGCTTTTGTTCAGTAAGACAAGAAGATACCAAAGACCTATGACGGTGTAAAATCGCTTTTGGAAACCCTGTTGTGCCCGAAGAAAAATAAATTGCGGCATAATCTTCTTCGCAAAGCGCTACGGGAGGCGCACTCGTTGAACAGAAGGTTGTAAGAATATTGCAGTCTTCCGCATAAGACGGTGTATCATCGCCGACATAAAGCATTGTTTTGATTTTAGGCAACTGATTATAAACCGTATCCAATCTGCCGACAAATTCAGGACCGAAAACCAAAACCTCACAGTCAGCCAAATCAAGACAGTATTTAATCTCCTCACCTGAATAACGGAAGTTAAGCGGAACGGCAATACATCCCGCTTTTAAAATACCGAAATAAATGGGCAACCACTCAAGTGAATTCATTAAAAGAATTGCAACCTTGGTTTCTCTTTTAAAACCTCTGCTCAAAAGCAAGTTTGCAAATCTGTTTGCCTTGCGGTCAAAATCAGACCAGGTCATTTCTCGGCGGTAAGGCGCACCATTTGTGCTTTCAATTAAACTTGCCTCGCGCCAAGTCACCGCACTATCCCTTTCTTCAGACGGATTGACTTCAACCAAAGCCACTTCCTGTCCGTAAAGTCTTGCATTTTTTTCTAAAAAATCAGTAACTACCATATTTCTACCCCTTAAAGAGCATTATAAATTTCACTTTAACATTTTAACACTTTAAAGCGCCAATGTCAACACCAAAAATAAGAGCAAGGAAAATATCCTTGCTCTTGAAAAATTACTTAATTTCAGGAAGACTTGCAGCCGCTACCGACTGACCGACTCTTCTTGATTTTTCATCAGGAATATGTAATTTACACTTGCTTGCAAGTTCGGGGAATTCATTCTTTAAAACTTCATTTGCACGGTCAAGAATAATCACTCCGCCCTCACCTGAAGTAACACGGCCCATAATGAGAACGTGCTTGATATCATAGAAAAGGCTATAATATGCAATAGCATAACCAAAGTAAACACCGATTGTATCATAAATGGCGGCAGCACGAGGGTCATTTTCACTCATAAGACCTTGAACAACCTTTAACTTTTCAGCAGGTGAAAGGCTTTCGTCAAGTTCAATTCCGGCGGCGGGAGCAAGTTTTATAACGGCGTCTTGAGAGAAATACTTAACACCGCAACCATAGTCACCCGACCATTCGTCAACCATTGCATCTTTAGAATAATCAACAGGAACAAATGCCAATTCATTGAGCCAGCCTGTGATATTACCTGTGTTATCAACATAACCGCCTGCTTCACTTGTGCCCATAGCGATACCCAAAACAGAATCGTCATTTAAGTCCATAGCGCCTGCCAAAGCGGTAACATCACCGTCATTTGCAACTTCAAGCGGAACATCGCCAAATTCTTTAGCGATATCAATATACATATTCTTAACTCTTTTTTCAAAATCTTCTTTTGAAACTTTAAGGAAAAGAGATGCAACCATTATACGATTATCAACATAAACACCTGCTGATGATACACCGATTGCATCAACCCTCGGTAAATGCTCTGCAGCAGATTTCATAGCAGATAAAATTCCGTCATATTGATACTGCGGGTCTGAATTGATTTTCGGGAACCAAACAACCTCTTCGGAATATACACTTTCACCGTCGATAACAGCACTTACTTTACGGTCGCTTCCGCCCGCATCGAAACCGATACGGCAACCGTCAAGATGACGTCCAACGGGTGTTGCAGATTCCTGTGTTTTCGGCGCATCCTCTATCGGACACCAAACACACTGGAATTCCTTTTCATAAACACCTGCCATAAAGTCATTATCAAAAGCACGCTCGCCGTCTTTAGCGTATGCCTTTGCAATACCCTCATAAACAATCTTAGAGCCTGCAATAATAACCTTATAACCGCCTCTAACCCATAAAAGAGTTTTAACGATTCTTTCAATCATACCGATGTTTTCTTCATCGTGACCTGTACCGTCAGGGAAAACAACCGTTTCAAAAGCAGAAATATAACCGTTATTGCGTTCAATACCGATAACTAATTTTTCACCATTTGCTTTTGTTGCTCTTTCAACAAAATCTTTGTAAACAAGTGCCATTGGCTGAAATGAGGGGTCTAATTTTGCATTAAATTTAAGATTCATACTTAACTTCTCCTCCAATAATTGTTTTTTGAATATTGAAATCATTATCCGTAATAATAATATCTGCATCTTTACCGTATTCAAGTGAACCCTTACGGTCATCTACACCTATTGCTTTTGCAGGGTTAAGACTTGCGGCAGCAACAACTTTCCAAAACGGCAAATCTGTATTATCTCTTACATTTTTTACAGCATTATTAAGTTTAAGAACACTTCCCGCTATTGTGCCGTCTTCCAAAAGACATTCAATGCCGTTTACTATAATTTTTTGACCGCCCAACGTATATTCGCCGTCGGGCATACCGCCTGCACGGGTACAGTCAGTAATAAGCACAAGATTATCACCTTTGATACGGGCAACCAATTCAAAAAGTCCTTTATGTACATGGAAAGTATCAGCAATAAGTTCTGTGGTGACATCCTTTAATAATGCCGCTCCCACAACACCAGGATTGCGATGGTGCAACGGAGTTTGAGCATTAAATAAATGGGTGATATTGCTTGCCCCTGCATCAATACCTGCAATAGTTTCTTCAAAAGTGGCATCTGTATGCCCTACCGAAACCTTAACATTGCACTTTTCACGAATTTCCTTTATAGCCTCCAAAGCGCCGTCCATTTCGGGCGCCATAGTTGCAATCGAAATGATATCTGCATTGTCTATAACAAATTTAGCATCAGGGGCTTTAATATGTGTTTCAGCCTGAGCGCCTTTTTTCTTAGGATTAATAAACGGGCCCTCAAGGTTTACACCCAAGATTTCAGCGCCCTGCCAATCCTTGCTTTCTTCTTTTAAAGAACGCACAACATCAAGTGCTGTATTGATTTCTTCCATTGAAACGGTCATAGTAGTCGGGCACCATGAAGTAACACCGTTTTTCATTATGCCGTTTGCCATAGTTTTTATACCCTCTGCCTTGCCGTCAGAAGTATCTTCACCCAAATAACCGTGAATGTGTATATCAACAAGTCCGGGTGAAACATATCCACCGCATGCATCGATAATTTCCGCACCTTCAGGAATATCCGCTTTTTCGGTTAACCCGCAAATTTTCTTATCAAAAGCCAAAGCCATGCCCTCAATTATTCCGTCGGGCAAAATAATTTTTCCGTTTACGATGTATTTCATTCTGCAACCTCCTACTATTTTCTATCATTTACAGTATATCATCACAAAAATTACAATTCAATATAACTATCTGTGATTTTTATGTATAATATAATTTATGGCTTTACATTTAAGCGTAAAATTGGTATAATTAAGTAAAATTAAGGTTTGGTGATTTTATGTATTATTTAGGAATAGACCTCGGCGGAACTAATATTGCTATCGGCATTGTTGACGAAAATTATAAAATTATTTTGAAAGACAAAGTGCCAACCAAGAAAGAAAGACCAACCTCCGAGATTATTGACGATATGGCTAATCTGTGCGTGTCACTTGTTGAGCGTGCAAATTTAACATTTGACGATATTGCGGCGGCAGGCATTGCCACACCGGGTTCGGTTGACCCCGAAAACGGAATGGTAAAATACTCTAACAATGTTCGTATGGAAAACTACCCCATAGCGGACGAACTTAAAAAGCGTATCCCGCTTAAAAAAGTTTATATTGAAAATGATGCTAATGCAGCGGCTTTAGCAGAGGCTAAAGCCGGCGCAGGCAGGGGTTGCAGTGATATAGTTATGATAACCTTAGGCACAGGCGTTGGCGGAGGTATCGTAATCGGAGGAAAACTCTATTCGGGATTTAACTATTCAGGTGCCGAACTCGGACATACCGTAATTGAATTCGGTGGCAGACCTTGCACTTGTGGCAGAAAAGGCTGTTTCGAAGCATACAGTTCTGCTACAGGACTTATAAATATGACAAAAGAAAAGTTATTGGAAACCAAAGATACTGTTATGTGGGAAATGGTTAATGGCGACATCAATAAGGCAAACGGCAGAACTGCTTTCGATGCCTCTAAAAAAGGTGATAAAGCAGGCAAAGAAGTGGTTGACGAATATATTTCCTACCTTGCTTGCGGTCTCGCAAACTTAGTTAATATTTTCCAACCCGAAGTGCTTTGTATCGGCGGCGGTGTTTGCGGTGAGGGCGATTATCTTTTGAAACCTCTTATTAAACTCGTCGAACAGAATGAATACGGCTTTGAATATCAGACCAAAATCACACAGTTTAAAATTGCTGAACTCGGCAACGATGCTGGTATAATCGGCGCCGCTTTGTTAGGAGAGTAAATGTAAAAACCTTTTCGGATAAACCCGAAAAGGTTTTTTGTTGCCTTTTTTTAAAAATTGTTATATAATATAAATTGTATAATTATGTAACGGAGGGAAAGTTTTGGATATTCGTATCGGTGACAAACTTTTAATGAAGAAAAAGCATCCTTGCGGTAACGATATTTTTACCGTAACCCGTATTGGAATGGACTTTCGCCTGCGTTGCGACGGTTGTGGACACGAAGTAATGGTCCCAAGAGTTAAGGCTGAAAAAAGTCTGAAAAAAATAATCAGAGCAGATGGTGATAATTAGTGTTTGATAAATTGGAATCGGTTGTAAACCGTTTTGAACAGATTGGAATAGAACTTACAAGACCTGATGTTGCGTCTAATAATGAATTATTCCGAAAACTTATGAAAGAGCATAGCGAACTTTCCCCTATTGTTGAAAAATACCGTGAGTATACTTCAGCAAAGCAAGCGGAAAAAGAAGCATTAGAACTTTTAAGCGAACCTAATATTGATAAAGACTTCAAAGAGTTGGCAGAAGAAGAACTAAAAACTGCTAAAGAAAATATAGCCGTTTTTGCTGATGAATTGAAAATTCTTTTACTTCCCAAAGACCCCAATGATGACAAGAATGTTATTATCGAAATTCGAGGCGGAGCAGGCGGTGAAGAAGCCGCTTTGTTTGCAGGCTCGCTTTTCCGTATGTATTCAATGTATGCTGAGTCAAAGCGTTGGCAGATTGAGGTAAGCAACGCTAACGAAACCGAACTCGGCGGATATAAAGAAATCAGTTTTATGATTGAGGGGCACGGCGCATATTCACGCTTTAAGTATGAAAGCGGTGTTCACAGAGTTCAGCGTGTGCCGGATACTGAAACACAAGGCCGTATTCATACCTCGACTGTAACTGTTGCAGTTTTGCCCGAAGCCGATGATGTTGAACTTGAAATCAACCCTGCCGACCTTAAAATTGATACTTTCCGTTCATCAGGCGCAGGCGGTCAGCACATCAATAAAACTTCTTCTGCAATCCGTGTCACCCATATTCCCACAGGAACTGTGGTTGAATGTCAGGATGAACGCAGTCAGTTTAAAAATAAGGATAAAGCGCTTAAAATTTTGCGTGCCCGTCTTTTAGATGCTGCTCAGCGTGAACACGACGAAGCCATCGCTTCCGACCGTAAAAGTCAGGTCGGCACGGGTGACAGAAGCGAAAGAATCCGCACCTATAACTACCCTCAAGGCAGAGTGACCGACCACAGAATCGGTCTCACCCTTTATAAATTAGAACAGGTTTTAAACGGTGATATGGAAGAAGTTGTTGACGCACTTATAACCCATTACCGTACAGAAGCCCTAAAAGCAGAGGAACAGTCATAAATGATAACACAAAGGCTTAATGCTGATAAAAAAGGTATCCAAACCGCCGCAGATATTTTAAAAAACGGCGGTATTGTGGCAATCCCCACCGAAACGGTTTACGGGCTTGCGGCAAGTGCCTATGATAATAATGCTATAAAATCGGTTTTTTCCGCCAAAGGCAGACCGCAGGACAATCCGCTTATCGTTCATATATCGGATATAAATATGCTAAACGAAGTGGCATACGATATACCTGAAAGTGCATTTGAATGTGCAAAAAAATTCTGGCCCGGACCACTAACAATGATTCTCAAAAAAACCGATAAAATAAGTGATAGCGTTTCAGCAGGACTCGAGACAGTTGCAGTTAGAATGCCTGCAAATAAGGCCGCAAGAGATATTATTTCTGTAAGCGGTCTTCCGTTAGCGGCGCCGTCGGCTAATGCTTCAGGCAAACCGAGCCCCACAACCGCAACCCATGTTATAAACGACTTGGACGGAAAAATTGACGCTGTGGTTTTGGGCGAAGAATGTACTGTAGGTGTGGAATCTACTGTTATAACTCTCACAGGAGAACACCCCATTCTTTTAAGACCGGGTGCAGTAACGTTAGAGCAGTTAAAAGAAGTTTTACCCGATATTACGGTTGATAAAGCCGTACTTTCAGAACTTCATTCAGGCGAAAAAGCCTCCTCGCCCGGTATGAAATACAAGCATTACGCACCCGAAACACAGACTTTTTTAGTTGAGGGCGAAAACTTTGCTGATTTTGTCAACACAAAGGAAAATGCCGTTGCCGTCTGTTTTAGCGAAGAGAGTGAAAATATAAAAATTAAGAAAATCATTTACGGCACTTCAAAAGACCAGTCCACCCTTGCTAAACAACTTTTTGCTGTTTTAAGAGAGGTTGATAAATTGGGTGTTTCGGCAGTTTATGTTCACGCACCGAAAAAAGACGGCATCGGGCTTGCGGTATATAACCGCCTTATCCGTGCCGCAGCATTCAAGGTGATTAAATTATGAGTATTATAATCGGACTTACAGGTCCTACAGGCTCAGGCAAGAGCAGTGCAAGCAAAATTTGCTCTTTGATGGGAATAAAACCCGTCGATTGCGATAAACTATCTCGCATTGCTGTCCAAAAAGGCAGTGATGGATTGGCGGCGTTAGTATCAGTTTTCGGAGAAGAAATTTTAAACTCTGACCAAACTCTCGACCGTAAAAGACTTGCAAAGATTGCTTTTTCTACACATCAGAACACCGAGTTGCTTAATAAAACTATTTTTCCGTTTATAAAAGAACTTGTTATGAACGAAACACAGGAAAACAAAGTTTTACTTGATGCTCCAACCCTCTTTGAAAGCGGACTGGATAGTATTTGTTTCAAAACGGTTGCTGTGCTGAGTGATAAAGAAATCAGACTTAAACGCATTATCCAAAGAGACGGTTTAACCCACGACGAAGCAGTTTTGCGTATGTCTGCAGGAAAAAGTGATGATTTTTATATAAAAAATGCAGACTATATAATATATAACAATGAAAATGAAGATACTTTTATTAAAGAGTTCAGCCAAATTTTAAACCAAATTATAAAGTCAGGAGAAAAGTTATGAGCGATATCAAAAAACTCAAAGAAGATTTATTCTATACCCGTAAAAACGGCAGACTGAAATGCGAAAAAGAAATACTCGATTTAGCAGACAGTTATTGCGAAGACTATAAAAAGTTTCTTGACAATGCCAAAACCGAGCGTGAAGCAGTGAAAACTGCAATCTCGCTTGCAGAGAAAAAAGGCTTCAAACCTTTTGTAATCGGTGAAAAATATAATGCAGGCGAAAAGGTTTATTTTAACAATCGTGGCAAGACCGTCGCTTTTGCGGTAATAGGTAAAGAAACTGCCGATAAAGGTGTGAGGATTACCGCCGCACATATTGACTCGCCTCGAATAGACCTTAAAGCCAACCCTTTGTATGAAGATGTTGATTTAGCACTCTTTAAAACCCATTATTACGGCGGCATCAGAAAATATCAATGGACTGCTGTACCACTTGCACTTCACGGCGTATTTGCTATGAAAGACGGCAGTATTAAAGAGGTTTGCATTGGTGAAAAGGATGACGAACCTAAATTTGTTATAAACGACCTTTTACCCCACCTTGCAACCGAACAAAACAAGCGCACTTTAGCAGAGGGTATCAAAGGCGAGGAACTTAATGTATTAGTAGGTTCCCATCCCTTTAAGTCAGACGAGGGAAGCGAACTTGTAAAACTTAATATTTTAAAACTTCTAAATGAAAAATACGGAATAACCGAAGAAGACTTCTTATCAGCAGAACTTGAAATGGTGCCTGCTCATAAATCTTGCGATATAGGTTTTGACCGTTCGCTTATCGGCGCTTACGGTCAGGACGACAGAGTTTGCGCTTATCCTGCATTAACTGCAATTTTGGATGTTGAAAACCCACAGAAGACCGCTTTGGTTATTCTTGCCGACAAGGAAGAAGTTGGCTCTGCAGGTAATACAGGTCTTGAATCTGACTTTTTGCGTTTTGTAATCGGTGATATTGCTAAAATGCAGAATGTTGATGCTACAGTTGCACTTCGCAACTCAAAATGCCTTTCTGCTGATGTTAATGCAGGTCTTGACCCCACTTTCCAAGATGTTATGGAAAGAAAAAATGCATCTATGCTTAATTACGGCGTGGTTGTGACTAAGTTTACAGGCTCACGCGGCAAATCAGGCACCTCTGACGCATCGGCTGAATATGTTGCAGAAGTCCGCAATATGCTTGATAAAGAAAATATCGTATGGCAAACAGGCGAACTCGGTAAGGTTGACCTTGGCGGCGGCGGAACTGTTGCTATGTTTATTGCTAATATGGGTGTTGATGTTGTTGATTTGGGTGTTCCTGTACTTTCAATGCACGCACCGTTTGAAACAACCGCTAAATTTGATGTTTATATGTGCTACCGCACAATGTATGAATTTATGAAATAAGAATAACGCCTGTCTTACTTTCGCATATAATGTTATTGACTCGAGTCTAAATTTAAAAAGGGTGTGGAAGTATGTACGACGATAGATGTTCTGGCAGAAATGCAACCGAGTGTTCATGTGCAACACGTTTTTGTGTTAATAGAGTGCTTGCTGTTTTGGCAATCGCCTTAGCATTGGTTGTAGGCGCTATATTGGGTGCAATGTTTGTTACCACAATCGTTGAAGCAATGATTCCTTTGGCAATCTTTGCTATCGGTTTGGCCCTCGCTATTGTGCTGATTTTAATATTTTTCGGTTGCAGATGTAGACGTTACAGCGACGATTAAACCAAAAGCCACCCTTTCGGGTGGCTTCTTTAAAGGAGTTATAAAATGATTAAATTAGGAAAATACCGCCATTTCAAAGGCAACGAATATGAAGTTATAGGAATTGCCAAAAACAGCGAAACATTAGAACAAACTGTTATTTACAGAGCACTTTACGGTGAAAAAGAACTCTGGGCACGCCCGCTTTCAATGTGGGAAGAAACCGTAGAGCGTGACGGTAAAACATTTAAACGGTTTACATATATAGATGACTGATTTTATCTACCAAACAAACGGCACTAAACGGTATTTCACCTTTTGTTTATACTCACGGTAACCGTCAAGTTCTTTTTCAAGAAACTCTTCTTCATTTTTAATTCTTTTGACAATTATAAACGGATATGCAAGAAATATCAAAAACGAATATATTGACCCTAACACCAACGGCATTGATAAAAACAAAAGCAACGTCACGCTATACATTGGGTGTCTTACAACACCATATAACCCTGTAACAATCACCTTTTGATTTTCCTGCAGTTCAATAGTTCGGCTGAGATATGTATTTTCCCTTAAAACCTCTGCATAAAAAATATATGCTATAAGAAACACCGACGCAAAAATGAATATTACAGGTCTCGGCAGAGTATACCAATTAAAACGAAAACCCAACCCCGCAACAATAAAACCCGCTAAAAACATAAGTCCGCTCAATTTCACAACCAGACCTTGCTCGCTATCTTTTTCCTTTGCATTAAGCCGTTTTCTTAACAATTCAGGATTTTTAAACATCATTACCAAACCCGCAATAAACATCGGAACAAACAGAATAGCCATAAACAGCCATCCGTTAAAAAACAAAAAACTTCCTGCGGGCAAAAATATCAATAATCCAACCAAAATAACACCAAATAAAAATTTAGTTATCGCCCCGAAAAATAATTTCATTGTCATAACGTTTCTCCGTTAACATTATATAGTCAGATTATACCATAAATTATTTCCACAATCAACGCTTTATGTGGTCAATACGATTGATTTTGTCTGCAAAAAATGTTATAATATAAAAAATATAAATTGGCGGTGGAAATGTTGAATCTATTACATATGAAACACGCACTTGAAGTTGCAAAATCAGGCTCTCTCAGTAAGGCATCAGAAGTATTACTTATTGCAGCACCTAACATCAGCCGTTCTATAAAAGAACTGGAAACAGACCTTGGTATTGTTATTTTCGACCGCACTCAGAACGGTATGAAACTAACACCCGACGGAGAAGAATTTATAAATTTTGCAAAAGGTATTTTAGGACAGATTGATGCAGTAGAGAAATTTTACAAAGAGGGAGCGCCCAAAAAACAAAAATTCTCCATTTCGGTCCCCCGTGCTTGCTATATTTCAGAAGCCTTTGCTAAGTTTTCAAATTCCCTTTCAAAAGAGGGAGCCGAAATTTTTTATAAAGAAACTAACTCTCAGCGCACAATTCATAATATGCTCAATCACGATTATAAACTCGGTATTATCCGATATGCCGAAAATTATGATGAATATTTCAAATCAATGCTTGAGGAAAAAGATTTTTATTATGAACTCGTTACGGAATTCACATATTCTCTTATAATGAGTAAAGATAGTCCTTTGGCAAAAAAAGATACAATATCTTTTAACGATTTGGCAGATTATATTGAGATTGCTCACGCAGACCCCTATGTGCCGTCTATGCCACTTTCAAAGGTTGTAAAGGAAGAATTGCCCGATAACATCAACCGCAGAATTTTCATTTTTGAAAGAGCAAGCCAGTTTGATTTGCTTTCCACCAATACCGAAACTTTTATGTGGGTGTCTCCTGTACCTAAAAGTCTACTTGAGAAGTATAACTTAAAACAAGTAAAATGCCAAGAAAACAAAAAAATTTATAAAGATGTTTTAATTTATAAAAACGGTTATAAACTCACAGACTTAGACCAACAGTTTATTACCGAATTATCTGAATCAAAAAGAAAACATTTATGATAAAAAAACCAGGGTTATCAATTTTGATAACCCTGGTTATCTTTTTTAAGAATTCACAAAATCAAGAATGATTGTTAAAATATTAACAGTTTGAAAAATGACATATATTCTTTCAGGAGGCTATAAAAATGGACAACAAGAACTATTTAATGGTAGACAGTGTTGAAAAATTGACTGAAGCCATTGAACGCATAAGAGAAGCGCAAAAAATATTTGCTACCTATACTCAGGAACAGGTAGATAAAATCTTCTTGGCTGCCGCATCTGCTGCTAATAAAGCAAGAATCCCTCTTGCAAAGATGGCTGTGGAAGAAACCGGAATGGGAATCGTAGAAGATAAGGTAATCAAGAATAACTACGCTTCCGAATATATTTACAATGCATATAAAGACACCAAGACCTGCGGTGTTATCGAAGAAGATAAAGCGTTTGGTATTAAGAAGATTGCAGAACCCATCGGCGTAATCGCTGCAGTTATTCCTACCTCTAACCCCACATCTACCGCAATCTTCAAGTGCTTAATTGCTCTCAAAACTCGTAATGCTATCATCATCAGCCCTCACCCCCGTGCAAAGAACAGCACCATCGCTGCTGCAAAGTTAGTTCTTGAAGCTGCAGTTGCTGCCGGTGCTCCCGAAGGCATCATCGACTGGATCGACGTTCCTTCGCTCGAAATGACCAACACCGTAATGAAAGAGGCTGACATCATCCTCGCTACCGGTGGTCCCGGAATGGTTAAAGCTGCATACTCCAGCGGTAAGCCCGCACTCGGCGTTGGCGCAGGTAACACTCCTGCTTTTATTGATGAATCTGCTGACATTCTCTTGGCAGTAAACTCCATCATCCATTCTAAAACCTTTGATAACGGTATGATCTGCGCTTCTGAGCAGTCTGTTATCGTTCTTGAAAGCATCTACGATGCTGTTAAGGAAGAGTTCGCCACTCGCGGATGCTACTTCCTTGATCCTAAAGAAACCGAAAAAGTTCGTAAAACAATCATTATCAACGGCGCCCTCAATGCAAAAATTGTTGGACAAAAAGCCGCTAAAATTGCAGAACTTTCAGGCGTTACTGTTCCTGAAGGAACTAAAATTCTTATCGGTGAAGTTGAGAGTGTAGAACTTTCTGAAGAATTTGCTCACGAGAAACTCAGCCCTGTTCTTGCTATGTACAAGGCAAAAGACTTCGGCGATGCACTTGATAAGGCTGAACAGCTTGTTGCTGATGGTGGTTACGGCCACACCTCCAGCGTTTACCTCAACGAAGTTACCGAGCAAGAGAAACTTGCTGATTTTGCAGCTCGCATGAAGACCTGTCGTATCCTTGTTAACACTCCTTCTTCCCACGGCGGTATCGGTGACCTTTACAACTTCAAACTCGCTCCGTCACTCACTCTCGGTTGCGGTTCTTGGGGCGGTAACTCAGTATCTGACAACGTAGGTGTAAAACACCTCTTAAATATCAAAACAGTAGCAGAAAGAAGGGAAAATATGCTTTGGTTCAGAGCACCTGAAAAGGTATATATCAAAAAAGGATGTTTGCCGGTAGCGTTGGATGAACTTCGCAGTGTACGCGGTGCTAAAAAAGCATTTATCGTAACCGACACTTTCCTTTATGAGAATGGCTACACCAAGCCGATTACAGACAAACTTGACGAGATGGGCATTGCT
Source organism: Acutalibacteraceae bacterium (assembly GCA_045647405.1). Taxonomy (GTDB): domain Bacteria; phylum Bacillota; class Clostridia; order Oscillospirales; family Acutalibacteraceae; genus UBA737. The sequence continues at coordinate 22,691 of JAZRMI010000017.1, read as the reverse complement.
CATACTACTTTCTTTGATGTTCAACCCGACCCTACACTTAAAAACGCTCAGGACGGCGCAAAACAGATGGCAGCATTCCAGCCTGACACCATCATCGCTCTCGGCGGCGGTAGTGCTATGGACGCCGCTAAGATTATGTGGGTTCTCTATGAACACCCCGAAGCAGACTTTATGGATATGGCAATGCGCTTTATTGATATCCGCAAGCGTGTATACACCTTCCCGAAAATGGGTGAAAAAGCATACTTTATCGCTGTTCCTACCTCTGCAGGTACAGGTTCTGAAGTTACTCCTTTTGCAGTTATCACAGACGGTGACACAGGCGTTAAATATCCTCTTGCAGACTATGAACTTCTTCCGAATATGGCAATCATTGATACCGATTTCCATATGAGCGCACCTAAAGGACTTACCGCAGCATCAGGTATCGACGCTGTAACACACGCAGTTGAGGCTTATGCGGCAATGCTCGCTACTGATTATACCGACGGTCTCGCATTACAGGCTCTTAAAAATATTTTCAAATATTTACCCCGTGCATACGAAAACGGTCAGACCGATATTGAAGCTCGTGAAAAGATGGCTAACGCCGCTACTATGGCAGGTATGGCATTTGCAAATGCATTCCTTGGAATTTGTCACTCAATGGCTCACAAACTTGGTGCTTTCCACCATCTTCCCCACGGTGTTGCAAACGCTCTTATGATTGAAGAAGTTCTCCGTTTCAATGCTTGCGAAGCACCTATAAAGATGGGTACCTTCTCACAATATGACCATCCGCATACCCTTGCACGTTATGCTGAAATTGCCGATTATTTAGGCCTCGGCGGTAAGACTGATGAAGAAAAACTTGAAAATCTTATCAAGGCAATCAATGACCTCAAGGCTAAAGTTGGCATTAAAGAAACCATTAAAGATTATGGCATAGACGAAAACGATTTCCTCGCTCGTCTTGACGATATGGTAGAGCAGGCATTCGACGACCAATGCACAGGTGCTAACCCCCGTTATCCGCTTATGAGCGAAATTAAGCAAATGTACCTCAATGCTTACTACGGAAATCACTTTGAAGAAGTGAAAAAGCCAACCCCCGCTGACTTCGCAAAAACAACAGAAGTTGACTGCGTAAAAGAATAATTAGGGAGGTAAATTAAAATGAAATTAGAAAAAGTAATTGCAGTAAGAAATAATAAAACAATCTACTGTGACGGTGATAGATGCGTAAAAGTATTTAACGAAGATTATTCTAAGGCTGATGTTTTGAATGAAGCGCTCAATCAAGCAAGAATAGAAGAAACAGGCCTTAATATCCCAAAAATATTAGAAGTAACTGTGGTTGACGGCAAATGGGCTATCGTATCCGAATTTATCGAAGGCAAGACCTTGGCTCAACTTATGGAAGAAAACCAAGATAAAAAGGATGAATATCTTGAACTTTTGGTTGACCTTCAACTTTCTGTTCACGAAAAGAAAAGCCCTCTGCTTAATAAACTCAAAGATAAGATGAACCGTAAGATTTCTGCAACTGAATTGGATGCAACAACCCGTTATGATTTGCATACCCGCCTTGAAGGTATGCCTAAGCATAACAAGGTTTGCCACGGAGACTTTAACCCCTCTAACATTATTATTGCCGAAGACGGTACTCCCTATATCCTCGACTGGTCTCACGCAACTCAGGGTAACGCTTCTGCTGACGTAGCACGTACTTATTTGTTGTTCTGCTTGAATGATGATATTGACGGTGCTAAAAAATATCTTGATTTGTTCTGTAAAAAAAGCAATACTGCTAAACAGTATGTTCAGAAATGGATGCCTATCGTTGCTGCTTCGCAATCTGTTAAAGGAAATGAACACGAACGTGAATTCTTGCTCTCTTGGGTTGACGTTGTAGATTACGAATAAGGAATATATATTTTAAAAAAAATAACCGCAACTTTAATACAAGTTGCGGTTATTTTTTGGCGGAGAGAGGGGGATTCGAACCCCCGGTGCGCTATTAACGCACACACGATTTCCAATCGTGCGCCTTAGACCAGCTCAGCCATCTCTCCAAATGCCATATCATTATAATATATCTAATAATAAAAATCAAGATAAATTTTTATTGTTGATAAAAAAACTGTTATATGATATATTAAATAAGTTAACAAACTCAAGGAGGAGAAAATGGATAGAGAAAAATTAGGAAGTCGTTTAGGCTTTATACTTTTAAGTGCGGGCTGTGCGATCGGAATTGGAAATGTTTGGAAGTTTCCTTATATGGTGGGTAAATTCGGCGGAAGTGCTTTCGTGCTGATTTATCTGTTTTTCCTTGTTATTATGGGACTTCCTATTTTAACAATGGAATTTGCGCTCGGCAGGTCGAGTCAAAAAAGCCCTGCGGCAATGTATAAACAACTTGAGCCTAAAGGCTCTAAATGGCATCTTCATGGTTACGGTGCTTTTGCAGGCAACTATTTACTGATGATGTTTTATACCACCGTTTCAGGCTGGATGCTTAACTATTTTATAAAAATGGCAACAGGCGAATTTCAAAACACTACGCCCGAAGCAGTTAAACTTATTTATAACGATATGTTAGCAGACCCTGCATCTGCAATCATTTATATGGGAATTGTGGTTATTATCGGTTTTTTGGTATGTGCTTTGGGACTTCAAAAAGGTGTTGAACGCATAACAAAATATATGATGCTGGCATTATTGGTAATTATGGTTATCTTAGCCATAAACAGCATATTCTTACCGGGTGGTAAAGAGGGTTTGAAATTTTATCTCTTGCCAAGCCTTGAAAATATGCAAGAGGTGGGCGTTGGTAATGTTATCGTAGGCGCTATGAATCAAGCATTCTTCACACTGAGTCTTGGTATTGGCTCTATGGCAATCTTCGGTAGTTATCTCGATAAAAAACGTTCGCTTTTAGGCGAGGCTGTGAATGTTGCAACACTTGACACATTCGTGGCTTTCACTTCGGGACTTATTATCTTCCCTGCCGCCTTTGCTTATAATATTTCGGTTGATGCAGGACCAAACCTCATTTTCATAACTTTGCCCAACATTTTCAATAATTTACCTTTTGGTAGGGTTTGGGGAAGTCTTTTCTTTGTATTTATGTCATTTGCGGCATTATCAACCGTTTTTGCAGTATTTGAAAACATAATTTCCTGCACTATTGACATATTTAAAATTTCAAGAAAAAAGGCTTGTCTTATCAACGCAGTTGCTATGTTCATCCTGTCTTTGCCTTGCGCGTTGGGTTCAAATCTTCTTTCATTTATACAGCCGTTTGGTGCAAAAACAAACATTATGGATTTTGAAGACTTCATTGTAAGTAACATTATGTTACCTTTAGGCTCACTTATATTCATACTCTTCTGTGTATCCCGTTACGGTTGGGGTTGGAAAAACTTCACAGATGAGGCAAACCAAGGCAAAGGACTTAAAATTGCAAAATGGATGAGAGGTTATATTACTTATATCTTACCTGTAATAATTGCGATTATCTTAATATACGGACTGATTACATTCAAATATTCTAACTAAAAAAAGGCGGTTTTAACCGCCTTTTTTAATTTTCAAAACCTATTAAAATTCCACCTTTTTCGGCATAGAAACTGCAAAGTCCTTTTGTTGAATAAACTTCAATATCTTTTGCATTCGATTCTTGTTTCAAAGACGAAACAATCATATTAACAAATGGTGCATTAAAGCAATGTGCAATTCTTACCTTTCCGCCGTTATAACCCATATCTTTCATAATATTTATAATTGACGCTAACGCTTTCTTTTCTCCTCGACTCTTATTAAGCGGTTCAAGTTGACCGACTGCACTTGCTTTACCAATTAACCTAATACCCAAAATTCCCGCAATCTTTGCAACTGTACTGCTCACTCTGCCGTTATTTGCAAGATTGGTTAAAGACTCTAAACAAAACAAAAGATTGGTTTTGTTTTGATATTCTTTAATTTCGGTACAAATCTGAGAAAATTCCAATCCATTTGAAATTAATTCTTCAATTTTTTCTGCTATAAGTTTAAGTTCAGGTCCCGCTGAAAGCGAATCTATAACAAAAACCTTACGCTCAGGGTACATTTTCTCATATTCATCTTTAGCAACACAAGCCGAATTATAACTTCCCGAAAGTCCGCTTGTAATTGTAATACAAAAAACATATTCACTCTCACCGAAAGCATCAAGCCAGTCATTAACCGACGGACACGATGTAGAAGAACGACCTTTATAATTTGAAAGTTCATCGGTCATTTGTTTTACATTCAAGTTGTCGTTATCAACATATTCTTTCTTATCTGTTATAATTTTCAACGGTGCTATACCAAAAGGAACTTGTTTTAAATCAAGCATATCAACCGAAGAATCTGCAACAATTTTGTACTTCATATTATACCTCTTTTGATTTTTATAAATAAATTATATATCAAAGCAAATAAATTTCACCCTAAAGGCTGTTTTTATAATTCTACACTTAAAATTCAAACTCTACTGTAAGTGGAATATTCTTTATATTGCCCTAAATAAAGATTTATGGTATATTATTTAAGGTGAGATAAAATGAAAATTAAAATCGTGAAAAAAGAATATAGCGAAATAATAAACTTAAAACCTAAGCAACATAAAAAACCTATGAAACCCAGTTTCTTATTAGCAACTGTTATAAGGGTTTTAGGTTTTTTCACCTTGCTTTCGGTTAAATTCAGATATCAAAAAATCGGCATGGAAAAACTTTCTAAAAAAGAACCTGCCTTAATACTGATGAATCATTCAAGTTTTATTGACTTAAAAATAGCATCGGCGTTATTATACCCAAAAAGATATAATATTGTTATGACTTCTGACGGGTTTGTTGGAAAAAATCTGCTTATGCGGTTAATAGGTTGTATCCCAACTCAAAAATTCGTGAGCGACAGCGTTTTAGTCCGTGACATTTTTCACTGTATAAAGAAAAACAAAACCTCGGTTTTGATGTATCCCGAAGCGAGTTACAGTTTTGACGGCACCGCCACCCCTCTGCCCGAAAGTCTTGGAAAACTTATAAAAAAATTAGCAGTACCTGTTATTATGATTAAAACATACGGCGCTTTTGCATACGATCCGCTTTATAATAATCTGCAAACAAGGAAAACAAAAATTTCCGCCGATATGGAATATCTGCTTTCCCCTGAAGAAATCAAAGAGAAGTCTTATGAAGAAATAAACCAAATTTTAAAGAATCAATTTTCTTTTGACAACTTTAAATGGCAACAGGAAAATAATATCTTAATCAAAGAAAATTTCCGTGCAGATTATTTAAACCGAGTATTATATAAATGTCCTCACTGCAAAAAGGAGGGCAAAACTGTCGGCAAAGGGATACACCTTATATGTGAAAATTGCGGTAAGACTTATGAACTCACAGAAAACGGTTTTATGAAAGCGGTAAACGGGGATACAGAATTTCCCCATATCCCCGATTGGTATGCTTGGGAGAGAGAATGTGTTAAAAATGAAATCCTCTCAGGCGAATATAACCTTGAAACCGAAGTTGAAATTTTAATGATGAAAGACACTAAAAAAATTTACAACATCGGTTTCGGAAAACTTGTTCATAATAAAGACGGTTTCCATTTAACAGGTGCTGACGGCAAACTCGACTATAAACAACCGCCAGAACTGTCCTACAGTTTATACGCCGATTACTATTGGTATGAAATCGGCGATGTTATATGCATAGGCGATAGCAAAATTTTATATTACTGCCTCCCAAAAGACAAGGGCGATATAGTCGCTAAAACCCGCCTTGCAACAGAAGAATTATATAAAATAAAAGCAAGCAGTCACTAAAAAGTGACTGCTTGTTTTATGCATTCCAATATTTCCTATCAAGACTTCTGAAAGATATTGCAGAAAATATATGCTGTTTTTCAATTATTTTGCTTTCATCAAGGTCGGCAATGGTTCTTGCAACCTTTAAAATTCTGTCATACGCCCTTGCAGACATACCAAGTCTTTCAAATGCCAACTCTAAATAATTTGAGGCATCATCGGTTAAAATACAGTATTTTTTAAGCAAATCAGGTGTGAGCCTTGCATTACAGGTAATATCTGTTCCCTTATAACGCTCCATCTGAATTTTGCGGGCTTTATCAACTCTTTTCTTTATTTCTGCCGAAGTTTCTTCGGCTTGTTTGGAATTAAGAGCAGTATATTCCACAGGCGGAACCTCAACGTGTAAATCAATCCTGTCAAGCATAGGGCCTGAAATTTTATTCAAATATTTATGTACTGCATTTTGTGTGCAAGTACAGTTCCTCGTCGGATGACCGAAAAATCCGCAAGGGCAAGGATTCATCGCCGCAACAAGCATTATAGAACTCGGATATGTAAGCGAACCTGCCACACGGGAAATTGTCACCTTTCCGTCTTCCAAAGGCTGTCGTAACGCTTCCATAACATCACGCCTGAACTCAGGAAGTTCGTCCAAAAACAGAACACCATTATGCGCTAAAGAAATTTCACCGGGTTTTGGCACACTTCCGCCGCCCGCCATACCTGCAACCGAAACCGTATGATGCGGTGAACGGAACGGACGAACAGACACAAACGGTTCTTTACTGTCAAGAGTACCCGCAACCGAATGAATTTTTGTGGTCTCGATAGATTCCTCAAAGGTCATTTCGGGCAAAATTCCCGGAAGTCTCTTAGCAAGCATACTCTTGCCCGCGCCCGGAGGACCCACCAAAATTATGTTATGTCCGCCGGCAGCCGCCACTTCCAACGCTTTTTTAGCGGCAACCTGCCCTTTAACATCACTAAAATCAGGCACTCTTACCTCACTGTAATCCTTGATTTTAGTCTCTGGTTGTTTTTCAATTAGTTTATCACCACTGAGGTGGTCGATAATCTCTTTGATATTTTCAACACCATATACATTTATCCCCTCAATAACAGCCGCCTCAGAAGCGTTTTGTTTTGGAACGAAAAGATTTTTTACACCGTTTTGATGGGCAGTAATAGCAATAGCCAATACTCCGTTCACCTGACGCAACATTCCGTCAAGAGCAACTTCGCCGATAGTTACGCAATCATCCAGATCAGCCTTTAACTGTCCCGATGCCTTTAAAATAGCAAGAAGTACAGGCAAATCATAAACCGAACCCTCTTTTTTACGGTCGGCAGGGGCTAAATTGACGGTTATTCTCGAAACAGGAAACTTAAAACCGCAATTTTTAATTGCGGCACGAACCCTGTCACGGGATTCTTTTACAGCAGTATCGGGAAGACCTACAATATCAAAAGACGGAAGTCCGTTAGAAATATCGGCTTCCACCTCTATCATATAAGAATCTATACCGAAAATACCAACACTTTTTATCCTTGAAAACAATTGAGCACCTACTTTACAACATTATTCTGGGGTGTACCGTTTAAAAAAGCATCAATATTTTGACAAACAATTTTCAAGAGACGCTCTCTTGTGGCAAGCGGAGCCCAACTTGTATGCGGAGTAATTATTATATTTTTAGCATTAATTAACGGGCAGTCTTTATTCATTGGTTCACTCTTCAAGACATCAATCGCCGCACCCGAAAGTTTACCACTTGTTAGTGCATCAAACAATGCTTTTTCATCCATCACACCGCCTCTTGCAGTATTTATAAAAAATGCACCGTCTTTGCATCTATTAAATGTTTGTTCATTAAACATATCTCGACTTTGTTCATTCAAAGGACAATGAACCGATATCACATCACTATTTTGCAAAAGATAATCAAGTGGAACAAACTTTTTATCATTTTCTATAACCGTTCTCGTATATACCAAAACGTTCATACCAAGCGCCACTACCGCTTTTTCCACTGCTTTTGCGATATTACCGTAACCAATCAACCCAATAGTTTTACCGTAAACTTCATCTGTTGTATAAATAAGCGGTGAAAAAACGGCGGAATTTTGCCATCCGCCTTGCTTTACAAAAGCATCATACTGTGTGATTTTTGTATAATGGTTTAAAATATACGCTATTACCTGTTGCGCCACGGCATTAGTGGAATAACTTCCTGCATTGCAAACAACGATATCCTTTTCTTTTGCACACTTAATATCAATATTATTGTATCCCGTCGCAAAAATTCCGATATACTTTAAATTCGGTGCGCTTTCCATAACTTTTCTATCAATTTCGGTTTTATTGCAAAGAATGATATCAACATCTTTTACCTGCTCTAAAAGTTCATCATATTGAATATTATCAAATATTATCACTTCACCAAAACTATAAAGGCAATCGAGCGGTAAGTCGTTATTTGATTGCAGTGTTACACCGTCAGTTACAAGTATCTTCATCTTTGCGTGTCACTTTCTTTTTAGTTCCGTCAGGCTCAACAATATAAGTATTTTCAAGTTGACTTACAAGGCTTTGTTTAAAAGAATCAATATATTCTCTGCGGAGAATATACTGTTCTTGCTTTTCTTCTTCGGTAAGACCTTGCGCTTTTTGTTTGCGTGCCAATTCATTAATACGGTTAATTTTTTCCTGTGTCATTATCAAATCTCGTTTCTGCCCTCTAAAGCACGGGCTAATGTAAATTCGTCAGCATATTCAAGGTCACCGCCGACAGGGATTCCGTAAGCGAGACGGGTAACCTTTATCCCCATCGGTTTAACAAGACGGGATATATAACTTGCGGTTGCCTCACCCTCAACAGTCGGATTAGTTGCCATAATAATTTCTTTAACTTCGTTTGAAGAAAGGCGAGACATCAGTTCCTTAATTTTTAAATTATCAGGACCTATGCCGTCCATTGGTGAAATAACACCGTGAAGCACATGATATGTACCGGTAAATTCTCTTGTTCTCTCGAATGCCATAACATCCTTAGGTTCTGCAACAACACAAATAACCGAGCGGTCACGGGCACCGTCGGCACAGATTGTGCATCTGTCAAGGTCTGTGAAACCTTGACAAACACTGCAAAAATGAATTTTTTTACGGGCATTGACAAGCGCTTCTGCAAACTTTTGCGCTCTTTCGGGTGGTTGTTCCAAAATGTTAAAAGCCAGACGCTGTGCCGTCTTTTTACCAATCCCAGGCAACCGTTCAAACTGCGCTATAAGTTCGTTTAGCGGTGCTATATTATAATTAGCCATAATTAAAACATTCCAGGCAGATTAAGACCGCCTGTTATAGCGCCCATTTCTTCTTCAGATGTTTTAATTGCATTAGAAATCGCCTCATTCACAGCAACTGTGATAAGGTCTTCAAGCATCTCACTATCGTCAGGGTCAACAGCATCGGGGTTTATCTTAATGCTTTTTATAAGATGTTTTCCGTCAACGGTAACTTCAACCATACCGCCACCCGAAGTGGCAGTAAATTCTCTTTGCTCAAGGTCAGCCTGCAAATTAGCCATATCTTCTTGCATTTTCTGCGCTTGTTTAAGCATTTGATTCATATTTCCGGGACCGCCCGAGTTTGGAAGTCTAACTTTCATAATGTTTTCTCCTAATTCATTTCTAATTCTTTTAATTTATCTGCTAAAGACAATAACGGGTCTTTAAGTTCCGCTTGTTTTTTTGCGTTATAAGGTCCTAATTTATAGGTTGCACCCAAAACCTGCTGTGCCGCTTTTCTGATACTATCCTTATACATACCGCCGGCAGAATTTATGAGCGTTTTAAACTGAGAATTTTTTGCATCTATCAAAAGATAGTCCCCTTTGATATATGCCTTTGAATCAACTAAAACCCCTGCAATTAGAGGACTGGTAGTTCTCAGAATATTTATTATTTCATCCCAGTTTTCAGCCAAATCCGCATCGTCAGAAGATTTTGTTTCCTTGATTTCTGTGTCCTCTTTCACAGGTTCACTCGGCAAAGGAATTTCATCTTCCACTTCCGCATTTGGTTTTTGAGGTGTTTTTACGACACCGTTTTCCAATAAGGAAATTCTTCTCTCAAGCGATTCCAAATCAACCGAAAGTGATGGATTGAAAAGTTTGATAATTGCCATTTCCATTTCACAACGGCGGTTGCCGTTTTGCATTAAGGCATTAGAATTTTGCAAAATATTTAAAGTGTAAATTATATCCTTAATATCATAATCTTCTGCCTGTTTTTCCAAAGATTTAAGCCGAGAGAGAGAACATACTATCGGCCGACTCTCAGACTTAACCGTTTTTATTATCATCAAATCTCTGTAATGAGATATAAGTTCTCCAAGAAGGCGCAACATATCCACAGAAGAATTATGGAGTTTGTCAAGCATCAAAAGTGCGTTTTCGGTATCCCTTGATTTTATAAAATCAGCCAATTCCAAGAGATAATCATTACCTGCCATAGCGCAAACACTTTCAACAATGCCCTCGTCAATGTTTTTACTGCTTGAAGCGCACAAATCAAGAATTGACAAGGCATCACGCATACCACCGTCAGCCGCAGCCGCAATCAAGGTTGCCGCATCGTCCGTTAAGGTTAAATTTTCCTCTTTTGCTATTATTTGCAATCTTTCACAAATTTTTGAAGTTTCAATTCTTCTGAAATCAAAACGCTGACAACGGGACAAAATAGTAGCAGGGAGTTTATGAACTTCGGTTGTTGCTAAAATGAAAATTACGTGTTTAGGCGGCTCTTCCAAAGTTTTTAGCAAGGCATTAAATGCACTGAGGGACAGCATATGAACCTCGTCGATTATATAAACACGGTATTTAGACGAAGCAGGCGCAAAACTTATTCTTTCTCTGAGTTCACGTATACTGTCAACACTGTTATTTGAAGCAGCATCGATTTCAACTATATCGGTGTTAGTACCGTCAATTACGGTTTTACAACTTTCACATTCCAAACAGGGATTGCCATCTTTCAAACCAAGGCAGTTTACCGCATTTGCCAAAATTTTAGCACAGGTTGTTTTACCCGTTCCGCGAGTTCCTGTAAAGAGGTAAGCGTGGACGGTTTTACCCTCGGCTAATTCATTTTTTAAAGTTTCGGTTATATGCTCTTGCCCTATAACATCCGAAAAGGTTTTCGGACGGTATTTACGGTATAAAGCCTGATAAGCCATATTTAAACTCCCTTTATTTTATAATCATAAAAAACTTGCGCATCCGAATGCACGAATGAGCCGATTTACTGCGGCGCACAGAAAAATCTACTTAATGCTGCTCGGTTCCCCGCCTGACATGGTTCGTAGCATCCCGTCGCACAGGACCCGCCCATTCGCACATTCCGACACGCAATGCGCTTCTAACAAGATTAATTTTAACACAAACATTCAATTTTTACAATAGTAAAGATATAAATTGTTGAATTTTTTTTATATTATTGGTATAATGATTTAGTATATAACAGTTGAGGGAAATTATAAGAAGATATGAGAACAGAAATTTGGGACATACTTAATGAAAACGGCGATGCCACAGGCAAAACCACAGTCAGAGGAAAATGTTTCTTAAAACCCGGAGAATATCATTTAGTTGTTCATATTTGGATTGTGTCACCCGACGGTAGAATTTTAATCCAACGCCGAAGTGACAGTAAAAGACTTATGCCCGGCGAATGGGCGGCAACAGGCGGTGCGGCTATTTCGGGTGAGAGTTCTTTTATAGCAGCAAAGCGTGAACTTTTTGAGGAATTGGGTATTTGCTCTGACGAGAAAACACTCAAAAAAATTCTCCGTCTTAAAAGGCGCAATTCATTACTTGATGTGTGGGCAATTACCTGTGATATCGAAAAGCAAAATCTAAGATTGCAAAAAACAGAAGTTGCCGAGGCAAAATGGGTAACCGAGACCGAACTTAAAAAAATGATAAAAGACGGTCTTTTCCATAATTACGGCAATGAATATTTTGATAAAGTTTTTGAAAAAATCAACCTTTTTAAAGGAGTAACCTTATGAGTAGCGAAAACAAGGGTATTTCGTGTGCGCTATGCCACGCATACCTTTTTGAAGAAGATGATGTGGTTTACTGCCCTGTATGCGGCGCTCCTCACCACAGAGAATGTTATAACTACACAGGTCACTGTGCTTTGGAAGAATTACACGGCACCCAAAACCAATATGATAAAATTAAAAAGAAAGAAGCGGAAAATATCCCCGAACCGCCAAAAACCGCATCGCATACCGATAATGACAATTCCCCTTTTGCAAGTTTCCCCGAAATTGACTTTTTTGGCGGTGTTCCCGAAGAATACTTAATTGATGAGGATGTCACAGCCAAAGATGCCCGTAACTTTGTTGTTTCTAACACAATGCGTTACATCCCTAAATTCGCAAAACTCAATAAACATAACAAAATCTCTTGGAACTTTATGGCATTTCTCTTTCCTTGCGGTTGGTTTTTATCAAGAAAAATGTATAAAAACGGAATAATTGCAGGTGTTTTAACCGTAATTTCAAGTCTGCTTGCGATTCCCTTTAATAACACAATTTACAATCTTGGTATTGGGGATTCTGCAACATATCAAGAACTAATCCAAAATATGATGGCGCATATGAACGAAATCAGCGGTGCTGTTGTAATGGCATCTTTTATCGGCGGTGTCTTATCAATAGCAATAAGATTAATCTGTGCCCTTTTCGGTGATTATTGGTATAAAAACCACACCGTAAATACCATAAAAGAGATAAAAAAATCAAGTGATGATTTTGAATATGATTTCCGTAAAAAAGGCGGAGTCAATTTCTTCTTATTCTTTATCGGCGTATTTGCCGTGCAATATATTCCTACTATAATTATGACATTAATTTAGGAGTGATAAACTATGAAAATCAGAAAAGCGATAATCCCAGCGGCAGGTCTTGGTACAAGAGTTTTACCCGCCTCAAAATCCTGTCCGAAAGAAATGCTTCCCATTGTGGATAAACCCGCCATTCAATATATTGTTGAAGAGGCTGTAAAAGCGGGTATTACCGATATTTTAATTATAACAAACCGAGGAAAAGGTGTAATTGAAGACCATTTCGACCATTCGGTTGAACTTGAAAATATGCTTGAAAAACGTGGCAGAACTGACACTTTAAAAGAACTCAACGACCTTGCTAATTTAGCTAACATATATTATCTTCGCCAAAAAGAAACACGAGGTCTCGGTGATGCCGTCCTTCGCGCAAAACAGTTTGTAGGTGATGAACCTTTTGCTGTTCTTTACGGAGATGATGTTATTATAGGCGAAGTTCCTGCCATAAGCGAACTTATAAACGCTTATGAAGCCTTTGGCAAAAGCGTTGTCGGCATAAAGGAAGTTTCTGATAATCTTATCGTTAAATATTCTTCACTAAAGGTAGAAAAACTCGACGATATCAATTATGCCGTAAGCGATATGATTGAAAAGCCCAGTTTGGAAGAAAAGTTTTCAAACTATTCTATACTTGGCAGATGCGTGCTTGAAAGCGAAATTTTTGATATTTTGGAACACACCCCATTGGGTGCGGGAAACGAACTTCAGTTGACCGACGCTATGTGTCAGATTGCTAAGACCAAAGGTATGATTGGTGTTGACTTTAGCGGTACACGCTATGATATGGGCAACAAATTCGGTATTTTAAAGGCTAATATTGAAGTTGGACTCACCCACCCCGAAACCAAAGACGAATTAAGAGAATATATAAAGGAATTAGCCAAAAATTTATAATGAAATACACTTCACTTTTTCTTGATTTAGACAACACTCTGCTTGATTTTAATATGGCGGAAAAGGTTGCAGTAAAAAAAGTTTTGGAAAAGCACAATCTTCCTTGCGATGACTTTGCCGTTAAAACCTATTCTCAGATAAACCGAAGTTTTTGGGAAAGATTTGAGCGAGGAGAAATCCAAAAAAGCGAGATTTTTGAGGGACGTTTCAAAACTTTTTGCGAAACCTTTAATAAAACATGCGATACTGCCACTCTTTCCGAAGAATATGTGCAGTTTCTATCCGAGGGGTATTATACGGTTGACGGTGCTTTTGAAATTCTCGACTACCTGAAAGAAAAAGGATATAAACTCTATGCCACAACTAACGGACTTTCTACTACACAGTACCGCCGTATAAAAGAATCGGGTTTGGAGCCTTATTTTGACAAGGTGTTTGTTTCAGAGGACGCCAATCACCAAAAACCCGAAAAAGAATATTTTGATTTCGTGATTGAAAACATTCCCGAAAAGGATAAATCAAAAATATTGGTTATCGGCGACAGCCAGAGTTCTGATATTCTGGGCGCTATAAACTCGGGTTTTGACAGTTGTTGGTATAACCCCGAAAAAACAAAACCAAAATACGAATCAACTTATGAAATAAACTGTTTAGAACAACTTAAAAACATATTATAAAAAATGCGATGAGATTTAATCTCATCGCATTTTGATTTATGATAATTTCATCAGTTTAAACCAACCTTTAACCTGACCTATCCACTTGCCGTTATAAACAGTTGACTCACCTAATTCATTATGAGTTTCATAAGTACAGGTTGAAAGACCGTGACCGCCCTGAGGATAAATCTGAAGTTCAAACGGAATATTATATTTTTCCAAAGCCTCAGCATAAAGCAAACTGCTTTTTACGGGAACTGCATTATCTGCAAAGGTGTGCCAGATAAATGCGGGCGGAGTTTTCTCATTCACACATCTGTCACAACAAAAATAATCCATTTCTTCTTCGGTTAACGGATAATGACCAACGAGATTATTAAAACTTCCCGAATGACATTTTCCCTCTAATGCAGTGATAACAGGATAACAAAGAACCGAGCCGTTTACCGCTTTGCTTTCAGGGAAAACTTCTCTTACTTCCTTACAGTCGAACATTGTCGAATAATGCGCTGCAAGATGTCCCCCTGCAGAAAAGCCAATAATTGAAACCTTTGAAGTATCACAATGCCAATCCTCAGAATTTTGATGAATAACTTCCATAGCCGCCGCAACTTCACGAATTTGTGTCGGAAATCTTGCAGGGGCGCAAGTATAATCTAATATAAACACATTAAAACCTTCGGGCAAAAATTCAAGCGCAATCGGCTCACTCTCACGCAAAGAGCAAGCGCCGTATCCACCACCCGGACAAATCAAAAGGCAAGGTCTTTTTCTATCGTTTCTTCCCATTGAATCGTAAGGTAAATAGATATCTAATGTTGGATTAGCGTTATTTTCACCCAAAAATTCAAAATATTCTTTTAATTCTAACTTCTTATGAATCATTTTACATTCTCCTTTATCTTACAAGAAACCACAACAAAACTATAATACCTAAAACTATCCGATAATATCCGAAAACGGTAAAGTCACGTTTTTTGATATAACTTATAAGGAATTTTATTGCTATAACCGACACGATAAATGCCGAAATCATACCTACTGCCAAAATCAAAAGTTCGCCCGTTTCAAAATCTAAACCGAATTTTAAAAGTTTTATAAAACTTGCGCCAAACATTACAGGCACTGCCATATAAAAACTAAATTCTGCCGCAGCGACACGGGAAACGCCGATTAAAATTGCACCCAATATAGTAGAACCGCTTCTTGAAGTACCGGGTATTAAAGAAAGTGCTTGAAAACAGCCGATAAGCAAGGCTGTTTTATAACTGATTTCGCTTATACTTGACACCTTAGGTGTTAAATTTTTATTACGTTTTTCAATCACAATAAACAGTATACCATAAATTATAAGGGCAAGCGAAACCACTATATAATTATGAAACTTTGCTTCAAACAAATCGTCAAAGGGTATGCCGATTAATGCCGCAGGCAAAATTGCCACCACAACCTTAAACCACATACTCATTACATCTTTCTTTATGTAATGCTCATTTCTGTTAAGGCTAAACGGCCACATTTTTTTGAAATAGATTACCACAACCGCTAAAATTGCGCCTAACTGAATTACAACATTGAACATTTCCATAAATTCAGGTGTCATATTCAGTTTTATGAACTCGTCAGCGATAATCAAATGTCCCGTACTGCTTATGGGAAGCCATTCGGTTATACCCTCAACAATACCTAAAATCAAAGATTTTAAAATATCTAACATTAAATCACCCCTTATAGTATAAAAGGGTTACTAAAAATTAGCAACCCTTTTTTCATTTATTTAACAACTATTTCTTTATAAAGTCCTATATAGGCATTTGCAGAAGTTTTCCAACTGTTATCACAGAGCATTGCACGTTTGCGGAGCGTTGCCCAACCGTCTTTATCGCTGTAACCCTGCAAAGCACGCCATACGGTATTTTGCATATCGTGTGCATTGTAATTTTTAAAGGTAAAGCCGTTGCCCTCGCCGTCACCGCTGTCCTTAATAGTATCATTAAGACCGCCTGTTTCACGCACAATCGGTATTGTTCCGTAACGCAAAGCCACCATCTGAGCCAAACCGCAAGGCTCACTCTGACTTGGCATTAAGAAAATATCTGCTCCCGCATAAATGCAATGTGCGAGTTTTGGATTGAATCCAAGTTTAAGACCCACCTTATCGGGATATTTACCTGCCATTTCACTAAAGAAACTTTCAAATTCCCATTCGCCCGAACCTAAAATCGCAAACTGAACATCTGCCTTTAAAAGTTCCTCAAAGACACATTTTACAAGGTCAATACCTTTATGTTTTACAAGTCTTGTTACGATTCCGATAACGGGGGTATTAGCATTTTGAGGGAGTCCCAATTCTTCTTGTAATTTCTGCTTATTAACAGCCTTACCCTTTATATTATTTACAGAGAAATTTTTATAAATCAAATTATCTGTTTCAGGGTTGTAAACCTCGGTATCAATACCGTTTACAATACCTGTCAACTTATAGGTGAATTCTTTTAGAATTGCATCAAGTCCGTGAGAATAATAAGGGTCTAAAATCTCTCTTGAATATGTGGGAGAAACCGTTGTAACCTTATCAGCGCACTGAATTCCGCCCTTCATAAAGTTTATGCAGTTATCGTATTCAAGTATGCTTTTTCTGTCTTCAGGAAGTCCTAAAACATCGCCGTAAAGTTCGTCACCATACTTGCCCTGATATTGAATATTATGGATTGTAAATACTGTTTTAATGTTTTTATATAAATCGTTATTTTTATAAAAAGCATCTAAATAAACAGGAATCAGCGCTGTCTGCCAGTCATTACAATGAATAATATCGGGCGTAAAATTTAAATGCGGAATCACTTCCAACACTGCACGGGAGAAAAAGGCATATCTCTCAGCATCGTCATAAAATCCGTAAAGTCCCTCACGGTTGAAATAATACTGATTGTCAATCAAATAATAAATAACCCCGTCCATATGCGCTTCAAATACGCCGCAATACTGTCTGCGCCAAGAAACAGGCACAGTGATATTACAAATGAAATTCATTTTCTGCCTTAATTCTTCGGGAATATTACTGTAAAGCGGTAATATTATACGACAGCCGACGAATCTTTTTCTGAGCGCTTTAGGCAGAGCGCCCGCAACATCGGCAAGACCGCCCGACATCGCAAAAGGATATGCTTCACTTGAAGCGAATAAAACTTTCATAAATTATCTCCTATTCAAAGAACTTGATTTTTTTCAACAAAGCAATGTCTTTTAGAATTGCCTTTCAATACCATTTCTTCTCCAATGACAGCATTTTTATCTGATATAACATTGTCAAGACAGGCGTATTTGCCGACAACCGTTTCCTGCATTAAAACACAGTTTTCAACCGTAGCGCCTTTTTCAACCCTAACGCCTCTGAAAAGAATACTGTTTTTAACAGTGCCGTCAATAACGCAATCGTCACCTATCAGAGAATTTTTTACCACAGATTTTGTGCCATAGCGTGTAGGCATACCGTCACGCACCTTGGTGTAAATCGGTCTTTCTTTATTGAAAAGTTGGTCTCTGACTGGCTTTTGGAACAATGCCATACTTGCATCATAATATGTTGCGGTATTATCCATAATCGCAACATATTCCTTATGTTCGAAACCATAAATTTTAAGCGCACCTGTCTTCTTAGCGATAACATCACGAGCAAAACTCACCGCATCATCTGTTAATGCTTCTTTTACGAGTTTTATAAGCAATTCTCTGCCTATTATACTCACACCGATACCAAATTGAACCTTATCTTCGCTTGAATTGAACACAATCTTTTTAACTCTTGATTCGCCGTCTAATGCAAGCACCATTTTTTCATAAGAATTATTCGGCAAACGGTCATTATGATATATAACTGTGATATCTGCATTTTTTGACTTATGCTGTTTAACTGCAGATGAAATATCAATATTAGCAATTACTTGTGAATCGCAAAGCACAATATATTCACTTCCGCAATGTTCAAGAAAGTCCAACGCACCGTTTATTGCAGAAACTGTGCCGATGTATTTTTTAATACCCGTTTTAGAATAGGGTGGTATGATATAAAGTCCGCCGTTTTTACGGTCTAAATCCCAAGCAACACCGTTACCCACGTGGTCCATAAGAGAGCGGTAATTTTCTTTTGTTATGATACCGACCGAATTTGCGCCCGCATTAACAAGATTAGAGAGAGCAAAATCGATAATACGGTATCGGGCGCCAAAAGGCACAGAAGCCATTGAGCGATTAGCGGTCAGTTTTTTAAGCATATTATCGTTTGCATTGGCAAAAATCAATCCTGAAACTGCTGATTTTCTCATATCTGTTCACCCTCCTTTACATCTTCAGTGATCATTTTACTGGGTGAAATCTTTGCGTTTTTCCCAACCTTAAGATTATCACCTACAACTGCTATTCCCCAATCACCATTTTCGGCATCACGCGGGTCTGCGCCAATAACTGCACCCTCTTCGACCGTCACATTTTCGGCTATAATTGAATATCTAACCTTAGCACCGCTTTTGATAACTGCACCCGGCATTATCAATGAATATTCAACCGTAGCGCCCTCTTCAACAGTTACATTCTTGAAAAGAACAGAATAATCAACCGTTCCGTAAATTTCGCAACCATCGGTTATAAGCGAATTTTCAACCTCTGCTTCGGCCGAAATATACTGTGGCGGGATACCGATATTTCTTGAATAAATTTTCCAATTTTTATCTGCTAAATTAAGGTCGATTTTGGGATTTAAGAGGTCTAAATTCGCCTCCCATAAAGAATCAACCGTTCCAACATCTTTCCAATAATCGTTAAAGCGGTAAACCTTTAAAAGTTCATTTTGCGCCAACATTGCAGGAATAATATTTTTTCCGAAATCATTAGATGAATTCTCATCTTTTTCGTCTTCGGTCAAATAATATCTGAGTTTTTCCCAGTTGAATACATATATTCCCATTGAAGCCAATGTGCTTTTAGGATTTTTTGGCTTTTCTTCAAATTCATATATTGTGCCATCGTCATGGGCGTTCATAATACCAAAGCGTGAAGCCTCTTCAAGAGAAACATCCAAGACTGCAATAGTGCACGAAGCACCGCTTTCGATATGCTGGTCCAACATATCCGAATAATCCATTTTATAAATATGGTCGCCTGAAAGTATCAACACATATTGCGGGTTATACCGCTCAATGAATTCCAAATTCTGATAAATAGCGTTAGCAGTACCCTTATACCAGTTACCGCCTTCTTGTCCGTGATAAGGAGGTAAAATATGAACACCGCCATAACTGCGGTCCAAATCCCAAGGCTTGCCCGAGCCTACGTAATCATTAAGTTCAAGCGGTTTATATTGAGTTAAAATTCCTACCGTATCAATTCCCGAATTGGCACAGTTAGAGAGCGGAAAATCAATAATTCTGTATTTTCCGCCGTAAGGAACTGCAGGTTTGGCGATTTTACTTGTCAGCACGCCCAAACGACTGCCTTGTCCTCCCGCCAACAGCATTGCGACACACTTTTTTCTTTTCAAAAGTATCACTCCTATACATTACATTTTATAATTATATAAACTTGTCTTTTCGTTTATGACTTTTTTCTCTTTGCAGGCAATTTATAATATGTTACAGACATTGGAGGAATATCAATTTCTATCGAATAATCATATCCGTGCATTGCTTTCTTTTCAGCCTTTATACCCGTGCGCGCGATTTCCGTCTTGCCGCCGAATTTAATATCATCGGTACAGAACACCGCTCTGTAACTTCCCATTTTCGGAACACCTATGCGGTATTTTTTTCTGCCCACAGGAACAAAATTGCAAACCGCAATAATTTCATCACCATTTTTATCAATTCTTCTGAAAGAAATAATACTCTGGGTGTTATCATCATTAGAAATCCAATTAAAACCCTCCCAAGAATAATCCACTTCCCACAAGGGCGGATTGTTAAGATAAAATTTATTGAGAGCTTTTGTGAAATCAAGCATATGTTTATGGGCATCATAATCAAGCAAAAGCCAATCCAACTGTTGTTTATAGTTCCATTCTATAAACTGTGCAAATTCCTGTCCCATAAACATTAATTTTTTACCAGGGTGAGCCATCATATAAGCAAAAAATGCCTTAAGCCCCGCAAACTTCTGGTCATAATCTCCGGGCATTTTATTTATCATAGAACATTTTCCGTGCACAACTTCATCGTGAGAAATCGGTAAAACAAAGTTTTCTGAAAAGGCATAAAAGAAAGAAAATGTCAAGCAGTCGTGATTGTCTTTTCTAAAAAACGGGTCTAATGACATATATCTGAGCATATCGTTCATCCAACCCATATTCCATTTGTAATTAAACCCAAGTCCGCCGTCATAGGCAGGTTTTGTTACCATAGGCCAAGCGGTAGATTCTTCAGCAATCATCAAAACATTGGGGTTGATTTCAAATGCAGCACTGTTTACCTGTTTTAAAAACTCTATTGCTTCCAAATTTTCCCTTCCGCCGTAAGTATTTGCAATCCATTCACCGTCACGGCGGTTATAATCAAGGTAAAGCATTGAAGCCACCGCATCAACACGCAAACCATCAATATGAAATTCTCTCAACCAGAAGCAAGCGCTTGAAATTAAGAAAGTTTTTACAGGGAACTTATCATAATCAAAAACAGCCGTTCCCCATTCTTTATGCTCGCCCTTGCGTGAATCGGCATATTCATAACAGGGTGTTCCGTCAAAGCGGTAAAGGCCGTGTTCATCTTTTGGAAAATGTGCAGGCACCCAGTCGAGAATTACACCTATACCATTTTGGTGCATAATATCGACGAACTTTTTGAAATCGTTTGGTGTTCCGTAACGGGAAGTAGGCGCAAAATAACCCGTAACCTGATAACCCCAAGACCCCTCAAAAGGATATTCGGTAATAGGCATCAGTTCAATATGGGTATATCCCATATCCTTAACGTAACGTGAAAGTTCCTCACCTGCTTTTATATAGTCAAATGTATTTCCGTCCTCATATCTTTTCCAAGAGCCTAAATGTACTTCATAAATATTGACAGGCTTATCATAGTTTGGTTGTTTGCTGTCCAACCATTTTTTATCATTCCATTTGTAACCGTCATCTGCATAAACTTTAGATGCATTACTCGGCGCTGTTTCAAAATGGCGTGCATACGGGTCTGACTTCAAGACAGTCTTGCCCTCACTGTCAGTAACCGCATATTTATAAACAGCAAAGTTTTCGATACCTTTAATTTTGGTTTCAAAAATTCCGTTTTCTTTCCTATCCATAGGATTTGAATCTATATTCCATCCGTTAAAATCACCCACAACCGACACTTTTTGTGCATTGGGCGCCCAGACACGAAATAATACAGTATCGCCCTTTAAAAACGAACCGAAATAATTATACGCATCTGTGATTACGGTATCATAAAACTTATTTGCAAAATCCTTCATTTTTTCACCACGCGCTCTTTTATTATATAAATTATTATACCAACTAAAATAGGTGTTTTCAAGTGATTTTTGTCAATTTTCCAAAACCTCAATAAAATAATATTTACAATATTTGTTAAATATATACAAATTTCGACCCTTTTTATTCCATATTAAAAGACCGTCCTGAAAAGAACGGTCTTGAAAAATTAATTATGATAAAGTTTCTTAGTTTGATATTTTGGTTCAAAGGTTATATTAATTCCGAGTTTTCTGAAAACATTTTCGTCCACACGGGAAAGTATAACGGTTGAATGCGCCTCGAGACCTTTAAGGTTATGCGCCTGTTCCAATGCTTTTTTAGCAGTATCGCTTGTAACTGCACAAATCGAAAGCGCTTCCAAAACCTCATCGGTATGCAATCGGGGGTTATGATTGCCCATAATTTCAGTTTTTAATTTTTGTATAGGTTCAATTATTGTTGGTGAAATCAAATCAATCTCATCGGGTATACCTGCAAGTTCTTTTAAGCAGTTAAGCAACAAAGAAGAAGATGCACCCAAAAGACTTGAAGTTTTGCCTGTAATAATTTTGCCGTCAGACAACTGTAACGCCGTAGCAGGACCGCCTGTTTGTTCGGCTTTCTGAAGCGCCGCCTTTACAACTGCCCTGTCATTAGTTGTAGCGCCGACCTGTTTCATAAGCAGTTCAATTTTAGCAGCATCATTCGGGTCCGCCATACCCTGTCTCACGCTGACAAGCGCATTATAATAGCGGCGGATAATTTCCTGTTTTGCAGCATCACAAACAGCCTCATCGTCAAATATGCAGTTACCTGCCATATTGACACCCATATCAGTAGGCGATTTATAGGGTGATGAACCGAAAATGGTTTCAAACATCGTGTTAAGTACAGGGAAAATTTCAACATCGCGGTTATAGTTTACCGTTGTTTCGCCGAATGCTTGCAG